>NZ_PDYO01000001.1:0-600738 GCF_002743065.1 Sporosarcina sp. P16b | reverse complement strand
ATAAGCGACGTGAGCTGGGCACAGTTTCGTTCCATGCTGGAATATAAGGCGAAATGGTATGGCAAACACGTGGTAGTCGTTGGAAAAACATTTCCTTCCAGCCAGCTTTGTTCGGGATGTGGAGCTAGAAACCACGACGCGAAGCATCTTGCCTTGCGTGAATGGGACTGTCCGAATTGCGGATGCCATCATGACCGGGATTTGAACGCAAGTATAAATCTTAAAAACGAAGCCATAAGACTTCGAACCGCAGGGACTGCGGGGATCGCCTAATCCATAACTAGTGGTTACGCTGGTGTTCTTAGGAATCTCCCTCTTCTAAACGCAGTGAAAGTGGGAGTAGTTCAAGGAACTGTCGGGTAAAACAGAGTTTAAAGAGATTACCATTACAGATATTGCAGCTGAAGCGATGATTAATCGTGCCACGTTCTATTATTACTTTGAAGACATCTATGATTTATAAATTGCTATCACCTCAATAGCATTCCGAAAAAGATGAAGGGTTGAGAATTATGGCTATCATATTGAGCTCTGGCATGTACGGAGCTTCTGTAGACTGGATGAGAAATAGTCACAAGATCACGCCAGAAGAATTTATTCAATTAGCTATTCCCCATTTACTCCCTGCTCATCATATTGGGTCTCCTGACAACTAAATATACCTGTCGATGGTCTGAATAGGTATAGATAATAGGTTGTACACCTACATTCGATAGATGCTCCAGAACGAAATACACTCACTAGGCCACATACCAATAAAACACTTCCTTTCCTCTTCTTGGATCAAGGAATTCTCTTTTAAAAAATAACGTGTTATGGTAATATTCCGAATATAGTAAAAGGTATTGACCTTTCTAATAGTTGTCTGTTAAATTATATTGTAGTATATAATATTCAGTGACGAGAAAGAGTACGGTATGAAATTCGTTCCCCAGAGAGTCGACATTTGGTGAAAGTCGATGGACAGAGCATATCCGAAAATCATCTCTAAGATGCAAAGTTGAAAATAGTAAATTTTGCCGGATTTCCAACGTTACATGGAAAACATATAATCGTAAGATGAATTAGAATGAAACGTTTTTATCGTTTACGAAGCTTTTGGAACATGGGTGGTACTGCGAGTAAAAACTCGTCCCTATTTAGGGGGCGAGTTTTTTCTGCGCAAAAATAAAGGAGAGAAAATGGTATATGAACAGAACATCGGATTGATCAAAACTATCGTATGCAATGAAAAGTGTTAGATGAATTCAACCACGTTGGGTACATAATCGACACAATTCACATTATATTTTGCGAAGTCTTACTATTCTAAATGCAATTACACATATATTATGTACTTTCATTTTACTCTACACACAAAAACATCAGGAGGTATTATAGTGAGTAAAAAAAACATACTATTCACGGGATTCATGCTCTTCTCTTTATTCTTTGGAGCTGGAAATCTGATTTTCCCGCCATTTCTCGGCTTGGAATCAGGGACTAATTTTGCATCCGCCATTGTAGGCTTCCTCATCACAGGCGTTCTACTACCGTTCATGGCTATTCTTGCGATCGCCTTGTCTGATAACGGGCTATTGTCTATGGGTAGCCGCGTACATAAAGTGTTCGGAATGATTTTTGCGGTCATTATCTATATGTCGATTGGAGCATTTTATGGTATTCCAAGAGCATCCAATGTTGCGTATGAGTTAGGATTTAAACAGATAGTGGAAGTGAATGGCAACTTACCGTTGCTTATATTCTCTCTAGTATTTTTCGGTATAACCTACTACATCAGTTTAAATCCTAAAAAAATCGTCGATCGCATCGGCCAGTTTTTAACACCTATTCTACTGTTGGTTTTAGGCGTGCTCGTTGTCCAAGCGTTTATCAAATTTGATAACATATCTTCAGCTCCAGCAGATGATTATGCATCCACTCCATTTGTAAATGGATTCTTAGAAGGTTACTTCACGATGGATGCCGTCGCAGCGCTAGCGTTTGGGATTGTCGTGATCAATGCGCTCAAAGATAAAGGTTCAAGGTCGAAGTCAGAACTGGTTAAAGGAACGTTGGGTGCTGGCTTCATCGCTAGTATCGGATTGGCCGTTGTGTATTTCTCACTCGGATGGATTGGTAAAGTCATTCCAAAAGAACAAACATTTGGAAACGGTGCGGAAGTATTAACTGCAGCAGCAAGCATGTTATTCCCAAGTGGCGGAGGACTTCTCTTTGGTATCATCGTCATACTAGCCTGTTTAACGACATGTGTCGGTCTAATTAATGCTTGTTCAAGGTTCTTCAATGAAATATATCCGAAGTTCAGTTACCAAGCCTATGTCGCGGTTTTTGTATTATTCGCCTTGGTAGTATCTAATTTAGGATTGAATGCTATATTAGCTTTGGCCATACCTTTATTAGTATTTATTTATCCGATCTCGATTGTTCTAGTCATTCTTTCCTTATCCCAACATGTTGTGGGTGGCGGCAAGATGATGTATCGGCTATCTATATTTATCACATTCGTTTTTGCGTTATACGAAGTATTCGCTAGCACGGGGTACAGTTCTGCTCGCATTACCGAGTGGCTAAACGTTATTCCGTTTTTCGAACATGGACTCGGCTGGGCTGTACCAGCGTTCGTCGCAGCAGTGGCTGGTTATATACTAGATAAGTTCGACAAACAAGGAATTAAGTAAAACAACTAGAAAATCCCGCTTCTTTTTTAAAAGGAGCGGGATTTTTTGTCTTCAGGATTACTTCCGTAATGAATTCGTCAATTCTACAAACTCTTCCACGTCTTTAGCCACTAGCGTAATGCCAGCTGCCCAGAAATCTTCTTTCGTCACATCTACATCCAGGTGTTTTTTCGCGAGGTCTTCTACTGTCATAGATCCAGTATCACGTAATAAGGCAATATACTTTTCTTCAAACCCTTCAGGTTGTTTCAAGTATTCTGCGTAGATCCCTAAGCTGAACAAGTAGCCAAATGTGTACGGGAAGTTATAAAACGGCACGCTATCGATAAAGAAGTGCAGCTTAGCTGCCCAGAAATGCGGATGATATGAAGATAAACTATTTCCAAATGCTTCTTTTTGTGCGTCTACCATCAATTCATTCAAGCGATTTTCTGATACTATGCCTTTCGCGCGTTCCGTGTAAAACTGATCTTCAAATAGAAAGCGAGCACGAATATTTAAAAACATCGCGGTGGCACCTTCTAATTTATTTGCTAACAGAGAGATTTTCTCTTCATCGGATGTAGCATTTTTCACAGTAGCATCGGCAATAATCGTTTCCGCAAACGTACTCGCTGTTTCCGCGACATTCATCGCATAATTACGGTTCAATGTCGGTAAATCTTTCATAACGTGACTATGAAAAGCATGCCCTAATTCATGTGCCAATGTGCTCGTATCATTTGGAGAACCTGTGAATGTCATGAAAATTCGTGACTCTTCAAATTCAGGCAAGCTTGTGCAATAACCACCTGGTCGTTTGTTTGGGCGATCTTCCGCTTCCACCCAACGGTTTTCCAATGCATGTTTCGTAAAGTCGGTCAATTTCGGTCCAAATGAAGCGAAATGTTCCATAATGAAATCACAGGCGTCATCATATGTGAAGCGTGTCGGCTTTGTTTCACCTACCGCAACTGGAGCGGCCACGTCTTGCCAACCAAGCTGATCCATGCCCAATAAATCCGCTTTCCGACTTAAGTACTCAATAAACGTTTGTTTCTGCGCATCCACTGCTGACCACATCGCGGTTAGCGTTTCTTTAGACATCCGGTTATATTCAAGCGGCTCTTCTAAATGGCCTTCTCTCCCGTGAGCATCTTGTAACGTTAAGCGATAGCCTGCTAAATGATTCAAGATGTCCGCAAAGATCGGTCCATTCGCAGACCAAGTTTTTTCCCAATTCTCAAAAAGCGCTGCACGCACTTCCGCATCGGGATCGGCGTACATTTTATTCATAGCTTGCCCGATAGATAAGTCTGTGGTTTTCCCGTCTTTATCCGTAAACGGAACGGTCATAGTGGAGCCCACTGTATTGTATAGATCACTCCACGCGGAAAGACCATCTTTATTTAATTTCGCAATCAGTTTTTCTTCCGCTTCAGATAATAAACGTTTACCTTTTTCACGTATTTCATTTAATGAGAAACGGATGACCTGTAAAGCATCGTCTTCAAGAAGTTGATTCCAGCTTTCATCCGAAATGGCTACCAGTTTTTTCATGAAGATTGTGGAGAGTTGCTGAATTTCACTGCTTAGTTCCATCACTTGGCCTATGACAACGCTTGCATATGGATCATCCATGAAGGCGTCACGCCACATATTAATAAACGTACCCACTTGGCCTAAGCCTTTACCAATGACTTCTTGCTTGTTTAATAATTCTTGCAAAGTAGAGGCATCGTTAGCCGGATCACTGTTCCATGCGTTTAACTGGTCTGCATAAAGAGCAATATCTTCTTTGACAGCCGAAAGTTTCGTTTGTACTTCGTCAGAATGCGTTCCACCTGCAAAAATACTCTCTAGATCCCACGTGTTTTGATATTTCAATGTATCCCACTCCCCTTATCTATCGCTACTGTAAACTTAGTTACTGAAATAAGAAAGTTTTATTTACTAAGTCCATTATATACCAATTTATCATAGAGTGTTGTCATTTTTCTCGATTCCAAAAACGTATTCTTCATGAACCATATTTAGTTAATAACTCAGCTGGTATATGACAATAATCCGTTGGGCATTTAGCTAATCTGTCTTGATGTTCATCTGCACTTTTCACATAGTTTGTAAGAGACAACACTTCCACAACTATACGGTCCACATCACTTCTCTTCGTAATAAACGCTCTCGCTTCTTCCAAGTGTTCAAGATTTTCACTGTAGATGCCCGTTCTATATTTCTCGCCAACGTCTGCACCTTGTTTATTCACACTATACGGATCTATGATTTCAAATAAATAGTCCATTAATTCCGAAATGGTTACGACAGCAGGATCAAATCCTGTTTTTACACATTCAGCATACCCATCATACTCGCCTTCGAGTGAATGAAGTGTTCCATTCGCCCTCCCTGCTTCCGTAAATGTCACACCTGGTAAGGTTTTGATAAACGCTTGTACTCCCCAAAGACAGCCACCGGCAATGTATACTACTTCCATTTGGACACTCCTTTCCCGTGTAGATCGTGATTCGTTATACGCGTGTTCAAAAACAAGTTATTAAGTAAAGTAACCGTGTTAATCACCTATGTGAAGCAACTCTGAATATGTACGTTCATCCCTATATCCTACTGAGTAGCTCTTTCATATACTGTAAATAAATTTTAGCAAATAAAAAAAGACCCTACAAGTAGGGTCTCTTCCAAGCTGTTATTAAGCTTTTTGAACGTTTGTAGCTTGTAGGCCACGTTGTCCTTGTTCGATTTCAAATGTTACACTTTGACCTTCGTCTAAAGATTTGAAACCGTCGCCTTGGATTGCTGAGAAGTGTACGAATACGTCTTCTCCTGCTTCGCGCTCGATGAAACCGAAACCTTTTTCTGCGTTAAACCATTTCACTGTACCTTGTTCCATAATTAATTGCCTCCTAGTGTGGATGTCCACACAATGATGTTACTATACTTGCTCAAAACTTTAGACGAAAAACAAAATATATTTCCATGAAATATATTCTCGATCTGAAAAAGAACAAAGATAATACTCTTTAAATATAACAGACATTAAATAAAAAAGCAACCCTAATGTTTAGTACTAAAAATAAACCTTTGTAGTTCTTCTTTTTTATATCTAAAAGCACGCTTAGTTTCACTATTTAGCAGACTTTTGAAATGACATTAACCATTTGGTTGCTCATGTACGATCTTTTGAAGAGATGGTTACGTCCTAGCTGCCAGGAAAATTAATTCCGATATGCTTTTCCATACGAATATCAGCCCGCATTTGTCTCTCATAATACGTGAAGTTTTCTATGCGTCCTATTTCTTGATACCCTAACTTCTTATAAAGCTTCAAAGCAGCTGTATTAAATTCAAACACGCCTAGCTCGATTCGTTGAAGACCACGCTTTCTAACTTGCTCTTCCAAGTACGTTAAAGCGATAAAACCAATTCCTTTCCCACGGCATTCAGGCTCACCAATGGAAATACTGATCCATGCTGTTTCCAACTCCTTGTCAAACAGATGATCGGGGTCAATGGTATAGCTCATTTCACCGATGAGTCGGTTTTCCAAATAAATCAGGAATATATGTTGGTATTCTAACCGACGGCGTACATCTTCTAGAGTCAAAATATTTTCTCGTACCAATTCTTCTTTACTTTGATTAGGTTGAGACAATGACTTTAACTTCACGTCGTTCCCCCATCGATTGAGCGTATTCAAAAGCATGGATGTTGGTTCGGTTAATGTAATGAATTCAATATTCATTCCCATCACCTCCTGATTTCTACGTTTTTCAATCTAATAAATATGTATCACCTTTACGCTTTGCACACTACCAGTATAATATAACAACATGCTTTCTACATACTTATAGTCATATCCATTGAAGCTACGCCTTGATTTCTTTCTTAGTAGAAGACTACATGAAGGCATTCTGCAAAATGGCAAACATGTTATAATACAAGAAACACGTAGATAGACGAGGAGCGGACACGTTGAGGTTGAATCAATATATTAGTTCTTCAGGATTCTGTTCCAGAAGACAAGCAGAGCGCTATATTACGGCTGAAAAAGTGCTAGTCAATGGCAAGATTGCATCGCATGTGTATTTTGTTGAAGATCATGATTATGTCGAAGTCGACGGGCACCCCATCACGCACACCGCACAAAACATATATATGATACTAAATAAACCAAGCGGGATTACTTGTACAGCTTCGCCTACTATTGCCGGTAATATTATCGACTTTATATCGTATCCTGAACGTATATTTCCTGTTGGACGTTTAGATAAAGAAACAGAAGGTCTGATTTTATTAACCAATGATGGAAGTATTGTAAATGAGCTAATGAAAGAGGAAAATCATCAGGAAAAAGAATATGTGGTGACAGTCGATAAAAAAATAACGAACACCTTTATAGAAGACTTATCAAATGGTGTAGATATTTACAATCCTAGAACGAAAAGCTATACGACGACTAACCCTTGTCCCGTAACTCCGCTCGACGACTTCACGTTTCGTATTACGTTAACTCAAGGATTGAATCGACAAATACGCAGAATGTGCAGACGGTTTCAATATACCGTGACGCACTTGCAAAGGGTTCGAATCAAGCATATTGAGCTTGGATCATTGGAACGGGGTCAGTGGCGTTACTTGACTGAAGAAGAGATAGCAGGGTTGAAACGATGACTCTTATAGAGTGTTGAAATTCATCTGTTTCTTTAATGTGAAAGTTTATTATTTTTCAATGACTAACAATAATAAAAGCTTGAAATGGAACTCTTTATAAAAATAGCCTGACAACGCGAATACGCTATCAGGCCTTTTCACCATTATTTATTTCATACTGTTATTCACCAATTCCTTCACAGGTAAGAATAACTCACCCGTTTCCAAATACGTCACCGTTAACTGGTCGCCTTCTTCTACATAAATCGAAAGAGGTTCAACTTCCGATGAAACAAGGAAGTTTCGACCGTCTTTTGCGAGAATGGAAACGAGTGTAAAATCACCGACGCGTTCCTTAAATACGCGCATGGCTGTAATCGTTGCTTTCGCTTCTTCTGCATTGGAACTTCCATCTACTGTACTGCCGCCACGTTGAAGTGCTGTTTTATATAATTTCAACGCTTCATTTGGTGAATTCGCAAATACCGAGATTTCAGGATTCGCTGCGGAAACAATGAAGTAATTTTGCAGGAATCCATTTGAATCAAGTACCGGCGTCAACCAACTTGCTTCACCGTAGAAGTTATACAAGACAGGCATTTCGCCGTTCCATTTCTTTTCGATAAACTTCTTTTCAATGATCTGGAGCGCACCTTGTGAATCCATGTAGGACTCTTCCAAATCCCCCGTATAATACGTCGCTTTCCCCGTTCGGCCATCTGTTAATGCATACCCTAGCATGGAATCTACGCCTTCTTTTGGACTCGTGAAATCAGTAAAGTAATACATATGTCCATCCGCATCAAAGATCGGGCTCACATTGGCTTCTGTTCCTTCGTCTGAAGGAATTTTCACATCTTTTTTCCCGACTACTGAATTCCAAAAACCATGGATATAATTACCGAAATAACTATTTTGAAGACTTACCGCTTCAGGTGAAACAGCTCCATTAATAAATTCAGGAACGTCCTGTAACGCATATTTCTTCGTAGCGCCTGTTTCAGGATTCAACATGACAATTCCTTTGGCGTTAAACCCGTTACGCGCCGAAATGAATTCTCCATACGTGCGAATATAATGCGGCTTCCCTTCATCATCAATTTCTAATTGAACATCTCCGTAAAAGATTAAATCTGGCATTTCCATACGCATTTTCCGATACACTTTTTTATGGAAGTACGAAGACGTCGTATACGCCATTTCCGTTTTAATGAATTTCGGGTTATCCGATGAATCTGTTGCACTCATCGTGAAATAACCAGGAGTCGTTTTACCGTTGAACCATTTGAAAAATCCCGAAAACTCAACAGGCGCAATATAGACAAATTGGTCATTCACTTTTTGAATTTGTAAATGTCCCAGTTCATAATAGCTCGTATCCGGTACTTGACCAAATGCTTTTTTCATTTTATTACGCGCAAACTTTGGTGGTACACTAGCCGGCGTTTTCGTTTCATCAAACGCTGTAATTTCAACTTTCTGCGTCATCGCAACGGTCTCATACTTTTTATTTGCGTTGAAAAGAGGTGCACTTAACACATACACGCCAATGAGTAACGCTGCCAATGATACAACCATTTTTATTTTGCGCTCTATACCTTGCGAAACCACCGCTCCTAAAATAGCCACAACGAGTAACAATGCCCATAGCGATGACCAATTACGATCCAAATTTGTCACGTAATAAAATAGGAATACGCCAATCATACTGATGACAGTAAGTGTCCCGAAAGCGACCCACCGGTTAAACGATAACGGCTCATTTTTGTTATGTACAGAAAGAAACGGAACAATAATAGCACTCGCGACAACCCCTACAAGTAATGAAAATAGTAATAAACTCAACATAACCAACCCTCTTTTCCAGTTACAAAATTTTGTTTCATACTATGTATACGGATAAGTTAGGAAATCGTTTCATATTTAATCCGATTAAAGCACAGCACTGGCATGTTCATCCGTCAGTAACGTAGTACAATGATATTGAGTTATAAAAGATGATCGTTGTTCAACAATTGAGCCAGATTCTAAAAAAAGGAGATGTTCAACTGTTTAAACGAACTTTATATCGCTCTACTTGCAATCGAGAAATTCTAGATGGAGAAGAAATCTATGCAAAGATGAAAGCTCCAAGAAATATCATGATGGGCGAAATTAAAGCGTATTTGAAAAAGAAAGTACTATTTTATGTGCGGATTGTATGGATCAGGATAGCGCAAATGAATATTCTTTATAAATACCCGATTTTTGGAGGGCGAACTAGTTGATAACCAAAGCGAGAATTATAGACCAACCATATTCGGGCCTATACCAAGAAAGGATTTATGATGTTCCCAGTCCATGGAATTCCCAAAGTTGGACATGGGTAAAATTTGAGAATGAAGATTTCACTGAATGGTGTGGTGAATTCAGAGGGGCACCGCATGCTGTTGCATTATCGAAGAAATATAACACGGTTCTAGTTCTCACTTCAGATTATCTATTTCAAATGGATTGTCTTAGTGGAGACGTAATCGAATATGAGTCTCAACGTCTTTATAAAAGTTTAACTGTAACTCCATCTGGGGAATTCATACTAGCTGGTGATTATACTATTGAAAAAATAGAAGCTAATTTAAGAGATAAAATACTTTTGAAAAGTCCAATAGAAATGATCGATATGATTACATTTACTGGTTGGGTCAATAATACGTTATCCATCACATGTAAAGAGGAAATGAATTGGGACAATACTTTTTTGTTAGAACTTGATGGAGAGACACTAGAATTAACTAGTAAAGACTTTATATAATACCCTATTCGCGTTTATACCTTTCTTATTCAAGTAAGGGGGTGCCTTTCCAAAAAAAAAAATGTTTTTCAGTCCCATAGGTTAATACAGAGTTAAACAACAAAGTGTCCCCATTCTAAAAACATGAGAACTCTTTGTTGTTTAATTGCGTTTTTGTACCAGTGAACTGAACAAGATACTTCAATATGGGGAGATTTTTAACTTATTGTACTTAGATATAAGTCGAGAGAGTCTTCTACTTCATGTTCTACTAATGCTATGAAATCTTTATAATCTTCTGTTGTATGCGCTTTATCAAGTGCATCATAATAAGCCAATCGATTTTCCACCTTAATAACGACTGGAGGAAACCCCTCTTTCATCAGTTCTAAATTAAGCAACAGTCTTGAGGTACGCCCATTTCCATCAATAAAGGGATGGATGCCAACAAAAATAGCATGCAACATAGCCCCACGCTCTACAGGATGAAGATCGACGCCTTCGTTACGATACCAATTCATCATTTGATCCATTTTTTCTTGAATCAGATAATGTGCAGGCGGTCTATGTGTAGCTCCAGCAATAAAGACTTGTTCTTGACGGTATACACCTGCATACTCATCATGAATTCCTTTTAGCACTAAACGATGTAAATTTTTTATTTGCCATTCTGAAAGTGTTTCTTTCATTCGGACAATTTCTTCGACATACGTAATAGCGTCACGATGATTGATTACCTCTAAATGTTCTCTTAGTGTTTTACCACCAATCGTAATTCCTTCAAGAACCACTTTCGTTTCATTCATAGTTAATGTATTTCCTTCAATGGCATTCGAATTATACGTCCACTCTAGAAATAACTTTTCTCGTAAACTTTTCAACGTATATTTAGGCAAGGGACGAGCAGCATCTAATTGTGACTTTTTTTCATTTACGACTTTAAACACATCAGTAACCTCCTACTTACACATATAGAGCATTTCTATTATTGTACTGTATATCGGAAAAATTCTACACTGAAATCATATCTTCATAAAAAGTATGGTTAACTAAGACTATTTCAAGATAAATAAAATTTTATTTTTCAAAAGGCGCTGACATTCCATTACCGGAACGTCAGCGCCTATATTTCTTCTAGTATATGTTTACATATCTCATGTGCAGTAAGAAGCATATGGATGAAGTCTAATTTCAGTTGACCATACGGCAACTTCCACAAGATTCACAATTCCTCAGCAGAAGCCTCCTCCAGACATAGACTTTTTAAAATAGGCTTCGCTTCTAATTTTGTCACATCTACATCTACCGCATGCGACTTCATCCGAATCGACAACAACAACGCTAGAGCGAGTAGTACACTGCACATAATAAGTGCAAGTGGAATCTGCTGGAAGCGGTCGATGATCCAGCCACCGATGCCAGGTCCGAGCAACTGTCCTGCCGCGAAGAAGAACGTTACATAGCCTAGTGCAACTGGTGCGTACGTCGGATGAACTTGTTCTGTAGATAATGCTTGGCAGAGCGACAGCATCCCGACAATCGTTGTACCCCAGAGGAATTGACTAACGACAAGCCCAATATACACGGGAAAAATAACAGGAATAATAAGTGAAACTGCACCAATCCCAAGTGTCGCAAGCAATGCAGATTTCCGTCCGATACGATCAGAAACTCCGCCCCATAAAGGTCCACTGAAAATCGACATAATTCCGCTGATCGCCATAATTTGTCCTGCCTGGAACTTCGTCAGTCCTACTTCAAGAATATAGCTGAATAAAAAGCTTTGCGGTACCAAATAGGCGAATCCAACGAGTCCATAGATGAATGCGACACGAAGTACGCGTTTATTGAAGTATACTTTCGTCCCAAATGAGCCTTTCTGCATTTCCTTAGGTAGTAACGGAATCGGTGGATCACGCAAAATACTCATCGCGATTATGATAGATACGATCGACAGAGCACCGTAGACGAACCATAGGTAGCGCCAGCCCATATCGCCGAACCATGTAGTGAAGAACGGAATTAACGCGCTTGAAATCAGCGTTCCTAATCCCATGCCACTTACAAGAAAACCGATAAGCATACCGCGCTTCCTCGGAAACCAGCCGACAAGTATCGTAATGAGCGGTGTATAGGTGAATGCAGTTCCAATTCCGAGTAATAGCATAGCGAAAAGTGTCCAGCCATAGCCTGCGATGAACGATAACATAAATAGTCCAAATGAAACGAGCCCCGTTCCAAAAATCACAAGCTTTTTCGCCCCGTATTTAGTTACCAGTAATCCTACAAAGATCACCATCATCAAATAGCCAATCGATACCGTCGTTGCGAGCAGTCCCGCTTGTTTATAAGACATTGCGAGGTTCTCTTTCATGAAAGGCATAATAATTCCATACGACATCCGTCCAAAGCCGAGAGAACTGACCGTAACGGCGACGCTTGCAAATGCGTATTTCCAAATGTTTTGTTCGTGTTCTTTAGCCAACATACGAATCTCACCCTTTCCTCCATTCATATGAAATTCACTGTGAAAGAATTCACTCAGAATAGCGTCAGGGTGTCTACTCTTAGTAGTCTTGCAACATGTCTGAGATATGTAATTTATGTCTAATATGTGAACTCTATCATGTACACTATAGCATTCATGATAGAATATTCCAACTTCTTTATTTGAAATCTATTCTAGTTTACATAATAGTATTATCAGACAAAGGGTGAGTGTGTGAGCACCGTTGGTCGACGCTCCAGGTGGACGCTTTCCACTTACGATCAACTACTTTATTGTACTAACGATAAATACATGTAAAGATTGTGGCCATAACCAACATGTAAGGGCCATCCCCCAGCACCATAGTGAGTCCTATGACGCAACCTTATTTATTCCCCCATTTCAAAAAGCGCTGCCGCACAAGTCATATTGTCACGACTTCTAGCAACAGCGCTCTACACGTCTTCCTACTTCTTATAGAAAAATGGCTTCCCGATGGTTTCTACTACGCTAGGCGCCAACGCATACAGCCTGCTTGTCAGACCTGTGATCTTTGGTAAATTCACTTCGCGTCTAGGGCGTTCGATGATTTCCATAACAGCGCGCACCACCGTATCCACCGACAACAACTGGCTACCCATTGCTTGTTTGTAGCCACCGGTGACGTCCGCGAGCTCGATAAACGGTGTATCGATCGGCCCTGGATGGATGACGGATACATCGACATCATAAGGCGCGACTTCCATACGTACGGCATTCGTATAGCCAATTAACGCGTGTTTTGTCGCGGCATAGACCGATGTTTTTGGCGTTGCTACTTTCCCTGCCTGTGAACCGATATAGACGAGATGACCGTGCTTGCGCTCGATCATTGCAGGTACTACACGCGCGGTTAGTTGCATCGGCACAAGGACATTGGTCTCGAGCATCGCATGCATGTCTTCATCGGTCGTCTCATGGGCCAGGTGGAACTTCCCTACTCCAGCGGAAAATACGATGAGGTCAGGTGTTCCAATGCTAGAAACTAGCCAATCGAGCTGCTTGGTGTCTCGAAGATCTGCACAGTATCCTTCAACCCCAAATACGCGTAACTCTTCTAACGCCTTCGCATTGCGACCTGTCGCAATCACACGATAGTCGTTCAACATCGCCAAACGTTTTGCTAGTTCAAACCCAATTCCACTCGTCGCTCCTGTGATCAGCACAGATTTAGAGTCGGACATAATGATGGACTCCTGCTGAATCAACCGTTTCAGAAATTAATTCTGCCGCCACTAGATAATCTAGCTGCCCGATCGTTTCAGACAGCGTCAGTCCCAACTCTTTTTCATAAACTGCCGGGAATAGTAGTTTCGTTACGTCAAAGACCGTTTTCGATTCATCTAACATAGCGAGAACTTTCATGGCACGGTCGTGCTGTTTCGCCAAGCGTTCAGTTATCAGCTCGTGGGCATGGGTAATCTCTCCGCCATGACCTCCGTAAACGAGTGACACCGGTAAATCTAACAAACGTTTCAATGATGCATTGTATTGAAGCAATGACTTCGGACGTCCGTGCTCTTTCTTAAACGGTGGCTCTATTAATGGATTGGATGACACTTTCTCGAGCAACAAATCGCCACCGATCAGAATGCCTTCCCTTTCATTGAATAACGATAAATGACTTTGCGCGTGACCTAAAGACTCTTGGATTTTCCAGCCTGGATGTCCTGGAAGATCGTCACCTTCATACATCATGCGATCGACGGGACGCCCTCCCATCAAATCAACTGATCGACGGAAGCGTTTCACCCACTTAAAATATTGCTCCGGCACGCCTTCTTCTATTAATGATTGTTCATAAAAACGGTCATGACGATCCAAAAACTCGGTATCGCGTGTTAGCCAGTAGTTTAAATACGGATGACCGAGGATTTCCGCGCGGTCAAACATCTCGACCAATCCACAGTGATCAGGATGGTGATGCGTGACAAATACTTGCTCTATATCATGGAACGTATAGCCCATTTCTTTTAATTTCATCTGCAACACTTCACGCGCTTCTGGCGTTTTCGTCGCCGCGTCTACCAACGTTAGCGTGTCGCCTTTTAGTAAAAAGCAGTTCACGTCACCTACCGCAAATGGTGTAGGCGTACTAATTTTTGTGATCATCTTTTGTTCCCCCTAGTAAATGAATGACTGTTCAGTCTATTGTACTCTTTATTTCCATGTGCGTCACGTCTTGATTGTTCATTAACCGAAAGATTTTTCATCTAAAATGAAACCATTTTGTCTATTCTTCGTATGGTATACTACAAGAAATCGCATGATGTACATAATGATGTCGAGTTGGAGGGATAACAATGGGATTTTTTAATCTATTCAAAAACCAATTTATCGAAGTAATCGAGTGGCAAGCACAGGATGCCAATACGTTAGTTTATCAGTTCCCCGTGCATAATAATGAAATTAAAATGGGGGCAGAGCTGACGGTCAGGGAATCGCAAGTCGCGGTCTTCGTCAATGAAGGGGAAATTGCGGATGTGTTTGGACCAGGACGCCATATTTTGTATACACAGAATATGCCCATCCTGACGAAATTGAAATCGTGGAAATACGGCTTTGATTCACCATTTAAAGCGGAAGTATATTTCATCAATACAAAACAATTCATCAATCAAAAATGGGGCACATCGAACCCCATTATGATGCGCGACCCAGATTTCGGCATGATCCGTCTTCGTGGTTATGGAATTTATTCGTATCGCGTATCAGATCCTACAGTATTTTTGCGGGAACTATTTGGAACGAATAGTTCATATGACACGAATTCCGTTGAAGGTCATCTAAAGAAAATGATCATTTCTGGATTGTCCGATTTATTCGCAGAGTCTCAAATACCTGCGCTTGACCTATCGATGCATTACGACGAATTAAGCGAAAAAGGAAAAGAGAAGATGATGTCTCGTTTCGCTGCATTTGGTTTCGAGATCACATCACTCTATATCGAGAATCTATCGTTACCAAAAGAAGTGGAAGAAGCGATGGACAAACGTACCTCTATGGGCGTGCTCGGCAATATGCAACAATATCAGCAATATCAGGCGGCTGAAGCGATGCGCGATGCAGCACAGAACGAAGGCGGCATGGCGGGCGCAGGTGTCGGTATGGGGGCGGGTATGGGCATGGGTCAAGTCATGGCAAATGCGATGAATCAGAACCAACAGCAGCAACCTCAAGCACAAGTTGCAACGAAATCCTGTCCGCATTGTCAGGCTACGATCAACGCTGATGCCAAGTTCTGCGGTCAATGCGGAAAATCAATTGAAACGGATAAAGTACCATGCGTTAAGTGTGAAACTATGATTCCAAAAGACGCGAAGTTCTGCAGTCACTGCGGTACATCTCAAGTCACTGAGAAAATTTGTCTTGCTTGCTCACATGCCAATCTGCCAGGTGCGAAATTCTGCGCAGAATGTGGTGAGACGTTAGACGAAAAGTGAGGGATGGACATTGACTTCATTTGATAGACAACACACAGTCGTAGAAGATACTGAAAATATCAAATGCCCTTCTTGTGGCGGCAACACGGAATATCATCCGGAAACACGCGGCTTAAAATGTCCTTTTTGTAGTCACGAAATGCCGATCGAAGCAACGTTCGACCATCATGTGGAACTGGATTTCAAGGAAGCGGGAAACAATCTTCAACATCTATGGAATGAAGAGAAACGCGTTTTTTCCTGTAGCAATTGCGGGGCGGAATCCGTACTGGACGCACATATCGTCGCGGATTTCTGTTCGTTTTGCGGATCTTCTCACATATCGGTTACGAATCACGATGCCGGTGTACAACCGGGGTTATTGATTCCGTTTCAAGTTTCCGAGGAACAGGCGCAAACGAAGTTCAAGGACTGGATCAAAGGGCACTTCTTCGCACCGAACGCATTGAAGAAAAATTATCGAATGAATAAAATATCCGGCGCTTATTTACCTTACTGGACGTATGATAGTCAGACACAGTCACACTATGTCGTACGTGTCGGGAATTACTATTATGTCACCGAAACACGGACGGTCTATGAGGATGGTAAGGCGAGACAAGTGACCGAGCAAGTGCAAAAAATTCGTTGGCATCAGGAAAGCGGTAATTATCGTGAATTCTTTGATGATGTTCTAATCAAAGCGTCTAGCACAGTCGAACCGAAACTATTGCAAAAAGTACAACCTTTCCAATTAACGAGTCTGACCGATTATAAAGTGGAATATATGTCTGGCTTCCTTGCTGAACGCTATTCCGTTTCGTTACAACAAGGATTTGTGCAGGCAAAAGACGTGATGACCAGAAGAATCGTCAACGGGATCGAAGGCAGCGTAGCGGGAGATATCGTACAAGTGGTCAATGTCTCGACAGATTATACCGATATTACATATAAACATATTTTATTGCCGATTTGGATTTCCTCCTTTCATTTCAAGGAAAAAGTCTTTCAATTCATCGTCAATGGACAAACGGGGAAAGTGTCCGGAAATTATCCGGTGAGTGTGATGAAGATCGTTTCGTTGGTCTTCTCGATTCTGATCGTTTTATTCATCATCTACTTATTCGTCAGCAACTAACGGCAATTTGACATTTTATTTAGTACATGACATAATCATGGCAATAGTATGAAACGGGCATTGAGGAAGATCAGTAGACGGGTGACGGATAGAAGAGAGCATGGCCGAGGCTGCAAGTCATGTATCCCACTCCCCTTTGAACCTCCTTCCGAGCTGTCGTGGAAACACGACCGTACCTTCTGCGATAAAGAAGACTTGAAGTTGTGCTGTCGTAAACAGCAAATTTAGGTGGCACCGCGGAAACCGAGCGTTTTCGTCCTGAAACATAGGACGGGAGCGTTTTTTATTTTGGGGAGGATGTTAGACATGGAAAAGATTTTATTTGTAGGCGCCGGTCAAATGGCAGAAGCAATTATTGCAGGAATTATTAAGAAACGAGTCATATATGAAGACAATGTCTATGTCATGAATCGTTCAGACGCAGAACGTTTAGATGAACTGGAGGCGCGTTACGGTATTACGAAAGTATGTGAAGATCGAGATTTCATTAAAAAAGTCGACTTAGTAGTGCTCGCAACAAAGCCGAAAGATGTAGAGAACGTGATGGATGATATTGCACCTTACCTTGGGGAAAATACGACGGTTCTCTCCGTCATCGCGGGGATTTCCATCGATACATTTGAGAGTGGTCTCGGCAAACGCCCGATTGCGCGCTCGATGCCAAATACATCTGCGACAATTGGAAAATCAGCAAGCGGGATTGCGTTTAATGATGCGGTTTCAGAAAGAATGCAACAATCCATTTTGAGCTTGCTGAGTGCAATAGGTATTGTTAAAGTCGTCGAAGAAGATGATTTGCATGCGGTCACAGCCCTTTCAGGTAGCGGCCCTGCGTATATCTACTATTTAGTGGAAGCAATGGAAGAAGCTGCGGTAGCGCGAGGCCTAGATGCAGCGGCTGCACGTGAATTGATTGTTCAAACAATCTACGGTGCTGCATCGATGTTGAAGAAAACGGGCGAAGAGCCTAGTATTTTACGCGAAAATGTGACGAGCCCAGGCGGAACTACAGCAGCCGGTTTGCGATCGCTAGAAGACCACAACTTCAAGACCATTATTTCAGATTGCTTGATCAGCGCGGAAAACCGTTCACGTCAATTAGGTGCTGTGAAATAATATAGGAATACGACGCTCGGGGAAATGATTTCCCCTGAGCGTCTTTTTTAATTGGCGGAACCCGGATCGTTATGAGCGATTGTGTGGCTGGATAGAGCGCCTAAGCTTCCTGATAGAGCACTTATGACGCATGATAGAGCGCCCAGGCTTCCTGATAGAGCGCTTATGAGACCCGATAGAGCGCCCGACCGGCTTCATAGAGCGAATACGCAGCAACATAGAGTTCTTCGTTCCCTTTAACGCATTTACATCAATCAAAAAAGGCCGATCACAAAAAGTCACTGGAATGGCAACTTCTTGGATAGCCCTTTAATTTTTCGCTAGCTTTATTAATTCTCCATGTTTCCACTGATAACGCGTAAAATCATCTGCAATCGAAATCGCCTCAAATACTTCGGTACCTTCAGCTAAGAATGCCGGCATTTCACTTGGCATGAAACGTGCGCTTAAATGGTTGGCAATAAGGTTTTTCGCGTTCGCTTCTTTCGCAATGGTTGCTGCTTCGACAATTGTTGAATGACCGAATTCTTTTGCGCCTGCTGCATACTCATCCGTGAACGTCGCTTCGTGAATCAAAATATCGGCGTCTCGTGCCAGTTCAACCGATGCTTGGCAGTACGATGTATCCCCAATGACCGTAATGACGAAGCCTTTCTTCTTATCTGTCGTAACGTCTCGACTGTAGACTGTTTGCCCATTCTCGAGCTCTACGTTAAAACCGTCTTTCAACCGTTGCAACAGCGGGCCTTTCGGAACGCCTTGCTCGATCGCTTTGTCGATCAATAATGTACCTGGTAACTCTTTCTGTTCAATACGGAAGCCAAAACTTTGAATGACGTGTTGGACTTCTTTGGCATAGACTTTGAATTCATCTGTCTCGAGAATCATGCCATCATAAATTTCATGCACATTCAACTTGTAAGGCAAGTACGTCCCCGTCAATTTATAGGTGTGCTGTAGCCACTCTTTTAAGCCCGCGGGACCGTAAATATCAACCGAATCATCTCCACCTAAAAATGCTCGCGAGCTAAGAAATCCCGGTAATCCAAAAATATGGTCGCCGTGCAAATGTGTAATGAAGATTTTCGTAATCTTCTTCGGCTTGATTGAGCTGTGTAGCAATTGATGCTGTGTCGCTTCGCCACAATCGAATAGCCAGTTTTCCTTATTTTCATCTGTCAAATCCAGAACGAGTGCGGATGTATTGCGCTGTTTTGACGGCATCCCTGCACCTGTCCCGAGAAATTCTATATCCACATCCATTGCCTCCTGCCTATTTCTTCGTACATCCTTTTTTAATAATACCATCTCCGAAACGCTGCGTCAGACTCGACATCAATTGATCCATTTCGTATTCCTTTTGTTGCTGCTCAAAATTATCGAATGTCAGTTGCTTGACCATTTCAGATCGTTCTATGACATTCGCCGCCGTAATGCCTAGCAAGCGAATGGGCTCGTAATCCCAATGTTGCTGGAATAATTGAATGGCTACTTCTGTAATATCTTCCTCAAGATAGATGGCTTGTTGGAGCGTTCTACTTCTTGTGGTATTTTGCCAGTCGGCATAGCGCATTTGAATACTGATAGTCATTCCGGCTAACCGTTTCGTTTCCAGTCGTGCCGCTACTCGTTTCGCAAGCCGTTCAAAAATCGGAATACAATCTTCTAGTTCTGTTAGATCAACAGGCAACGTAGTAGAACTACCGATGCTTTTACGTTCTTCCGCACTTTCAGGATCAACGGGTCGTGTATCGATCCCGTTTGCCCGTTGTTTAAGGCGTATACCATTTTTACCAAGTAGCGCTTCCAACGTGATTTTTTCGGCAGTAGCCAAGTCACCTATCGTTTTAATAGCTTTACTATGCAATTTCTCTTCCGTTCGTTTGCCGATGCCATGCATTTCAATGACGGGTAACGGCCACAACATGTTCGGCACTTCTCGTTTACGTAAAATGGTAATGCCCATTGGTTTTTTAAAATCAGATGCTGTTTTCGCAAGGAACTTATTCGGTGCAATTCCAATCGAACAAGGTAGATCCAGTTCTGCTAAAATTCGCATTTGAATTTCTCGTGCCAAGTCATACGCACGTGTCAATCCACCAATATCGGTCGTATCGATATACGCTTCATCAATGGAAACAGGTTCGACCCATTCGGTATAGCTTCGCAAAATATCAAAAACCGAATTTGACATTTGTCTGTATAAGTCATGCCTTGGCGGAACGATCGTTAAATGCGGACAGAGTCGTTTAGCTTCTCCTACCGTCATCGTCGTGTAAACGCCAAATGCCCTTGCCTCATATGAACAGGTTACGAGAATTCCTCTGCGTTCTTTCGGGTTGCCCGCGACCGCCAGAGGGATTCCTTTTAATGAAGGATTCGCAGCTTGTTCAACTGAGGCAAAGAAGCTGTTCATATCAAGATGCATAATGACTCGTGGATTAGAGATGATCGGACCCGTCATATCAACACCTATCTTTCCCAGGAAATAATTATGTAATAGGAAAAAGCGGCAAACCGACTTCAGTCTGCCACTCTTTCCATTTTATCAAATATATGTTCTGTTTGCCTACTAATTTGATTGCTGTTGTTCTTTCATATAACTAGAGATTTCATCCATGCCGTGGAGTGAATCCGTCATGATATTCGGATCGATGACAGTCACTACACGGTCCTCTAGATTCGCTACTGTTACGAAGTAAGGCGTTTTGGAATACGCTTTTAACGCAGTAGATGTTAGCCGATCTTCTGGCAATTCAAGGATCTCTTTTGCATCTAGCACGAGTAAACCAACTTCCAACTGATCCGTTTTCACGACCACTACATGGGATTCAATATCACGTGGTGTCGCCTGATGATACAGGATTTGACTTAAATCCAGTATAGGCACTAGCTCGCCACGGGATTTCATCAGCCCAAGTAAATACGTTGGAAGGTGAGGAATCGGTGTAACGTACTCCAGTTTCTCGATGGATATCACCGATTCAACAGGAAGTGCATATTCTTCATTGCCTGTCCGCACAATCACAGTTTGCATAGTTATACCTTCTTTCAAGGCTCTTTGTTGAGACTGTTACACTGTGTGGATTGCCTGACCGACAATCTCAAGTACTAATTCCGTCAGCTTTTCCAGCTCTTTTACCGGCATGCGTTCGTTTTTCGTATGAATCTCTTCATACCCAACAGACAATGTCACAGTAGGAACACCCATACCGTTGAAGACGTTGCCGTCACTTCCACCACCGCTCGTCATGATCTTCGGCTCACGTCCTACGTTGCGGATTGACTTCATCGCGACTTGCACGACTTCTTCGTCATCTCCAATTGAGAAACCAGGATACATGAGTTCTGTTGTCGTCTCAGCTTTGCCACCTAAAGATTGAGAAGTCGTAGCAAATTTCTTGACCATTAAGTCGATTTGTTTCTTCATTTTATCAGGATTGATTGAACGAACTTCCGATAAAATGAAAGCCTCTTCGCAAACGATATTCGTTGCTTTTCCCCCTTCAAAACGACCGATATTGGCAGTTGTCTCTTCATCTATTCGACCGAGTTTCATGCCCGAAATAGATTTAGCGGCGAGTGTGATCGCTGAAATTCCTTTTTCAGGGGCAACGCCGGCGTGAGCCGTTTTCCCATAGATGGTTGTCCATAATTTTGATTGGTAAGGGGCCGCTGTAACAATACCGCCTACTTCCCCGTCGCTATCGATCGCGAAGCCATACTTCGCTTGTAGGTGGTCAGGATTCATCGCTTTCGCGCCTACTAATCCACTTTCTTCACCAGCCGTAATAATGAACTGGATCGGACCATGCGGCTTGTCTGACTCTTGGATCACTTTCGCCATCTCAAGTAAAGCCGCAATTCCTGCTTTATCGTCGGCACCTAAAATCGTCGTACCGTCACTGTAGATATAGCCATCTTCTTTGACGATTGGCTGAATGGATCGTCCTGGAACTACCGTATCCATATGACATGTGAAGAAGATCGGATCCGCGTCAGCCACTGTACTTGGCAAGTTGGCAATTAAATTGCCCGCTCCATGTCCTGTCTTCTCCGCTGTATCATCTTCCGTTACGTCAAACCCCAGTTCCTGCAATTTTTTCGTAAGAATATCTGCAATATTTCGTTCGTTTTTAGTTTCAGAATCAATTTTTACTAACTCCAAAAATTCTTGAAGTAATCGTTGTGTATTCAAGATGAAAGACTCCTTTGATTATAGAGGTATGTTGCCGTGCTTTTTCTTCGGACGATCTTCGTGCTTATTGCGCATCATTTCAAGTCCTTGAAGCAATTTAATACGCGTTTCGCGTGGGTCAATGACATCGTCGATCATGCCGTGTGAAGCGGCAACGTATGGATTCGCAAACTTTTCACGGTATTCTTCGATTTTTGCTGTACGAGTTGCTTCCGGGTTTTCACTGTTTGCGATATCGCGTGCGAAGATGATATTCGCCGCACCTTCAGCACCCATTACGGCTACTTCTGCGTTTGGCCAAGCGAAGACGAGGTCAGCACCGATTGATTTAGAGTTCAGGGCTACGTATGCGCCACCGAAAGCTTTACGCAAGATTAGAGTGATTTTTGGTACAGTTGCTTCCGAGTATGCATACAAAATCTTCGCTCCGTGACGAATGATTCCGCCGTGCTCTTGCTTGATTCCAGGGAAGAAGCCTGTAACATCTTCAAATGTGATCAATGGAATATTGAATGAGTCACAAGTACGAATGAAACGTGCAATTTTATCAGACGAGTTAATGTCTAGTCCACCCGCCATTACTTTTGGCTGGTTACAGACAAATCCAACTGTCTCACCTTTCATGCGCGCATAGCCAACTACCGCGTTCTTTGCGAATTCAGGCTGAATTTCGAAGAATGATCCTTCATCCACTACTTGCTCCAATACTTTTCGTACGTCATATGGACGAATTGTTTCGTAAGGTACTGTATCCGCCAAATCTGGACGATAATCATCTTGTTCTTCAAATGGCTGAACAGGTGTCTTTTCTGTGTTATTCTGTGGCAAATATGTCAATAATTCACGTGTTTTTTCCAATACTTCTTCTTCACTTGCCCCACGAAGATGCGCATTACCACTGATCGTGTTGTGAACTTTCGCGCCACCCAGATCTTCAGAAGTAATTTTCTCGCCTGTAACCGTTTCAATTACTTTTGGTCCTGTGATGAACATCTGGCTCGTTTTATCCGTCATAATGACGAAATCTGTGATCGCTGGCGAATACACCGCGCCACCTGCACAAGGCCCGAGGATAACAGAAATTTGTGGAATGACTCCGGAATAAATCGCGTTACGGTAGAAAATTTCACCATATCCGTCAAGAGATAATACACCTTCCTGGATACGTGCGCCACCTGAATCGTTAAGACCGATGAATGGAGCACCGTTTTTCGCAGCCAAATCCATCACATTGGCAATTTTCATTGCGTGCATTTCACCTAGCGCTCCACCAAATACGGTGAAGTCTTGGGAGAATAAATAGACAGAACGACCGTGGATTTTACCGTAACCGGTTACAACACCGTCTCCAGGTCCTTCTAGCTTGTCCATGCCGAAATCACGTGTACGATGAACAACGAATGGGTTCAACTCTACGAAAGTACCTTCATCAAGTAGTATGTCAATACGCTCACGTGCAGTAAGTTTACCTTTTTCGTGTTGCTTCATGATTCGCTCATCGCCGCCACCCAACTCGATTTCGCGTTTCTTATCGTACAGTTCATTAATTTTATCGTAAATGTTCATCTAGTTTTCCCCCTTAGTCTTTTCACATAATTCATAGAGCACGCCGTATGATGATTTGGGATGCAGAAAAGCCACTTCTGCTCCGCCAGCACCTGGTTTAGGTTGATCTGAAAGTAGTTGAACGCCCTTCTCTTGTAATTCCTTCATTCTTGAACGAATATCCGTTACACCAAAAGCGATATGGTGAACCCCTTCACCGCGTTTTTCAATAAACTTCGCAATGGGACTTGTCTCCGTCATCGGTTCAAGTAACTCGATCTTGACGTTATGTGCATCAATGAACGCCACTTTAACCCCTTGGCTAGCAACTTCTTCAATAGCTATAACTGTCAATCCGAGTGTATCTATGTAATAATTAACTGATTCATCTATACTTTTTACAGCAATCCCTATATGATCTACCTTGTTCATAGCACATTCCCCTTTTACTATGTTTCTACTATATGAACACATACCAGCCATTCCAGTTGTGAAAATCCTTATTTCTGTTAAAATAGAATCAAACCCATTCCAACGCGTAAGGAGCTTTGCTGCATGAGTAATAAAAAAATTCAAAAAACAGTGGTCTACTTGATGATCGTCGCCATGATCGCATCTACTATGGTCATGGGTCTCAGCATGTTCTTATAATGTAAATGACAGTTCGCATAGGAAAATATGCGAACTGTTTTTTATTACCTTCTAGCTTCAGGACCTCCAGCGTCTGTCGAGACTAGACGGCGCATTCCGCTTTAGTAACATCTAGCTACATGCGCCAGTCTCTCGGATCGCTTCGGTCCTGATTCAAAAGGCAAGTTCGGCCTTTTGCTTCAGGACCTCCAGCGTCTGTCGAGACTAGACGGCGCATTCCGCTTTAGTTTATTACAGTTCTTCGCAGTGCTCTTCAAATTGTTCCTGAAGATTCACGACAACTGACATCGGGTCATGTCCTTCGATTTCAAAACGTCCTACTTCACCAATTAGTTTGCCGTCTTTTAGCAAAGCGAATGATGGAGAAGATGGAATGTGATCTTCTCCGAAGTGCATACGTGCTTGTGCAGTTGCTTCTTTATCTTGTCCAGCAAATACCGTTACCAAGTGGTCCGGACGCTTGTCATAATGTACTGCGTGTGCAGCTGCTGGACGAGCGATTCCGCCAGCGCATCCACAAACGGAGTTGACCATAACTAATGTCGTGCCAGGTTGCTTGAATGCTTCCTCCACGTCCTCAGGTGTTTTCAACTGCTTGTAGCCGCTCGCTTCCATTTCGGATCTCGCTTGGTTCGTCATATCGTTCATGTAAAAATCAAAGTTCATAGTCATTTTACAATATCTCCTCTCTCATACTCTATAATTGTGATGGCCTCTTCAGTTTCGCTTTAACACTTCCCTGATACTAATTAGACTATCCTCTTCAATCATAGCATATCCCTACAGGAATTAAGAAGAAAACAATCGATCAATTGCTCCAGTTACAGTTAAATGACCGTCGAGCAATTCTTCCTCAAGTGCCTTCACCTGCGTTTTTCGTCCTTGCTCTGAGAAAAATGAATCAATCAAGTGATCACGGATCATCGCATGGAACCAATCGCGTGTCTGATGCTGACGTCTTGTGTCCCAATGATTCTTATCTTTCATTTCTTTCTCAAACTCCAAAACCGTTTCCCATACCGCATCCAAGCCGGTCTTTTCTATAGAAGAAACCGGTTGTACTCTGGACGTCCATTCAGGCGAAGCAGGTTGCAGCATGTGCATAATTCGTGTATATTCACGCACCGTTTTCTTGACTAGCGGTTTATTAGCACCGTCATTCTTATGCACGACAATACCATCCGTCAGTTCCATGATGCCCTTTTTCATTCCTTGTAGTTCGTCACCAGCACCAGTCAGCACTAGCAATAAGAAATAATCGACCATTCCACGTACAATCGTTTCGCCTTGGCCAACCCCTACGGTTTCAATCAAAATGACGTCGTATCCCGCCGCTTCACAAAGCAACATCGTTTCGCGAGATTTCTTATGCACACCACCGAGTGTACCCGCTGACGGAGAAGGGCGGATAAAAGCATTCTTATGCCGTGCCAACTCCTCCATACGCGTCTTGTCTCCTAAAATACTTCCACCAGTCAGCGTTGAACTCGGGTCAATCGCGAGTACCGCCACTTTATGGCCCATATCCGCTAGCATTAGACCGAACGCCTCGATGAACGTACTTTTTCCAGCACCTGGAACGCCTGTAATCCCAATTCGGATACAGTTGCCCGTTTTTGGTAGGAGGCTAGTCAACACTTCCTGACCGACCTTCTTATCGCTAGGCTTTGTACTTTCAAGCAACGTTATACCACGCGCTAAATACAAGCGAGAACCATTTTCTATTTCCTGTTGCAATACATCCAAGTTTTTATGAGATGGATCTTTTTTAACAAAGCGTTTACGTGAAGAGGCAACAAATCCGTCATGTGTGGATTCTATTCCGCGCATCACATGCATGGCTGATTCATCTCGTCCGTTTTGTTTTTCTGTCAATCCGTCACTTCCTCATAGCCGAGCTGTCGGTAAATTTCCTCAATGACTTTTTGAGCCGCCACCGGAATGACTGTACCCGGGCCAAAGATTGCAGCTGCACCATTCTTGCGCAAGAAATCGTAATCCTGTGCAGGAATAACGCCACCTACTACAACTAAAATATCTTCACGATTGATTTTCTTTAGTTCTTCACGCAATGTGGGAACCAATGTCTTATGACCTGCCGCTAATGAACTGACACCGATGACGTGCACATCATTTTCCGCCGCTTGCAAAGCTGTCTCTTCAGGCGTCTGGAATAAAGGACCAATATCGACATCGAAGCCTAAATCGGCGAATGAAGACGCGATAACTTTCGCTCCACGGTCATGTCCGTCCTGACCCATTTTCGCAACTAAAATACGTGGACGACGCCCTTCATTTTCTAGGAACTCATCTGTCATATCTTTCACTTCTTGGATTTCTTCTTCATTTGAGAAGTTTGCGCTATATACACCACTCACTGAACGGATCACCGCCTTATGTCTACCGGATACCGATTCAATCGCATCCGAAATCTCACCGATTGTTGCGCGCGCTCTTGCGGCGTCAACTGCCAAGGCAAGCAAGTTCCCTTCGCCACTCTTAGCCGCTTCCGTGATTGCTGTAAGAGTAGCTTGAACTACATTCTCATCACGCTTGTCTTTCATATCGTGGATGCGGTCAATTTGCTTCTGACGTACCATCGTATTGTCGATATCCAGAATATCTATCGCATCTTCCGTATCCAAACGATACTTATTGACGCCAACAATCGTTTCCGCTTTCGAATCGATTTTCGCCTGGCGCTTAGCCGCTGCTTCTTCAATTTTCATTTTCGGCAAGCCTGTTTCAATCGCTTCTGCCATGCCACCAAGTGATTCGATTTCACCAATTAATTCCCATGCTTTCTCCATTAACTCTTCTGTTAATTTTTCTACATAGTATGAACCGCCCCAAGGATCAATCACTTTCGTCATCATCGTCTCTTCTTGTAAGAACAATTGTGTATTCCGTGCAATACGAGCCGAGAAATCTGTCGGTAACGCGATCGCTTCATCCAATGCATTGGTGTGTAGTGACTGCGTGTGACCCATGGATGAAGCGTTTGCTTCAACCAATGTACGTGTGACATTGTTAAATGGATCTTGCTCCGTCAAACTCCAGCCTGACGTTTGGGAGTGCGTACGTAATGCGAGTGTCTTTGGGTTTTTCGGTTCAAACGACTGCATCATCTGCGCCCAGATCTTCCGTGCCGCCCTCATTTTCGCTATTTCCATATAGTAGTTCATACCGATCGCCCAGAAGAAGGACAACCGAGGTGCGAATGAATCGATATCGATACCCGCCTTCAAACCTGTACGAACATATTCCAAACCGTCAGCAAGTGTATACGCAAGCTCGATATCCGCAGTCGCGCCCGCTTCTTGCATGTGATAACCCGAGATGGAAATCGAGTTGAATTTCGGCATATTTTCAGACGTGTACGAGAAAATATCCGCAATGATTCGCATCGACATCGCCGGTGGGAAGATATACGTGTTCCGTACCATATACTCTTTCAAAATATCATTCTGTATCGTACCAGAAAGTTTCTCAGGACGTACACCGGACTCTTCAGCCGCTACGATATAAAATGCCATAATCGGCAATACCGCACCATTCATTGTCATCGATACCGACATTTGATCGAGAGGAATACCCGCGAATAAAATCTTCATATCTTCAATAGAGTCGATGGCAACGCCCGCTTTCCCTACGTCACCTGTTACACGCGGATGATCGGAGTCGTAACCGCGGTGAGTCGCAAGGTCGAACGCTACCGAAAGTCCTTTTTGCCCCATCGCCAAGTTCCGTCGGTAAAATGCGTTACTCTCTTCCGCTGTAGAAAATCCAGCATACTGACGAACTGTCCAAGGACGCGCTACGTACATCGTCGGATACGGTCCACGCATGTTCGGCGCGATGCCTGGGAAGTCTTTCAAATGCTCCGTGTTTTCAATATCTTTTGCTGTATAGATGGGCGCTACATCGATTCCTTCATTCGTTAAAAAATTCTCTTTTGACGATGTTTGCTGTGAGAGTTCATTGAGTGATTGCTCTATATTCACTTTACGGAAATCAGGTTTACTCAACGGAACGGCCTCCTTTAGTTTGCATAATAATAGTATTCAGCTTGTCAATTTTATCCTGTCCTGCGAAAATGAAACCATTCAATCCATTGGCAAGCCACTGATCTGCAGTTTCTGATGGATATTTACCCGCTGTATCGATTGGACAATTTCCTTTATAGGAAGCCAAGAAGTTTGTTACGACTTCTTCTGTATCCGCAGCCGATGCACAAATTACTGCATAATCCGGCTGTTGTTCCTCGATCCAACTGAGCGCTTGATCGTTTGACTCGAAAGAAGGACTCCATATCGCTTCGATACCGCCAACTGCCAAGAATCCACTGACGAAATCCGCACGAGGTTTATAATCTTTCAATGCACCAAAGTTAAGCAATACCGTTTTCGGCAACTCTTCTTGTTGTTTGGATCGAATATTTTCAAAAGGCTCTGACAAGCGTTTGGATACCGTGACGGTTGATTCATTCGCATAATTCACATCTGTCAATTCCGCGTAGACATTCGTGCCGATCAACGTCTTCTTACCCGTCGCCATTTCTTTCTGACGTTGCGCATATAGTTTGCTCAATTCACCAGACTGCAAAAATGCTTGATAACCGCCATTCTCATCAATCTCTAAGAACTTCTCCCATGATTTACGAATTAATTCTGCCGTCAATGATTCGATGAAGTATGAACCGCCTGCGGGATCTAGAACTTGATCAATATGCGTTTCTTCCTTCAAAATCAATTGAATATTTCGTGCGTAACGATTCGAGCTTGGAGACGTTCCAGTCAATACATCATGCGGTAATACAGTCAGCCAATCCGCTCCGCCTAAAATAGCTGAGAATGCCGCATTGCCACCACGTAGTAAGTTTACATACGGATCAAGTTTTGAGTATGAACGCAGTGAAGTAATCCCTAGCAAAGGCACTTGCTTCGCGTTTTCCACGCCATATGCTTCATTGAATAATTTCCATAATACACGAAACGCACGGAACTTCGCGATTTCCATGAAGAAGTGTGTATCAGCAGCAAATCGTGCATAGAAGTCGTTTGTAAATTCTTCAAACGAAGTGGCTTCTTCCGCCAGTTCGGCTGCGATCGAAAGTGATAGCGCAAGTTCAGTTACCGCGTCCGCCCCTTCATGATGCGCTGTCCATAAATCGGCACCCTTTGTACGGACTCCCGGAAATCCTTCGAGTACTAACGGAACCGCACTGATACAAATTCCTGTAACGTCTTTGCGTTCTGTTTCTTCTATATACGTAAAGGCTTGTAAAATCGGATCATCGCTTTGCACTTCTGTGAATAAAATTGGATAGCGCGTAATCAGTTCAGCTACTTGCTTAATGTCCTCTTCAGCCCACACTAAAGGCTTCAGTCCGTTGTAAGCGATTGCTTCATTGCCCCGTGCCAAAGATTCTTTCATTTGCTCTACGAACTGTTCCCCATTTGTTGCACTAACAGGTTGTGCGACAGTCCAGCCAAATGCAGGCTTTGTGACGCGTGAAATTTCCAATTGATCCAGATCCTCTAGGGTATAAAGAGGTTTAAGTTCAATACCCTCAATTGTTTTTGTGTACAACGAGTCAAAAGGTTTTCCTTTTAGAGATAAAACAGCCGCTTCTTTCCATTCAGTAAAGTTTGGGGCTGTAAATGTAAATGTTTTCATGTTATGTATCGGCATAATGGTGCTCCTTCCCCTTTTTAAAACCATTAATAATTCTAGTGTACCGTAGATTACATTATGAAGGAAGAGGAAAATCAGAAGTTTCCGTCTAGTTACATTATAAGAATACGAATTTATGACTTTTATACATGAGTGTAGATTTTAGCTGAGTGAGCTGGATACGAGGAAAGGGGATAAATAACTGATAGCCCATTCGTTTGCGCTCATTAATTCGTGTACGTGATCATTCCACTTCTATAACCGCTCTTCACTTCCCAAACGCGCTCATACTCCACACCTATCCGCTCTATCCTCCACTGTTTGCGCTCATAAAGTTTATCTAACCGCTCATAAAGCAAAATTCCCTCACTAGATAGTACAATTGGACTGGTAACAAGCAAGCCAGCCTGAACGCATCCCGAGCCAGAGCTTCAATCCGAAACTATAAACCACTGCACGTACTTATTGCCCGTCAAAATCAAAAAAACAACCCCCAAAACCAAGTTTGGAGGTTGCCGAAACTTAATATAACGAAGTCTTATCTTTAGCCATGCCTTCCAACAACTCTTTCACACGTGCGAGGAAACGTCCACAAACGAGTCCGTCTAGCACGCGGTGATCAAGCGACAGACAGAGGTTGACCATGTCGCGTGCAGCCATCATGCCATTGTCCATAATTACTGGGCGCTTGACGATCGACTCCACTTGCAAAATAGCAGCTTGCGGATAATTGATAATTCCCATCGACTGAACCGAACCAAATGAACCAGTATTGTTCACCGTGAACGTACCACCTTGCATCTCTGTCGATTTCAGCTTACCATTTCGCACTTTTCCAGCTAACTCATGAATTTCACGGCCAATGCCTTTGATCGTCTTTTCATCTGTTCCTTTGATGACAGGGACATATAACGCATCATCCGTTGCTACCGCAATCGAGATGTTGATGTCTTTTTTCATGACAATCGTATCGCCTGCCCACATCGAGTTCATTTCTGGATATTCCTTCAAAGCTTGTGAAATGGCCTTAATAAAGAAGGCGAAATACGTCAAATTGAATCCTTCTTTTTCTTTGAATTCCTTTTTGACGCTATCACGCAATAGAACAAGTTCCGTTACGTCTACTTCTATCATCATCCAAGCGTGTGGCGCTTCGGTTACAGAACGCACCATGTTGTTCGCGATCGCTCGACGTACACTCGTTACCGGAATTTCGATATCACCGTTTTCGCGTTTCACATGTGACGAGACAGCTTGTTCAGGTACCGTCTGTTCCGAAGGTGCCACTTGTGGTTGCGATTGTTCTTCAACCACAACGTCCTGTGATCCCTTTTGCGACTGGGCTCCGTCACTTTCAATGAATGCTTGGATATCTTTTCGCGTAATACGTCCTTCGCGTCCCGTGCCACTTACTTGAGACAAGTCAATGCCATGTTCCTGAGACATCTTCAACACAGCAGGAGAAAATCGGCCCGCTGCCTTACCGCCCGTTGCAGTTCGCGTCTTTGCTTTTGGTGCTTCCATTTGCTTGTCAACAGGCTTTGCAGCTGGTGTTTCTACCGTGGGTGCTGAAACGTGTACGGGTTCTTCCGCGTCGCCTTCAATTTCAATTAAACAAACCGTTTCGCCCACTTCAATCGTATCGCCTTCTTTTGCGATGATTTCTTTAATTATTCCAGAGAATGAAGACGGAACTTCCGCTGTGACTTTATCGGTTGTCACTTCCGCAAGTGAATCATATTTAGCTACCGTATCCCCGGGAGCGACGAGCCATTTTTCAATAGTCCCTTCGGTTACACTCTCACCCAGTTTCGGCATAGTAATTTTTTCGATGCCCATTTCCTTACGCCTCCTTAGTTAAAATTCCGCTAAATCCCTTGCTGCCTTTTCAATCTTTTCAGGATTCATCATAAAGAACTTTTCCATAGAAGGGGCATAAGGCATGGCAGGTACGTCGGGTCCTGCTAATCGTTTGATTGGCGCATCCAATTCAAATAAACAATTTTCTGCAATGATAGCAGAAACTTCACTCATGATGCTGCCTTCTAGGTTATCTTCTGTCACCAATAGAACTTTTCCTGTTTTCGAAGCAGCTTCAATGATCGCCTCTTTATCTAACGGATAGACCGTACGTAGATCCAAAACATGGACAGAAATATCATCTTCAGCTAATCGTTCCGCAGCTTGCAGTGCGAAATGTACACACAAACCATACGTGATAATCGTGATATCTTCCCCATCACGCTTCACATCCGCTTTACCAATTGGCAACACGTAGTCATCGTCAGGAACTTCCCCTTTAATCAACCGATATGCGCGCTTGTGCTCAAAGAATAACACGGGATCTTCATCACGCACTGCCGCTTTTAGCAAACCTTTTGCGTCGTAAGGAGTGGATGGAATGACAATTTTCAAGCCAGGAGTCGAAGCAAACATCGATTCAACTGACTGTGAATGATATAAAGCTCCGTGAACGCCACCACCAAAAGGAGCGCGAATGACGACAGGACATGAAAAATCATTATTTGAACGGTAACGGATTTTCGCCGCTTCCGATACGATTTGATTGACCGCCGGCATAATAAAATCGGCAAACTGCATTTCAGCAATCGGACGCATACCATACATCGCTGCACCAATCGCTACACCCGCAATCGCGGACTCAGCGAGAGGCGTATCAAGAGAACGGTATTCACCGAACTGATCATATAGACCGGTTGTTGCCTTAAACACGCCACCTTTACGGCCGACATCTTCTCCAAGTACGAAAACTTGGTCGTCGCGTTCCATTTCTTCTTTCATTGCCAGGTTGATCGCATCTATAAATGAACGAACGGCCATTATGCTTCGCCCCCCTTTTCTTCATAGACATAGCGCAATGCATGTTCAGGCTTCGCGTATTCCGCCTGTTCCGCATACTCTGTCGCTTCATCGACCTGCAGTTTTACACGTTCTTCTATTTCATCGTACTTTTCTTCCGTCAAGACTTTTACTTCTTTTAGATACTGAATAAATGACAATAACGGATCTTGTTTCCTTTCGTCTTCAAGCTCTTCTGCATCACGGTACTGGCGTTGATCATCATCTGAAGAGTGTGCAGTCAGTCGATAACATACCGCTTCAACTAATGTCGGACCTTCTCCGTTTCTAGCTCGGTCTGCCGCTTTTTTCACCACTTCATACACTGTCAGCGGATCTCTTCCGTCTACAGTGTAGCCTGGCATACCGTAACCGATTGCACGATCGGAGACATTCTCACATGCCATTTGTTTATCTAGAGGTACGGAGATTGCATATTTATTATTTTCCACCATAATCACTGTCGGTAATTTATGCACACCCGCAAAATTCATCCCTTCATGGAAGTCTCCTTGATTGGAAGAACCTTCTCCGAGAGTCACGAACGTGATAAAATCCTCTTTATTCATTTTTGCGGCTAATGCAACGCCGACAGCATGTGGTAATTGTGTCGTAACAGGTGAAGATCCTGTCAAAATACGATTCTTGCGTTGGCCAAAGTGACCTGGCATCTGCCGACCACCGGAGTTCGGGTCATCCGCCTTGGCGAAAGCCGATAACATCAAATCTTTCGGCGTCATACCAAAATGTAAGACCACTCCCATATCACGGTAGTACGGTGCGATCCAGTCCTTTTCGTTATTCAGAGCGAATGAAGCCCCTACCTGTGCCGCCTCCTGTCCTTGACAAGAGATGACGAACGGAATCTTCCCCGCACGGTTTAGTAACCACATTCTTTCATCTAAACGACGTGCCATCAGCATCGTCTCGTACATTTTCAATACATCTTCATCTGTCAAACCCAATTCAATATGCCGATTACTCATTCCACTTCCTCCTTTACATGTGAATGGCTAGCCCTTCAACCGCTAACGCCGCTTCACTGAACGCTTCAGATAATGTCGGGTGAGGATGAATTGCCGAGGATATTTCCCAAGGAATTGCATTCATTACCATCGCCAAGCTCGCCTCAGAAATCAGATCCGTCACGTGCGAACCCACCATATGGACACCGATAATATCATCTGTCTGCTGATCCACAATGACTTTCACGAAGCCATCCGCATGACCGTTAACTAAAGCTTTACCGTTTGCCTTGAATGGGAATTTGCCGATCTTTACGTCAAACCCTCGATCTTTCGCTTGTTGCTCAGTCACGCCAACTGCCGCAGTTTCTGGGTAAGAGTACACACAACGTGGTACTAGATCGTAATCAATCGGATCTAGCTGTTTTCCTATTATATGTTCGATTGCATGCAATCCTTCATGTTCTGCCACATGCGCCAATTGAAGTCCGCCAATCACATCACCGATTGCATAAATATGCTGGTCTTTTGTTTGAAAATGTTGATTCGTTTGAATGGAGCCCTTTTCGACTTGAATATCCGTGTTTTGTAAACCGATATCATCGATAACTGGCGCGCGTCCAACAGACACTAACATCTTCTCGCTCGTGATGGATTGTTCATCATCACTTAGTCTATAAGAAATCGTGACCTCACTGTCGTTCTTTTGTAACGACTCTGTCAACACTTCCGCACCTAATATAAACTTCACACCGCGTTTTTCGAGCGCTTTTTGCATAGCCATAGCCACTTCATGATCTTCAGTTGCCAAGATCTGCTCCAAACGATCCAAGACTGTCACATCTACGCCAAAATCTACTAACATAGAAGCCCACTCAATGCCGATCACACCGCCGCCAATAATCGTAATCGAAGATGGAAGCGCCTTCATTAATAAAGCTCCGTCGGAAGTCAGTACAGACTGTTCATCTACTTCAATTCCAGGTAATGATCTAGGTGTTGACCCAGTAGCAATCACGAGATTTTTCAGAATCAATATTTCATTCTCATTCCCATTATCCATTTCCACGGAAATAGTTCCAGGCATTGGAGAAAAAATAGAAGCTCCTAGTATTCTACCCGTCCCACAATAGACATCAATTTTACCTTTTTTCATCAAACCTTCAATGCCTGCATGCAATTGATCCACGATTTTACCTTTACGTTTTTGTACTTGTGAGAAATCCAATGAGACGTCACCTGTATTCACGCCGAATTCATTCGCTTCTTGACGTGTTACGCGGTAGACTTCTGCACTTTTTAGCATCGCTTTACTCGGGATACACCCACTATGCAAACACGTACCGCCAAGTTTGGATTTTTCTACAATTGCTGTCGTCAAACCTAATTGAGCCGCGCGAATGGCTGCTACATATCCACCAGTTCCGCCACCTAATATCACTACGTCATATTCTTTACTCAACGTAAAGGACTCCCTTCGCTTACAGTATTGAACTAAATTTAGACAGACGAGTGTAGCGGTGGACAGCTCCCCTGCCTACCGCTATGACTCATCTGCTAGATTATTTATTTGATATAATACTTTTTTCGTTGCGCAAGAATGTACTTCTCAATGCGCCAACTCTTGCAATGCGTTCTTCTGCCAAACGGTCTGCAGCCTGGTAGGATGGAATGCCGTCTCGTTTAGAGATAGCGAAAATCTTTAGGATTGTATCGTAAATACCTTCTACTCGCTTTAGTGCACGTTCTTTATTGTAACCGATCAATTCGTCCGCTACATTGATGACGCCACCCGAGTTGATCACGTAATCTGGAGCGTAGACGATGCCCATTTCATGCAAGCGATCGCCATGTTCCGGATCCTTCAATTGGTTATTAGCAGAACCCGCAATGACTTTTACTTTCAATTGTGGAATCGTTTCATCGTTGATCACCGCACCAAGAGCACATGGAGCAAAGATGTCCGCTTCTTGTGAGTAAATTGCATCCGTCGCAACAGCTGTTGCCCCGAACGCCTCCACTGCACGCTGGACTGCCGCCTCATTGATGTCCGTAACAATCAATTTTGCGCCTTCTTCATGCAAGTATTCGCAAAGTGTATAGGCAACATTTCCAACACCTTGAACCGCAATGGTTTTACCTACCAATGAATCATCGCCGAATGCTTCTTTCGCAGCGGCTTTCATTCCTTTATAGATACCGAGCGCAGTAACGGGGGAAGGGTTTCCTGACGTGCCTTCTCCTGAAGAGATACCTGTAACAAAATTTGTTTCTAAATGGATTAAGTCCATATCGTATTCAGTAGTCCCCACGTCTTCCGCTGTAATATAGCGTCCGTTTAGCCCCTCTATGTAACGACCCAATGCACGGAAAAGCTCATCGTTCTTATCCGTTTTCGGATCTCCGATTATAACCGTCTTTCCGCCACCAAGATTCAGTCCGGCTGCAGCGTTCTTATATGTCATTCCTTTAGCCAATCTCAATGCATCTTCAATCGCATGTTCTTCGCTAGCATACGTCCACATGCGGGCGCCACCAAGTGCCGGTCCAAGTGTCGTATCATGAATTGCGATAACCGCTTTCAATCCCGATGTCTTGTCATAACAAAGCACCAGTTGCTCATAGTCGTGATCTTCCATGTACGTAAACAATTCCATAAGTATCCCTCCAGGCTAGTAAAAGATTATAAAGATTCATGCGTCTAGTTCTGATTCTAAATTTCCCACGGCAAAAATGCAAATTTGACACATTTTGGATATTACTTCCGCAGCAGGTTTTGTAAACAATCTACCTATATCGTACATGATGGCAGAGTCCTTGACAATCCATGACCACACGGTAAAATTAAATTGGTAAGGGGTTGAAGGATATGGTACGTCTTGTTGCGTTTATTGTACTGTTGATTCCAGGGATTGCAGCGGCTCTAGGAATAAAATTAATGCGTGATTCATTGTTCGGGCATCTTTTTTCGCCATTCCCATTCATTTGGATGCAATTTTTAGGCGGTTTTATACTATTTGCCGCAGGTCTTGGTTTCTTTGCAGGCTTTTTGTTACGCCGAGACCGCAGATCTGGACGGGTAGCTGACAGATTTAAAAAAGACTTGAAATAAAAGGGCCAAGGTACACTACCTTGATCCTTTTATTTTTTTGCGCACACGCTTCGGATAATCCGTAATCCAACCTGTCACTTCGGGGGTATCTGATAAAAAAGATTCTGCACCCGTTACACCGTACATTCGTAATATCTTCCCACTTTCGAGTAGTTGACTCTTAAACGGATCTTTCCATAATCGCTTATGGAAATGAAAGGCATCGACTTCATATAAATCAAGATTTTTCCAATCGACCGATTTTTTTCTAAGCAATAAAGCGGTTTCCATGTTGGAGTCTAGCTCTTTTACTATACGCATCGTTTCATAATCAAATGAAGAGAGATGGACGGTAGACAACGGTTCCACATAATGCAAAATTTGCTCGAGTGCAACAACTTGCCCATATACCGTTTCCTTTATCTCGACATTCAGCGCCAAATTATGTTCAGAACAGAAAGAAACTACATCAAATAAGATAGGTATGGGGTGACCAAACATTCGTCTGTAACTGCCCTTACCTATTTTAATGTGCTGCAGTTCCTGCGATGTCAATTGATCAATGCGCTGATCAATTCCGGCGAGACGTACTAATTCATTGTCGTGAATCACAACTAATTGACCGTCGCTCGTTTGCTGCACATCCAATTCGATTCCATCTGCACCTTTTTGTACAGCCCCTAAAAAAGCGCGCATCGTATTTTCAAAATAATGTCCAGATGCGCCACGGTGAGCAAATATTTTACTATCAGACATTTAATACTCCTTCGCTCGTTAGTTCGAAAACACCTTTCGTCACGCGACTCAACATACTCGTTTTATCGCCTATTACAATATGGACGCCAGGATGTGCTTCACGCGTAATTTCAATTTTAGGCTTGCTAGCCACTTGCACAAGTTGCAATTTATTTTTGATTGTCTGATCAAGTGATACAATGTCTTGCCGTTTAACTTGCAATGTCTTTTCTAGCATATCTAACTGTCCATCCGGGAGACTCGCTTTGACGCTCGTCATCTTATCCAGTGTCTGCTCAATTTTCTTCAATTTCGCATGCTCCGCTTTGAGCTTTTCCGCCAATCGCTGAATTTCTTCTAGCTCCATTTCTTTATTGACACCTTTGACGATCAGTTTCGTTAAACGTTCATGGCTATTGCCAACCGTTGCACATTCAATAGAGAACATCGCTTCTGCAACGCCACCGATCACCCGACCTTTATGTTTATCAATACAAATATGATCACCGTATAACTCAGATCCAAGTGAATAGAGACCGATGTTGACTCGTTCCCCGTAAATTTTGCAGTTATTCGCATGTTTTACATAAACATTTTTCTTCGCCTTAATAACGGTTTCTCCTCCACCAAACACGCCGCCTTTAATATAGACATCGCCTTCTTCAGAGTAGATTTCCTTAGCGTTTGTTACACCTTCTTTTCCTTCGATAGAAATATCCCCAGTAGCATTGACCGAGAAGCCCGCCAAAACCGTTCCCATTACACGCACTGAACCATCAAACGTAATCGATCCCGTTTTCGTCCCCACGTCATCCGGAATGATCAATTGCTTACCGACACTAATTGCTCCGTTCAGTTCTTCGAGTGCTCCGCCATGCAAAGCGCGTAAGACGATTTTGCCATCTTCCTCAAACTCCCCGACGGATTTTCGATCATAGACCAGTTTCATATCCTCGCCTTTTTTAGCTGCTATCGGTTCACCAAAGACGTTATAGCCTTCAAATCCATCTTTAGCGGGCGTCTTTTCACCCAACCATTCATCTTTCACAATCGGCGTCACGAAATTCAACTCATAGTGATCGACAGAGCCATCATCGCGAAGAATAGGTTTACGATCTGGCATCGCAATATACTCGACCTGTGCATCTTCCCCTTTAATAGGTTCTTTACCTACCGCAATAATCATTGGATTGCTTGGAAGATACGCCAGGCTGAAGAGACTTTCTTTATCATAGCGTACTTCTCTCTGATCGAGTATTTCTTCCGCTTGCTTCAGGAACTGCTCTTTATGTGCAAGAAATTCTTCGTTCGTTGCATGAATATACAATTCTACTTTCATTTTACTAGGTGATATATATACTTCGCAAGGTGCGGAATATGACCCAATTTCATGCTGCCCTTCCGTTTGAAGTGCTTTCATCAGCTCTTTGAATGAATTCAGTTTCAATCTAGGAATTTTAGAAGCCAGTGCGTCAAATGATTTAAGCGGATATCCAGCTTTCTTCGTATTCATGATTACTTTATTATTTTCTTCCAGAAGTTCAAAATGTTCATTTTCAACTAACAATGAAATCCCTCCCTCTTTATTTAGTAGTATAGAAGATTGCCACACACTACAGGTAGCTCTTTTTGCGAGTACCCACGTAAATAAGCATTTTCTCACAGCATCATTCGGTTTTTTTACCCTAGGAATCAAATATAGACTTTATACCCACGATACAATGGTTGCAGAGCTCATACATACACCACTTCTTGAATTATAATATTTTGGAATTAAAACCTATTTTAGTTCATGTGCAGAAAAGTGAGGTATTGAGCGTTTAAACAAGTTTTATGAGCGCTTTGAGCTGAGTATAGAGCGGATGCGAATGAGGTGTGAGCGCTTACAGGAAGTGAAGAGCGGTCGCAGAGAAAGTATGAGTACGTACACGAATTAATGAGCACAAACGAATTCGCGCTAAAATTATTCCCTTTACCATCTAACACTACACAACCCCAACGTATCTTCCCTTACCCAAGTACAAACGAAAACCAACTAATACATTCGATTAGTTGGTTTGCATACACTCTCTATCATTCTATTACTTCAATCAGCTCACCATATGCTCCAAACGGATCTTATCCGCAATCATCGCAATAAATTCGCTATTCGTAGGTTTGCTTTTCAAATGATGTACTGTATAGCCGAACGTCTTCGAAATCAAATCATAATTCCCACGGTTCCACGCCACCTCAATTGCATGGCGAATTGCACGTTCCACACGAGATGGAGTCGTATTATACTTTTTCGCAATGTCTGGGTAGAGAATCTTCGTGACCGATCCGAGCAACTCCACATCACTATAAACCATCTGAATTCCCTCGCGTAAAAACGCATAACCTTTAATATGAGCAGGTACACCAATTTCTTTTATCATCGACGTAATCGCCGTATCGAGTACCTTCTGAGTTACAACACCTGTCGGTTGTGCGGAGGATTCCTGCACGACAAATGAAGGCGTCGTATTTTTCGGTTTCCCAGCAGCTTTAAAGATTTGTCCGATTAAGCGGTCAAATTCAAACGGCTTCAACATGAAGTACGAAGCACCCAGGTTTGCGGCTTGCGACATAACGTTTTCCTGTCCGAAAGCCGTCAGCATCATGATTTGCATATCTCCCATTTTATTCGTTTCATTCAGTGTCTCTAATACTCCAATACCGTCGAGATGCGGCATAATAATATCCAACAATAAAATATCGGGACGCTCTTCTTCTAACAATGTCAAGCATACTTGCCCATTATTCGCTGTCCAAATCACTTCTATTTCATCGTGCTTCTCAAAATATGACATCATCGTTTTCACAAGTTCTTTATTATCGTCAGCAATTGCTACTTTTATATTTTCCATTACCCATTCCCCCTGATTTAAAATCGGACATCCATTTCTTTCTCCCGCTGTTTCTCTCCTATTATCGTAAGTCATATATTTGACGATTTCTACATTTACTTAATTTTTCACTCAAAATGATACTTCTGAACGATGCTTTCTACCTATTTCGACTTTATTCCCTTTTCTTTGTATCGAACACCTATACGAGAAAGCAGCCTGTGCACTTTTTAGGCACAGGCTGCTTTTTCACTTCTCATTCGTTCTCATCGTCTTTAGAAAAAGCGCGGCCCCTTTTTCTGGCTCGTCGACAAACATATGCGTAATCGCACCGACAAATTTACCGTTCTGGATTATAGGACTACCACTCATACCTTGCAGGATTCCGCCCGTCTTACTCAGCAGTTTCTGGTCAGTCAATAGGATATGGAATTGTTCTTCTTCTATCTTCGTTATTTGGATGGAGAATTTTTCTACAGTAGAACCTTCCACTGTGGTGTAAATTTCTGCGGGTCCGATCATCAATTCAAACGGCTGCATAATTTCAAGCGGTTCAGACAACACTTTATTATGAGCATTTTTCCAATGACCGAAAATCCCATACACACTATTGATTTGAATATTTCCGAGGAATTTATTCTGATCAATAATCGAGGAGATTTTATACCCTGGAATCCCTGGAGAACTTTTCTTGATTTGACTGATTTCAGATAAATAAATTGCGCCTTTTTCAAAAGACGGAGCAGACTGCAACGTACTATCAATAATCTGGTGCCCCAGCGCGCCATACGTGCCGCTTTCCGGGTCGACGTATGTCAACGTTCCTGTACCTTCCGTTCGATCCTTCAGAAAAGGCGTGACGCGCTTAATGAGCGACGTATCTGCTTCAATGGTTTCATTCTTCCCATTACGCAAAATGTCGAGTACCATCGTAGCACGATCTTTTTGTAACGCCCGTTCGAAATGAACGAGTTGCTTCGTATCCGTACCGTTCAACTGGCGAATGATATCCCCTTTTTTTAACCATTCCTGCTGACTCACCTTGACATCACTTGTTACATAAATACCACTTAGATCCATTTGAATACCAATGGAATCACCCATCGGAATGAGCGTTTCTTCATTTGCTAATGAAATTCCAGGCACTAGGCAGAGCATCAAGACGAGTGCTAAAAGCGTTTTGAAAGATTTATTCCATCCCATGTTTCACCTCCTCAACGAAAGATACCTTTGGTATGTCCTTTCGAAGAGAAAGTATGAAAGGGTAAAATAAACAGTGTCTTTTACCATGGTAAACGTTGTGAATTCATACTTTATTTGCGGAATTCCTTTTTGCGTTGATCAGCTAAAACTAAAAGTTCTTCAGCATGTTGAAGCGTCAATGTCGTAATTTCCGCACCCGACAGCATGCGTGATAATTCTTCCGTACGTTCTGTTTTCATCACGTCATGAATCGCCGTTGTGGTACGACCTTCATGCACTTCTTTTTTGATGAGATAATGATGATCTGCCATCGCGGCCACTTGCGGTAAATGCGAAATACATAACACTTGTGAATGGCTGGAGACCATGGAAATTTTTTCTGCGATGGATTGCGCTACGCGTCCACTGACTCCGGTATCCACTTCATCGAAAATAATCGATGTAACACCTTGATGTTGAGAGAAAATCGTTTTTAACGCCAGCATCATTCGGGATAATTCGCCACCAGACGCCACTCGTACCAAAGGTTTGAGCGGTTCTCCTAAGTTTGTGGAAATCATAAATACGACTTCATCAAATCCATTGGCATCGAATTGATAAGGTTGTTTTTGGTGAATCTGTACTTTGAATGTAGCTTTTTCCATATACAACTGCTTCAACTGCTCTTCAATTCCTTTTTCAAGAGACAGTGCTGCTTTTTTTCGAATAATTGATAATTCATTCGCTTCAATTTCAAGATCTTTTACGTATTGTGCCAATAATTCTTGATTTTGATGCAATCTTTCGTCACGATTGACCAGTTGATCGAGTGCATCCGCAATTTTATCGCGATAAATCAAAATATCTTCAAGTGATTTCCCGTATTTTCGTTTCAATGTCAAAAACAACGCTAATCGATCTTCGACAACTTCTAATCGATCTGGCTGGAATTCCATACCATCGATCATCCTTTTTAAATCATGTGAAACGTCTTGAAGCGCGTAAAATGAAGAATTAACTGTTTCAGACATCGTTTTGAGATCTTCATCAATCGAAGCTGCTTCTTCGAGATCACTCATCGAATTACCAACCCAATCAAGTCCATGCGACTCTAGAGACAATGCTTCATATGAAGTATTTAAGCGGTCAAAAAGCCGGTTGAAATGTTGGAGCTTTACAAGTTCAGACTCCAATGCTTCTTCTTCACCGATCATTAAATTCGCTGCATCAATTTCTTCTAATTGGAATTTGTATAAATCGATTTTCTGCGCGATTTGTTGTTCATCTTGTGTTTTCGCCGCAATGAGTTGCTGAAGTTTTTTATATTTCTCATATAATTCGGTATATGTAGACATGGAACGTTCAATAGGTGCCCCAATAAAGAAATCTAGCAAATGAATATGACGCTTTTCATTCATTAATTCTTGGTTTTCATGTTGTCCATGGATGTCGATTAGCAATGCGCCAATCTCACGCAATATAGCAATGGTCACGAGTTTACCATTAACGCGACAAACAGATTTCCCGCTGGCACTTATATCCCGGCGTAAAATCACGATACCTTCTTCCGTATCGATACCAAATTCAGTCAATTTCTCTGTTACATTTTCAATATTTTTATCGATGGTGAAAAGTCCTTGAAGCTCAGCTTTTTTCGCACCGTGGCGAATGAATTCCTGTGAACCACGGCCGCCAGCGAGCAGCTGAACAGCATCAATGATAATAGACTTCCCAGCACCCGTTTCGCCAGTCAGCACCGTTAGTCCATCGTCAAATGCGATTTCAAGTTGTTCAATAATAGCAAAATTTTTAATCGAAAGTTCGCTTAACAAAGAAACCTCACCTCGCTTATAGCATTGATAGTAATTTATCTTTTACGTATTCTGTTTGAGATTCTTCACGACAAATGATCAAACACGTATCGTCACCGCAAATGGTTCCAAGCATTTCATCCCAGTCCAAGTTGTCGACAAGTGATCCAACCGCTTGCGCATTACCGGGAAGCGTTTTCAACATGATAAAATGACTTGCACTGTCGATGCCAACGAACGCATCCTCGAGCATACGCTTTAATTTTTCTTCCGTATTATAGCGATGGATAGGAGGGAGACTGTATTTATAATTACCTGAAGGTGAAGGTACTTTAATCAAGTGCATTTCTTTAATATCACGCGAAACTGTCGCTTGCGTGACATCGGCCCCAGCGGCTTTTAAGCTCTCGACTAGCTGATCTTGTGTTTCTATTTCATTGTTCGTAATAATCTCTCTAATACGTAGATGTCGTTGTCCTTTATTCAATTGAATTCACTCCGATTCTGTTGAGTCCATAAACAAAATTATACTAATCATCTAAAAAACGCGCAACTCATTGCGCGTTATGTTAAATCATTATGTGCCTGTTTGACCAATTGCTTGAAATCTTCCGTAGTAAAATCAGTCATTGCTCCGTCTTCGGCAACTAAATAATACAAGAATTCAATATTGCCTTCTCCACCCGTAACAGGCGAATACGTAGCACCTTTAACGGAAAATCCTTCCGTCGCTGCCATCGCCGCGATTTTCTCCAATACTTCTAGATGTATTGCTGGATCACGGACAATACCTTTTTTACCGACTTTGTCTTTCCCAGCTTCAAATTGAGGCTTCACTAGCGCCACCACTTGTCCGCCCGGCACAATAATGTTTTTAAGTGCTGGTAAAATCAAGGATAACGAAATAAATGAAACATCGATCGTCGCGACTTCCGGTAATCCTTCCGTAAATAAATCAACCGTCGCATGACGGAAATTCTGCCGCTCCATCACTGTCACTTGTTCATGCTGACGAATTTTCCAAGCAAGTTGATTATAGCCAACATCCAGTGCATAACAATGTTTGGCACCGTTTTGCAGTGCACAATCGGTGAAGCCACCTGTGGAAGCTCCAATATCTAGGACAATCTTTTCTTTCACAGAAATAGGAAAAGACACCAACGCCTTTTCCAGTTTCAAGCCACCACGACTTACATATTTAATCGCGGGTCCTTTTACAGTCAACGGAGCATCCACTGCAATTTTTTCACCCGCTTTTTCAATTCTTGTAGTATCGGAGTAAACAAGGCCAGCCATGATGGATCGTTTTGCTTGTTCACGGGATTCAGTCAATCCACGCTCTACTAGCAACAAATCCACTCTCTCTTTTTTCACAGATGTACTCATACTTTCGCTCTTTCTGCTGCTTGCTGAATAGCCGCAGCTGTCACTTCTGCTACGTGATCAGGTGTCATATGGACTTCGATAAGTAATTTATCGACACTACCGTGTTCAATGAATTCATCCGGAATACCGATTCTTTCGAAGATTGTGCCTGTATGACCCACTTGCTCTGCATACTCCAACACCCCACTGCCGAATCCACCAGCAAGAACAGCTTCTTCGATTGTAATGATGGGTTTGCCTTTAGCAAATAGTTCATCCAGTAAATTCGTATCCATCGGTTTAATGAAACGCGCATTCACAATCGCGACATGTTTGCCTTGTAATTTTAATTGTTCAGCAGCCGAGAAAGCCATGGGGATCGTTGTACCGAACGTCAAAATCGTTGCATCTTCACCTTCTTGCAACACTTCCCATGTGCCGATTGGAATCGTATGAAGTTCTTCATCCATCGGAACGCCATATCCATTACCGCGTGGGAAACGAAGTGCAATTGGACCTTCATCGTAATCGATAGCTGTCTTCACCATGTGTTGGCCTTCATTTTCATCTTTCGGCATCATAATGACTAAGTTCGGCAAATGACGCAAGAATGCGATATCAAATACGCCGTGATGTGTTTCTCCATCAGCCCCAACCAGTCCTGAACGATCAATGCCAACAAAGACATTGAGCTTCTGGCGCGTAATATCATGCAACATTTGATCGTATGCACGTTGCAGGAATGTCGAATAAATCGCGAGGAAGGGTTTCATTCCAGTTGCCGCAAGTCCCGCAGCCATAGTCGTTGCATGTTGTTCCGCAATCCCTACATCGAAGAAACGATCCGGGAATTCTGCTGCGAAAGATTCAAGTTTCGATCCTACAGGCATAGCCGGAGTGATCGCGACAATACGTCGATCAGCTCTCGCTAGCTTGCGTACCGTTTCAGAAACCAACCCACTCCAAGCAGGGCCAGTAACAGGGGATTTTACAAAATCTCCCGTTTCAATCTTATAGGGTCCCGTACCATGCCATGTACCGATTTTATCTAACTCGGCGGGGCTATAGCCTTTACCTTTTTTCGTAATTACATGAAGTAATACCGGTCCTTCCATTTTCTTTGCATATTGAAGAGAACGCTCCAATTCTACAAAATCATGGCCGTCAATCGGTCCCAAATACGTGAATCCGAGCTCCTCAAAGAAAATCCCGCTCACTACTAAATACTTCAAACTGTCTTTCACACGTTCCGCAGCCGTTGCGACTCTACCGCCTACTGCTGGGATTTTACGCAAGAGGAATTCGAGTTCGTCTTTTACATTATTATACTTGCCAGCTGTGCGTAATTTTCCGAGAATCGAGTGCAGTGCGCCAACATTTGGTGCGATAGACATTTCATTGTCATTTAGAATGACCGTGAGATTCGTTTTCTCGTGTCCAATATGGTTCAATGCTTCAAGTGCCATACCGCCCGTTAAAGCGCCATCACCTATGATTGGGATGACATAACTTTTTTCTTTTTTAATATCTCGTGCCACAGCCATTCCCATAGCCGCCGACAAAGATGTTGAACTATGGCCGGTTTCCCATACATCATGTATGCTCTCCGCCATCTTCGGAAATCCGCTCAATCCTTTATATTTTCTAAGAGTGTCAAACTCACCAGCACGGCCTGTAAGAATTTTATGGACATATGACTGATGCCCTACATCCCATATAAACTTGTCGGTTGGGCTGTCGAAAATTTTATGCAATGCAATCGTTAATTCGACAACCCCCAGATTCGGTCCGATATGCCCGCCAGTAACTGATAAATTTTCAATTAGAAAATGGCGAATATCCGCCGCCAATGATTCTAACTGCTCTTTATCGAGCTCTTTTATAAAAGATGGATTGGTAATCTTTGTTAGATCCATCATGATCACACACCTTCATCAAGTAAGTAGGTCTTTCTATTTGCTCATTCGCACTATTTCCTGTTCATTCGACCAAGTAGTTGCTGTTTGTTTTCTACATTATAACAGTAACAACGTGCGACACAAATATAACGGTTCCAAATTACATTTTTCGCTCAATAATGTAATCTGCTAACAATTGCAACATAGACTCCCCTAAGCCAATGGACTGCAACGCATGTAACGCTTCTTCATGACGTGCTTTTAATTGTTCGCGAGCCCCATCTAACCCTAGCAATGAAGGATATGTTGACTTTTCGCTTGAAGTATCACTGTTAGCTGGTTTGCCGAGCTGCTCGGTAGTTGCAGTCACGTCTAAAATATCATCTTGAATTTGGAAAGCCAATCCAATATTGTGAGCGAATCGGCGAAGTTGCTCGCGCTGTTCATCAGTAGCCTGTGCTAGCACAGCACCCGCTTCAATACAGTATGAGAGTAATGCGCCTGTTTTATGAATATGTACTTCTTCCAATTCTGCTAAAGGCAATGATTGCTGTTCGCCTTTCATATCGAGGACTTGGCCTTTCACCATTCCTTGTGCGCCCGAAGCTTTCGCCAGTAATCCGACGAGCTCAATTGCTGCTGCAGGTGGTGTTTCCTGAAGATCTGCAAGCGCTTGGAATGCCATTGCTTGCATCGCATCACCCGAGAGCGTCGCTACATCCTCACCGTACACTTTATGATTCGTAGGTTTTCCTCTTCTAAAATCATCATCATCCATGCATGGTAGATCATCGTGGATCAATGAATATGTATGTATCAATTCGACAGAAGACGCCACCTTTACTGCATCCACCGAATCCTTTTTCATATCAAATAAAACAGCCATAACCAATAATGGCCGAATCCGTTTGCCGCCTGCGTCTACTGAATACATCATGGATTCGTGCAAAACGTTAGGAATATCGGACTTCGCCAGTTGGTTCGTCAATTCACGTTCAACTTTAGGTATCATTTCATCGACGAATGCTTGTAGTTTATCATTCATTCGGCTCACCTGCTGTTGGGTCAAATGAGGATTCATTCCCCTCTTGATCAATCATGCGAATCAATTGTTTTTCTGCATTTTGCAATTTCTTCTGGCAATAAGCTGAGAGCTCCATCCCTTGTTTATACAACGTAATCGTGTCATCCAAAGGTGCTTCACCGGCCTCCAACTTCTGTACAATTTCTTCTAACTGGTGCATTGCTTGCTCGAATTGCATATTTTTCTCTTCTGCCATCCTTACTCGACCTCCTTTGGAATGATTTCTTCCACTTTAGTGGAAATAGATCCGTCTGCTAATTGAAGCGTCACTAGATCTCCGCTTGCTACATCATGAATCGATTTAATCACTTCCTGATTTTTATAACCGATTGAAAAACCTCTCTCCATTACTTGTAACGGGTTCAAGGCTTGCATCATGCGCATCAGGGCTACGAAGTGTTGCTGGCGCTGTTTAATGGTGTGTTCTGCAGCACGGTTCAAACGCATTTCCAACTGTTTCATTTGTTGTTGTTCTAGCTGGATGCGTCGAATCGGTGTGTAGTACTGAAAACCCGCATATAAACGATCGAAGTTCATCTGTTTTCCCTGAACGATTGCCTCACTGCCGCGTTGCAAGCGATCTTCCAAGTTGTCGAGCTTCTCAATGAATGGTCGATATAATCGTTCCGGATATTGGAGCGGATAAGACGCTTGTGCCGTTTCTAAACGCTTATTCAACTGGTTTATTAAGGTCTGGAACGCCAGATAGATCGAACGTTGCTGATTTTTCAAGTGTTGGAATAATTGAAGCTGATCTGGCACGGCCATTTCAGCTGCCGCAGTCGGCGTCGGTGCACGTAAATCCGACACAAAATCTGCAATCGTCGTATCGGTTTCATGTCCGACTGCACTAATGATCGGAATCCGACTGGAGAAAATAGCACGTGCTACGTCTTCTTCATTGAATGCCCACAGATCTTCAATGGAGCCCCCACCACGGCCAACAATCAATACATCGACATTCGCCATGTGATTCGCTTGTTCAATCGCTTTCACAATGGATGGAACGGCTGTGCGACCTTGTACGAGAGCTGGAAACAGATACATCTCCGCCATTGGAAATCGTCGGTTGATCGTCGAGTACATGTCACGTAGCGCAGCACCTGATTCAGCTGTAATGAGGCCAATTCGTTGTGGTACTTGGGGAATAGGTTGCTTGAATCTTTCTTCAAACAATCCTTCTTGCTGAAGCTTCTTTTTCAACTGTTCAAAAGCTAGATACAGCGCTCCAATACCGTCGGGCTCCATTGTGTGTACATAGAGCTGGTACGATCCCGCTGTTTCAAACACGGTCACATCACCTGTAATCAGAACGTTCATTCCGTTTTCAGGCTTAAATTGAAGTGTGTTGGAACGGGAACGGAACATCGCTGCCTGAATTCTCGTTTTATCGTCTTTTAATGTGAAATAAATATGTCCGGACGGATGAAGCTTAACGTTCGATAATTCACCTTTTACATATACGTTACGTAAATGTGGATCAGCGTCAAATTTACGTTTAACATATTTCGTTAGCGCTTGAACGGTTAAAAAAGTTTGATTGGACATGTTTCCGTCACCTGCCCTTTTATGTATAGAGAGGCGCTCCAAGAGAGCGTCTCTCGTTCAGAATTACTTATTTTCCGTACGTACCTTTAATCTTTTTTCCGCACTTTCGACAGTGTTTTTCAATAACATCGTAATCGTCATGGGACCTACTCCGCCTGGTACGGGCGTGATAGCACTTGCCTGTTTTTCTGCTGATTCATAATCAACATCTCCACATAGCTTACCGTTTTCATCACGGTTCATACCGACATCAATTACCACTGCGCCTTCTTTGATGTAATCCCCTGTAATGAATTTAGCTATACCAATTGCGACGATTAAAATATCCGCTTGTTGCGTGAATTTCTTCAAATCTTCCGTACGGGAGTGACAGTACGTCACCGTTGCATCTTTTTGCAATAGAAGTTGCCCCATCGGTTTTCCTACAATATTACTTCTACCGATAATTACAGCGTGCTTGCCTGCTATATCTACGTTGGAACGTTCAAGCAATTGCATAATACCATAGGGTGTACATGGTAAAAATGTTTCTTGACCGATCAACATTTTCCCGACATTCATCGGATGGAATCCATCGACATCTTTTTCGGGGCTAATCGCGCGGATGACTTTGTTTTCATCAATATGTTTGGGTAACGGCAATTGCACCAAAATACCATCAATCGTCTCATCCTGGTTGAGCTTCTCTACTTCATCTAGTAGATCTTCTTCCGACACAGTTTCAGGCAATTTAGTAAGCACGGATTTCATACCGGCTTCCTTGCTCGATTTCTCTTTGTTTTTTACGTACGTCTCAGATGCTGAATTTTCTCCCACTAAAATAACAGCCAGTCCAGGTTGCACTCCTTGTGTGATTAAAGAAGCGACTTCTTCTTTTAATTCATTCCGGATTTCCTGTCCTATCGCTTTACCATCAATCTTTTTACTAGACATGATTTTCCCACCAAACTTTTTTTATTTGTAATGAAAGTTTATCGAGCTCAAACTTGCTACTAGTAGAGACGTTTTCGGTTATTGGAATTTAGAAAGTACCCCATTAACAAAACGGCCTGACTTTTCATCACCAAATGTCTTGCACAACTCAATCGCTTCGTTCATAATGACCCGATTCGGAACTTCTTCGTTATGAAGGAGTTCATAGACAGCCAATCGTAATACTGTTCTTTCGATCTTTGGCAATCTGTCGATGGTCCAGTTTTCCAATTTATTTGTGATTTCACTGTCGATTTCTGTCAAGTGTTGCGCTGTGCCTCGAACTAGTTGTTCATAAAATGAATCCAGTGGTGCTTCCACAATATAACCGATCGCTTCGTCCACGTTCATCTCACTATTATCTAGCTGAAACAGTGTTTGGATTGCTTTTTCACGTGCTTCTCTTCGTTTCATAATTGTTATCTCCTCTACCGCTCATCTTCAAAACCTAATGATAGCACAAAATGCAGGAAAAGAACTAGTGCAATCAAGCGATTTTATGTCACCTGTTTACATTTCCGGTCAATAAGTTCATAAATATTTGAGCCCGCAATAATTGGTAAAGAGGAAAGCACCATGATCAGCGAGTCAGAAGAATACTTTCTCATGGGGTTTTACATGGCTAGTCAACTTTTCATTGTCGTTTGAAGTGTTATTTGTAGATAACTAGTAAGGGTAATGTGAGTTTCGCTCATTAATCCGTCTAAACGCTCATAAACCTTGCATGTCCGCCCTACGCTCTGCGACACCCGCTCTATCCAGACCCACACCCGCTCTATCCAGACCCGCACCCGCTCATAACTTTACGTCAAGCGCTCTATCGCCACCTGTATCCGCTCATTGCCCACCGAATCGCAATTCGTCTAACCCTATTTCTTGAAAAAAAAAAAAAAAAAAACCGAAGACAAACCCTACGATCTTGAGTAGGGGTGTCTTCGGTTATCCGCTCATTCAATTAGACGCACTCAGTCTTCGAAATGAATGCCTGTAATGTGGACATTCACTTCATGCGTTTGAAGCGAAGTCATATTCAAAATTGCTTGGCGAATTTCGTTTTGAATCTTCGTCGCAATCGTAGGGATGGAATGGCCATACTCAATAATGCAATACACATCGATTTTTAACCCTTCATCTACCCATTCGGTTTTCACACCTTTTCCGTACATCACTTTCCCCAACTTCTCCGCAACACCTGATGCGAAATTCCCTTGGGTAGCAATCACTCCGCTAACTTCTGACGTGGCGATACCAATGATGACTTCGAGTACTTCAGGTGCGAGCTGGACTCGTCCGAGTGCAGCATCTCCGGACGGTGTCATTCCGACAAACGATGCATTTGTTTTATCAGCCATTTCACTTCTCCTCCAATTATTTCATGACGTCGTACTTTTCTAAGAACTTGGTATCGAAATCACCAGACTGGAATATTTCGTCATCCATTAAGTTGGCGTGGAAAGGAATCGTTGTATGAACGCCTTCGACTACGAACTCATCTAATGCACGTTTCATCCGAGCGACCGCTTGCTCACGCGTATCCGCATGAACGATCAGTTTTGCGACCATCGAGTCGTAAAACGGTGGAATTGTATAGCCTGGGTACACCGCTGAGTCAACACGTACACCAAAGCCACCAGGAGGTAGATACATTGTTACTTTACCCGGTGAAGGCATGAAGTTCTTTTCAGGATTTTCTGCATTGATCCGACATTCAATAGACCAACCATTGAATTGAATATCTTCTTGTTTAAATGCTAACTCTTCGCCCGAAGCTACTTTTAGCTGTTGTTGAATCAAGTCGATTCCTGTGATCATTTCTGTTACAGGGTGTTCCACTTGAATTCGTGTATTCATCTCCATGAAATAGAACTTTTGATTGATATGATCAAAAATAAATTCTACTGTACCTGCACCGCGATAGTTACACGCTTGAGCTGCTTTAACAGCGGCTTCACCCATCTCTGCGCGTAGTTCAGGAGTCAATGCAGGAGACGGAGCTTCCTCGACTAGTTTTTGCATACGGCGTTGAATAGAACAATCACGCTCACCTAAGTGAACCGTGTTACCGTATTTGTCCGCTAGCACTTGAACTTCTACGTGACGGAATACTTCGATATATTTCTCAATATACACACCTGGGTTACCGAAAGCCGCAGCTGCTTCTTTTTGTGTGATTTTCACGCCATTTACTAGCTCTTCTTCATCACGTGCTACACGAATTCCTTTACCGCCCCCACCAGCAGTTGCTTTGATGATCACAGGGAATCCAAGTTCTTTTGCAATTTCGAGTGCATGATCCGCGTCATCCACAATGCCATCAGAACCGGGAACGATTGGAACTCCTGCAGACGCCATTGTATTACGCGCAACATCTTTTGTACCCATTTTAGAAATTGCTGCCGCTGTGGGTCCGATGAATTCGATATTTACTTCTTCACAAAGTTCTGCGAAGCTCGCGTTCTCTGCAAGGAAACCATAACCAGGATGGATTCCGTCACAGTCAGTTGCTTTCGCAGCACTGATAACGTTTGAGAAGTTCAGATAACTGTCTGTCGATAGACGTGGTCCAATGCAAACTGATTCGTCTGCTAGTTGCACATGTAGCGCCTCTGCATCTGCTTCAGAATAGACCGCTACTGTTTTAATACCCATTTCCTTACATGCACGAATGATCCGTACAGCAATTTCTCCACGGTTTGCAATTAATACTTTTTTCATTAGTTACTCCCCCTTAGTTTTCTCTAACAAGGAATAAAGGCTGTCCGTATTCCACAAGTTGACCGTCTTGCACTAAGATTTCAACGATTTCACCATGTACTTCTGACTCGATTTCGTTGAATAATTTCATTGCTTCTACGATACAAACGATGGATTCAGCTGTTACTTTATCACCAGTTTTAACGTATGCTTCTGCATCTGGTGATGAAGCCTTATAGAATGTTCCAACCATAGGGGAAGTGATTTTGTGTAGTGTTTCGTCAATTGCGACTTCAGCTGCTGGAGTTGCTGGCGCTTCTGGCGCTGCTGTTGGTGCTGGAGCTACCGCTACAGGCGCTACAGGAGCTTGAACTGGAGCCGGTGCAGTTTGTGGCGTTTCTGTAACCGTTGTCACGGCTTGTCCGCCATTCTTCTCTAGTTTAATCTTCCCTCCATCTGATTCTAATGAAAACTTCTGGATAGATGATTGATCGATAAGCTTAATAATTTCTCGGATTTCTTGAATTTTCAACATATCTGATTCTCCTAACTAAATTTTCTTGCTATCGTATACTATGATAGTCGTTTTACAGTAAATATGGAATAGCAAAGACACAAATTATTCTATTATTCTTGATAAATGCCTACTAGTTGCAAATCTTGTGACAATTTATTCGAAAAAACGATGATGTGTTATCTAGTATCTTTAGACGGTTTACCTATAAGTGTATAATTCTAATTATATGTTGCACCTATTTCAAAAGCTTAATTTTTACTATGTAAAAAAGGAAGCCACATGGACTTCCTTTTGTCGTTATTCTTTTGTTTCTGCAAAATCGACTTTGACGGTTTGCGCGCCATCCCAACTCGACATGACATACTGTGTAATTTCATCCGCCATTTTCGGTGAATGGCTTTCATTCGATAACACCGTCACGTTGACTCGATCGCCATCTCCACGTACAAACACTTCTGGGTAACCAAGTGCAGCGATCTGCATCTCCATCAACGCTTCTGTCGAACTTACTTTTCGTAACGCAGCAATCTCATTAAAAATTTCATTTTTCTGTTCAGCGGTAAAGTCAGAAGACGTCATCTTCTCTGTCAACTGTTGCACCGTCTCGCTACGTTCGTTACGTACTTCCATACGCATATCCTGGAAAATATACGATTCAGCAAAGACCGGTTTCACTTCCTCCGACTTGCCTTCCTTTTCGAGTAAATTCGTTGCGTCCTTTGTTTCTTTCGTGAAGATTGCGATCCCATCAAACGGCATCGGCGCTTCCTTCTTCACGTAGTAGATTGAAATCACTGCGACTAGACTGAGTAGTGTTAAAAACCAAACTGTTCGTTTATTGGCTTTCATGTTGATTCCCCCTTTTCTTCATTTCCACGATGACGATACGATGTTCAGGCAATTGTAGGACGTTGGCTAAGAGTTGTGAAAGTCCGTTTCGTACAGCCGGATCGTCTGCCCCTTCCGCTACAACGAGCAACCCTTGCAAAGGTGATTGAGTTTTCCCATTGGATGAAGCGGAAAAATAATTGGCTAACGGGCTCTCTTCTTCTTTTTCATCGTAATGAAAATAAACTTTCACTTTCCCTAGCCCTTCCATTTGTTCAAGTGTTTCTTCAAGTGTTGACAGCATGCGCTTCTCTTCTTTTTTCTGTTTCTCCCCTCCTACATTCGCCGTACTGGTGATGTATAAAACGCTACACACCATAACCATCAAACCGATCATGATCAATCGGGGTTTCCCTGTGGGCTTTTCCAAGTTCCATCACCAACTCAACGTGAATTAACTAAAATGCATTCTACATTTGCATAATATGTAGCGTCACAGTAACTTATGACTTGCGAATTGTAGAATATATTGCAAAATCCAAATACCGATGGCCACTTTACACAATGGAATAAACATTCTTTCCATTTCACGGCTCGCCAGTAACTGAATAATTAGCGCAATGACTACCAAGTTGGCCAATCCTATTAAAAATACTTCCATACATCCGCCTCATTTCCCGAACGTCATCAGTTTAATGAACGTCACAATGAAAATCGTTGTATAGATGAAAGCGAATGTCAGCAAAAATGAAATGGCGCATAAAACAAACAACGTACGACCGATATCGTCTAGTAAACCGCACACTTCCTTTTGCGAAAATGGTTCAATGATTGCCGCTGTCCATCTAAACATAAAGGCAATACATAGAATTCTAACTGCCGGCAATAGCGCGATCGTCCAGATCGATACGAGCAGCCAAATACTCATATAAGCCGTGGCGCCGGAAGAATACCGTCCAATTGATCCGAGCGTATCCGTCAACAATGAACCGATGACAGGAATGTTGTTCTTGATCAGCTCTTTCAACGGCTCATTCATAGCACCATTCATCGTCCAAGACAGCGCTCCACCCGCTGTAATAAAAATGGAATACGCTGCCACCATGGCAGAAACAAATGCAAGCAATGACGTACGCAATAAATCCGCCATTCGCGTGAAGGCAATTTCTGGTACCAATCGCGTGAAAATATCGAACAACAGCGCCGTTAATAACACCGGCAACAGGAACTTGTCTGCAAAAACGACAGCCCCTTGCGCAAATAACAACATAGCGGGTTGGAAATTCAAGACGCCAAACGTTGCACCAGAAGCCAAAATCATCGCAGCAATTAATGGATACATCCCAAGGAATAATGAAGCAATCGTGTGCGTGATGACTTGGATTTGCTCAAAACTTTCCTTGGCTGGCTCAATCAGCAATACTAAAATGAGGATGAGTAACAGAAACCTCGTCCACTTTTGAAACGCCGGGAGAAAGAAATCGACAAGAGAAGCAATGAGCAACATGATGAGCAACAAGAAAAATGGTCCGATGATACCCGCGATACTTTCCTGCAGAATATTCAACATAGTTGTCTCGTCCATTCATTATTGTTAGGATTCGTTCACCAGGGAATGAACGCGTGAATTGTCTCGATCAATTGCGTGATATACGGCAGCCACAATGTCATAATGACTACTTTCATGCTGGTCTGAAACAACTGCCCGAAGGCCCCATACCCCTCATCTTTCATCTGAAGCGACAGAACTTCCGCCACATAATACAGACCTGCACTCACTACTAGTAGCGTCGCATAAGGCGACGGCAACTTTTCCGTCAACGCTAACAATGTCGACCCAAAAGGTACCAGGACCGTGAATAATACATACACTGTAACCAGTAAGAATAGCGCGGTATAAAGAATGGGATGCAAGGCAGGTGCGGCAAATGAAAGCAGAAGCAGCAAGAGATACACGACAAATAATTGAAAGAGAATCGCCATTTACATCGCCATGGATAGCCAGCTAAAGAATTCCGTAATCTCCGTAAAGAATATTCTAAGGAACATCAGCAACTCGATCGAGATGTACAGATACGCTAAGAAAAATAGGAAAAATGAGAACTCTTTCTTGCCTGTTTGCTCGAAGAACACGTGAAGTACCCCAATCACCAATCCAACGCCGGCGATGCGCAATAAATCATTCAGTTCCATCCCGCTACGCCTCCTCCATAGTCCACTCTATGAAGTACGCTTCTTAGATATGCAAAAGTATAAAAGTATAGGGGACATTGCGGATTGAAAAAGATAGGGAGTAGTTTTTATTGGCGTGGGGATTTGCGCTCTCTGTGGAGCTTCCATCCCGAACCACTCACATTTAACAAACATTTATCAAAGATTTATCAAAGATTTAGTTCTTGAACTTAATTCCACGCAAAAAAGGATGCCCCATTTCTGGGACACCCTTGTTACGTATCTACTTATGCGCGGGAAACGTATTCCGCTTCTTCTGTGTTGATGACTAACATATCACCTTGGTTCACAAAGAATGGCACTTGTACGACAAGGCCTGTTTCCATCTTAGCTGGCTTTGAACCGCCACTCGCTGTGTCGCCTTTAATTCCTGGCTCTGTTTCAGCTACTTCAAGCGTAACGGTCACTGGCAATTCAACGCCAAGTACTTCATCTTTATATGTGATGACGTGAACTTCCATATTCTCTTTCAAGAACTTCAGTTCATATTCAAGTTGCTTTTCAGATAGTTCGATCTGCTCGTAAGATTCGTTATCCATGAATACGTGCATATCACCGTCAGCATATAAATACTGCATTTTACGATTATCGATCTGTGCTTTTTCTACCTTTTCTCCCGCACGGAATGTCTTTTCATTCACGTTCCCTGAGCGAAGATTACGCAGTTTCGAACGAACGAACGCTGCACCTTTACCTGGTTTTACGTGTTGGAAATCCATTACGCGCCAAATGTCACCATCAACTTCAATTGTTAATCCTGTACGAAATTCGTTTACTGAAATCATTCGTATTCCTCCATTTTTAACCGATTATAAAATAAGCAGTTCTTTAGTAGACTTTGTCAAACGTTCATTACCTGTTTCTGTAATCAGTATATCATCTTCAATCCGCACGCCACCTACACCAGGAAGATAGATTCCTGGTTCAACGGTAACCGCCATATTCGGCACAAGCACCGTTTTAGAACGGAATGATAAGGCTGGAGCTTCGTGAACTTCCATGCCGATCCCATGACCGGTTGAATGACCAAATGCCTCCCCATACCCTTTGGACTTGATATAGTCGCGTGTAATTGCGTCGGCTTCGATACCAGTCATGCCGGGCTTAATTTGTTCCACACCCAGTTCTTGGGCACGTAACGTAACTTCATAGATTTCACGAAGTTTGGCAGAAGGCTCACCGATCGCAACGGTTCTCGTAATATCCGAGATATACCCATTATAGAGGGCACCGTAATCCATTGTAACTAAATCACCTGTCTCAATCACTTTATCAGATGCGACCCCATGTGGTAAAGCCCCTCTTTCACCAGAAGCGACAATTATGTCAAATGAGGAGGATGTCGCACCTTGTTTCCGCATGAAAAACTCCAATTCATTGGCGATTTCCAACTCCGTTTTACCTGCTTGGATGACCGAACATATATAAACGAATGCCGCGTCCGCGATGGCTGCTGCTTGCTTCAACACTTCGATTTCTTCCGGCGTCTTAATTAAACGTAATTTCTCTATTAAACCTGCGACAGGCACTAGTTTCGCTTTTATCTGTTCGTTATACATCTCAAACTGACTATAACTGAGATCCTCTTTTTCGAAGCCTAGTGTATCAATCTTCATTTCTTTTACTTGATTCGCAACTTCTTGGATCATCGTGCCCGTATGCTGGACAATGCGATAGCCTTTTAGTTGGTCATTGGCTTGCTCCATATAACGGAAGTCTGTAATGAATACTGCATCATCTTGTGAAACAATTGCCGTCCCAGCAGATCCCGTGAAGTTTGTCATATAGCGACGGTTATACGGATTTGTGATGACTAATGCATCAAGTTGCTGTTCTTTTAGTAATTTTCTTAATTGCTCTATTTTCAAGACGGTCTCACCTCTCGTTTTAACAAAAACGCTCGGAAGGCAAGATCGTAGCCCGCTGTTCCAAAACCGCACAATTGCCCTGCTGCAACAGGCGCAATGACAGACGTGTGTCGGAACTCTTCACGAGTATGTATATTTGAGATATGGACTTCAATTACCGGAACGGAAATAGAGGCGATTGCGTCACGAAGCGCAATGCTATAGTGTGTAAATGCGCCCGGATTGAAGATGATCCCATCAATTTCTCGATCCTCGGCATCGTGAATCTTATTGATGAGCTCACCTTCTATATTGGATTGAAAACACGCGAGCGTGATGTCTGATTCATCCGCTAGACGCTGTATTCGGCTTTCAATATCTGCAAGTGTCTCCGCCCCGTAAATATCCGGTTCTCTTTTGCCCAATCGGTTCAAGTTTGGACCATTTAAGAGTAACAGTTCCATTAAATCCCCTCCCACTCATTTTTCTTCCCTATTTTAGCACAATGCAGTAGCGGGACATACTAATACTGTTCTAGCCTATTGTTTTTTTCATGTAGACAGATGTTCCGATGACGAAACGGAAGATCATCGCAAACAAACAAGCAAACGGTATCGATATTTTTTTAATGAATTGTGTCATTGTCAAATCTGCTTTGACGTGGATCATCCATTCAATGAAGAGTATTACAATAATTGTGACGATCAATGAAGAAACAGTAGGTGGAATCCTAATCGTCAGACGTGCAATAAAGTACAGGATAAAAAATAGCAAGAAGCAGATGACTCCCAATATCACCCACTTAAACCAGCCAGGAAAAGTCGTAAGCATATGAAGTTTTTTTGTCCAGCCTATTGGTGACCATTTTATAAATTTGAAAACTTTTAGGAATTTCAGTGAAATGATAGATAGTACTGCAGCCACAACAGCTGTCCACATATGTGTTGATGTAATTTTCATGACAATACCTCCCATTCCAGTGTCGGGCAATTTACAACTTTTTAAACATCTCAATGGTGCAATTTCACTTTTTTTAGTACAATGGGAATATCGTTTCTTACGACAGAAAGTGTGGGTATGTTATGAGCCAACAGAAAACTCCTCCGGCATACGGAGGTCAAGCACTTATAGAAGGTGTAATGTTCGGTGGAAAGAAGGATACGGTGACAGCCATTCGCCGTAAAGATGATACGATCGAGTACTACCATGTACCGAGAGAATCACATCCGATACGCACCAAATTAAAAAAAATTCCTTTAATTCGTGGTATTGTCGCGCTAATCGAATCGGCTGGTAATGGTTCTAAGCATTTAACGTTTGCAAGTGATCGCTACGATGTGATGCCTGGCGAAGAAGAGGAACATGCTAAAGAAGAAAAGACGTCGAAACTAGTCATGGTGCTTGGAGTGGCGGCAGTCGGAGTGTTGTCGTTTATTTTTGGTAAGTTCGTCTTTACACTTGCACCCGTTTTCTTAGCGGAGTTATTTCAATCCGTGGCACCTAGCAAAACGGCACAAATTATGATCGAAAGCTTCTTTAAACTATTCTTGTTACTGACGTATATCGGATTGATTTCTATGACACCGCTGATCAAGCGGGTTTTCCAATATCACGGCGCAGAGCATAAAGTCATCAATAACTACGAAAGTAATATGGAAATGACAGTAGAAAATGTACAGTCGCAATCCCGATTGCATTATCGATGCGGTAGTAGTTTCATTTTGTTCACGGTCATCGTCGGAATGTTCATCTACTTCTTAGTTCCAACCGACCCACTTTGGTTGCGCGTCCTCAATCGGATTTTGTTAATTCCGGTAGTGCTCGGCATATCATTTGAAGTATTACAGTTGACGAATGCGGTGCGCAACGTACCGGTACTTCGTTATCTAGGATACCCTGGGCTTTGGTTGCAATTATTAACAACAAAAGAGCCAGACGACAAGCAAGTAGAAGTTGCCATTGCTTCTTTCGAAAAATTATTGGAAGTGGAAGAACACGGAGTAGGTGTGTTGAATCCCCAACTAGCAGCAGAAACCGAAGAAGAGAATGAGCCAAAACCTCTTCTTTCATAAGATTAAACAAAGAGCCTCGAATGTATTTTTTACATGTTCGAGGCTCATATTTTTACAATAATTTTCATGAAAGTAAAAAGGGCCCTTAGCACATTCGCTAAAGGCCCTTTTTTCTATTGTTCACTCACAATAACTGGAACTTGTTTGGATTGAATGACTTTCAGTATGTAAAACACACCAATCGCACCTGAAACTGCAAATCCTGTACCTACAGATACAGCGTAGTCTAGATGTAGACCTTCAGGAGCATACATCCAGTATGTCACGACGACAGCAGTCATGAACAGTGCAGGAATTCCTGCAATCCAATGTGTTCGCTTTTCTCTGATTAAATAAGAGGTTGCGGTCCAAAGCATGATGGCTGCTACCAGTTGATTCGTGCCGCCAACATACCGCCATAAGAACGAATAGTCGATTGTGGATAGATAGAACATCGGTACACCTAATAGCAATGTACTAGCCAAAACCACCCACTTTTTATTGGGATTCAACCACTTAGATGTCGCTTCCGTGAAAATCATACGCGCTGAACGAAGAGCTGTATCACCCGTTGTAATCGGCAAAATAATCACACCTAAAATAGCTAACATTCCACCAAACGAACCTAGTAATGTACTCGAAATTTCGTTTACTGCACCTGCAGGACCACCCGCTGCCAAGGCGCCTTGCAATCCTGCCGTACCACCAAAGAATGTCATACCTGCCGCAGCCCACACCATTGCGATGATACCTTCCGCAATCATTGCGCCATAAAACACTTTCCGGCCTTCCGACTCCTTTTTCATCGTTCTGGAAACAATTGGACTTTGCGTACAGTGAAAACCAGAGATAGCTCCACAAGAAATCGTTACCATCAGCAATGGCCAAATTGGCAACTCTCCAGGATGTAAGTTCTGTAAAGTTAAATTCGGGATTTTTTCAGGACCAAATAATAACGCGCCGCCGATTCCAACTGCCATCACGATCAACACTACCCCAAACACTGGATATAAACGGCCTATAATTTTATTGATCGGCAAAATAGCCGCCAACACGAAGTAACCAAATATAATAATAAGTGACACGATAAATGACAGCGGTGTAATGGATGAAATAAGTTGCGCTGGCCCTGCAGTAAAGGCAGCCGCCACAAGAACCATTAAAACAATTGAAATCACATTGATGAAACTTCTGGCGAAATCACCTAAATACTCTCCTACAATTTTAGGGAATTGAGCACCGCCGTGTTTTAGAGATAACATGCCAGAAAAGTAATCATGAACAGCTCCTGCAAAAATACTACCAAACACAATCCAAATGAATGCGACAGGTCCATATAACGCGCCCGCAATTGCCCCGAATATTGGGCCTAAGCCTGCGATGTTCAGTAATTGGATCAACCAGCCTTTCCACCAACTCATCGGCACGTAATCCAGCCCATCAGCCTGTGTATAGGCAGGCGTTTTCCTTGCATCATCAATCACAAATACCTTTTCGACCATTTTCGAATACGTTAGGTAACCAATGATTAATAAGACGATGGATGATAAAAATGTCAGCATGAAACCCCTTCTTTCTCGTCTTTTTATGTATTTGTCTGATAGATAGTTATACTATCAAACAATTTTCAACTTAGCATATAATAGTTTGAAAATTATATCAACATAGTTTTTTGAAATAATTTAAATTTATTACGAATACGATATTTACCTACAAGAGAAGGCTGTTATCCTTTTCCAATGAAAGTACAAAACCCCGAATGCATAAGTGCATTCGGGGTTTTGTCTAGTATTGAATTATAAACCACACTTCAACTGCGCTTGGCAATTGGTACACGTGTTACATCCACCTATTTCTTCTACTGTACCTTGTCGGCAAACTGGACATGTGTCGCCCACTTCTGAACCGATTGTAACATTTGTAGAACGCAATGCTTGGATTGTATTAACGAGCACGACTTTCGGCTGTTCTGTCACTTCGACTACTTCTTCGGTATCCGGAATATTATCTTCCGCTTTCAGAGTTAGTACTTGTGCATCACGGCTACCGTCGACGTATACTGTACCGCCCTTTGCCCCGCCTTTATACAATCTCTCGTACACACTCTCGACTTGTTCCACTGTATAGCCGCGTGGTGCATTAACGGTTTTAGAAATCGAGCTGTCGATCCAGCGCTGAATGATACATTGCACATCCGCATGCGCTTCTGGTGATAATTCCATTGAAGAAATAAACCACTCAGGCAAGTTATTCGGATCTGCATCAGGATTAGCCTGTAAATACTCTTCTACAATCGCTGCTTTTACTTCGATGAATTTACCTAAGCGTCCGCTGCGGTAGTATGTGAATGAGAAATAAGGTTCTAGCCCGGTACTGACCCCTACCATGGTTCCAGTGGATCCAGTTGGTGCAACTGTCAATAAATGGGAGTTTCTAATTCCATGTTCCAAAATCGCTTCGCGGATATCTTCCGGCATGCGCTTCATAAAGCCAGAATTAATGAAAGCATGACGTAATGCTTTCGTTTCTTCATCCGTTTGACCAATTAGGAACGGGAAACTTCCTTTTTCTTTCGCCAATTCAATCGATTCGCGGTAAGCAGTTGTCGCAATTGCTTCAAATACTTCATCCACTAATTGATTTCCTTCAGGCGAGCCGTATTCTTTTTCACAGTAGATGTGAAGATCCGCAAGTCCCATCACACCCAGACCTACACGGCGTTCGCCAAGAGCTTGTACTTTATTTTCTTCAAGGAAGTACGGTGTAGCATCGATGACGTTATCTTGCATACGCACACCAGTCCGTACCGTCTCTCTCAACTTTTCAAAGTTAACCGTCTTCGTATTTTTGTCTGCCATCTCAGCAAGATTGACAGCAGCTAAATTACAGACAGAATATGGTGCAAGTGGTTGTTCCAGTTGTTATCCTAAAGGCTTTTTATCCTCTAGTTCTTACAGTTGTCTTCCTGTAAGTTCAGCATACATTTTCACTGCGTCATTCATACAGTGTTGCGGTCTCGTGCCTGGATTATAGTCTGATCAGGATCAATCAGGATCACCAGGTATGCGTTGCCCCTGACTAAAAATTTACTTCTAGCCTTCGGTTCGGATTGGCAAGTATAATTAACTTCAAAATCGACTTATATAAACAAGAAGAAATTCAAGAAATTCTTCGATATTTCTAATTCCTTTTAAATTATTACAATCACTGCAGGAAATAGCAATATTATTAATTTCATGTTTCCCTTCCCTTGAAAGTGGTTGCTTATGGTCAAAAACAATGTCTTCTCGATTTAGGGGTATTCTACAATAATGGCAACAAGGATCAGTATCATACAATAGCTTCAGTTCCATTCCAGAAATAGGCTTAGAGTTAATAATTACCTTTGCAGCAATTCCAGTTCTTCTTCCCTTGGCATTGTTAAAGCTGTAAGATCTAACCCTCCAAAAAGAAATATGATCATTTTCAGCCCACTTAGCTTTAGAATAAGTTGAATGGTTCTTTTTACATACTTTGCATTGTTGTCTATATCCATCTCTGCTATCTACCCTTTTTTCGAAATCATTAACAGTTTTAGTAACACCACAAGTTTTACATGTTTTTTTCATAAGCCCCTCGTCAATTTAATTTTCTTTTAATTATACTATTTCTCAGCTTTCCCGCTTCATCCCGCAATTTTTAACGTGAGGCGAACTTCACCACACGGATTCGTTGCTACAACTTGCTGTCCGTACGCTTTCGCATTCGTGTCGTCATTTGCATTGTCAATGAAGAAAATGCCTGGTTCCGCTGAATACGTAGCACAGATATTAATTAAATCCCATAGTGCGCGGGCTTTAATCGTACGATACACACGAACTTCGTGACCTAGACGTTCCCATTCGCGTACATCGCCAACTTCATGCCACTGTTCATTATAATACTTCATCTGTTCAGGAGAATAATTTTCGACTGCCGGGAAACGTAAGTCGTAATCCGCGTCTTCTTCCACCGCTTTCATGAAGTCATCCGTTAATGTTACCGAAATATTCGCTCCTGTCAGGAATTCCGGATTATGAACGGAGTACGTTCCGCCATCCTGAAGCTTCAGCTCAGCGTCACGGATAATCGCTGCGTTAAAACCGCCTTGACCTGGGATTTGTTTATAGTTTGTGATACCTTGATACATCGCTTCTTCTTGTGCTGTCAAAGGTTTGAAATTCAGTTTCTCATCTGCCAACTTCTTGATCATTTCGTCCTCTGTGTTTTCGATCAAATAACGCAAAATTCGCGGATTTTGCATTTTGGAGATGATGAATTCATAAATATCCGGGTGCCAGTTTGATAACATGATCATCTGAGCCATTATGTTACGTTGATACGCTACATCAACTCTCTATGTCACCATAGAGTTCAGACCATATCTTACACCTATTGAGGTGTCCTCGCACTTCGAGTTCGCTTGAACCCTACTCTACTCGCTTCTGCTGTTCGCATGCTTTCGATGGTCGTTGAACCTTCCTCATAACATTCGTCTTAGAGGCTTGGCTGCTGATTGTCTTTCACCACTTGTTGTTTTCAAGCATTCACGCTCACCGTTTCCAGTCACGTTGTAGCCAACAAGTCATAAGAGTTTCCAGCAATTCACGAGGTTTATTTATAGACGAGGCACTTCACTTTACCACGTCTTGATCCGCCTTGCTCAACCAAATGAGTCAACTTCGCAATATCATCCAGCCATGAAACCGATCCAGATGACTTACCGTTGACACCTCGCGCCAATGTGTTGCGTGGACGCAATGTTGAACCGTTCGTTCCTACACCGCCACCACGACTCATAATCTCCATCACTTGCTTGCGGTGATCGGAAATTCCTTCACGGGAATCGGGTACAAACGGCATCACATAACAGTTAAAGAACGTGACATCCGTATCCGATCCTGCGCCATACAGCACGCGACCAGCTGGAATGAAGTTCAATGCCTTCAACTGATCATAGAACATGTTATACGACTGTATTCTTCTATCTTCCGTCTTTTCAACAGATGCAAGCCCAGTCGCATTACGTTTCGCAATTTGCTCGTAGAACACTTCCAGCGGCTTCTCAATCACTTCAAGGGGACGTGTAATCATTCCTTTTTGTTGCTCGTCCAAATCATCGATCGATGAACGATATTCTGGCTCGATCCAGATCTCCGCTTTTCCGTTCGCTTTATCAAGTTTTGTAATATAACCTAACCCACGAGCGGGGAACTTTGGATCTTCCCTCACTGTAAGAACGACAAAATCGCCTTCTTTTAATGACTTCTTTTCCATATCTTTAAATGAATACCGATCGATCATTACTAGACGTGATACTCCGCTGTGAGTCAGCTTCATATCCTCGGTAACCGGGTGAACTTGAGGGAAATTCGCAATATCCTCATTCAGCTGTTGCTTATCGAGCATTGGTTCGCCTTGTTTTGACATCGTCACCATATAACATCCTCCTCATAACGCTCCAAACACTATATATAGTGTTTAGCTTATTAAATAATCTACTACATATTGAATAGTATATCAATCGACATGTATTTTTCAAAAACGTAAAATCGTTGATATTACGACATTTCAACAAAAAAATAAAACCAAAGTACTAATTTCATTTCTTGAAATTCCAGTCATCATTGGCATATTTCTCTTTTTCAATTTGATGGACCAAAGCAAGCTGTTCCGGTGTTAATTCAAGTGGTTCCAATGAAATGTCGAGCGACGCTTCAAATCCCTTAGAAAAGGCCTGTTTACATTCCTCTAATGAAATCTTCCGGTCCGTCAATCGGTCAATCGCAATTGCGCGATCTGGCAACGTTCTACGTACGCGTTCTTTCAAAGCGGGCGATGAATAGGTAAAAATAGATGTCAATTTATCGACATCTAAGCTCATCAAAATTGCTCCATGTTGCAAAATCACGCCTTTTTGACGTGTTTGGGCACTGCCGGCAACCTTTTTACCTTCGACGACAAGTTCATACCAGCTTGGTGCATCAAAACAAACACCGCTCTTTGGACTTCGTAATTGCGCTGTGATTTCTTGATCCGGAATCGAGAATTCTGCTTGAAGCCCTAGATTACGAAATCCTTGTAGCAATCCGCCAGAAATCACACGGTATGCTTCTGTCACCGTCTCCGGCATATTCGGGTATTTTTCACTAACAATTACACTGTATGTAAGCTCATGTTCATGCAGGACACCACGCCCCCCTGTTGGTCTTCGGACAAATCCAAGCTCAAGTTCTTTCACTTTTTCCATATCGATATCTTTTTCAATACGCTGGAAGTACCCAATCGATAATGTAGCGGGTTCCCACTCATAAAAACGCAGAACCGGTCCGATTTCACCTCGGCTATGTAAGTCAAGCAGCGCTTCGTCCAGCGCCATATTGAAGGAAGGACTACATTTCCCAGAGTCTACATAATGCCACACGGCTTTTGTCATAATCTATTCTCCTTCGTGTTTATACTCCACCAATAGTATAGGAAATCGTCAATGAAAAAAACAATAACGCATTTCATTTTATCATTAGGATTGAACTGATGCCAGATAATCTTTATAATAGAGATATTGATGAAGGGGGAAGTTTTTTTGAGTTATTATATTTTGGGAGTAGCCGTGCTCGCGGTCATTTTGTATTTCGTTATAACATACATACGGGTCGGGAAGGCATTGACCAGTCTGACACAAGAAGAGTTTATTAAAGGGTATCGCAAAGCACAATTGATCGATGTGCGTGAACCAAAAGATTTCGAAGCTGGACATATTTTAGGTGCGCGTAATATTCCATTTACACAGTTCTCACAGCGCTATAAGGAAATCCGCCCCGATAAACCCGTTTATCTTTATGACCAAAACACTAGCCGTACAGGCCGTGCAGCGCTGTTTTTGAAGAAAAAAGGTTGTACAGAAATCTATCAGCTACGCGGTGGATTTAAACAGTGGTCAGGTAAAATTAAAACAAAATAACATTGTAGATCCTCCTTAAAAAGGGGGATCTACTTATTTATAGGGAGAGTGTTTTAGTAATGAAACCATCTTTTTTAATTCCACTTCATTCGGCACAATACGAAAAATTGACACATTATCACAATTACGGTGTCGTCATTGAAGCGATTCTTGACACACTTCAACAACGTTCACCTACCGATTGGCAAATCATCCAAGTAGATGAATTCGCTTCTTACACAGAAACGATGCTTCCTGAATTGATTCATCGCAAACAATTACCGTACGAATCACTTAGTCATATCTACGCCACATTGCCGACACAAAAGATTCAGCAAGACGTATCAACTGATGCATTTTCACTACAAGGCGCTGAAACAATTGACAATCAGTTGCTATTCTTCCCAGAACATCAAATCGCCATCGCCAATATTAGCTATTATGTCGCAACAGGCTCCACCTGGTCAGAGCACACAGTATTTGCGCCATCTGCGAGTCACGTCAAAGATTTCATCGAAGTACTGAATCAACTACAACGAGAAGCGATGAAAACGAATATTACGTATTTAGTGGATACGGAAGAAGGTATGGAAAAAAAGACGTATGGCGCCGGCACACAAATCGAGCGCAGTGATGTCCTACTCGATGAACATTTGAAGAATGATCTATTTCGTTCTATCGATGAATTCTTCCGAGACGGTGGGGCTTTCTTTAAAGAATACGGACTGCCGTATAAAAGAGGGATCTTGCTGTACGGATCTCCGGGTAACGGCAAAACGACGCTTGTGCGTTCTATCACCGGAACAACTGACGCACCTGTCGTCTACTGGCAAATCACGGAATTCACAGGAAGTCATTCCGTACAAGAAGTGTTCACTACAGTCGAACGCCTAGCACCCGCCATCCTCGTCATTGAAGATATGGACTCCATGCCCGAACATATGAGAAGCACATTCCTGAACATTCTAGATGGCGTACATGTCCGTGACGGCCTATTCATCATTGGTACGACCAATTATCCTGAACGCATTGACCCTGCCCTCATCAACCGCGCAGGCCGATTTGACAGCACATATGAAATCAAATCCCCGACACGAGAAGTCCGTAAGCTATACATGGATAAACTGGATCGCAAAAAGATACTTTCGGAAGAACAAATTGAAATAATAGCGAAGCAGACAAAAGGCCTTTCGGTATCACAGTTGAATGAATTATATATGTCGATTGCGCTTACTTACCATTATGAGAAGAACATTCAATATGAAGAACGAATCCGCCAGTTACAGAAGCAGCATCGACAAGCTACTCGAGATGACTGGGAAACCGATTCAACAATAGGTTATTAAGCCGAAAAAGAGGTTGCCTTGACTTGATCAAGACAACCTCTTTTCCTTGGTTATGTATATTTTTACGCAGTGTCACTCAGTCTAGTTCTAGATTCTGATCTCCATACAAAAAAGCGCATTACTTTCAAAGGCCGCAATGGCTTGTATATGTAGTAATTATATATGATGACAAGTATATAATAGTAAGCTTCTATTATTCACAGTGTTTTATACATTAAACAACAGTAGTGTCGATTTAAGGGTGTTTTATTCCGCCTATAATGCTTGAATTATCAATCATCATACACATTTCCGTCATAATCTGAAAATAATATAGTAGTCAGTCAAAATGCGACATACTTTTCATTTCGCTTTATATATGATAAGAAAGTTGCTTCTATGACGAACGAGATAACCGCCACATGACTTGAAGCGTAATATATATTACGGAGGAAGAAAATGAATAAATCTATTAAAAAAAAACTACTCATGTTAAGAATTGAAGTAAAAAGAATTATCATGTATAAGAAAGCCGAGTTCTTGGGAATCACACATCCAAGCGTGGTGAGAAGTAGCCAGCGACTGGATAGCCTATTGAACAGAGTGCAAGGAATTTATTCATAACTATTGAAGTTCCATACATAGTATCCATAATAGTTCCAAGCAAAAAAGACAGTTCCCGTTTTGGAACTGTCTTTTTATATTGCCTAAAACTTTGTCATTTAAAACTTCAATAAAATCCGACATTCACTATCACTTGATTTTATGGAAATCGCTAGGCTACCAATTGCGTGAAGGAGAATAGTTCAGTAAATACCGTCATATTCGCTTCACTACCTTTCTATAATCCAGATGGAGTGCGAAGCTTAATAGTAATAATACGCCTACCATAGAGAGAGGAATCATCCATAGATTGTCTGCCGTTGTATAAAGGCCTAAAAACATTATGCCGATCGCAATCATTGGAGCCGATATATAATAAGCTTTTGCATTATAAAACCACCCATACGTAAAAAAATGCGCCCCTGTAATAATGGCAAATATCATAATTGCATCCTGTGGGCTTTTTATCATACTCCAAAAAAGTATCGGAAAATAAAGAATCTGTGCTAGATTCAAATATAACCCTAGACTACCTAAGGCATTATTTTTATATTTCCAATCGGTCTTTAATACAGATGAAATACCAACTGAGAGTGGGAACATTAAACCTGTCGAAAAAAGCATCCCTATATTTTTCTGCGTTATTTCTAATGACTGCATAAATATAATGGTAATAATCAACCAAATCACACTAGCAGATAGGATAAATGAGATCCCATTTCTCCCTTTAATCGATAAATCGTTTTTCATCTCACCTATCGTCAAAGAAATCTTCCACCTTTCCTCTTCTCTTGTAAACAGTATTGCTAAATTAAGCAAAGAATATCTAGTACACGTACTCCGCTCTATAGTTTTTCAGTATTTGGATAGATTTCTTTAATAAACGCCGCAGATTGTTTTATTAATTTCTTTAATACCTCTATTTCAATATCCGTGATTTTGTTGATATAAATACAAGATTTACCTGTTGTGTGCTTCCCGAAATCTTTTAATAGTTTCTCTCGCTGTTCACTTTCAAGCGTTATATATAAACTGATTTTAGCTTTTCGTGGGGAAAAACCTACGATGGGCGCGTCCCCTTCATGACCAGAACTATATTTGTAATGATATTTGCCAAAACCTATAATACTCGGTCCCCACATTTTAGCTTTATACCCCGTCGTTTCGGTGAAGATATCCAGTAATTTAAAAGCATCTTCCCGCTTTCTAAGTTGATCAATGTTCCCAATAAATTCAATAACACTACTATCGGTTTCTTTAGTTTTTAATTCGTACATTGAATGATCTCCATTCTACTATTTTTTTGTTTTTTGCGGAGTTCATAATGATTTCTAGATCATTATTCGATTTTTGAACCCTTTGGTAATTGCCATTGTGAAAATACGACTAATCATAATGCTAGAAAAGACGACTGATTACAGCACTGGTATCGCCTATTGATTTTATGGAAAGGACATCGCACTGTCGTCCCGATGACGTTAGTATCACACATATGCCTTTGCATTATTTAAATACCAGAAAAATCAATCTTTTTTACAATCACTTTCCTAATTGTCGCGGCTATAAAAATATTATCTAACATGAATATTGCTTCATCTTTCATTATGTTTTATTAAAGATACCAGTAACAAGTAGCATTCTCAATCTACTTGTGAAAAGTATAAGTAACGTGTATATTTAACTATTGATAATCATAGGTGTCTTAGCTATATGTAGGTAAGTGACTTCGATTATTGCAGAGGGTTCGTAACCATCCCCTCTAAAAACAAAACTATGGAGGAATGTAGAGTGAATAAAGCAGTTGTAGTATTTAGTGGCGGACAAGATTCTACCACTTGCCTATTATGGGCAATGGAAGAATTTGATGAAGTAGAAACCGTCACGTTTTTGTATGGGCAAAGACATAAGTCGGAAGTTGATTGCGCTACAAAGATCGCGAAAGACTTAGGGGTTAAACAAAAAATCATCCAAATGGACGTTCTCAATCAGTTAACCTCGAACGCCTTGACCAGAAGCGACATGCAAATTGAAGCGGAAGAAGGAAGTGTCCCCAATACATTTGTCGAGGGACGGAATCATATATTTCTTTCATTTGCAGCAATCTATGCTAAATCAATTGGCGCGAATGCGATTATAACCGGTGTAAGCGAGACGGATTTTAGTGGATATCCGGATTGTCGTGATGCGTTTATTCGTTCTTTAAATACGACGCTGAATTTAGCAATGGACTATACATTTGATTTAATCACTCCTTTAATGTGGAAAGACAAAGCAGAAGTTTGGAAATTAGCGGATCAAATGGGTCGGCTGGAGTACGTAAGAGACAACACATTAACTTGCTATAACGGCGTGATTGCCAATGGCTGCCTAGAATGCCCCGCTTGCAAGCTGAGAAATGACGGACTAGAGAAATACTTACAAGGACAACATGCCTCATGATCCGAATTACGATTTATTTATTATCCATCATTCTTGCCAATGTAATTACAGCACGATTTGCACCACTTGAACTGGGTCCACTCATTATTCCATACGGTACTTTGTTCATTGGATTAACACTTGTCATGAGAGATATGGTCCAAAATAGATTCGGTAGACATCAAACATACATATTGATTGGAGTCGCACTTTTATTATCTGCTCTTACAAGTCATTTATTAGGGGATCAACTTTGGATCGTCTTCGCAAGTACACTTAGTTTTATTGTTTCGGAAACAGCAGATACTGAAATTTACACCCGCTTTAAATTACCTTTTGTAAAAAGAGTACTATTTTCCGGTGTTGTGGCCGGCTTTTTAGACTCTAGTTTATTTGTAATTATTGGTATCGGTCCACTAGGGCTTCACTTCGTTCCATGGGAATTAGTTCCATTTGCCATACTCGGACAATGGATAGCGAAAGTGTTAATGCAGTTAATTGTAGCGGGCGGAATTAGACAAGTTGTGATGAAGCTAAATATATATGAACCAAATATCTCAGAAGTACATTAAAAGGGGTTTGAAAAATGCTAGAAAACAGTAAAAACAACCTGACATTACTCGGCAATCAAGAGACAAAATATAACTACGAGTATGATCCAGACATTTTAGAAACGTTTGAAAATCAACATCAAGACAATGATTACTTTGTTAAATTTAATATTCCTGAATTCACTAGCCTTTGTCCAATCACTGGCCAACCTGACTTTGCTACCATATATTTATCCTATATTCCTGATGTGAAAATGGTAGAAAGTAAATCGTTAAAGCTTTATATGTTCAGTTTCCGAAATCATCCAGGTTTTCATGAAGATTGTGCAAATCTAATTATGAAAGATTTGATTCATTTAATGGATCCACGCTATATTGAAGTATGGGCCAAGTTCACCCCGCGTGGTGGTATCTCAATTGATCCGTATTGCAATTACGGGAAACCTGGAACGTATTTTGAACAAATGGCTAAAGAAAGACTTTTTCAACATGATTTATATCCCGAAAAGATAGATAATAGATAATTTTCCTTGCCAGGCACAGACAATTCGAAATTGTCTCCGTGCCTGGCATTTTACTATTTGTCTTAAAATAGAGCGGAACATATATAAAAACTGCCATACAATGCAAAACAAATGATATACATAGCTATACTTTACATCCTTTCCTGGGCCTTCCATTAAAATGTATGTAGTTTAATTTCGTCACATAAACTATCGGAATTTTTATCTTCGCTTACACATACGGTATAAATGGGACGTAAAGTATTCATCATCATATACCAGTAAATGGAGGGGATTTCGTGAAAGATGAATCGGCAAACGAAAATATGAATAGAAAACAGAATCGAAAAAGTCAGCAGTTGGATCAATTTAAAGTGGACAATAAAGGGAAAAAGCTGACGACCAATCAAGGAGTGAAAGTATCCAATGATGAAGAGTCATTAAAAGCAGGAGTACGTGGACCTACTTTAATGGAAGGAATCCATTTAAAAGAAAAACTCATGCACTTTGACCGTGAACGGATTCCTGAACGAGTTGTTCATGCAAGAGGATATGCAGCACATGGTGAGTTCGAGTTATACGAATCAATGAAAGACTATACAACAGCTGACTTTCTCCAGAAAGCAGGACAGAAGACACCCGTTTTCACTCGTTTTTCTAACGTAGCTGGAAATCTTGGATCCGTTGATACGGCAAGAGATGTCCGGGGTTTTGCGGTGAAGTTTTATACAGAAGAAGGAAATTACGATTTGGTCGGAAATAATTTACCTGTGTTTTTCATCCAAGACAGCATGAAATTTCCTGATCTTGTTCATGCAGTCAAACCTGAACCGGACACAGATATGCCTCAAGCAGCCTCTGCCCATGATACCTTCTGGGATTTCATAGCAAACAATCAAGAATCCGCCCATATGGTAATGTGGCAAATGTCAGACCGCACCATTCCTAGAAGTTGGCGAATGATGGAAGGCTTTGGTGTCCATACATTTCGGTTTGTTAATAGCGAAGGTAAAGCTACTTTCGTAAAATTTCATTGGAAACCGATACTGGGCGTACATTCATTAGTATGGGATGAGGCGCAAAAAATCGCAGGAAAAAATGCGGACTTCCAACGTAGAGATCTATGGGACTGTATTGATAAAGGCTATTTTGCTGAATATGAATTTGGCGTTCAATTGATTGCAGAAGAAGACGAATTCATGTTCGATTTTGACATTCTCGATGCAACAAAATTGTGGCCAGAAGAGATAGTGCCTGTTAAAATCATCGGCAAAATGACGTTAAATCAAAACGTCACGAATGTCTTTGCTGAAACTGAACAAGCCGCCTTCCATCCCGGCAACGTAGTGCCAGGTATAGATTTCACTAATGATCCACTTTTACAGGGAAGACTCTTATCTTATCTCGATACTCAACTATACCGCCTCGGCGGGCCAAACTTTACAGAAATTCCGATTAATCGTGCAGTATGTCCATTCCATAACAATCAGAGAAATGGATTCAATCGTCAGCGGATTGATGTCGGCAAAGTAAGTTATCATAAAAATTCCTTGGCTGATAATACACCTTCCACTTCCACAGCAAAAGAAGGCGGATTTGTTCACTATGCTGAAAAAGTGGAAGGTCGAATTATTCAAGCGCGAAGCGAATCATTCAAAGATCACTTTTCTCAAGCTCGACTCTTCTGGAATAGTATGTCACCGCCGGAAAAACAACATATTATTAACGCGTTTATCTTTGAGGTCGGAAAAGTGAATAGTATAAGTGTGAGACAACAAGTAGTGGATATGTTCGCAAACGTCGATCAGGAAATGGCTACAACAATCGCAATCAATGTAGGAGTGAATAAGCCAACAGGTGAACAAGTCAATGTTACAGAGTCATCCCCTGCGCTGAGCCAAGAAAATACCCCCCCGCTATCCATACAGTTTGAAGGTCGGTATTCTCATTGGTGACGGTTTCTCTGACGAAGAAGTGAAGTCGACAATTGAACATCTATCAATGTATGGAGTTTGGGCCTATACGATCGGTGAGAAGCTTGGTACAGTAACAGGTAAGAACGGATTGGAGATTCATGTCAATGAAACGTTTATGACTACAGCACCCGTTTTATTCGACTCTCTCTATGTAGTAGGCGGAAACGCAGCCAATCAAGCGAAGTTCAATGCCGAAAGTGTCTATTTCATCAATGAGGCATTCAGACATTATAAACCGATTGGCGTTGCCAAAACCGGAAATACTATTTTCACAGCATCTGACGCAAAAAAGGGACCGGGTATCGTACTTGGAGAAAATAGCGCTACGTTTACTGATGATTTTATACTCGCTATTACACAGCAACGTTTTTGGGAACGAGATATTTACTAATATGTAAAGCAAGAAGCATCACTCTTCATTTAGAGTGACGCTTCTTTGTATTCAAATCCATGAATATAACTTTCGAAAACACATCATGACAAAGTCACTATATTATTTCTGAAACATATGAACTCTCACTTCTTTTGCGCTAACATATACCACGCTTTTCATCGTAATGATGGTCATCGCTTTTCATTACCTGGGAAATTAAAAGACAAGACGATCCAAATATTTACCTCTTTGAGTCTTCATTTTATAGGCTGATTGATAACAGAATGACTGCTAATGATGCGCCAAGTATTGGCACGATGTTGATCCACAATGAATCCCCTCGATAACCACTTTTTATTCTGTACGCTATACCAATAGAACAATTTTAAAAAGTGAAAAGCTACCAGGTACCGGCTCGTCATCACGTGCCCGTATCTGGTAGCTTTATGTGTAATGTAATAAAGTATTCCATCCAAAGTCATTTTACACGTTAACGTAAAACTCCTTCAGCTTCCGGAATATTATTTATGTCAATGGCATTTAATTTGCAAAAATAGTTCAGAAATTCTTGTGCTTCTTTGATTTGCTCTTCATCCGTCTTTAACGCGATAATATCTTTTAAAATTTGAGCAGTCCAAATATTATCAAAGTAACGGAATGTACCTGAATTCCATGATGTACGTTCAGGATAGTTCTTATTTTTATAGTAATTCCAGAAAAGCATTTTCTCGGCTTCTTCTTCTGTAAGTTGAATTCTATATTCAGGGTGTGTAGGCACCAAACCGTCCTCGCCGATACTTCCAGTAAACGTATCATCAACCATGAAAAGACCCGTAATGGTTCTTTCCGTTTCCGCTTGATCTGAAGTTCTCACCGTCAGAACACCTGCACTGTTCGGACGCAAACGAGTTACTGGGTTGGGTAATCCTTTATTCTTCCCGCTTTGTATGCTTCCAGTAGATATTTCCCAATCGCTAAATACTTCCGACTGTCTTTCTTTATCTAACCAGAAAACAATTTGTGAACTTTCATGAATTTTATGGTTCTTTAATATTTCCCTACGTTGCTGTTCAAGCACCTGGATAGCCTTTTCTTCTTTACGCTTCTTTTCCAATATTTTTTCTTCTGCTCTTCGTTCCACGAAGACCTTTTCTAAAGACTCTGCCATACTTCGATTGTTTAAAGTAATAAAATTCTCGAATGCATCGGGATAGACAAATCTTTTACGATCTTTATTGAAGTCCACGGTGATGAACGACTCCTCGTGTTCCACGATATTTCCTTCACCAAACACGTTATGAGTAATTTCTTCATTAATTAAATTCACTAGACAATCTCCTCCTATAAATTCTTTGATAACTACTTTACAGTTAATCTAATTAACGTAATCCGTGTTTTCACATATTATTTCATTGAAATACAACCACCCATTATTCAAATTCAAAAAATGCGCCCTTCATTCCTAACTGGAATAAGTTGCGCAGGAGTATTACATACCGTCCTGTTTACTTGTACATATACAGTATAACACATAAATCGAATTTTCTCAAATTTATGGTTGACATTGGTCATTTGTTTATCGTATAATATACAATTTTGATTTTACGAGACTATGTTTAGAACTAGTTTTATTCTTACTGGTATCCTTATGTAGTCCACACGTGCCGCGAGATATCTTCATGAACCATGGGGTTTACAGCGTATAAAAATCGAATCATTATTTCTCTTCCGAGATCTATTGGTTCTTAATATTGTATTCTTCAAACACCCTGTGTATAACGGAAGAGTGACCAGAGTGCTATAGTATTTTCAATTCAAAAAGCACCGCTAACTTTCAGCGGCGCTCCATTCAATGTATTTTATTATTGTACTGTTTCTTCTACTGGTGACTGTTCTTTTATATAACGCAACACAGGCTTACGCGCTGCCTTCGTTTCATCAAGGCGTCCAATGACGGTTGTGTGTGGTGCTTCTTGAACGATTTCCGGATTCTCTTCTACTTCTTTAGCGATTTGAATCATCGCTTCGATGAAGTTATCCAATGTTTCTTTGGATTCCGTTTCTGTCGGCTCGATCATTATAGCCTCTTCTACGTTCAACGGGAAATAGATGGTTGGCGGATGATAACCAAAGTCTAGCAAACGCTTCGCCATATCGAGTGTACGTGCACCAAGTTTCTTCTGACGACGACCAGACAAAACAAATTCGTGTTTACAGTGTTGTGTATACGGAAGGTCGAAGTATGGCTCTAGACGACGCATCATATAGTTCGCATTGAGTACTGCGTATTCCGTTACAGCTTTTAAGCCGTCAGGACCCATTGAACGAATATACGTATACGCACGTAGGTAAATACCGAAGTTTCCGTAGTACGGCTTCACACGACCAATAGATTGTGGCACGTCGTAATTCAACACGAAGCGATCATCTACTTTTTGAACAACGGGTTTTGGCATGAAAGCAGCCAATTCATCTGTTACACCTACCGGACCTGAACCTGGTCCCCCACCGCCGTGAGGACCTGTGAACGTCTTGTGCAAGTTCAAGTGAACCGCATCAAAGCCCATGTCGCCGGGGCGTGCTTTGGACATAACCGCATTCAAGTTCGCACCGTCGTAATAGAGTTTTCCACCGACTCCGTGAACCACTGCCGCCATTTCTAAGATGTCTTCTTCGAAAAGACCTAGCGTATTCGGATTCGTTAACATCAACGCCGCTGTATCAGGACCTACTTTTAACTTCAAATCCTCAAGATCTACTAAGCCTTTTTCATTCGACTTCACTGTCACAGTGTCAAAGCCAGCAACCGTTGCAGAAGCTGGGTTTGTTCCGTGAGCGGAGTCTGGAACAAGTACTTTCGTGCGCTGCGTATCACCGTTCGCCTCATGGAAAGCACGGATCATCATCAATGCTGTCCACTCGCCATGCGCGCCAGCTGCAGGTTGCAATGTAACTTGTGGCATACCTGTGATTTCAGCTAAATGCTGTTGCAGATCGTATACTACTTCGAGTGCACCTTGTACAGTGGATTCGTCTTGTAGCGGGTGAACGCGTGCGAATCCTGGGAAACGAGCAACTGCTTCGTTGATTTTCGGATTGTATTTCATTGTACAAGAACCTAATGGATAGAATCCTGTATCGACACCATGATTACGGTTAGACAACGCAGTATAGTGACGCATGATGTCCAACTCAGATACTTCAGGCAGTTCCGCGTCTTCCGTACGAATTACGCCTTGAGACAAAATGGACGAAACGTCTACTTCAGGAACATCTAATTCAGGTAAGCTATAACCGATTCGTCCGGGTTTGGATAGTTCAAAAATGAGTGATTGATTGTCCTTATGCATGGATAGCCTCCAGTTCTTGCACGTATGCATCGATTTCTTCTTTCGTACGTTGTTCTGTTACAGCGATCAGTGCGTGATTCGCCAGACTCTCATCTACGAGACTTAAATCATATCCACCAATAATTCCTTGTTCAAGTAAGCGTTTATTGACATCTTTAATAGGTGATTTACAATCCACTACGAGTTCATTGAAATGCGCAGGACCGAATTTCACTTCAAATCCAGCTTTTTCAAATGCTTGTTTCGCATAAGCTGTTTTTGCGATATTCTGATAAGCGATTTCTTTAATTCCTTCTTTACCTAGGGCTGTCATCGCAACGGATGCCGCAAGAGCATTCAGCGCTTGGTTCGAACAAATATTGGATGTTGCTTTGTCACGACGAATATGTTGCTCACGCGCCTGCAATGTCAGTACGTATCCTCTACGCCCTTGATCGTCATTCGTCTCACCAACTAGACGACCAGGAACTTTACGCATCAACTTTTTCGATACTGCGAAATACCCACAATGTGGTCCACCGAATGATTCCGCAATTCCGAATGGTTGTGCATCTCCAACCGTAATATCCGCTCCAAGCGCGCCAGGTGGTGTCAAGAGTCCAAGTGCAAGTGGATTAGCCGAGACGATCGATAGTGCCCCATGTTCATGTGCAATATCGCTGATTACTTGTAGATCTTCTACTTGGCCATAAAAGTTCGGATATTGAACGAGCACTGCTGCAGTCTCATCATCAATCATTTCTTTAAGTTTAACGATATCCGTTACACCGTTTGTATGTGGAATCGTTACCACGTCAATGTATTGCCCGTCTGCGTAAGACTTCACAACTGCGCGTGATTCGTTGTGAACCGTAGCAGATACAAGTAACTTCTTACGGCGTGTATGACCTGCAGCAAGTGTCCCCGCTTCAGCAAGTGACGTGCCTCCGTCATACATGGAAGAGTTCGCTAGCTCCATGCCTGTCAATTCGCAAATCATCGTCTGAAATTCGAAAATCGCCTGTAACTCACCTTGTGAAATTTCGGGCTGGTATGGTGTATACGCTGTATAGAACTCAGAACGTGAAATGACGTGATCTACGATGATTGGACGATAGTGATCATAGACTCCCGCTCCTAGGAACGAAGCATAATCTTGAGCATTTATATTTTTCGCAGCCAAACGTCCAAGTTCTTTTAAAAGAGATGTTTCGGATTTAGCCGGTTTAATTTGATACTCCCCTTTAAATCGTACTTTCTCTGGAATATCTGAAAAAAGTTCATCAATAGAGGAAACTCCAATTGTTTCTAGCATATCTTTCTGATCTTGCTCCGTCATAGGTAGATAACGATGCTTCATAATTTTTTACCCCTTTTCACTTATGATCTTTTATAGAAAGGTGTTGCAATGACTTTTGCTTTCAGACGTTTCGCGCGGATTTCCACTTCCACTTCCGTGCCAAGCTCAGTGAACTCTGTAGATAGAAGCGCAAAACCGATGTTCTTTTTTAATGTAGGAGATTGCGTACCCGTGGTGACTTCGCCGATCTCCCTGTCACCCACAAACACTTTATAACCAGTACGTGGAATTCCTTTATCAATCATTTCAAGTCCCACTAGCTTACGTTCCACACCTTGTTCCTTTTGTTTTACAAGAATATCTTTACCAATGAAATTTTCTTCTTTATTCACTTTTACGACGAAACCAAGCCCTGCTTCTAATGGAGAAATATCCTCTCTCAATTCTTGACCGTAAAGAGGTAGACCTGCTTCAAAGCGCAATGTGTCTCGTGCACCAAGACCTGCAGGTACGACACCGTCTTCTTTGCCTTCTAGCAAAATCTTTGTCCACAAGTTTTGGATTGCTTCGGGTGTACCATAGATCTCAAATCCATTTTCTCCCGTATAACCAGTACGTGAAACGAGTACATTTTCTCCGCCCACTTGAACATGTTCTTTAAAACGGAAAAACTTGATTTCTTCAAGTGACTCATCCGTCAGTTTCTGTAATACCGACTCAGCCATCGGTCCCTGCAATGCAAGTAACGCGTAATTGGAAGATTGGTTGTCAATAACGACATTGTCGGTCTGTTGTTTTTCCATCCAAGCTACATCTTTTTCAATATTCGATGCATTGACTACCAATAAATAACGCGTTTCCTCTAATTTATAAATTAAAAAGTCATCGATCGTTCCACCTTGCTCATTACACATCACTGTATACTGTGCTTGGCCTATTTTCAGTTTGGAAACATCATTCGTCACAAGCTTCTGCAAATAATCGAACGCTCCGCTACCACTAACAAACACTTCTCCCATATGCGAGACATCAAACAAACCCGCTTTTGTCCGAACCGCTTCGTGTTCCGCTTTAATACTGGAGAACTGCACAGGTAACTCCCAGCCGCCAAAGTCGATGGTCTTTCCCCCGTACTCTTTATAACTTTCAAATAACGGTGTACGTAATAATTGAGTTGTCAAACTGTTTCCTCCTTTTTGTTCTGATCAAGGAACGATCAGTATGTACTTCATCAAAAAAAGGACAGGGGTCTCCTATAAAAGAGAACCCCTGTCCTTTTGCCTGAAAGCTTTACAGTTTCCATACTTTCTTCGGCCGCTGATTACTCAGCACTCTCCAGAGATGCGTCATGTATGCGTTTTGTTACCTGAGAGATTCATAACATTCGTTATTTGCTCCTTCGGCGGCGCCTAATGCGCGCTCTCCCCATACAATCATTCGCATTATTGAGTTAATTTTTTCTTCACTGATATCTTAACATTTTATATAAGTAAGCGCAATCTATTTATTAATAGCGCATAAAAGCGAATAATAGCTCAACTACAAACTAAATCATTCGCTTTTTAAATGAGTTATTGATATCTTTCAATTTGAAAGATAATATATTCTGCAATGTCCGTTAAAGATTTTCCCGTTGTTTCCACAGTGAAATGGGCAGACTGTAAATACTTCGATTTGCGTTTTTTATAAAGGGCTTCTAATTCTGCCCGCGAAGATTGTTGCACAATCGGACGATTGACATCAGTCGAGATTCTTCGCCAAATATCACGGAATGATGCGTTGAGGAAAAACACGATACCCGTTTCACGCATCAGTTGAATATTCTTTTCTTTTACCGCAACACCCCCACCGGTCGCCACAATACAATACTCTTCAGGGAATTTTTCGAGAAATTCTGTTTCCAACTGTCGGAAATACAGTTCGCCGTACTGCTCAAATATCTCAGGAATCGTCATTTGCATTTGTTCTGTAATTTCATGATCCATATCAAAGAACGGAATACCAGTTAACGTATGCAGCCGTTTACCGATTGCGCTTTTTCCACATCCCATGAATCCTACTAAATATATCCTTTTCATTTTCATCCATCCCGTTTCATTAATTCAACTGCTTTATGCTCATAATAGGTTTCGAGCCAGTCGTATATTCTGTAGATACTATCATGCCATGAAACGAGGGAGAAAAGAAAGAGACTTACACAAATTAATAGGACAATCGCGAAAATAAATGATCCTCCCTTCTCATTCTTGATATAATCCAATAGCAAACGTCCTTTCTTTACGCATACCGTCCTTCATTTCGACTGCAATTTTCAATTCGCTATCTTTCACGGTAAATTTACTGGATTTCACATTCATCAACAAAGGAACATGACCTGTTCCATCCACAACTTTGCGAAGCATTGTATCGTATTGTTGTATAGTAATCCTTCTTTTTGGGGTATGGAACGTAATGGTCGTTAATTTTACTTCCTCCACTCTAGTTACTTCTTCCAACAATTCCTGTAATTCCAATGAAAACAACTCCCACTCTCCAAGTAGATCTCCTTGATAAGCTTTCTTCATGGGTACTTGCCAATAGAAAAATAGAATTGTAAATTGAATTAACATAGTAAAAATAAGTAAGTGAATGATACTTTCAACTAATGAATAGCCTTTTTCATCCAATCGTTTCATAAACTCACACATTTTTGATTTTCGATTTGTTGTATTTCATATGTAACACAAATCTGTCTATTATTAACTGTCCAATTATAGTGAAGTTCCTCATGTGATCTGTGTCCTGTCGTTTGTCCCAACGATTTATATAAAATAGCCGCTTGATAGATGGTTTGGGCTGCAATCATTGCTTGTTTTTTCCCTGTGACAGACGAAGTGATACTGGTGGCCAATGGTAAAAGAGATGAGAAGATCACCATAATAATGACTAGTGACAACATCGCTTCAGGCCAGGACTGACCTTTCTCATTCATTGACTATCATCCTCCCTCTTTCAAACTGGAACGAGATGAATATTAGTCCACTGCTTTGTGTAGAAAAATACATTTTTCCTGTTTTCACCATGTATCCTGTTTCAGCAAAGTCCAATCTTTTAAGCGGAGATTGTTTTGTCATACGCATGCCATCAGGAAATATCCCACTTCTTAAAGTTACCGTCCTATCCATTCTTTCCACCTTATACATTGCGCCACTATCGCTGAATGTCAAAGCAACACTTCCTTTATGTGTCATTGCATATAGCTGCGCCTCATGAACAGCCGCAATGAATTGCTTCAGCGCATCCTCTTCGGATTCTTTTTTCAGATGTTTTTCGCTAAAGGGAAGAATGACAGCTGTCAAAATCATCATGATCGATAGGACTAGCATAAGTTCCAAAAAGGTGAATCCATACTGGCAATTAAAAATACGTTTAGCTTCCGGCATTCGCAGCTTTTACTTTTCCTTCCGAGTCGATCGAGATTGCACTGCCATTCGGACACGCAGGTTCAGCCGGTAAATACCCCTCTGTAGTTAGCGAAGAAATTGTTGGAATCGTTTTTTTATCCATCTTATATGCTTGTACTTGGCCTTCAACCATTTTCACATATGCATCACAGCCCTTTTCATCTATCGATTTAGAATGCTTCGTCACATTCGGGATAGCAATTAAGATTAAAACAGTAATGATTAGCAATACGATCATCATTTCAATTAACGTAAAACCTTTTTCATTCTTCCGCAACATTTTTCCTCCTTTTAGATACTGTCGATCATCTTATAAACAGGTAATAAAATAGATAAATAGGACAATAAAATACAAACCGCCAGAACACCAAATAAGGCAGGCTGTAAAATCGTTATCCACTGAGTAATCTTCTCCTCCAACTGTTCACTCGTATGTTCGCTATATAGCATAAGTTCTTTCGGTAAGTAACCGCTATCGGCTCCGTGTTTTGCAAAATCTGCTAGACGTGGTGAGAGTCCATTTGTTAAACGAATGGCTTCATGTAAGGATTCCCCATAAATGACGTGTTCACTTAGTTCATTCGTGATAACGGATAATATAGGATCCTCTGTCTGCTCCACTAGAACAGCTAATGCGTTTTGCATGGAAAGACCAGATTGTAATAAGCTTCCAAGCTCACTAGCGAAATCCCTAGTTTTCATTTCACAGTAGAATATTCTGATTCGTGGGATTTTCAATATATAGTGCAAAACATCAGAAGGAGATAATCTTCTTAACCACAAGCGAACTACAAGAAAACCGACAGCAAATATAATAGCCATAACTAGCAAGAGGTCTGGTATCGATGAAACGAGTTTCGGTAGTAATTGGACGAATCCTCCATTGTCATTTGCCCGCATTACAGTCAATGCTTCAAAATTCGGTAAGAAAAATTGCCGAAACGCGACCAATAAAATTAATAAGAAAGAAAACAATACACTTGGATACGCCAACAGTTTACGAACTTGCTTCTGCTTCTCCGTCTTTCTGTTGACACGATCCGCCACTTCTTTCAACGCGCGGATCAAGTTGCCGTCTACTTCCGCAATAACGATCGGCAACATTATACTTTTACCGAAACCTAAACTCTTCAGAATATGCGAAACACCATATCCCATCTTCAACTCTTCTTCTACTTGCAGAAGTTTTTCCTCATACTCTTTCGTATGATAAGGCAATATCAGAATGAGTCCTTCATGAAAGGTATATCCTTCTTGTAATAACACTGACAGTCGTACTAGAAACTCCGCCGGCTTTGTTAATTTTTTATTGGAAGATGGACTAAATAATCTAATCCGTTCCATACAGCACCTTTTCATACAAAGCTTGTTGTACTTCAATTTTCTTATTAACAGGAGTCGTAAACCGTAGACCATTCACCATTGATTCCGTAGCCAATTGTAGATCTGACTCTTGCAATATTTCAAAAACTGCCGCCGCTTCCCCAGACTGTTGTATAATCAGTCGCTGAGCGGATATTGCAATAATGGTCTGTCTAAGCTCTTCCACTTGAATTCCAAGGTCTAGTAAGCGATACAAGCAACCAACCGGATCTTTCGCATGGATTGTGCTAAGTACTAAGTGTCCTGTCAACGCCGCTTCAACCGCGATTTTAGCTGTCTCAGCGTCACGTATTTCACCAATCATGATGACATCGGGTGAATGACGCAAAATCGCTTTTAACCCAGCGGAATAGGAAATACCAGAACGTTCATTCACTTGAATTTGTAGCAGATGACTATGATTGTTCTCTACTGGATCTTCGAGTGAAATGACATGACGCTTAAGTTCGGATACACAATGGGAAGTTAAGGAATATAATGTAGTCGTTTTACCAGAACCAGTTGGTCCGGTGACAAGAAACAGTCCTTGTTTATAAGCGGCAGCTTCAGTCAATTGCTGTGTCCATTCAGGATTGAGACATAGCTGGTTGAGCGGAACGATTTTATCGTGTTTCTGAATACGGATCGCGACACTTTCCCTCAATTGAATAGATGGAATTGTCGAGACGCGAAAAGAGAAGTTGCAGTCTACGATAGACCGGTGAAAGGAACCACTTTGTGGACGACGTTGTTCGCTTATATCTAAAGAAGATAAGAATTTATAGAATGAAATTAACCGTCCGCCTAATGTATGAGGGTACTGCCCGATTTTCGAAAAATACGAATGCTTGCGAATTGTCACGTCATATCCTTCTACCGTAGGCACAAAATGAATATCTGTCGCCTCAGAATTAATTGCTTTCTCGAGCAATTCTAAACATGTTTTTTCTATAATGTTCTTTTCAGTTTCCATAGTTCTCTCCTTTCTCCATTCGACAAAAGACCACTTTTTATCTTAGAAAGAAGTATATATGGAAATTAAATTGTTTGAAAACGTATGACATTTATGTCAATTCATTTTTCATAGCCCATATTGGGTCATAATTCATTTCTTTACGTCAATTTGATATCAAAAATCAATTTTCACATTATTTTCATCATAGGTTCTGGTATACTATTATCAGCTACTATCTTAACTTGTTCGGACAAGTACACTCTTTTGACACAATGTGAAATCGATTGGAGTTTACTTTTGGGCTGACGTTCTATTATAATGGATAAGAGCTTATTGTAATGTTGTGAAGGAGGGATTCTTAGATGGATAATATGTTTAAACTTTTAGGATTCTGGTCAGGTATTTTTGCGGTAATGTTCTTTGTAGGAAATATGATTCCAGCTGCTTTACTTATGGTAGCAGGCACAATCTTCTTTATTCTACTTGGATACTTGAAGCTTTCAGAGCGTATGTATGTTTACCTATTCGGAGCATACCTGATGATCTTCATGGTTGGTTTTAGTTACTATTCTATTTTCATTCACGTACCTGGCGGAGGACACTAATCCGTACATACAAAAAACAGCTTTCTCAATGGAAAGCTGTTTTTTGTTTGCTTTATTTTGATCAAAATCCGTGTAAGTATGGATTTTGGTCTTTTTCGATTCCGATTGTTGTCGCAGGTCCATGTCCTGGATAGACCAACATCTCGTCGTCAAGTGACAATAATTTTTCGTGAATCGCTTCTAGCAATGTTTCCGTATCGCCACCTGGCAAGTCGGTACGGCCTACGCTTCCTTGGAACAATGTATCCCCTACGATTGCGAACCCTTCATCTTCAAAGATATAACAAACGCTTCCAGGCGAGTGTCCAGGCACATGACGCGTCTCCATCTTAAACGGACCCACTTCCAAATACTTTTCATCATGAAGTAGTACGTCAGCAGGATGACAAATCACGTCAGGGAATACGGGGTATTTAGCAGAACCGTTTAACTCGGGACTTCCAAGCCATTTCTTTTCCGCCACATGCAAATACACAGGAATATCAAAAGCAGTTCGAATCTTTTCCACCGCTCCGATATGGTCAAAGTGTGCATGCGTCAGCAAAATGGCAATTGGCTTCAAAGATAACTTTCGTAATTCCGATAGTAATGCCTCTCCATCTTCACCTGGATCGAAAACTAAACAATTTTTCTCTTCGTCTTCCAATATGTAACAATTCGTCTGAATTGGACCTAATGGACGTATATGTATCCTCATTTAACTCACCTCTTAGTCTAATATTAATGAATATGGACACAAACTTCAAATAATCGTCATTATTTAATCTCGACAAAACGATTCATTAACAGTACAATAGAGGAGGAATATCGCTTTATGGCATTCATTTTTTCAATGTTGAAAGGAGTGTCTACTCAATGAATTTATTAGTCATCATTTTTGGATTGATTGCAATTTTAGCAGTCTTTGGAACGGTCCAAGCTTTTAAAGAGCGGAATCTGTTAAGTATAGTATTCAATGTGGTAACGGTTGTAGTTATCGGAGGATTTACGATCGCTACTGTCATATATTCTGGATACCCGCCACAACTACACAAATAAGTTCCAAAAAATAAGGACACCCTTTCATTGGGGTTGTCCTTATTTTTTTTGATTCGCTAGTAGATAGTATTGGCGCTTCGGCGGAACGCATTCTAGCTTGCCTCTCATTCCCCACGTAAAATAGTAACTCCTCAAATTTATTCCTGCGGCTTGATCTCCAACCACTTTACCGTCTCACCGGTCTCTATATCCATCCAAGTATCCAAACTATATCCAATGAGACACTTTTCGCCCTTGCAATCTAAGGAACCGCCTCCCTGTAGCTCTTGGCGCTTTACTTCCTTGCCGTCCTGTATCTTTACTAGAAAACTAGTTGGTCTCATCTCGGTTTGATTGGTAACAGTCATCATCAATGTAGTATCATCTGAAAATACAGTGTGATCCATCACGAATGAATCATCTTCAGAAAACCAGGAATGTTTCTCTTTCCCGTTTGCATCTATTACAGTGTATCGTATCTGCTCGCCTTCAAATGATTCAATCAATACTTGATCTGAAGAGGTATGGAATTGGTTGGCGTTATTCGCGAGTATAGTCTCTTCTCCCGTAGACAGCGCTTGTTTTATTACCACTACGTCTTCCATGTACACCAACTCTTCCGCACCTAGCCAACGGGGAAACGGATCAGGTAGTTCTACTGCTACCAATGTATCGTCATTCGCATCATAGCGCATGATTTCGTAACTCCAATCATCAGAGAAAGCGGTGATCAGTAATTGTGAAGCATCGAATTCGTTCCATTGAATTTCAAGTTCCGAGGATTCTACCGACACTTCATTTAATGGAGTACCCGCATGATCGAGTATATGTATGACAGCTTCTGTTGAGTCGTCCGCTGTTTTGACTAGCAATTGCGAAGCAGTAGGATGAACTTGTACTTCAGAGATCGTTGCAGTGGCCGTAAATAAGGTATGTATATCACCCGTCTTCAAATCAAACGACAGCAGACGGTCTTTAGCGTCCTTTTGATTGACGAATAAAATCGCCATTTCGTTCAACCAGCCTGCAACAAAACGAATATCATCTTGTGAAGCTGTAAGTTTTTCTACTGGCTCGGCTTCTTTTTCTACTAGTTGTTCTTCGGTTTCAACATCTTCAGATTGCGTACATGACATTAAAAACAATGCACACACTATTGAGATAAGAATTCTTTTCACTTTTTCACTTCCTCTTCAGTTGGTTAAAAAAGAGCTGCGCGGCATAGGCAGCCGCGCAGCTCATCAATTTATTTACTTTCTTTCATTTCAGGACTGCCATCTGGTCTTTCTTTAAAGCGAAGCAAGTCACCGTTGATGATAGCATCTGAATAATTCAATTCAGTATTGGCACGCTCAATATACGGCTCACATTGCGCTTCATCTATTGCTGGTTCTCCTGTTTCGATGTCATAGCAAACTTCCTGAGCGTAAATATTTTTGTCTGTGACAAAACGGCCGTCACGGAAAATCACAAATGGTTCATGATCTGGTGAAAATAAATCGGAACCGAATTGCATATCTGCTTTCGTATCAATTCCCAGTAGGTGAAGAATAGTAGGTCGGATATCTACCTGTCCGCCAAGCTCATGCATCTTCTTACCTTCACCAGAACCTGGTATATGAATGAATAATGGAACCTTTTGAAGCTCTGCATTATCGAATGGTGTAATTTCTTTATCCATATACATACCCATTGCTTTATTGTGATTCTCGGAAATACCATAGTGATCTCCGTACATGACAATGATCGAGTTTTCATACAAACCGCTTTCCTTCAAGTCCTCAAAGAACTCCTTAACTGCTTCGTCCATATATCGAACTGTTTGGAAATACTTATTCAACGTGTTGGAATTTGATGTGTATTCAGGAATTAATTTATCCTGCTCATCCAAATCAAATGGATGATGGTTTGTTAGTGTAATCATTCGTGTAGCAAATGGTTGCTTGATATCTTTCATCAAGTCAACTGACTGGTGGAAAAACGGAATATCTTTCATTCCCCAGTTGACTGCTTCATCTTCACCAATTGTGTAGCTATCCACATCGTAGAACTTCTGTACGTTAAGTGCTTTATACATAATATCACGGTTCCAGAAACTCTTACTGTTTGCGTGCATGACACTTGTAGCATAACCATTCTCGCCTAGACGTTCAGACAGCGAGTTATATGTGTTACCACTATGCGTAAAGAATACTGCACTACCGTTACGTCCATATAATGAGTTCTCTACGATAAACTCAGAATCGGATGTTTTCCCTAACCCAGTTTGTTGATAAAAGTTGTCAAAGTAGAATGTATCTTTATCGTTTGTTAATCCATTTAAGAATGGAGTAATTTCATGTCCATCCATATCATTGTTAATAACAAAGTTTTGTAAAGATTCAAGTGAAACGATAATTACGTTCTTGCCTTTTGCAGTACCAAACATTTTCGGATCTGGTTGCGCATGGTTAGCTTTGACGTAGTTCTCAATTTCCGTCAACTCGGTACCATCAGCAAATGTACGCTGTGCATGGGATTTGGATTGAACGAATAAATCATATAGATGGTAGTTGTACGTACCAAGGTTTTTAACGAGTAATTCGCGATCAAAGCTTCTTGTCAATAACTGTGGTCGCTGTGTTTCTGCAAGCGCCAAATTGAACATCATCAACGTAGCAGCGGCGGCAAAGTACACTTTCCGTCCCATTTTACTGCTTGATTCTTGAACTGGTTCTAGACGTTGTTTGAAGAACCGAATAACTACTAAAATGATCAAAACATCCGTGAAAAAGAATAGATCAAGGAAACGCAAGTTCTCGGTAATTGAAGAACTTAAATCTGCAAAGTTACTTGTCTGGAACAATAAAGGCAGTGTAATAAAGTCTGTAAAGAAACGATAGAACACAGCATTGGCAAACATGATAAAAGAAGTAATGAAACTGACCGCTAATATATATCGGTTACGTATTTTTGTCTTTTTAATAAATAAAGCCACCCCATAAATAAACAATAGAAATGCTAGGGGGTTAATTAGTAAGATAAATTGTTGCATAGCATTATCGATCTTCATATTGAAACTGGTGAAATACCCGATGTAGGTAGTCAACCAAGTTGCGATTACAGCGATAATGAGTACGGAATGCTTAGGCCATGAAAATTTTCTCATTCCATCTCTTCCTTTCGTTTCGTTTGGATACTGTTTTTTAATTGTCAGCGTATATATATACGTTTGACTGAGTGAAAAGTTTCACATAATACGAGGAATGAGTAGTTTGTATGATATCAGCTAGTTGTTAGCTGGTTTGTTCTCTTCGCAAAACAAGCAATGCTTGAATATATGTTTGTTGATCAATAAATTGATGATCATACAGTTCTTTGACTTCGGACTCCATTACTATACTGTCCTGTCTTTTATTTCCTGTATAAATGATTACACCAAACCGTTTAAGCAATTTCATCACATCATAAAATTCATTCATTCGCGTCACGAGCTTTCTGACAATCTATAATATGTTTGTCTGTGTAAATATAGGACACCGGAACGTCATGCGGCTCCTTAACTATATTATGGCGGATTTGACAGTCAAATGCCAGCGATATCGTTTCAAATGGAAAATTTATCAAATAGCGATCGTAGTAACCCCCACCGAATCCAATCCGGTAACCAGTCTCTGAATACACGACGCCGGGCACGATTTGCAAGTCAATTTCTTCTGGTTTTACAGACTCTGTTATATCTATTTTCGGTTCTCTCAAGTCCATATAGACTACTTCTGTTTGATCAAATGAATCAATCAAACGAAAATCCATTTCCCTCGGAGAGGAGATACATCGAGGAATCGCAACTCGCTTCCCGGCTTGCCAAGCGATTTCTATCAAACGACGCGTGTCCACTTCCGGAAATCTAGATAATGTGATTCCGATTGTTTCTGCATACTTAAATTCATCCGAAGCAAGAACTTTTTCTACTATACTAGCTGATTTTTGTTCGTGATCAGATGGAGTTAATTGATGTAATTGCTGTATAACCTGTTTTCGAAGATGCTGCTTTTCCACTGTACTACCTCCCGTAAGAAAAAACCAAAACCGAAGCAGGTTTTGGTTTTAATGATTATTTCGTTTCACGGTGCAAAGTTTGCTTTTTTTCACGTGAGCAATATTTCATCATTTCAATACGTTCTGGATTGTTACGCTTGTTTTTCTTAGTAATATAATTACGCTCTGCACATTCTGTACAAGCGAGTGTTACGTTTACGCGCATTACTGTCCCTCCCACTCAATAGCTATAGATATAAGTAAAACATGAGCATGATTTATACGACTAATATATTATACCATAGATTCAATCATTGTACAGCAAAAAAAATCAAATATCATTCATCATATGCTTATGGTATTATGAAGGAAATTCTAGTTATGCGGGAGGGAAACACTATGGATATCCCCTTAATATTACTCAGTATTGGTGTATTGGCTGTTATACTATCGTTTTTTATCGGAAATAAGACTCGTTCGATGGATGATGAATTGGAAGCTGTTTCGATTAGCCTTCATCAGGAAATGAGTAATCTAAAAAAAAGAGTGCGGTTGCTTGAAGAGGAATTGATGGTTGCATCCCCGACTTCCGAGCCCATTTCACCAGCACCTCAAAAAACGATACACGCAATTATAGTCAATCAAATTATCTCTCTTCACAAACAAGGCTACACGGTCCCCGAGATTGCAAAACGCGCTTCACTTAGTGAAAAGGAAGTAACGGACGTGCTACATTCCAAAGGAGTGCGATTGTCATGATCAAGGAAATATTGCGCGCTGTAGGTATTGGTTGTTTGATAGCTGGTGGCATTCTGTATTTCGTGCAACAACAAACATCCGAAGGTTCGTTGCAAAAGCAATTAGCAGATTCAAAAGAAGAAATAGCCATTCTAAAAAAAAAACTGGCGATTGCACAGACATTGTCGCGGAAAGATGCTATCCGTCAACCAGAATCTGAACAAGATACGATTCCAGAGAAAAGTGAAGCGGAGGAAATTGTCACGAAGAGCTTCACGGTTAAAGCAGGCATTACACCTGCCGAGTTATCACGTGAATTAGAAAAAGAAAAATTAATAAAAAACGCGGAAGAATTCGAATTATATATAATTGAAAATGATTACACACGAAAAATCAAAACCGGTACATACGAATTACGCTCTGATATGCGCTTTCCTGAGATTGCTAAAATCTTTTTACACCTATAAAAGACGAAAACCATTTGGTTTTCGTCTTTTTTGTATTGATCAATCCTTGTTATTTCTGTATCTTCACATCCGGAGACGCGTTGTCAGCCTGTAAACTTCTCTGTCTTTTTTGTTCAAAAAATACATCGAGTGCTTCTTTGGCTATTTCACTTGCCGTAGCGGATGGATAGCGTTTCGTATTCGTTGAAATATAGGGAATGATTACTGAATACGCAACTTCAGGTCGATCAGCAGGGGCATATCCTACATGGGACAAGTTAATTGTCGGAATAACAGGATTGGATTTATTACCCGTGTAATAGAATGATTCGGCGGTACCCGTCTTTCCGGCTCCTGTATAGGGTGCGCCCGCTAGTAAACCGGATGCAGTACCATTCGCGCCATAGTATACATAATGCATGCCTTTCTTCACTTGATCGATTTCCGCTTGTGAGTTTTTCAGATGATTCAATACTTTTATGGGTGTTTCTTCAACCAATTCTCCGAGTACTTCCCCATCCGGAGAAGGTTCACGAATTTCTTTCAAAATTTTCGGTGCTATTCGATTTCCATCAGCGGCAATGGTTGCCACATATTGGGCCATTTGCAGAGGAGTATACGTATCAAACTGGCCAATTGAGAAGTCGAGGAGCTTTCCGGGAATCGTTTCCGTACCCGTAACGCCTGTATATTCGCCAGGTAAATCAATACCTGTTTTTACACCTAAACCAAATGCCGCAAAGTTCTCACGGAATGTATCAAATGCTTTCTTGTCGATTGGTAATCCTTGACCCGGTCGGTATGTTGCGTTTCCTAACCCCATCGCAATACGGAACATATACACGTTGGAAGAACGACCGATAGCGGAAATATCGTTTAATGCAACCCGTCCATTCGGATTAAATAAGGACCGTTTGTACCTGCCGCCAATATTGATCGGTTGGTCAATTTTCACTTCACCGATTTTAACGGCTCCTTCATTGTATCCTGTAAGCATGGTAGCCAATTTCACTGTAGATCCCACTTCATACGCAGAAGTAAATGTACCAAATGTGTAATCTTGTATTGCCCATCTGCCTGTCGATTCGTCTTTTACTACTTTCTTTCCGACAAGAGACAGAATTTCTCCATTGTTTGGGTCCAACATGACAAGGAATGCTGATTCCAACGCACTTGTATTCGGACCTTGTTTTAAACGCAATAATTTATTGGATACGACATCTTCAAGCGCCTTCTGCAAATTGGTGTCTGTAGTCAAGATCAGATCTTTACCAGGCTTTCCTTCTTTCACCGTTTTCGTTTCAACGACTTTTCCTGTGCGGTCTTTGACATTCTTCACAATCGTCTTTTGACCTTTCAGTAAGTCTTCGTAATACAATTCCAAATAACTTCGTCCGACGCGATCATTTCGCGAATAATCTCGCGCTAGGAAATAGTTTAAGTGAGAACGAGGAATGCCTTCTATCGGACTCGTCGTAGATCCTAGAATTGCACTATCTGATTTCTTAACTCGATCCCAGTCCGTAGTCGTATTGACGCCCGGCAGTTGATCCAATCTTTCAGATACCACAGCAAGTTCTTTATCGGTAACGCCATCGCTTTTGATGATTTGTGGGGAGTAGGCGTAACCTGCCATCATTTCTCGATAAATTGCGAGTACTTCTAAATCTTCCGCTGTTAATGTAGCTAGTTCTTCGTCCGTGATCCGGTCGCGTGTCAGCTGGTTAATCTCTCGTTGAATATCTTTCTGAGATTTATTGTCGTCTTTACTGAGCTTATTTTGTTCTTTTTTAGGTACTTTATCAGCTGCTTTTACAGGATTCAATAAAATCCAGAAATCTCGTTTATCGCCTATTGTCACGCGCTTTGTATCTTGATCAATCAACTTCGCAATTTTTCTAGCAAGCGCAAGCATTTCTTTTGTTGTCGTGGAGGATGTTTTCGTATACGTGATAGCATTTTTCGCTTCATTGTCGACGAGTACTTTCCCGGTACGGTCGAAAATTCTTCCACGCGGTGTGCTCGTGTTGACCGCAATTTCCTCCGTTCGTTCAAGACTGCGTGCATAATCCTCCCCTTTGACGATTTGCATATAACCTAAACGGAATATGAGTAAGGAAAAAAGGACAAAAATCGCTACAAATAAAAAATTCATTCGAAATGCAATATGTTGACGTTGACCCGTTTTTAGCGGCTCCGTCTTTTTTTGGTTTCTCTTCAACAGGAATCTCCTTTCTCAGGAAGTTTATGTATAAGAATTATAGCATGAAAATAATAAAGAACACACATCTAGACGAACTAGATGTGTGTCAGGTTTCAATTATTTATTGTCTTGGTAACGCTTTTCAACTTCATCCCAGTTTACTACGTTCCAAAATGCTGAAATGTAGTCAGGACGGCGGTTTTGGTAGTTTAAGTAGTACGCATGCTCCCAAACGTCCAACCCTAGCAATGGTGTTTTACCATCCATATAAGGTGAGTCTTGGTTAGGAGTTGATGTGACTTCAATTTCACCGTTGTTTACAACAAGCCAAGCCCAACCTGAACCGAAGCGAGTTGTTGCAGCTTTAGCGAACTCTTCTTTGAAAGCGTCAAAGCTACCGAACTTTTTGTCGATTGCCTCTGCAACTTCCCCAGTTGGGTTGCCGCCACCGTTTGGTGAAAGGATTGTCCAGAACAATGAGTGGTTAGAGTGCCCGCCACCGTTATTACGGACTGCTGTACGCTTGTCCTCTGGAACTTTGTCCAAGTTTGCAACTAATTCGTCAACAGGCATGTTAAGAAGTTCTTCGTGACCTTCTAGTGCGTTGTTCACGTTCGTTACATACGTGTTGTGGTGTTTCGTGTGATGGATGTTCATCGTTTCTTTGTCGATGTGTGGCTCCAACGCATCATATGCGTATGGTAGTTCTGGTAATGTATAAGCCATTTTCCATTCCTCCTCTAAATTATCTCTGTTTTGCCCTACCACTTCACATTATCAAAATATGAGCCAGCATTCAAAGAAAATGGACTGTTAACGGAGAAAAAATAGGAATATGACAATCATAACTACCATAATGGTACCTTTTACAGCAACGGAAGTCAGAAAACCAACAACAGAGCCGACTCCCGTGCGGAAAGCTTGTTTGATCCCGGAACGTGTAAAAACTAGTTCTGCAAGGATTGCGCCAAGAAAAGGTCCAGCTAAAATACCCACGACCGGAATGACGAATGGACCAATAAGCAGCCCAATCGTACTTCCCCACATTCCTGCCTTGCTACCACCAAAACGTTTAACACCGACGAGATTTGCGATCGTATCCGCGCCAAATAATAGCAAAACGAATAATACTTGGATTACCCAAAACAACCACGTTAACTCTTCAAATGAAACGATTGCGCCATAAAGCAGGAAGCCTACCAATAAAAACACAACAGATGGAATGACAGGATAGATCAATCCGACAAACGCGATCGCAAACATGAGAATTGCCAATGTCCAACCGATCCATAACATAGTCGTCACTCCTTTAATTCATTATGCGTGCTTGCCTAAAATGGCTTCTGCAATATTCACCGCATGGTCACCAATTCGCTCAAGGTTCGACACGATATCGACGAATACCATACCCGCTTGCGCACTACAATGTCCTTCATTCAAACGTACTATATGGTTTTTACGGAATCGACGTTCCATATTATCAATTAAATCTTCTTTTTCTGAAACAACACGTGCAAGATCTGTATCGTTTTGATCCAATGATTCAATTGCTTTTTGAACAGTTTCGATTGTCAATGTGAACATTTCTGTTAAATCTTCCAACGCATCTTCTGTCAGCTTCAGTTTATTGGTTTCACGTAAATCTATCAGCTCTATAATGTTTTCGAAATGGTCGCCAATACGCTCAATATCCCGAACAGAATCCATCAATAACACATGGCGGCCGGATTCAGCCGGTGAAACGATTGCTACAGACACTTCCACTAAATAGTCTGTAATTTTGCGATCGAGATTGTTGATGGCATCTTCAATTTGATACGCTGTTTCTGCGTGTTTTTTCTGGCCTGTCTTCAAATACTCGAATGATTCCTGAAGACCACGGACACTGAAGTCACCCATGCGTACAATTTCTTCTTTAGCTTGGCCTATTGCCACAGCTGGTGATTGTGCGATAAAACGACGATCAAGATGTTTCGGTTTATATTCGATCGTCACATCCTCACCCGGTATCATCTTAGTGACGAGAAATGCCCAAGCAGCAATGAATGGAAATTGAATGATAGTATTGGCGACGTTGAACGAACCGTGCGCAAATGCGATTTGCATTTTGCTTTCGAGGTTCAAAACACCAGCAATCCATTCGACGTACGCCGTAAATGGTATGAGCAGGATCATAAAGATGATGGTACCGACAATATTAAATAGTACGTGTACAGCTGCTGCGCGTCTTGCTGCAACAGATGCACCAAGTGCCGCAAGTACCGCAGTAATTGTCGTCCCAATATTATCACCGAAGAGAATGGGCAATGCTGCTTTCATTGTGACTAGATCTTCAGCATAGAGTCCTTGCAAGATCCCAACAGTTGCACTAGAACTTTGTACGATTAATGTAAAGATTGTTCCCGCTACGACACCTAGCAATGAATGTTCACTCATTGCGAGAGTGAAATCAGCAAATGCTTCTAATGAACGTAAAGGTTTCATACCGTCACTCATTAATTCAAGCCCTAAGAACAATCCTCCGAAGCCGAAGATGACTTCACCCAAGTTCTTGATTTTAGCTTTACGTACGAAGAAGATCAGGAAGGCCCCAAATGCCATGATCGGTAACGCATACGCGCCGACGTCTAGACCGATAATAAATGCAGTCACAGTTGTACCGATATTGGCGCCCATGATAACACCGATCGCCTGACGAAGTGTCATGAACCCAGCACTTACTAGACCGACTGTAATAACAGTTGTTCCAGAACTAGATTGGATTAACACGGTTACGATAATACCAACTAGAACACCCATAAATGGATTGGTTGTGAAACGGTCTAAGATTTCACGAAGTCTGTCCCCTGCAGCCTTTTGCAATCCGTCCCCCATGTACTTAATTGCAAATAGGAAAATTCCTAATCCACCAAGAAATTGGAACACCACTTCCTGCCAGTTCACTTCCATTGAATTGTCAACCTCCATTAAACGTTTTATGTATGATTTCTAACTGCCCTTCACTACGTAAATGCGTCGTGAAGTTTCAACTTATTATGCAAGTTGTATACATCAATTGTAAAGTATTCGACGGCAATCTTTACATCACCTTAACAATGCAGCAATAAAATGTCATAAGAATGTCGAAATTTCTGCAAAGCAGTATGTTTTAAATAAATGGTAGACTGTATGGAGAAAGGGAGGCCGGCTCAGTGAAATTTCATCAACTCTTTAAAGCTTCATTACACGAACCGAAAAAACTTGCAGCGTTTCGCATGTTATCAATCGGTAAAGTCATTCAATACATATTTGTGTTTATTTTTCTTTACACCGGTGTATCGTTTTTACAATTTGTACTAGGTGATCATACACTGTTCCAGTCATCTCCTGAATTAGCGGAAATCGGCGAAACAATCGGCTTTTTGATCTATCCAATCGCATTTGTGCTGCAATTGGTCATTATTACGTCGTATTTATTTATTCGCATCAGTATTTTTGCTATCATAGGGGTATTGCTATTGAAACTATTGCGTCGCCGTGGTGAATTCCGTTTTATGTGGCGAACAGCAGCAATTGCCGCAACATTACCCATCTTGCTGACGATGGCATTTGAATTTGTACCAGCCATGCAAACGTATAGCTTGTGGCTTGCATCTTTAGTCCATCTACTCTTTGTGTGGAGAGCAGCAGTCTATTATCCAAAACTCCCACGATGAATAGACTTCCTCTTGTCTGCATAGTGTAGTGCAGGAGGGATGCATGATGAGAATTTTACTGATCGCACTTGCTGTATTCTGCACAGTTCATTTTGTTCGAATGGATTTAACGGAAGGGACAATCCCTCTTGCAGCCTTTTTTGATGATGAATCGTCCTGTATAGAGGAAACTTCAAATCATTCAATTGTCATTCGAGTGGTTGAAGGTGATACAATAGAATCGTTATTTGCATTATATCCAGATTCAACACAAAACTTTCTTGAGAGGTTGGAGCAATTTTATTCCATGAACCCTCATCTCAAACGCCAACAATTTCTAGCTGGCGAACAAATTAAGTTGCCTATCGGTGAACAAGTGGAATCGGCTTGCGAAGAAGGCGAAAAAGGATAATTTTATATTCCATCGAATTTCGATGGTATTTACTCATTTGAAGGAGAGAGACATAATGACTGAAATGATTCATCGTTCCAATACCCGTCCCGTAAAAGTCGGTAATTTGACAATAGGGGGAAGCAATGAGCTGTTTATGCAAAGCATGACGACGACAAAAACACATGATGTCGAAGCAACAGTTGCAGAAATTAAACGTTTGGAGGATGCAGGCTGCCAAATCGTACGTGTAGCATGTCCCGATGAGCGTGCAGCGTATTCGATTGGTGAAATCAAAAAGCAGATCAATATTCCGTTAGTAGTGGATATTCACTTTGACTATAAATTAGCATTGATTGCAATTGAACAAGGTGCAGATAAAATTCGTATCAATCCAGGCAATATCGGCCGTAAAGAAAAAGTAGAGGCTGTTGTCAATGCGGCAAAGGCGAAAGGTATACCGATCCGTATTGGTGTCAACGCAGGTTCACTCGAGAAAAAAATTCTTGAAAAGTATGGCTACCCTACAGCGCAAGGTATGGTCGAAAGTGCATTGCATCACATCAAAATCCTTGAAGATTTGGATTTCCACGATATTATCGTGTCACTTAAAGCTTCTGACGTTAACTTGGCGATCGAAGCGTACAAGCTAGCGGCAGCGGCATTTGATTATCCATTGCACTTGGGTATTACAGAATCCGGTACGTTATTCGCGGGCTCGATTAAGAGTGCAGCAGGACTTGGCTCTCTTCTATCTTCAGGGATCGGTAACACGATGCGCGTATCGTTAAGTGCGGATCCAGTTCAAGAAATCAAAGTAGCGAAAGAGTTGCTGAAAGTATTCGGTTTATCGTCTAACTCTGCAACATTAATTTCTTGCCCTACATGCGGCCGTATCGAAATCGACTTGATCTCGATTGCCAATGAAGTAGAAGAATATATCTCGAACATTAAAGCGCCATTAAAAGTAGCAGTTCTTGGCTGTGCGGTAAACGGACCAGGTGAAGCACGTGAAGCAGATATTGGAATCGCCGGTGCTCGTGGTGAGGGATTACTCTTCATGCATGGTAAAACCGTACGTAAAGTTCCTGAAGAGACAATGGTCGAGGAATTGAAAAAAGAAATCGACATTTTGGCTGAGGAGTATTTTGAGAAGAAGAGACAAGAAGAAGCACTTGCAGCACAAGGTAGCGTTTCTGAATGAGGGATATTCGTTTCGGGATCGATATTGACGGAACGGTAACTACTCCGACAGCCCTTCTCCCCCACATCAACAAACATTTCGGTTCCAATCTGACACTCGATGATATTAAAGAGTATGATTTGACGAAAGCGTTTGATGTGGATCCTATACAGTTTGGGCAATGGTACAAGGAAACGGAAGAATTGATCTATCAGACTTCCCCCCCTCAAGAATTTGCAAAAGAAGTCTTAACGAATTGGCAGAAACAGTTCGAGTTGTTTTATATTTCGGCACGTGGTCGAAATGTACTCGAGTCTACAACGAACTGGTTTCATGAGCAACAAATACCTTATGACCACGTAGAGTTGATTGGCACACATCATAAAATTGAGACGGCTAGGCAATTCAACGTAGATGTATTCTTCGAGGACAAGCATGACAATGCAGTTGGGATTCATGAAGAATTGGATATTCCGGTGTTCTTGTTTGATACACCTTATAACCAAGATCCAATTCCAAAAGGCGTCATACGTGTAGCGAATTGGAAACAAGCTGATCAGTACGTTAGGCAGCTGTTCCACGCGACGGAAATGATAAAGAGTAAGTGATCGGAAGAGCATCGCACATTGCGGTGCTCTTTTTTTCGTAGTATACTTCTATTTCTTCACCTTACCTGGATTCTCACATGTATAATAATGTGAGAATCCAGGTAAAATAAACCGGAATGATCTTACCGTTTACTTCCATCCAAATACTAGTACATAATAAAAGGCAGTACATCATGAACATAAAATGATGTACTGCCTTTTTAACCTACCCAGCTATACAACTCGGACATCTACCATAAATCTCGAACTTATGCCCCTCTATTTCATAATCAGACAAATTGACTGTCACACTATCCATCGGACAAATCGGAATGGATTTCGTCCCACCACACGTCGTACAAATGAAATGATGGTGATGGTGATCCGTTGCGCATTGCATGCGAAAAAGTCGTTCGCCGTTCAATTCAGTCTCATCTAAAATTCCAAGCTTTGAGAACATGGCAAGATTCCGATAAATCGTATCAAAACTAATGCCTGGATTATCCTGCTCCACAGCTACTCGGACTTCCATAGCCGTCACATACCGATCCGCTTGATCAAAAAACTGCAATAATATCTCGCGATTTCTTGTTCGTTTATAATCATATTTCAATAGAATATCCCATGCTTCATCTATTGACATAGCCTAACGCCACCTTTCCTGCTTCTCATGACCGTACTTTTTTCCAGAAAAGTACTAACAGTAAAATGAACACCGATGTAACTACAATGGTCCCACCAGGCGCGATATCTAAGTAATACGCAGAAATCAGTCCGATGACCACCGCAATTTCCCCAAATAGTATGGAATATACCAGTGCACCTTTATAACTTTTGGCTACTTGGATAGCTGCCGCCACAGGCAATGTCATCAACGAAGATACAAGCAAAATTCCAACGATTCGCATCGATGCACCAATAACTAGCGCTGTGATAATCATAAATGCTGCCTGAATGACGCGTTCATTAATTCCAGAAACTCGTGCATACTCGGGATCAAATGCCAATGAAAATAACTCTTTATATAAGAAATAGATAAATGCGATCACCATAACAGCTATTAACATAACAATATATAAATCTTGCCGACTCACGGCGGACACTGATCCAAATAAATAACCGACTAAATCTGTGCCGAATCCTTTGGCAAGAGAAATGAATATGGCCCCAAAACCAATTCCGGCAGATAAAATAATCGGAATCGCCAGTTCCTCAAAGCTTTTATACACTCTGCGCAATCGCTCGATCAATAAAGATCCGACTACCGCAGCGCCCATTCCTAAATATACTGGATTAAGCGCTGCAAAGAACAATACTTGCTGACTTAAATAGAGACTGCCTGCAATCCCTGCAAGTGCTACGTGACTAAGCGCATCTGAAATCATCGACATCCGACGCACTACGATAAATAAGCCGAGCATGGGAGCGATTAGACCGATAATCAGCCCGGATAAAATAGCATTTTGTAAAAACTCATAGGTGAAAATAGCTTCAATCATTTAACCGGCTCCGTTTCTTTTTGATGGAGCCGACGAATAGGATGACCGTACCAACCAGACAATTCCGTCTCACTCATTTTTTCATAGTCAGCATGGACACCATGGAAATGGATAGAACGATTCAAGCATGCAATGTGCGTTGCGAGCTTCGTTACGACATCGATTTCATGTGTCACGAGTAAAATCGCTATTCCGTACTCACGATTCAGTTCGCTAAGCATAGAATAGAAGGATTCAACGTTTTGTCTGTCGATGCCGACTGTTGGCTCATCCATGATCAGCAAATCGGGATGGCTCACGAGGGCTCTAGCAATAAAGACACGCTGTTGTTGACCACCTGAAAGGTCCCCTATACTTTCATCTTTACGGTCTGCCATTTTCACTATATGTAACGCATCAATGGCCTGCTGTTCATCCTCTTTATCGAATCGCTTAAAAAGTCCTTTTTTGGCAGTCAAACCACTTTTTACGACTTCCAATACAGTAGCAGGGAACTTCGTCGTAAATGCGTTAGACTTTTGAGAGACGTAGCCGATTCTTTGTTGTTGGTTAAACGAATCAATCGGCCCGCCAAACAATTCAATGGTTCCTTGTGACGGTTTTAGCAACCCTAGTATGATCTTTAACAATGTGGATTTACCCGAACCATTTGGTCCAATTAATGCCCAAAACTCCCCTTGTTTCACTTCTAGACTGACATCAGAAAGCGCAATGGAATGGTTAAATTTATGCGTTATATGCTCTAAGTTAATAATGGAATTTGTCATATACATATCCCTTCCTTTAATTCGGAATCATTCCGATTACTTTATGAATTATATAGTAAGATGCGGAGGGATACAACCAATTGAAAGGAATTGATGAAGATGGATTTACTTCAGTTAATTCAAGAAATTAAACAATTGCCCGATCAGGAAGCTGTAGATTACGCGGCAAGTTATGGTGTAGAGTTGTCTACTAAAGAAGTGCGGCAGTTACGTCCTTTGCTGGATGAAGTTTCATTCACTTGGCTATTTACAGGCATTCCATCCGCATTTATCGAAAAAGTCACTTCGGTCATTGGATATGAGAAGACGATGCTGTATTTAGAATACTATAAACTTCAATAGAAAAAGCGTTGCGGTTACGCAACGCTTAAAGCTTTTAGTTATGCAATTCTTCCAATCGAGCAGGAGTGAATTGATGGTTTTTTAACATGTCAATCTCCACAGCATACGGTGCTTTTTTACTCGCTTTATCTATTCCAATGAATGGTGTTTCCAAAATTTTCGGAACGTCTTTAAACGCTGGATGATGTACGATATAAGCTAACGGTTCGAAGCCTATATGTCCCATACCGATATTTTCGTGGCGGTCTTTTCCAGCACCACAAATGTTCTTACTGTCGTTCACATGAATGACGGAAATTCGGTCTAATCCGATAATGTCGTTAAATTGATCCAGGACACCCGTGAAGTCATTAACAATGTCATAGCCCGCATCATGGACGTGGCATGTATCAAAACAAACAGATAGCCGTTCATTATACTTCACGCCGTCGATGATCTTCGCAATTTCGTCAAAACTTCTCCCACATTCCGTTCCTTTACCAGCCATCGTTTCAAGTGCAATGCGAACATTTGCGTCTTCAGATAATACTTCATTTAAGCCTTCAATAATCTTTTCGATACCTATTTCTGTTCCAGCGCCCACATGAGCTCCTGGATGAAGAACGATTTGATTGGCACCAAGTGCTTCAGTGCGCTGAATTTCCTGTTGCAAAAAGTCTACGCCTAGGCGGAACGTTTCAGGCTTCGTGGTATTCGCAAGATTGATAATATATGGTGCATGGATGACTAGATTTGATTGACCATTTGCCTCCATGCTCTGTGTACCACTTTCAATATTCAATTCTTCAATTGGTTTACGTCTCGTGTTCTGAGGCGCTCCCGTATAGATCATGAATGTATTGGCTCCATAACTTAAAGCTTCTTCACTTGAACCAAGCAGCATCTTTTTACCACTCATGGATACGTGAGAACCTAGAAGGACATCATTTTGTGTCATGATTTCTTCTTTATTCTCCTTTGTCTTCTTTTAAAGTTTTCTTTTTGTTCAGCCATCTTCTTTTTGTAGCCTGGCTTTACTTTATCTGGTTTTCGAATATAGGAATCCGCTTTTTTATCAATTTCATCTACTTCACGCACGCGCTTCTTACGCGCTTGACGCTCTTTCACTTCAATCCATTCACCGTTTTTCACATCTTCGTGTATGAAAGGAATTCCAAGCTTTTCAATTTGATTAATTGCGTCTTCATCAGACGGTTCGTATAACGTAATTGCATGACCTTGCATGCCCGCACGTGCAGTACGTCCTACGCGGTGAACGAAGAATTCCAGATCATCTGGCAATTCAAAGTTAATGACGTGACTGACACCGGGAATATCGATCCCTCTTGCTGCTAAATCAGTTGCCACAATGTATTGATACTCTAGATCGCGTACTTTCTTCATAACACGTGTACGTTCACGAGGTGTTAAATCACCATGGATTTTCCCAGGCTTATGGCCATGCTCTGCTAAATAGATAGCTAGTTGATCAGCATTTTGCTTAGTGTTCATGAAGATAATCGCAAGATATGGCTGAAGAGCATCCATCACGTGAAGTAATTTCTTGTTTTTATCCATACTTCTAACAGGAACTAATGAATAATGCATATTCTCCGTCAACGGTTTTTTATCATCCATCCGCACATGAACAGGTGAGTTCATATACTTCGATAAGAAGGGCTTCAATTTTTCAGGAATCGTTGCAGAGAATACATACATGCTGATCTTCTCCGGCATTCTGGAAGCAAACTTATCAATGTCTTCAATGAAGCCCATGTCGAATGCTAGGTCCGCTTCATCAATTACGAGCTGAGTGGCAGTGTGGATCGGTAATGCGCCGGTTTCCGACATATCTTGGATACGCCCTGGTGTACCGACGATGATGTGCGGTGTGCTCTTCAATCGTTCAGCAGAGCGTTTTTTATCAGTACCGCCAATCAGGATCGCACTTTTAATATCCGTTCCTTCGATTAGCTTTTTTAATTCATCATGAAGCTGAACAGCTAATTCACGTGTCGGTGCTGTAATGACCGTCTGCAGTTCATCCTGCTCCGGCTTAAGCTTTTCAACAAGTGGAATGAGAAAACTATGGGATTTCCCTGTTCCTGTATGAGCTTGCCCGATTGCACTTGTATTTTTCATGATCAACGGAATCATTTCTTTTTGAATGGGTGTTGGTTCTTCAAACCCTAATTTTTGAATGGCTTCCCTCAAAAATGGTTTGAATTGATAATCAGTAAATTTAGACATATCGTTCCTCCTCTAGATAAATCTTATTGTACCATGATTCGGTGCCATCAGTGGTTTTTTTCGCATAGGATATAGGGGAAACAACTAAAAAATTAGAAAGGAGTTCGTGATGAGATATCAATCATTTTATCCGTTCAGCAATCAGCCACCTCAGTCTAGGATGACACCTAACACTCCGCCTATTCAACAAAGTGCACCCATGCCTTTCCCCCAAGGCATGCAAGGGAATCCCAGGGGTCCGCGGGAAATGCGTGGTAGTGCTCCGCAACAGCAAGCAGGCATGCAAGAAAACGGTCCTTCACGGGCTGAACAATATATGCAAACCGCCAATCGTTTTTTCAATACCGCCCAACAATTTGCACCATTAGTTCAGCAGTTTGCACCACTTGTCCAGAATTTACCGGCTATGTGGCGATTATATAAAGGGGTACAATCTATGCCGGACGCACCGACAGCTTCTTCCGCTCCACGTCCAAGTGGTCCGCGAACGTCTAGTCCTGTACCTCCTCAAGCCACTAATCAGCCATCTTTACCGCGAATTTTTCAACCTCCCTTCTGAACTCTTTGAATCGTTCACGAATCTCCGCTATAATGAAAGAGAAGTTAGTAGAGGAGTGGAGTGGAATAAATGAAAGTACTCAAGATATCACCAAGAGGTTATTGTTACGGTGTAGTTGATGCGATGGTCATTGCGAGGAATGCTGCGCTAGATCCTACCCTGCCGAGACCCATTTATATATTAGGCATGATCGTCCACAACAAACACGTTACAGATGCATTCGAAGAAGACGGAATTATAACGTTGGACGGCGAAAACCGCCTGGAAATTTTACGCAAAGTAGATAAGGGAACTGTAATCTACACAGCACATGGTGTTTCACCTGAAGTTCGCCAATTAGCGAAAGAAAAAGGATTGGTCGCAATCGATGCAACATGTCCTGACGTTTCCGTTACACACGACTTAATTGAAGAAAAAGTAGCTGAAGGCTATGACATTCTTTATATCGGCAAAAAGCACCATCCGGAACCCGAAGGCGCGATTGGCGTTGCCCCCGATTCTGTTCACTTAATTGAGCGTCTTGAAGATATTGATAACTTAGAGATTACCAATGACAAACTACTGGTTACAAATCAAACAACCATGAGTCAATGGGATGTTGCACATCTTATGGAAGAGTTGCAACGTAAATTCCCTCACATCGAAGTTCATCAAGAAATTTGTCTAGCTACACAAGTTCGTCAAGAAGCTGTAGCAGAACAAGCCGGTGAGGCAGAGTTGCTGATCGTTGTCGGAGATCCAAAAAGTAATAACTCCAACCGTTTAACGCAAGTATCAGTAGAAATTGCAAACACACCTTCATACCGCGTCTCAGACGTCTCAGAAATTGATCCTGCATGGTTAATGGGCATTGAGACAGTAGCGGTCACGGCAGGCGCTTCTACACCTACAATAATCGTTAGAGAAGTTATAGCGTTCCTAAACGAATTTGACCAAGAAGATCCTACAACACATCATCCGGAGAGAAAGTTTAAGCTTGAAAAAATCTTGCCGAAAGTCAAGAACCCGACTCCTGTTATCCGGATCGAGCCATAAGCAACGAAAAAACCGTCGAGTTTGTGCTCGACGGTTTTATTTACGATAGGAATTGAAAAGGCTCAGTAATGACTTTCGATTCAATAAATTCAACAGGTAATTTATTTTTTTTACACAGTTCTGTCATTTTATTCGCAACGCCAGCAATCATAATTTTTTCGATATTATGACCTGGGTCTACAATGGCAAGATCGAGTGCTTGCGCGTCTTGCGCGACGTGATAATACATATCCCCTGTCACGAATACATCGGCTCCTTTTCTCTTCGCAGCCGTAATGTACTTATTTCCATCGCCACCGAGAACCGCCACTTTACGAATTTTTCTCTCCGGATCACCTACGAAACGTAATGCGGGAACTTCGAATACATCTTTTACATGTTGTGCGAATTCCTTTAACGTCATCTCATTAGCGATTTGTCCGATACGCCCGATCCCTTGCTCATTCGTTTTCTGCTGCATTTTTACTAAATCAAATGCCGGTTCTTCATAAGGATGCGCTGCAAACATTGCTTTGATGACTTTAACTTGCTGACTTTCTGCAAAAACGACTTCAATCCGCTCTTCATCTACCAGCGTCGGCTCGCCTACTTCTCCGATTGCCGGATTTGCTCCCGCAACCGGTGTAAATCGTCCAATACCTTGTGTGCTAAAACTGCATGCCTGGTAATCGCCAATCGCACCCGCTCCCGCAGATGCCAATTTCTGACGCAATGCATCAGCATTTTCTGACGGGCAAAATACCGCGAGTTTCATCAAATGTTCAGAATTCGTCATATCGATCGGCTCCGTCTGCTGTATGCCAAGACGTTCCGCTAGCATATCATTGACACCACCTGCTGCAATATCCAGATTGGTATGGGCAGCGTAGACCGCAATATTATGCTTGATACATTTCTCAATCATTTTCCCTTGTGGTGTATCGGTCAAAATAGATTTAACGGGACGGAACAATGGAGGGTGGTGGGCAATCACGAGAGTTGCCCCATTTTCAATTGCCTCATCAATCACTTGTTCGTTGACGTCTAGCGTAACTAGAACTTTTTCTACGGCACGATTCAATTGGCCGATGTGCAATCCAATTGGATCTCCTTCAAATGCAAGTCGCTTCGGTGACCACTTTTCAAATAGTTCAATGATCTGATATCCATTACTTTTCTTCATGTGCTAACACCTTCCTGACTAATTCTATATTTTCTTGTATATTTGCTTTTTTTTGCTTAATTTCTTCTGTTTGTTCTGCGTTATCAAGGGCTTTTATGACCCGCTGCCATTCCAGCATTTCCCGTTCCCATTTCACGCGGAACACGGTAGATAGTTTACGTCGTAAAACCGGCCCGACGAGCAAATCCGTTCTCGTGTAATCAGCCGTTCCTCTTTCTAACACTAGGACTTCATAAATTTTACTGTCTTCTTGTAGAATCTCTTCGTCTACAAGAATAAATCCATTTGCTACAGCCCATTCCCGAATCGCGATCGCATGCAGATTAGGTTGCGCGATGATCCGCTGTACATGCTTCAGACGATCCTTACCCGCTTCTAGGATGGAAGTAATCAATGTTCCACCCATACCGGCAATCGTTACGGTCTCGACATGATCAGCATCTTCTATCGCTTGTAAACCATTTGCTAGACGCACTTCAATACGGTCCGAAAAACCATGAAGATCTACATTGCGCGTCGCCGCTTCAAAGGGACCTGTCACTACTTCTCCTGCGATAGCCTTACGTATCTTGCCTTTGTTCATTAAATAGCACGGAAGATAGGCATGATCACTACCAATATCCGCAAGCACAGTATGATTCGGTACAAAACTAGCCACCATCGCCAGACGTTCCGATAATTGATTGGTATTCATGGTTCCCCGCCTTTCATTCTTATCTATTGTATAATCGCTACTCATTTCGTGCAATGCAAAAGAGCCAGTAAACCAAGAGTTACTCCGGTTTACTGGCTCTTTAAATTAAGTAGACAATCAGTCTAATGATAAAATGTAATCAACCATTTCATCTATGTTCTCATCAGGAACTAGTCCAGCTGGCATTGCAGTTCCAGCAACACCGTTTTTGATTGCATCATGTGCTTCTTTTGCGTCAAGTGAGCTATTTAAAGCCGGCCCCATTCCGCCAGCCAAGCCATCGCCGTGACAACTAATACACTTCTGCTGAGCAACTGCTTCTGCGTCAAATTCGCCAGTGTTTGCACTTTCTTCTTCAGTTGTTTGCTCAGTGCCTTCTTCGTTAGCTCCAGCAATTTCCTTTTTTTGATCTAGGCCATAAAGTGACATGAAGAAAACCAGTCCAATTCCGAGCGCGAAAATTAGGAAAAATGGTACAACAGGATTTTTATTCATTGGATTACCCTCCTTCACCAGAATCTATTCTGTAAAAGATACAGTATACAATTAACATTGTACTGTATCTATAAGAAAACTGAAAGTGTTATTGGACGACTTTTCGTCTTTTGTGACAGAATCGCCATAATTCGCAATTCAGCAACCTAGTTGTCTAGCGATGACCATCCGCTGTACTTCTGAAGTACCTTCTCCAATTTCAAGAAGCTTGGCATCACGTAAATAACGTTCGACTTCGTACTCACGCATATAGCCATAGCCACCGTGTATTTGGATCGCTTCATCGGCAACTTCCATAGCAATTTCGGAAGCATATAATTTACACATCGAGGCTTCTTTTGTAAACATTCTACCTTGGTCTTTCAGCCAGGCCGCTTTATACACCATAGTCCGTGCAAGTTCGATCTTCATCGCCATATCAGCCAGTTTGAATTGTGTAATTTGGAAAGAGGATAACGTCTTTCCGAATTGCTTACGTTCTTTTGAATAGTTCAAAGCCCTCTCATAAGCTGCCTGTGCAATACCTACTGCCATAGCACCGATCCCGATACGACCACCGTCAAGCGTTACAAGGAATTGCTGAAGCCCTTTTCCACTCTCGCCAAGTAGATTCTCTTCTGGAACTACTACATCTTCAAGCAATAATTCTGTTGTATTGGAAGCATGCAAGCCCATTTTTTCATAGTTATCGATAATTTTAAAGCCTTTTAAATCTGTCGGTACGATAATTGCGCTAATCTCTTTCTTGCCGTCTTCACGACCCGTCACAGCCGTCAATGCTAGGTGTTTAGCGTAGCTTGCATTGGTAATATAGACCTTTGAGCCGTTGATCGTATACTGCCCGTTAGAAAGCACAGCAGACGTCTCTGTTCCACCGGCATCAGATCCAGCATTAGGCTCTGTCAAACCGAAAGCCCCAAAGGATTCGCCAGTACAGATCGGCGTTAGATACTTCTGCTTTTGCTCTTTTGTTCCAAATAAGTTGAGAGGTGCACCACCTAGTGAAATATGAGCGGAATACGTAATACCCGTCGATGCACATGCACGGCTCAATTCTTCCGTAACAATAGCAAAACTAATCGTGTCTGCCCCACCACCCCCGTATTTCTCGGGAAATGGTAAGCCCATCATGCCCATTTCTGAAAGCTTTTGAAAAATTTCCACCGGGAACTTTCCCGAGCGATCACGATCTACTGCACCTGGCGCTACTTCCTCATTTGAAAAATCTCTCATCAGTTTTTTCACCATTTGCTGTTCTTGAGTTAAATCAAAGTTCATCATGATCATCCTCTCTCCACTTATACCATTCTATTGCACTTGTAAGCACTTACATTCTAGTATATAGAAAAAGAACGGAATATAACAATACCTTCATTGCATTCCGTCCGTTTATATAGATAATAGTAAAAATGCGACTACTGTCAATAAACCTAGTGAGCCTGAAATAGTGAAGTATAGTAACTTCAAGATTCTCCCAGTAAATAACCATAAACCACAATTCAACACGAGGAGTCCGATCAATAATGTCGTATCCCCATCAAAAAATGCAGTCCAAATCTTCAATGACATCATCAATAAAAGAAAAGCCATTGATATGTAGAGAAATGGTGCAAAACCTTTCTTACTGAATGTTTTTCCCGATACGAACGTTAGGAAAATCAAAGCCAATACAGCTGCAACAGTCAATGTGGCGACTGGATATTCCGTCAGTACAAACATAGCAACTGATGCTACACCTGCAAGCAATAAGCTAATAAGCAAAATCATAAATTGTTTGACTCGCAACTTTCTGCGTTCCATTTGAAGTGTGGAAGATTCTTTCTCTGCCACTTCGTCCGGATCTTCTCCTTGTGCATACAAGGTTATGAGGAAATCACAATAATGCTCAGGCAGGAGTTTATTGGCTTTCCAATACCGGATTTCAGAAATGATGATCTGTTTCTTATCTATAGCCATCCTTTCTCCTCCAATAGTATCAATCTTCTTTTTTAAAATAAAGAGTAAAAAGCATCGGCTATTTCCAGCCGATGCACCTATTATTCTAAGAAGTCTTTAAGTCGTTTGCTGCGTGATGGGTGGCGTAACTTTCTAAGTGCTTTTGCTTCGATCTGACGAATACGCTCACGCGTAACACCAAATACTTTGCCCACTTCTTCAAGCGTACGTGTGCGTCCATCGTCTAGACCAAAACGTAAACGTAATACATTTTCTTCACGATCTGTTAATGTATCTAAAACATCTTCAAGTTGTTCCTTTAACAATTCATACGCTGCATGGTCTGATGGAGACTGCGCTTCTGAGTCTTCGATAAAATCACCAAGATGAGAGTCGTCTTCTTCACCAATTGGCGTTTCCAATGAAACGGGCTCTTGAGCAATCTTCAATATTTCACGAACTTTTTCTGGAGTCAAGTCCATTTCTTCTCCGATTTCTTCCGGGGACGGCTCTCGTCCTAAATCTTGGAGCAATTGACGCTGAACACGAATCAATTTATTGATCGTTTCCACCATATGAACAGGAATACGAATGGTACGTGCCTGATCCGCAATTGCGCGTGTGATTGCCTGACGGATCCACCAAGTTGCATACGTACTGAATTTAAAGCCTTTCGTATGGTCAAATTTCTCAACGGCTTTAATAAGACCCATATTCCCTTCTTGAATCAAATCTAGGAATAGCATACCGCGACCGACATAGCGTTTTGCAATACTGACAACTAAACGTAAGTTCGCTTCAGCCAATTTCTTTTTGGCATTCTCACCACGAATAATAGTAGCATCTAATGCAGGTGTCATTTTCCCTGTTTCCTCAAGCTCTGTTTCAGCAGCTAAACCATCGATAATCCGAATCGCTAATTCTACTTCTTCTTTACCTGTCAATAAATCTACTCGTCCTATTTCTTTTAAATACATACGGACTGGATCGTTGATTCTTACGCCAGGTGGTACACTTAAATCATTTAAATCAAATTGCTCTTCTTTTTCAGCCTTGGGATCAGCTTCTTCTTTTCTATCCATTTCGATTTCTTGCGCTTCAATCTGATCTAAAAACTCTTCAAATTGGTCTGGCTCCATTTCGAAGGATGCCAGTTTTTCTGTTACATCCTCTAATGTTAGTTCACCTGTTTTTTTACCTGCTTCAATAATTGCTGCTTTTGCTTCTTCAAGAGTCAATTCTACTTCTCCCGTTTGTTCTTCTTTTGTCATAGTGACTATACCTCCTTACAGAACCTTTAACGATCTCACAAGCTGGATTACTTCCGAGGCCAACTCCATTGCTTTAAGTAGGTCGTTCCTTTTTTCTGCTTCTTTAGATTCGTGCCGCTTTTGATCAATTAGACGTTTCATTTGATTTCTTTTTAAATGACGGATACAGTCATTTACTTCTTGTGTGGTATGCTCCTTTGAACGTTCAGTTAAGATGGCTTCCATGACGACTTTCTTCAGTTGCCGGTCTTCCAGCATTTCTGCAAATCGCTGATAGTTTGGCAAATCATATTGTTCATAAAACGCTGCCAACTTAAAGAATATTTTGATGACATCATCTCTTACAAATAAATCTTGAAGTTCCAGTCGTTTTTCCTCGAATAGATCTGCGTCCATCAGCAGATGTGCAAGAAGTAATTGTTCCGCGCGATCTGTTTCTGCACGATTCGCCGGGACTCTCGTAACTTGTACAGTTCTGTTTTCATCAGGACTTGAATCATGCAATTGTTTCGATTGTTTCGCCTTTTTTGCAATCGACTTAGTAAATTCTTGTTCAAGTGACTCTTTTGAAGCATGTGTTTCATTGTGGAGTTGCTGGATCAATAAATCTTTCTCAATAGGAGAACAACGGTGAGCCAGTTCGTCAAATACTTCATGTACGTATTGCTTGATATCATGATCAACAGATAAATTTTTATCTCTTCTATAGTAGGCCGCTACGAAAGAAATATAGGACAACGCTTGATCAAGCACCTTTTCCGAAAATACTTCTGAACCATGCTGACTAATATAATCATCAGGATCCATTTTGTCTGGCAAAGTGGCAACGAGTACATCCATTGCGCTATCCATCAATTGGTCAGCAAATCGTTTGGCAGCCCCCCAGCCAGCTGAGTCACCATCACAGCAAATGACTATTTTTTTTGCCATTCGCTTTAATTTCACGATATGATGCGCGGATAATGCAGTACCCATAACAGCCACCGTATTTCCTATTCCGCCACGATCTGCTGCAATCGTATCCATGAAACCTTCGAATAGTACTACTTTACCCGTTTTTCGAACATTAAGACGTGCTCGGTGAAAATTAAACAAAACCTTACTTTTTTCAAAGACGGGAGTTTCTGGACTATTGATATATTTAGCGTCAGAAGAAGAATCCTCCAACCTTCTGCCGGAGAATGCGATTGTTGCACCATTATCATCCTGAATCGGAAACATGATCCTTCCCCTGAAACGGTCAAAATAACCTGAGCCATCTTCTTTATGGAAACAAAGTCCTGCCGTTTCCATTTCTTGCATATCAAAACCTTGTCTCTTCAGCAGTGCCGATAAGGCATCTGACTGAACGGGAGACCATCCTATTTCATACTGTTCTATCTCATCACGCGTAAATCCTCTTTTTTCTAGATATTCTAATGCTTTTTCGCCTTCTATGGTGTTTAAGAGCAGATGGCTATAAAAATTAGCAGCCAGTGTGTAGGCTTTCAGCATTTTTTGATTAGACGAGGATTTTGACGCTTGGTTGTCTGTTTGGGAACTTTCCAACTCTAATCCCATTCGACTGCCTAGTTTGACGATGGAGTCAATGAATGATCGATTTTCCATATCCATCATGAACGTGATGGCATTACCGCTTGCGCCGCAACCAAAACAATGGAATAACTGCTTGTCCTCGGAAACAGAGAAAGACGGGCTACCTTCTTCATGGAATGGGCAGAGTCCAAACCAGTTTTTACCTCTTTTTGCTAATTGGACATATTCGCTGATCAAATCGACAATGTCAGTTCCTGAACGGATTTCCTCAATTGTTTCGTCAGATATTCTTGTCATTCTATCACCATTTCCACTCTATATACATAAATTCTAGACGTTTTCCAAAAACCCTTCTTTATCGACATTTTTTGCTATAACTATTTTCAGTATCTGCAATTATGTCACATTTATGACATGTTAGCCGAGTAGACACACACACACAGAAAAAAGAAGACCCAACTAGTTCGTTCAGTTGGCCTTCCTTGCTGAAAATGCTTTAAGAATCGTATTGGCTGTCTCTTCTACCGCGCGATTCGTCACATCGATGACTTCACAACCGACACGCGTAGTAATTTCATTGAAATAGTCCATCTCTTGTTGAATACGTGCTATTTTCGCATAGTTTGCATCATCTTTCAAGCCTAATGCCTCCAAGCGAGATTTCCGAATCGAATTTAATTGCTCAACGGAAATACATAGGCCAAAGCACTTTGTAGGGTCAATGGAGAAAAGTTCTGATGGTGGGTCTACTTCTGGCATAAGGGGCACGTTGGCCACTTTAAAACCTTTATTCGCAAGATATTGAGATAAAGGAGTTTTGGATGTTCGCGACACACCGATTAGAACCATGTCTGCTTCCAATATACCACGCGTGTCTCTTCCGTCATCATAGCGAACTGCAAACTCGATGGCTTCGATTTTTTTGAAATAGTCATCATCTAACTTCCTGACAAGACCCGGCTCTTCAAATGGTTCTTGTTTCAATTGGTCCCCCATCTTCTCAATCAATGGACCGAGTAAGTCTACGAAAGGGACTTCCAATTCTTCACAAAGTACATATAGCTGTTCCCTCATCTGGCTTTTGACCAAAGTAAAGACAATCAACGCTTGCTGTTGCTTTGCCAAGAAAACAATTTCTTCTAATTGTGAATTCTCTTCTATATACGAAAACCTTTTTATTGAAACCGTCTCTAAATCATGACGAAACTGACTCGCAGCCGCTTTCGTCACAAGACCTGCAGTTTCCCCGACGGAATCGGAGACAATGAATAATGTGAATTTTGTCATGTAGTCACTCCTCACACATCTTGATCTTCCACTAATGAAAGAAAAGCGGCAGTAATATTTGTTTTTGTCACTCGTCCCATTACTTCAAGTCCGTTTTTACACTCTTGAACTATAGGTAATGAATCGATTTGGCTGTCCATCATTTTTTTGGCAACGGAAATGAGTGTATCTTCTTTTTTGCAATATGTGACATTCGGCATTCTTGTCATAATGACATGCACGGGTATCTTTTCTAGTTCTGTTCTTCCGATGCTCGTTCTCAACAGATCCTTACGTGATACAACGCCTGTCAATAACGACTGCTGGTCCACTACGAATAGTGTTCCAACATCCTCTAAAAACAGTTGGCAAATCGCGTCATATACTGATAGATTTTCAGTAATGACGACTGGCCTCGATTGATAATTAGCTACAATCATATCCACCATGCCATCCGCAACGGATTTAATAGGTTTCTTACCTGAATAGAAATAACCTACACGCGGTCGTGCATCCAAAAATCCAGCCATCGTCAAGATTGCTAAATCTGGCCGGATCGTAGCGCGTGCTAAATGTAAACGTTCAGCAATTTGCTCTCCTGTAATCGGACCGTTTCCTTTGACGATGTCGAGGATTTCATTCTGACGTGTATTTAATTCCAAACATGTCACCGCCTTCAGACTTCAAAGTTGTATTTACTGTCTAATTATATATCAACACGCTCGCTATTGCGAAGAAAGGAGAAGCATGCTAAACTAATTTTGAATCAAGTAAACGAAGAACGGTCAATAAGTAGTGTATATTTTGAGCGAGCAGGGATAGTGAAAGCCTGTACCTACACGAAACGGCAGCCGGGAGTTGAAACATTCATTATGAAAGTGGGTTGAAAAACCAATCGGGGTGGAACCGCGGGTTATCATGCACTCGTCCCCGGACATGATCTATGTCCGGAGACGTGTGCTTATTTTAATTGGAGGCGTTTAGAATGTTATCTATGGAACAAGTAGTCAATCTTTCAAAACAACGGGGATTCGTATTCCCAGGGTCTGATATTTATGGCGGTTTAGCGAACACTTGGGATTACGGTCCACTAGGTGTCGAACTGAAAAACAATATCAAGCGTGCCTGGTGGCAGAAATTCATCCAGGAATCACCTTATAACGTAGGTCTTGATTCCGCAATCCTGATGAACCCAAGAGTTTGGGAAGCATCCGGTCATATTGGAAACTTTAACGATCCGATGATTGACTGTAAAAAATGTAATACCCGTCACCGTGCAGATAAATTAATTGAGGAAGCATTGGACGCAAAGGGAATTGAAATGGTCGTTGATGGCCTACCGTTTGATAAAATGTTCGATTTGATTCAAGAACACGAAATCAAATGTCCTACATGTGGTGCGTTGGATTATACAGAAATCCGTCAATTCAACTTAATGTTCAAAACAAGCCAAGGTGTAACAGATTCCTCTGCTAACGAAATCTTCCTACGTCCTGAAACAGCACAAGGTATCTTCGTGAACTTCAAAAATGTTCAACGCTCTATGAGAAAGAAAGTACCTTTTGGTATTGCACAAGTAGGAAAAAGTTTCCGTAACGAAATCACACCGGGGAACTTCACATTCCGTACTCGTGAATTCGAACAAATGGAACTTGAATTCTTCTGTAAGCCAGGCGACGATGAGCAGTGGTATAAGTACTGGATTGACCAGTCTGAAGGATTATTATTGAAACTCGGTTTGAAGAAAGATAATATTCGTCTTCGCGAACACAATGAAGATGAGCTATCCCACTATTCTAAAGGAACTGTGGACATCGAATACAAATTCCCATTTGGCTGGGGAGAGCTATGGGGAATCGCTAACCGTACGGACTTCGACTTGAAGCGTCATATGGAATATTCAGGCGAGGACTTCCATTACCAAGATCCAATTACGAATGAAAAATACGTACCGTACTGTATCGAGCCTTCCGTTGGTGCGGACCGCGTAACGTTGGCTTTCCTATGTGACGCATTCGATACGGAGGAACTTGAAGACGGCGATACACGTACCGTTCTTCGTTTCCACCCAGCATTAGCACCAATCAAAGCAGCAGTCCTTCCATTGTCCAAAAAACTTGCGGATGATGCAGAAAAAGTATATGCAGAGCTTTCAAAGCATTTCCCAGTACAATATGATGATTCCCAATCCATCGGACGTCGTTACCGTCGTCAAGATGAAATTGGAACTCCATTCTGTATTACATTTGACTTTGATTCACTAGAAGACCAACAAGTGACTGTTCGTCACCGTGATTCTATGGAACAAGAACGCATGCCTATTGCAGACGTTGCAGCATATATTCAGAAACACCTACAATTCTAATCATAGGAAAGCCCAGGAGAAGTTGGCATCAGCCTTCCTCTTCTGGGCTTTCTTTAGTTCGTTCTTTTGGTTTTTGCAATTCAGGTGTACGTTCCAATTGCTCAATGAACTTTCTGGATTTTAGAAAGATCCCGGTTTGCTCCTGATAAATCGTTGATACAAGCTTCGCCATAAATGTCTTTGTCGGTTTCTTTAATGTCAGCTTACCAATCTGATCGAGCGGAACATTATAAAACATTCGGATCAATTTAATTTGTGTAGGTGACAGCCGAATAATATAAGGATCGACGTGAAAGCAGCGATGACAGAGAAAACCTATCTGCTGGAAAGAGAATGCGAATTCACCTTCTGTAGCGCCACAACTTGCACACTCGTGAAGTATAGGGTGTATTCCAGCAACCGGCAGCATCTTCCACTGAACGAACAGTGTGATGGCTTCTGCGTCATAGCCTTCTTCCATAGCGTTAAATGACTCGTTAAGCAAACGAAATATGCTAGCATTCGGCTGTTCAGATTCCGTTAGACGATCAAGCAACTCTACAATCAAGCCCGCATATGCAGTCGTCTCTAAATCAGAACGAATGTGACGAACGCTGCTGATAAGCTCGCCTTGCTCAAGCGATCCCATGCCCCTGCTTGCACGAACAAGAAAATAGCCGTGCGTAAAGGTTTGTGTAATAGCCGCTAAGCGACTCGCGGGCTTTTTCGCACCTCTTGCCATCGCCGTGATCTTTCCTGCTTCTTTCGTATAGATCGTCACGATTTTATTGGATTCTCCGTAAGGGATACTTTTGATAATATAGCCTTCCAACTTATTCAGCAATACGCTCTCTCCTTTAGCAGGACAGACAGCTTAGTAGTCTTCCTCGTTAAATCCGAATTCTTTCAAACGACTTGGACGGTTACGCCAGTCTTTCTGGACTTTCACCCATAGCTCCAAATATACTTTATGTCCAAGCAACATTTCGATATCTTTTCTTGCCTTCACACCGATTTCTTTTAAGAGCTTACCACCTTTACCGATGACAATCCCTTTTTGTGAATCACGTTCCACAATGATTGTCGCGCGGATATGCGTTTTGTCAGTTACGGGGTCTTGCTCGATGCTTTCAATCGCTACCGCAATCGAGTGCGGAATTTCTTCGCGTGTAGTGTGCAACACTTTTTCACGAATCATTTCGGAAATGATGAAACGTTCTGGGTGATCCGTCACTTGCTCTGCATCATAAAATTGTGGGCCTTCTTCTAGATAACTTTCTAGCGTTTCCACCAATCGTTCAATATTATTGCCGTTTAGCGCAGAGATTGGAACTACTTCCGCAAATTTCATTTCATTTGTATACGATGTAATGATCTCGAATAATTGATCAGGATGCACAAGGTCGATTTTATTGATGACCAAAAATACAGGAGTCTTGGATTTCTCGAGCCATTCCATAATAAATCTATCACCTGTACCGATTTTTTCATCCGCATTGACCATAAACATGATGACGTCGACTTCGCTTAGCGTACTGCGTGTCACTTTCAACATGAAGTCGCCTAGGCGGTGTTTCGGTTTGTGAACACCTGGTGTATCGATGAAAATCATCTGAGATGTATCGGTTGTCACAATTCCCTGTACTTTGTTTCGTGTAGTTTGCGGCTTGTCGCTCATAATCGCAATTTTTTGACCGACCATGCGGTTGATAAATGTAGATTTCCCTACATTGGGACGTCCGATGATGGAAATAAAGCCTGACTTAAAGTTGTTCTTCTGCATAATCTAAATCCTCCTTGGAAAAAGCACCCGGCAATAGCTGGTCTACTGTTGTTTCGTGTATAACACCTTTCAAATTCGTCAAGTATACAGGCATGTTCGGTGCGCAAAATTCCGCAATGACTTGACGGCAAGAACCGCACGGCGCAATTGGACCTTCCGTATCGCCAATTACTGTGATTGACTTGAACAATGTAACACCTTCAGATACCGCTTTAAAAATAGCTGTTCTCTCTGCACAATTGGATAAACCATACGCAGAGTTTTCAATATTGCATCCACGATATATGGTACCGTCACTAGCCTCTAATGCAGCACCTACTGGAAATTTTGAATAGGGCACATAGGCCGTTTTCATCGCTTGCTTTGCTTCATTCATTAATTGTTCTACTTGCATCTACATACCATCCCTTCATTCGATCAATTTATCCAAACCATTTCGGAAAGAAAATTATACAGCCGACAATCGCGCTGGCTATGGCAAACACGAAAACTGATCCAGCTGCAATATCTTTTGCTTTTTTCGCTAGTGGATGGAATTCCGTTGTGACAAGATCCACTACATATTCCACTGCTGTATTCATCAATTCAAGCGCCATCACCCCTGCAATGACGATAAAAATGATCATCCATTCTGTTTGTGACAGACCGGTGAACCAACCCGCAATCAACACGATCATTGCGGATAACCCATGAGATTTCATATTCCGACCTTGCCTAAAGCCGTCTTTAATGCCTTGCCACGCATAGAGGAATGATTTCAAGAATTTCTGCATAGACTCACTGCCGATCCAAACCGAATGCAGTTAAAATCTCTGTCTGTCTGCCGAACATCTCACGTTCTTCCTCTTCATCGAGATGATCATATCCGAGTAAATGCAAGAATCCGTGTAATGCAAGAAACCCGAGTTCTCGCTCGAACGAGTGATTATATTCAATAGCCTGACGTTTTGCTGTATCGATGGAAATCACGATATCCCCCAATACAACAGGCATATCGCTTTCTTGAACAATTGCCACTTCTCCTTCCGACAACTCTTCTAGCGCAAATGAAATAACGTCGGTTGGACGGTCTTTGCCTCTGTACTCAGCATTCACAGCTTGAATGGATTCATCATCCATAAACGTAATAGACAACTCATACAGACCTTCCATTTTCTCCATTCTTGACGCGTGAGTCAACAAATCCTTGATCAAAGCTTCCGAACTCGGTTCCACGATTTCTGTTTCATCTTCGAAATAAAAATCTATCATAGTTGCTCTGCTCCTTTACTTATCGGGATATTCAATCCGATTATGGAAGATCCCATTTAACGTTTCATTAATGGCTTGTTTCACTAGTTTAATTTCTTTTAACGACAAATCACATTCATCAAATTGATCATCTTCTAATTTCCCCCGCACAATCGCGTTGACGAGCGTTGCAATTTTTTCGGGTGTCGGTTCTTTCATAGAACGCACCGCAGCTTCCACACTGTCTGCAATCATGATCACTGCATTTTCTTTCGTTTGCGGTTTTGGACCAGGATAACGGAACTCGTCTTCATTCACATCGGGATTGGTTTCTTTCGCTTTCTGATAAAAGAATCTGACACTACTCGTTCCATGGTGCTGTCTTGCAATAGCTATAAGCTCTTTTGGCATACGATGCTTTTCCAAAATTTCCGCTCCATCTTCCGCGTGGGCTATAATCATATCACGACTTTTCTCGGGTGTCAGTGCATCATGTAGATTACGGCCATTATGTTGATTTTCAATGAAGAATCCTGGATGTATAGTCTTCCCGATATCGTGATAATAGCTGCCAACACGCGCGAGCAACCCATTGGCTCCAATTGCCTCACACGCCGCATCCGCTATATTCGCAACCATAATGCTGTGATGATATGTCCCCGGCGTCTCCACTAAGATTTTCTTTAGTAGCGGATGATTAGGATTCGAGAGCTCCACTAAACGCATATTAGAAAGCAAGTGAAAACTCGACTCGAAAAATGGTAATAACCCCATCGTCAAAGCCCCAGACAACAAACCTGATGAGATGGCTGCCACGGCATAGAAAATCAGTTCGGGTGTTGTATAACTAGTCTGTGTCATCAATAAATAAAATATGATGAACATCATATTTGATCCCGCCACACCGAGACTTGTCTGTAAAATCGTTGAGCGTCTACCATGTTCACTTAGTAAATAAATACTCACAATCCCACCGAATAGAATATACAGCGCTACTTCCATTTGCATAATTGCGGCCAAGCCTTCTTGCATCATGATACCGGCTGTCGCAGACGTAATTATCGTCGCAAGTACTGCTGAACGCTCGTTAATTAATAACTTGATCAGCATCGGCACGAGAGCCGTCGGAAATAAAAACGCAATGAGGACATCAAACTCACGATCGATGTAGCCGACGATTTTCATTAAAACGACGGATAGCAGGAAAATACTATAGAAAATACCTAGTGCTTTCTTTTTAAATGCCTCATCTCTTTTGGACTTGCCGAAGTGTATGGCAATCAAACCCGATACGAACAAAATAAACAAAACAATGCCGAACATCGGTTTAAGAGAAGACTGATTAGTTAGGACTCCTGAAAGCTTGAGCTGGTGATACACATCACGATCGATCAACTGTCCTTCACGTACGATGACTTGTCCTTGTAAAATACGAATGGCTTCAACTGAAGCCCGCGCATCCGTCTGATTCTTAACAGTCAATTCCTCATCGACTACCTCTGTTTCCACTACTGCCATTCGCCCGAGGGATAGCGCAACATCAAGCAAATCTCTCGGTAATGTAGTAGTTTCACGAATTCTGCGCTCCACTTCATAGCGATGAATCGGCACTTGTTCAGCTTTAAACGGCTTCGATAACTCTCTTCCCACTACAAGTGTCAGTAATTCATGCAAATTATTTAGATCATTTTGTTCAGCCGTAAGTAGCTGCTTAAGTTGGTCATGTGTAACGGGTAAAAAAGTTTGTTCTTTTTCCAGTCCTTCCAACTTCTCTTGAAGTAACTTCATTTTAGAACTTGACGTCATGCTAGGATCTTCTGTCGCTTCAACTTTGACATCACTGACTGCAGTAAAGATGGAACCGAGGATAGCTTGGCGGTTTTTCATAACATCCTCTGAGAAACGATAGGAATTAGGTACCGCCTGTTCTGCCCGTACACGTTCAAGTTCGGTTTTTTCGATATCTTCTATTGTTTTAGGTGAACGTATAGTTTTCGGTGAAATTTCAAAAGCCGAAATTTCGTACGTTTCGTTTTGTGTACTGCCATACATTAGAAAAAACAATAAGATACTGGAAAGAGAGACGACAAGAAGCAAAAGAAAGGTAAATTTCACTTTTCTTAGTTGTGAAAATAGTTCCTTTAAAGCTGTCATGCAGTTGCCTCCTTTTCGGCAAATGTTCCGCACATGAATGTGTAACTATGTATATTCATCATTCAAAAAAAGCAGTCAATTAATTAGTTGACTGCTCTTTCTCATATGCATCAATGATCTTCGCTACAATCGGATGTCGGACTACGTCACCTTGTTCCAAATACATGAATTGGATATCTTGCACGTTCTTCAAAATATGTTCTGCAACATTTAGACCAGAATCTACACCACGAGGTAAATCAATCTGCGTTTTATCACCTGTGATGACCATTTTCGATCCAAAACCGAGACGTGTCAAAAACATTTTCATCTGGGCTTTCGTAGTGTTTTGTGCTTCGTCCAAAATAACGAATGCATCGTCAAGCGTTCTTCCACGCATGTACGCAAGTGGTGCAATTTCAATGACGCCACGTTCCATAAGACGTTCTGTATGTTCGGCTCCTAGCACATCGTGTAACGCGTCGTAAAGAGGACGAAGGTACGGGTCAACTTTTTCTTTCAAATCGCCTGGAAGGAATCCTAAGCTCTCTCCTGCTTCAACAGCAGGTCGGGTCAACACAATTCGCTTTACTGAACCCGTTTTCATTGCCTGCACCGCCATCACGACAGCGAGATACGTCTTTCCTGTTCCAGCAGGTCCGATACAAAATACGAGATCTCTTGAACGAATTGCCTGGACATATTCTCTTTGTCCAATGGTCTTTGCACGAATGACTTTCCCCTTTGTATTGCGTGCAATTTCTTCATCGTATAAAGAAGAGAAATATTCAATCGTGCCGTTTTTTGCCATCTCTATTGCTGTTGCCACATCGCGTAAATTAATATTAATACCTTTACGGATCACTTTCAGTAACTGCTCGAGCAATGTTTTCGCAGCTACCGCTTGTTCTTCTGCTCCACTGATCGAGATATTTTCACCTCTAGTGTGGATTGAAACTTTCAATTCCTCTTCAATTAAGTTCATGTTCTGATCGGAAATGCCAAGAAGCATAATCGCTTCGTTCGGTTCTTCAATATGAAGTTGAAGTAAATGTTCGCTCAATATTTTCAGTCTCCTTGAGTTATAGGTCGTTTTTCAGCAATGTTTTCATTAAGTAAAAATAATATAGTCCCACTCACTTTATCATTAGTAAAGGATACATGTAAAATGTTTTCTTCTTTAATTATGCGCTCATTTGTTTTTTTTGACAATAAATCATACTTGATCAATGGCAATATGATGGTCTCTTCCATTCCTTTTTTCAAAAACACTTCCTGAATATGCGTTTCTTTCAGCTTATCCATCACAATAGGGTTTCTAAAACGTATATCTTTTATCTGCTTACCTGTCCATGGCTTTTGCCAACTGATATCCAAATTCTCTTCTCCTTGAATCGAATAACTAATCGTACGGGGTAATTCAAAATGACATTCCAACCAGTAGTCAGCAAATACTTCCCCGTCTGCCCCTACTACTGTCGTTTTCTCTCCTTGTTCTAGAATACCTGTTGCTAGCATATCCCCTTTTTTTACGGTTTGATGAATGATACTCGCTCTTTCTCCTCTCGTTAATGCAAAGCGTGTAATGACTCCTCCCGTTTTTGCTACTAGATGGGATGGCTTTTCCTTCACTTCTTCTTTCACTTCAGTGGAAAGTGGAGCAAGCATCGGTGAAACAGTTAACGAAGTACCTGTCTTTGAGAACCGGATCCACGATAGAGAGGGTTCATCTTGCATCAGCAGTCGACGAATTTCATCTTCTTCCGGTAATTTGGATAATAAAGTAGGCGCAGTAATTCGCGCTTTCTGCATCTTGGTTTCCATTCGTTGCGCAATTTCCGGTACATCACTTTCCACTGTGATGTTCCACAGAAACAACGAGGCAACTAGCGGGATGAGACAGACGATTAAGAACAATAAAGATGCGAATAATCGATGCTGAACTGTATCCTGACCTTTACGCCTGATTTGTACTTTCACACGGTATTTCCTTCTATAACGACGGATAATATGAATTCCTTTTGAATCCGTCTCAAAAAACATTGCACTTCCAGAGACATACAAGCTGCTGATCTTGACATGCTCTCTTTGTAACCTACTTAGAAATACAGAACCGTTACGAACATCTTTCACCTGAACTTCAAATCGTTTAGGACTCATGGCTGTTTCCTTCTTCAGGCGTAAAACGCACCGTCACTTCCTGCAGTTCGTCGATCGATATATGGGCGTGTTGTTCAGTCAGCATTAGAACCGTTACATCTTCTCCTTTGACAGTCATGACATAGTCATTCGTTTGAAAGGATACGGATTGTTCGCTTAATGCAAGCAAGCGATAGTTGCCAGTAATCCGCAATGAGTTGAATTCATCTAAAATAATGGATGGATGAAGTGCGAATAATTTTTTCATGAAAAAACCCCCTGTCTCATCCTATGAAAAGACAGGGGGCGGCATGATTACCGTTTTGATTTTGGCGGACCTAAAATTTCTGCATAGACAATCCCTTGCATGATCTGCTGCGGAGTTTTCGGAATCAAGTCTTCCTGCAAAATCGGTTCATCTTCTAACATGATCTTCCCTTCATGTAGTCTACCTCTGCCCGTTTGACGTTCCGGACGTGACGCAGAAGCAGACTTAGCTGGCTTTTTAGGTTCTGCATAGAAGATTTCTGACTGAGGCGCCTGCGTCTTTACAGGCTGTTCAGGTTCTTTCGTTTCTTGTTGAAGATCTTGGAATTCCTTTTGAATATCTTCGAATAGGTTCCTAGATAATTCCTTAAACGAACGCGGCTTCTCTTCAGGAGTTGCATGGGTCCGCTGAGTTTCTCTCTGATTCATTTGACGTTGAGTTGGTTGTGCTGGCCATTGCTGACTTGGCGGTCGTTTCGGTTTTTGACCTGGTTTTTCTTGGTCTTTCTTTTTACCGAATAAAGATCCGAGAGCCAGCATAATGACTAAAATTATCAGTTGTTCCATTATGCATCCCCTTCCCGGGAATTCATCTCGTTATAATTAATCTTTCTTTGGTTGTTGATCCGAACCTGTTTTGCTGATAGAATCCCGCATGCTTGTATCTGCTTGGATATTTTTATAATTCATATAATCCATGATTCCGATATTTCCTGAACGCAAAGCTTCTGCCATAGCTAAAGGTACTTCGGCTTCCGCACCCACAACTTTCGAGCGCATCTCTTGAGTCTTCGCCTTCATCTCTTGTTCACTTGCAACAGCCATCGCACGACGTTCTTCCGCTTTTGCTTGGGCAATGTTTTTATCCGCCATCGCTTGTTCAGTCTGAAGTTCCGCTCCGATGTTTTTACCGATATCCACGTCGGCAATATCAATCGAGAGAATTTCAAACGCTGTACCTGAATCTAAACCTTTTTTCAGAACGGTTTGAGAAATCATATCCGGATTTTCCAATACTTTTGCGTGGCTAATAGAAGAACCGATTGTCGATACGATACCTTCACCAACACGGGCAACGACAGTTTCTTCACCTGCACCACCGACGAGACGGTCGATGTTTGCACGGACTGTAATACGAGCTTTCGCTTTTACTTCGATACCATTCATCGCAACACCTGCGATAAATGGTGTTTCGATTACTTTCGGGTTAACGGACATTTGAACTGCTTCCAAAACGTCACGTCCTGCCAAGTCAATTGCTTGTGCTCTTTCGAAAGTCAAGTCGATGTTCGCACGTTGCGCAGCAATCAATGCATTTACAACGCGGTCAACATTACCACCTGCAAGGTAATGGCTTTCCAACTGGTTGATTGATACTGTTAGACCCGCTTTATGTGCTTTGATTAACGGGTTAACTACCCTGCTCGGGATAACCCGACGTAAACGCATACCGACTAACGTGAAGATACTTACCCGTACGCCTGCCGCCATTGCGGAAATCCATAGCGTGACTGGCACAAATGTAAAGAATACCGCCAGTACGATGATGATAATGAAGACTGCAGCTACCAGTCCGATTGTTCCTAGTCCCATCATAAGCCTTGTTCCTCCTCTTTCTTCTCTCTTACAACAATTCTGAAACCTTCTACTGCTACGACAACTACTTGTTTACCACTCTCGATATAACGACCTTCTGATACTACATCGATTCGTTCACCGTCCAACTCGGCGACACCTGATGGATAAAGTGGTGTAATGGTTGTGGCAACTTTCTGCAACAATTCATTACGATTTTTGTTGGAGACGTAACCGCTTTCCGTATCCATCGTATCCATTAAAATGATTTTGTTCAACAGATGAAGTTTTTTACCGAAGAATTTCATAATAACCACTACTCCTATACATGCTACGGCTATCGCAATTAGCACCGAGATTGCCATGAATGCCAAGTTTGTGCCTGCCAATAAAATACTTCCTATGATGGCTAAGATTCCGAAGATCCCCGCTATCCCCCCTGCAACAAAGAATTCGGCAATTATAAGGGCGACGCCGAGCAGGAATAATAACAATGTTTCATAACCCGCAAGACCCGCTACTGTGTGTCCGTAGAAGAATAAAAACAGAGCAGTTAACCCCATGCTTCCCGGCACACCAAAGCCTGGTGAATATAATTCAACAATCAGTCCGAGACTTGCAACCGAAAGTAAAATCGGGACTACGACCGGATGGGTGATGAATCGCGCCATTTTCTCTGCAAACGTTTCCGTTGTAGAAATAACTTTCGCGCCTTCTAAATCTAGCTTCTTAAGTAACTCATCAAATGTAGCCACTGTACCTTCACTGTACTTCACTTGTTCGGCTTCGTCAGCAGTGAGAGTCAGAAGTTCCCCTTTTTGTGCACGCAAGTCTGGCAGATCGATATCAGGATTTGCCATGGCTAGTGCATATTGTGGATCACGGCCTGAGTGCTTTGCGGCATTTTTCATTTGCGCCAACCAATAACTATTGGCTTTCGTTTCTGCTGCATTTCCCGATCCATCGATGACTTGTGCAGCACCGATCGAACCGTTTGGTGTCATGTAGATTTCATCTGCATACAGCGCAAGGAAAGCTCCCGCAGATAGCGCCCGATCGTTGATGAAAGCGATAATTTTTACATCATCAGTCGTTTTCATCAGCTTGGCGATTTGGTCAGCAGCGTCTACAAACCCTCCAGGAGTGTCTATATCCAACACAATCGTTTCTGCACCTTCAGCTTTGGCTTCTTTGAATGAACGCTGTAGGAATGCATGCAGCCCCTTTTCTACTTCTTGGTGAAGGGGTACGCGATATACTTTTGTTTCAGCTGCGTCTGAGTGTATAAAAGGTAACGCGATTGTACCGATGAATAAAATGAGCAGAAAAACTGACCTAATCATTTTAGACATTATTTTCTCACCTCTCTCTACTGCCTATTATACTTACTATTTACGTTTGAAGAAGCATTTGGTTTCATTTAATCGCAATAAAATAAAAGTATTTCTTTCTGTGTGTCATTGCTTGTTAGTATATGGATTAAATATGGATAAAAATGTGCAGAATAGACGGAGCCTAGTTTAAAGTTGTAGAGGATGAGGGTTGAATTAGAAGTGTGAATTAGTGTCTATGAGGGGATGGAAGCTCCAGCTGGCGGACGCTTTCCCATGGGCCTGCGGTGAGCCAACTGTTCGCTGCGCTCTCTTAGTTGTCTCACCTGATCAGGCTGATCCATCGGGAGTCGCCGCCAGCTTCCGCTTCCATCCTACTTATTGAGTGGAGATACTTAGAATATTCATCGGAGCTAGTGAGTGAATTATTTTTGTGCCTAAACTTAATTAATTTCAAGTTCAAGTTCAAGTTCAAGTTCAAGTTCAAGTTCAAAATAGATTATAAACATAACTTCAATGCACAGCAAAAGTATCATCCATTTACATTGCAAGGGATTAGTGCGAGAGCCGTTGCGAAGTACGGCTTTTGCGAGCATAAGCGAAGCGTTGGGAGCACATCTTAGCACTAGGAGGGGCGACTCCAAGAGGATCAGTTCGACAGGCGAGACAACCAAGGGAGCTTGCGACTGGTTGGCTCGCCGCGAATCCTCAGGAAATGAAGCGTCCCCTCCGAAGTGCCAATCCCCACCCCTTGACCTTCGCCAACTACTCCTATAAATGGCTTAGTAAATTCCAGACAATAAAATAAACCGAAAATCCAGGAAAGGATTTTCGGTTTATAAGAAATTACATTAGTAGGTAATATCAAAATTCAATGTAGGCAGAAATTAGAACTTGCGCTTACGTGCAGCTTCTGATTTCTTTTTACGTTTTACACTTGGCTTATCATAGAATTCACGCTTTCTACTCTCTTGTATTGTACCACTCTTGGATACAGTACGTTTGAAGCGGCGAAGAGCGTCTTCAAGTGATTCATTTTTGCGAACGACTGTCTTAGTCATATCTCTTGTCCCTCCCTCCAAACACACACTTCGAAACATAGCACTTTGCTATGTACTATAAAATTATATCGTATCTTTTCTATTTGGTCAATAAAAACTATTAGAATATCATGAGAAGTTTTACGAATTACTCTTATACCGTAATCAATAATCGGCTGATGATGATAGGCCTTGCATGATGGAAACACCTGAACTCGCACCAATGCGTGTTGCACCCGACTCCATCATACGATCTACATCTTCCGCACTGCGCACACCGCCACTCGCCTTGACTCCAATTGCCGGTCCTACTACAGCACGCATCAGCTTCACGTCTTCTGGAGTTGCACCGCCAGTAGAGAATCCCGTCGATGTTTTGACGAAGTCCGCTCCTGCAAGCACTGCCAGTTCACATGCTGTACGTTTTTGGATATCGTCCAGCAAGGATGTTTCAATTATCACTTTTACTAAAGCCTGACCTTTTGCCGCTTCTACAACGGCTGCAATGTCATTTTGTACTTGTTCAAGCAATCCACTTTGTAATGCACCAATATTGATGACCATATCTACTTCCGTGGCCCCGTTAGCAATCGCGTCTTTTGTCTCAAACGCTTTAACTTCAGATGTGCTTGCACCTAAAGGGAAGCCAATCACAGTGCAGACTTTTACTCCCGTGCTTTGTAAAGCTTCTGCAGCTGTTTTGACCCAAGTCGGATTAATACATACTGAAGCGAAAGAATATTTCTTAGCCTCTTCACATAATTCCAGTACTTGCTGTTTTGTTGCCTCTGCCTTTAACAGCGTATGATCGATATAAGCGGCATAGTTTGTAGTCAATGAAAGCGCTCCTTTTTTTCGTACCGTTTTTTTCAGTATAACAAAGCTTACATTTCGTTGCACGAAAAAGACCACCCATTACAGGTGGTCCATATTAAATCGTTATTTTTTCTTCTGTAAGTACACGGACAGGTTGACCTTCACTGTAAGGATAACCCGCTTTCGTAATTTTCACTTTTATAATTTGTCCGATCATCGTTTCGTCTGCAGGCAAGACTACTTTCAAATAATTATCTGTATAGCCTACATAGAGATCCTGATCAGTGTCGTCTTTAAAGCTTTCTTCTGGAATAACTTCGAGTACTTCGCCTTCAAAACGAGAAGCATAATTTTTTGCTAATTGATCGTTCAATGTTAATAAACGGTGGACGCGTTCGTTTTTCACACTTTCGTCGACTTGATCTTCCATGCGAGCAGCAGGTGTGCCAGTTCTCTTCGAATAAGGGAACACATGGAGCTCAGAAAACTTATGGTCACGAATAAAGTTATAGGTTTCCATAAACTCTTCTTCTGTTTCACCCGGGAAACCTACGATGACGTCAGATGTAATAGCGAGATCCGGCAACGCTTCGTTCAGGCGCTTTAGACGATCAGAAAAGAACTCCATTGTGTATTTACGGCGCATCCGTTTTAGTACAGTATCTGAACCTGACTGAATAGGAATATGCAAGTGGCGTACAACAATATTAGAGTCGCGTAATACATCGATTACTTCGTCTGTTAATTGGCTCGCTTCGATTGAACTAATACGGAGACGCTTCAATCCTTTTACTTGCTGTTCCAAGTCACGCAACAGACGAGCTAAGTTATAGCCTTTTAGATCCTCACCGTAACCACCTGTATGAATACCCGTTAAGACGATTTCAAGATAGCCCGCATCGACAAGTTGCTGTGCCTGATGAATCACTTCTTCAGGATCACGTGAGCGCATTAATCCTCTAGCCCACGGAATGATACAGAATGTACAGAAGTTATTACAACCTTCTTGTATTTTTAACGAAGCACGTGTGCGATCAGTGAATGACGGTACGTCGAGTTCTTCGTAGACACGGTTTTTCATAATGTTGCGCACCGCATTAATCGGTTGGCGCTCTTCACGGAATTGGTCGATCAGCCCAAGTAGTTTTGAACGATCTTGTGTACCTACTACAATATCCACGCCTGGAATCGCCATTATTTCTGCTGGTGATGTTTGCGCATAACAACCCGTTACACAGATGACTGCGTCTGGATTTTTACGAATGGCACGACGGATCACTTGTCGGCTCTTTTTATCACCGGTATTCGTTACTGTACATGTATTAATAACATAGACATCAGAATTCTGATCAAACTCTACTCTTTCATAGTTTGCTTCTTGGAACAGTTGCCAAATAGCTTCTGTTTCATAATGATTCACTTTACAACCTAGCGTATGAAAAGCTACGGTTTTCGTAAGCTCATTGTTACTCATATTTATTTTTCATCCTTTCATTACAATCAATAAAAAAACACGACTTAAACTATAATATCACAATCGTGCATAAGGGGCATAACGCAACCTTACTAGAAAGAAAAAACGGTCTGCAAACTTCAAAAAAGTCCTGTTTGTTAGTCGATACGATAAGAAATTGGCGAACGTACGAACACGACTTTCCTCGAGAGTAAAGTTATAACTTATTAAAAAACTACCTGTGGGTAGTCGTAAAGAATCCAATTATCAGGAATGGGAAATTGGTTAAATCCGATCCCGGTGTGGTATGAATCATGTGCAAAAACATGATTATCTCTACGTGTGAAAAACGGGACGGTGTACTTGTCCGAGTATGGTAAAATGCACAACATTAGATTGTTCTTCCTCTGGTGAGTACTTTAACCGGAATATATTATAAAGAAGAATGTATCCAAGCAAAATTAGGCTACCTGACACCCATAAAATATGGTGTCAGGTAGCCTAATCATGTGTTTTATAAGTCTTTTATTTTTTTAATGAACTAAATAAAGAATCGTAAGCTATAACGACTTGCTGGTAATAACCGACTAACTTGTCCCAAACCGTTGATTGAATTGCTTCATCATTCTCAGCTGGAAGTTCTGGAGCATCATCGCTAGTAGTTGCATCTTCAGCTACTTCTTCATCCCCAGCAGAAATTTCTGGTGTGTCATCGCTAGTAGTCGCGTCTTCAGCTACTTCTTCATCCCCAACAGGAACTTCTGGTGTGTCATTACCCTCGTCTGTTGTTTCATCCTCTACATCTTCACCTTCAATGGGAAGTGCCACAAGGTCGTCGCTTTCAGTAGGTGCTTCGATTACAATATCATCTTCAAGAGGCAAGATCCCACCAAGACGATCTTGGATGAGGTAATCATAATATTCAATTAAACTATTATAGTTCTGTATGACAGACCTATATTCATTCGCTAGATTTTCTGTTATAATCGTATCATCAGTAATTTGGTCAGTTGACGGCGTATCCCCAATGATATTCTCGTCAGCTGGCTCTTCTATTTCCTCTAATGAATCTTCTACGATTTCCGTTTCGTCTTCATCGGTTGCATCCACATCTGCTTCCTCTTCGTTAACTGGAAGTTCAGCGTTTTCGTCTTCATCGGTTGCATCTTCATCTACTTCCTCTTCGTCAATTGGAAGTTCAGCGTTTTCGTCTTCATCGGTTGCATCCTCATCTACTTCCTCTTCGACAACTGGAAGTTCAGCGTTTTCGTTTTCATCGATCGCATCCTCATCTGCTTCCTCTTCGTCAACTGGAAGTTCAGCGTTTTCATCTTCATCAATCGAATCCTCATCTACTTCCTCTTCGTCAACTGGAAGTTCAGCGTTTTCATCTTCATCGATCGCATCTTCATCTACTTCCTCTTCGTCAATTGGAAGTTCAGCGTTTTCGTCTTCATCGGTTGCATCTTCATCTGCTTCCTCTTCGTCAATTGGAAGTTCAGTGTTTTCGTCTTCATCGACCGGATCTTCATCTACTTCCTCTTCGTCAACTGGAAGTTCAGCGTTTCCGTCTTCATCGACCGGATCTTCAGTTGGTACTTCACCATCTACAGGAATGTCATCTGATTCGTCCTCCTCTAAAGGATCATCCGTTTCATCTTCGTCTTTTGCTTTTTCTTGCCACTTTTTACTTGCAATGGTGCGCATTATTTTTCCTTTTTCGGGTGAACCCGGAATGCTCGTTGCATAAGATGAAACTTCTTCACCATGATTTTTAAATTGTGTAACCTCACTCTTTTCGTCGGCTGACGCGGCTCCTACTCCGAATAATGCAGCAGTTACCATTGAAGTTGACATTACAAACGGCAACAATTTCTTGTTCGTGTTTTTTTCGTTTTGATTTTTTATTTCCTTAACCAATACCATCAAACTCCCTTCGATTTTTAAAAAATAAATTTTCAATTACTCTAACCGTACATTCACCATGCATTCTATTAAGTTGCTATGTACATCTACCTCCTTGAAGGCAAGACAGGTTCGTCCGAAATGATGCTCTCCGACGAATCATTTATCAATGTCCCGTCTGCATCTACAACAATAACAAAGTAAAAAAATAAGCGGATAACAATCATGTGACAATTTCCAATGGAAAAACTATCCTTTGTTATAATTGAAAAGTGTTCCCGGAGTCCTAGTTTTTTAAAGGGAAAAGATGAAAACAAAGGACCTTACTAGCAGAAGCGCTGGGAAGTCTCGTTTTATATTTCATAAAAAAAGTCGACAAAGCCTTCCATTTGTGCCGTGCGTTACTTTTTCAGTATATTTCCAGTGAGACCTTAAGGCCTAGCCAACTCTGTTACATTCGGGAATAAATGAAGAAATTTTGTGACAAATCTGAAGTTTCGTGTAATATTGCACTCCAAAAGAAATCTTTCTGTAATAAAAGTAGAAAGCAAAGTAACTTCCGAGGTCAGAGAAGTGAGAATATAACTCTTCACTTTTTCACAGCTTATGAGTCGCGCTTATTTCCTATTGACTTTAAGGGTATTCTTTCTACCTAACCAAATTTTGCGTTAAGTAGACTACCTATCATTCTTTAACGTCAAACATATCAGCCAGCTTTACACGTGCTTAATCGAAAACAATTTGGCATCATGTTGTGATGAAGCGCTGTTTATAAATCTTCGGACTGGGAAGTGCGGAAACGTGTTAGTCCCGTATTTGTTGATAATGCTCAACATTTTTTAATCACCAAAGAGATGCAGCGAGCTAGCCACGTTGATCATCAAGCCTTATCGGATACAGTCGGCCGCGAGTCATTATCTGATTTTGTTTACACGATAATTGATAATATCATTGTTTTATATAAGCGCGCGCAATCCATTACTTTTATAAAATGTATCACGCACACTTTTGCGTTTAGGTCTCTTTTTCAAAGTCAATTTGCACTGACACGCTATCATTACAATGAAAAAACCACTTAAAATGGTGATTTTAAGTGGTTTTTTCCAAGCGCCTTAACCCACGTTGCCACAGGGTACGGACGCAATCATATTTAAATGTACAACCCACAGCCTAGTGTATGAATAGCAACTGAAGACATAAGTTGTTCAGTTCTTTCATTCAAATTCATAAGACATAGCGGACAATACATATAAAGGTGCTGTTTCCGTGCGTAGGATTCTAGGCCCCAACGACACGGGGAGGAAACCTGCATCTTGAAGTAAAGCGGCTTCTTCCCGCGCTAATCCGCCTTCCGGTCCAAAAACAACTACTATCGATTGTCCATGATAAACGTTTTTCAGACGGTCCGCAATCTTATGCGGCATATCACTTTTCGCATCTTCTTCATCCGCAAATAATTTGACATCAAAGGAATCTGTATATGTAATCAGTTGCTTGATGCTTTGGACAGATAAAATCTCGGGTACTTGGTTACGATGACTTTGTTCAGCGGCTTCCTTAGCAATTTTTTGCAAACGTTCGATACGTTTATCGCCTTTTTTAGCATCCCATTTGACGATGGATCGACTGGCAGCAAAAGGAATCAATCGTCTCATACCGAGTTCGGTACTTTTTTGCGTTATCAAATCCAGTTTATCGCCTTTAGGCAATCCGCAGGCAATCGTTACAGCTATCGGTAACTCGTTATTTTTGTCCAGTTGTCTCTGCTGAGAAACGGTAACGATGTCTTCAGAAATACTGTCGATCATCGCTACCGAAGCTACGCCATCATAGACAGTCAGTATTTCCTGACCTGGCGTCATGCGCATTACTTTGACGATATGCTTATAATCATCCCCACCGATTGCTACTTGACGCTGCTCATCAAATGGTTGATTCAGAAAATAACGTTGCATGATTATTCACTACCCTTACGCGCAATAATCGCTACCCAATCTTCCATGAGAACCGTTTCCAAAATCTCAAAACCTTGCGCTATCAAGTCGTTGCGCACTTCGTCCCGTTTCGCACCGATGATACCGGATGTAATAAATAATCCACCTGGTTTAACGAGTTGATATGCATCTTGGGAAAACGACATGATCACTTCCGCCAATATATTCGCAATAATCATGTCGGGCGGTTCTTCTATCGAATCGAGAAGATTACCTTTCAAGACGGTAATGCGATCATCTGCATCGTTATACGTCACATTTTCCTGTGCAGCGCGTACAGCGACTTCATCCAAGTCAAGCGCGGTAATATGTTTTGCCCCAAGTAAAGCAGCGCCGATTGCTAGGACTCCAGAACCTGTTCCTACATCCACAATCATTTGATCAGGTTGAAGGTATTTTTCCAACGCTTGTAAACAGAGGACTGTTGTAGGATGTGTGCCCGTACCGAATGCCATCCCCGGATCCAATTCGATGATCAATTCATCAGATTCCACTGGTGTATACTCTTCCCATGTAGGAACAATGGTGAAACGCTTTGAGATCTTTACCGGATGGAAGTATTGTTTCCACGAGTTAGCCCAATCTTCTTCATCCACTTCTGTAATGCCTATAGTAAAGCGTCCAGGATCTAATGAAAACTGACGAAGGCTTTCAATTTCTAATTCAAGATTTTCAACTGTTTCATTGATGAAACTAGTGACAGGCAAATAAGCTTTTATAATGACACCCTCGATTGGGAAGTCATCTCTATCTAAAGCATATATTTCACCATATTGGTCTACTCGTTCTTTTCCAGGTTCTTCGGAATCTTCAATTACGACTCCGCTCGCGCCAGCTTCATGCAAGATGTTCGCTACTGCCTCGGTTGCTTCATGTGTCGTGTGCACGGAAACTTCAGACCATTTCACAGTTAGTCAATCCTTTCATTCACCTTTAAAAGTGCGTTTGATTTTATCGAAGAATGAGCTGGAATACTCATCAGGTGATTCCCCTTCAATTGATGCAAACTCACGCAATAATTCTTTTTGTCGCTCCGTCATTTTTTTCGGAGTCGTCACTTTGACGATCACATGTTGGTCGCCTGTTCCATGACCATGTACGTTTGGAACCCCTTTGCCACGAAGGCGGAAAGTTGTACCGTTTTGTGTACCGGCTGGAATCTTCAACTTCACTTTGCCATGCACCGTTTGCACTTCGAGTTCGTCTCCTAATGATGCTTGCGGGAACGTCAAGTTCAATTCCAGTATAATATCATCCTCTTCACGAATGAAACGTTTATGTGGACGGACATTAAAGACGATGTACAAGTCTCCAGGAGGTCCTCCATTAATTCCTGCTTCACCTTGTCCACCTACCCGTAGACGTTGTCCTTGGTCTACTCCAGCCGGAATCGTTATTTTGATGACTTTGTTTTTCGTTACGCGACCTTTACCACGACATGCTTCACATTTTTCAGGAATAATTTTTCCTGTACCCTGACATGTAGGGCATGTTCTGCGGTTCACAACTTGACCAAATGGTGTGTTTTGAGCGAATGAAACCTCACCTGAACCATTACATTCCGTACATGTTTTAACGCTTGTGCCTTTTTTAGCACCTGTGCCGTCACATGTATCACATTCTTCTTCGCGAGGAATATCTATTTCTGTTTCTTTACCGAAAATGGCATCCATAAAGTCGACTGTCATTGTATATTGCAAGTCATTACCTTTTTGTGGAGCATTTGGATCTCTTCTCCTTGCGTTTCCACCGAAGAACGTGCTGAAAATATCCTCAAAGCCAAAGCCATCTGCACCTCCGCCGCCAAATCCACCGAAGCCTGCACCTGGCCCATTGTGACCGTATTGATCATATTCGGCCCTTTTGTTCTCATCGCTCAACACTTCAAATGCTTCTGTTACTTCTTTAAATTTTACTTCCGCATCCGCTTCTTTGTTCAAGTCTGGATGGTACTTTTTAGAAAGTGTACGGTATGCTTTGCGGATCTCTTCCTTCGTAGCGGATTTAGAAACGCCCAGCACCTCATAGTAATCTCGTTTACTCATCATTGCACCCCTCATCGCATTTTACCTGTTGTCCATTGTAACACGTTAATATCGAATTTTGTTAAGTTAACAAACGAAAAAGTCAAAGCCGGAATTTCGGACTTTGACTTTTCCGTCAATAGCTATTTTAATTTACTTATTTATTATCTTTGTCATCTTCTACTTCTTCGAAATCTGCGTCCACTACACTGTCGTCTTCTTGACCAGGTTGTGCATCGCCTTGAGCCGCTTGCGCTTCTGCAGCAGCTTGCTCATATAGTTTTACAGATAGAGCTTGTACCAATTCGTCAAGTTTTTCTTTCTTCAAACGAATTTCCTCAAGGTCTCCAGATTCATTAGCAGCTTTCAATTCTTCCAACGCCGCTTCTGCTTCTTTAACTTCCGCTTCGTCCACTTTGCCTTCTATATCTTTAAGTGTCTTTTCAGCCATAAATACTAACTGATCCGCTTCGTTGCGAAGTTCTGCTTCTTCTTTACGCTTTTTATCTTCTTCAGCGTGAGCTTCCGCATCTTTCACCATTTGATCAATTTCTTCATCGGAAAGACCTGAACTAGATTGGATCGTAATGTTCTGTTCTTTTTGTGTACCCATATCTTTCGCTTTAACATTGACGATACCGTTTTTGTCGATGTCGAATGTTACTTCGATTTGAGGAACGCCACGTGGTGCTGGTGGAATGTCCGTCAATTGGAAACGGCCTAATGTTTTATTGTCAGTTGCCATCGGACGCTCACCTTGCAATACATGGATGTCTACTGCCGGTTGGTTGTCAGCTGCTGTAGAGAACACTTGCGACTTGCTCGTAGGGATTGTCGTGTTGCGGTCAATTAGTTTTGTGAAAACAGAGCCCATTGTTTCAATACCTAATGATAGAGGTGTTACGTCAAGAAGTACAACGTCTTTTACGTCTCCAGTTAAGATTGAACCTTGTACTGCCGCACCCATCGCTACTACTTCGTCTGGGTTTACGCCTTTGAACGGCTCTTTGCCCGTTACATTTTTGATTGCTTCTTGTACTGCTGGAATACGTGTAGAACCACCAACTAAGATGACACGGTCGATGTCAGAAGCTGTTAGATCTGCGTCTTTTAGTGCTTGACGAGTTGGAATCATAGAACGTTCTACAAGGCTTGCTGTTAACTCATCGAATTTAGCGCGAGTCAATGTGATTTCCAAGTGTAGTGGTCCTGCTTCTCCAGCCGTGATGAACGGAAGAGAGATGGAAGTGGATGTTACACCAGACAAATCTTTCTTCGCTTTTTCAGCTGCATCTTTTAGACGTTGCATAGCCATTTTATCTTTCGAAAGATCAATGGAGTTTTCTTTACGGAATTCTTGTACCAAGTAATCAATGATAATGTCGTCAAAGTCGTCTCCACCAAGTTTATTGTCACCTGCTGTTGAACGTACTTGGAATACTCCGTCGCCAAGTTCTAGAATGGATACGTCAAATGTACCGCCACCTAGGTCATATACTAAAATGGTTTGATCTTCATCCGTTTTATCCATACCATAAGCTAGTGCTGCTGCTGTTGGCTCGTTGATGATACGCTCTACTTCAAGACCAGCGATTGTACCAGCATCTTTTGTTGCTTGACGCTGTGCATCGTTAAAGTACGCAGGAACTGTAACAACAGCCTTCGTTACTTTTTCGCCCAAGTATTCTTCAGCATAACCCTTCATGTATTGAAGAATCATAGCAGAAACTTCTTGTGGAGAATATTCTTGGCCATCCACTTCTACTTTGTAGTCCGTACCCATATGTCTTTTAACAGACATGATCGTGTTAGGGTTTGTGATGGATTGACGTTTTGCTACTTCCCCTACTTGACGTTCGCCGTTTTTGAATGCAACTACGGACGGTGATGTTCTGTTGCCTTCAGGATTCGGAATTACTTTCGCTTCTCCGCCTTCATATACTGCTACTACTGAGTTTGTTGTACCTAAATCAATACCGATAATTTTGCTCATGTGTAATTTTCCTCCTATAATGTGAATGCTGTAATTTTTTACTCGTTTACTTTAACCATGGATGGTCGTAGTACACGTTCTTTCAGTTTATATCCTTTTTGCAGTTCTTCCAAAACAATTCCAGAATCTTTTCCTTCTTCATTGCCTGTCATTACTGCTTGATGGAAGTTTGGATCAAACTCTTGATCAAGCGCTTCGATTTCTTCCAGGCCATCAGACTTTAAAGCTTCTAGTAATGAACGATAAACCATTTCCATCCCTGTTAAGAGGGCCTTCGTCTCTTCCTCTTTTGCTTCAACTGAAAGTGCACGTTCGAAGTTATCAAGTACAGGCAGAATATTAACCATTACATTTTGTGAACGGTATGTTTGCAACGTTTGATAGTCGAGTGAAGCTCGTCTCTTAACGTTTTCCATATCTGCCATTACGCGTAATTTCTTACCTTCTTCATCTTCAAGAGCCTTTGTTAACTCATCGATCTTTTTCTCAAGCTCTTGTTCTAAAGTAAGCTCTTCGACGATTTCTTCAACATCTTGCTGTTCTGTCGCTTTAGTTTGCTCTTGCTCATCTTCGGAAAGATTTTCATCTAGTTGCTCTTCAAACTCTTGATTTTCTTTCACGTGTCTTGCCTCCCGTTTCCGTCTTTTCCGATTGTTAACTGATGAAGAGCGGAAGATAAATCACTGCTTAGTATATCGAGCAATGTAATAACTCTTCCGTAATCCATCCGCTTCGGACCGATAATTGCGATGGAACCTTCCATATTCTCTCCTGCCGAGTACGTGGAAGTAATCACGCTGTAGTCTTCCATTTCAATCACATTATTTTCAGAACCAATACGAACTTGGATCCCTTGTTCGTTTTTTTGGAAAAGCCCCATGGCAGGATTACCTTTCTCTATTAGTTCGAAAAATGCCTGCATCTTCTGGAAGTCGTGAAATTCCGGTTGTTTCCACATATTCAACTTTCCGCCAAAATACAATCGTTCTTCCGGCTCCACTGCCATTGCTTGCTGCAATGAGCTGAATAGTTGTTCAGCTTGGTGAATATGCTGTTCAAATACATGCTTCGCTTCGAGTTGTAATTTTTGCTGCAACTGCACTAGCGATGTGCCGATTAGGCGTTCATTTAAAATATTTACCGTCTTCTCAATTTCCGAAGCAGTAAGACCAGGTGGCACATCAAAGATCCGATTTTCCACATGTCCGTTATCCGTTACGATAATCGCCACTGCCCGTTTTTGATCTAGTGGAACAATAGAGAATTTCTTGACGGCATGCGTAGAGGTATCAGGTCCAAGTAGGATGGACGTATAATTCGTTAAGTCAGATAGAATGGTTGCGGATTTCCGAATTAATTCTTCTGATTCTCCCACTTTCTCCTGAAACATCGTACGTAACTGCAAGCTGTCTTCCAGGCCTAAAGCTTGTGGTTGCAATAAATGGTCCACAAAGAACCGATAGCCTTTTTCGGAAGGCACTCTTCCAGATGATGTGTGAGTCTTCTCTAAATAACCCATATCCTCCAGATCCGCCATGTCATTCCGAATCGTTGCCGAACTAAATGGCGCTTCCGGCTTTTTCGACAGTTGTCTCGAACCAACCGGTTGAGCAGACTCGATAAAATCTTTCACTGTCAATTGTAGTATGAGCAATTGTCTGTTTGTCAACATGATCATCACTCCTGTTAGCACTCATTAACCTCGAGTGCTAATACTACTCATAATTTATCAAATTCTATTTTATATGTCAACGAATCAAACTCAATCTCCCAATAAAAATTCCTGAAATACCGAATTCCCTTGAAAAACACCTTTTCTAGTTAAGCGGAGATGATCTCCATCGATTTCTAAAAGTCCTTGTTGTTGCATTTTTTCTATCGGTTTACCGAATACTTGATGAATAGGACGCTGGAATTTCTGCTCGAATTCTTGCATCGATACTCCTTCAATGATTCGTAGACCAAGAAACATTTCTTCCTCCATCGATTCGGCAAGAGTTACTTCATGCACATCTTTACGAGGTAACTTTCCTTCCTCCAATAGATTAATGTAATGCGTCAACGGTCCGACGTTCGCATAACGCTCGTTGCCAATATAACCATGGGCGCCTGCACCAATACCTGCATAGTTGGAGTTTTCCCAATAAATCAGGTTATGAAACGAAGGATGTTCAGGTTTAGCAAAATTACTGATTTCATATTGATCGCGACCTGCTGCATGCATGCGATCCATCACCATGGCGAACATCTCTGCTTCCATGTCTTCTCCTGGCAATGGCAACTTCCCTTTGACCATTCGATTATAAAAGACGGTTTTCGGTTCTACGATCAAAGAATAGGCAGAGTAATGAGGCAGATCTAGCGCTAATGCACGATCAATTGTCTCTTCCCATTCTTTCAGTGTTTGAGTCGGTAGGCTGTACATTAAATCAATGCTAATGTTTTCGAAACCGACTTTACGCGCGGCCTGAATAACGTTCTCCACGTCCTCATTAGAATGTGTTCGCCCAATTTGTTTCAGTAATCGTTCATTAAAAGTTTGCACGCCGATCGACAAGCGATTTACGCCACTTTCCTTCAGTATAGAAAGTTGTCCTTCCGATAAATCATCAGGGTTTGCTTCTGTTGTGAATTCTTTCAATGCCGTGACGTCGATATACTGTGAAACAATTGTCAGTAACCGATCGAGCTGAGGAACGTTGAGTGCCGTCGGTGTGCCACCGCCTAAAAAGACAGTTTCCACTTCTTGAAATGAAAAGCCGGCTTCTTTCATATAATAAAATTCTTTGCCAATCGATTCGATGTATTGATCGACGGGTTGATTTTTTAGAAATACTTTATTGAAATCGCAATAATGACAAATTTGCTGGCAAAACGGTATATGGATATACACTCCCCGCATGCTGTCACATCCTTTGTTTGAGTATGTAAACAGCAAAAAGAGGGCGGTTTGCCCCCTTTTCGCTGAATTTAATTATTCTTCATCCATCTTAAGAACAGCCATGAACGCTTCTTGTGGAACTTCCACAGAGCCAACTTGCTTCATCTTTTTCTTACCTTCTTTTTGTTTCTCAAGCAATTTACGTTTACGAGAAATATCTCCACCGTAACATTTTGCTAAGACGTTTTTACCCATAGATTTAATGGTTGAACGTGCAACGATTTTCTGCCCGATTGCCGCTTGGACAGGCACTTCGAACTGTTGCCTTGGAATTAACGACTTCAGTTTCTCAACAATCGCCTTCCCACGTTCGTAGCTAAAGTCACTGTGCACGATAAAGCTTAACGCATCAACAGTTTCACCATTTAACAAAATATCCATTTTAACGAGTTTCGATCGTTTATAGCCAATCAATTCATAATCCAGTGATGCGTACCCTTTTGTACTAGACTTTAATTGGTCAAAGAAGTCATAAACAATCTCAGCTAATGGCAGTTCATAGATAATATTGACACGGGATGCGTCCATATAATCCATCGTCAAGAAATCCCCACGTTTACGCTGACAGAGCTCCATTACGGACCCTACGTAATCATTCGGTACCATAATCGAAGCTTTAACATATGGTTCTTCGACAAAGTCTACTTTTTGTGCACTAGGCATCATCGATGGGTTATCGACGTTCATCGTCGAGCCGTCCGTTAAGTTTACTTTATAAATAACGCTAGGTGCTGTCGTGATCAAATCGATCTTGAATTCACGTTCGATTCGCTCCTGAATGATCTCCATGTGTAACAGTCCTAGGAAACCACAACGATAACCGAAACCTAGCGCTTGTGATGTCTCTGGCTCATATTCAAGCGCAGAGTCATTTAGTTCGAGCTTTTCAAGCGCTTCACGCAAATCGTTGTATTTGGATGTATCGATTGGATACAGTCCGCAGAACACCATCGGATTCATACGACGGTAACCTGGTAATGCTTCCTCGGCAGGATCATTGACAAGTGTAATCGTATCCCCTACTTGTGTATCGCCTACTGTTTTAATGGAGGCAGATAAGAATCCTACATCTCCTACAGTCAATTCATCACGTGGAGAAATACCTGGAGTGAAGACACCTAGTTCCAGTACTTCAAATTCTTTACCCGTTGCCATCATGCGAATCATATCGCCAGGCTTTACTTTTCCTTCTACGATACGAATATTGACGATAACACCTTTATATTGATCATAGTGAGAGTCAAAGATCAACGCTTTTAGTGGCGCATCCGGATCTCCTTGTGGTGCTGGAACTTTTTCTACGATCTGTTCCAGGATTTCATCAATCCCTATTCCGGCTTTCGCGGAAGCTAAAACTGCTTCGGATGCGTCTAATCCAATCACATCTTCAATTTCTTTTTTCACACGGTCTGGATCAGCCGCCGGTAGGTCGATTTTATTAATAACAGGTAATATTTCCAAATCATTGTCTAGCGCTAGATAAACGTTCGCCAATGTTTGCGCTTCGATGCCTTGCGCAGAATCTACTACAAGAATAGCGCCTTCACAAGCAGCTAAACTTCTTGAAACTTCATATGTGAAGTCGACGTGTCCTGGTGTATCGATCAAGTGGAATGTATAGTCTTCACCATTCTTTGCTGTATAGACTAACTGAACGGCATTCAATTTAATGGTGATACCGCGCTCACGTTCTAGATCCATCGAATCCAATGATTGGGCTTTCATGTTACGTGTTTTCACTATTTCTGTTTTTTCTAGTATCCGATCCGCCAGCGTTGATTTCCCGTGGTCGATATGGGCAATGATAGAAAAATTTCGAATGTTTTTTTGACGTGTTGCTCTCTGCTCTTGATTCATCACTGTTCACTCCTACATGTACGTACCTATTTAAGCTACTTGAATTATAGCAGTGAACGGTTCAGACTTCAATATTTGAAAGATTATTGCACAATCATCATAGCGGAAATAGATTCACCAACGACAGAGATCGTTTGATTGAGCTCCATTTCCGTATTACCCACACCGCCCATTTCGATTAATATAATGCTGGTATTTAGATCTTGATTGTATTTACCATCTACTCCACGGCCACCTTTAATAATGATTTCCCGCGTAATGCCAGGCACTAATTTTTCCATCTCATTTTTCAATTGCTTCGCTTTGGCCAAGTTCCGTTCGTAATACGGATGGTCTCTTCCAATGACAAATGCCACTTTTGCATAGCGTTGACCGGCATGTGTGATCGTTGTTTTTGAAGGGCCGAGCGAATCTCTGTGCATATCGATGACTAAATCATAAGATTGCTCGTTAACCTTCTTTTCCACATAGGGTCTAATCGCAGCATACGAACGGTGATACGGTATCTTCTTTTGTTGCATGATTTTCACAATATCGATATCGAGCTGTTCTGCTGCTAGGCCATGTGAAATTAAATTTTCTTTTAGCCGCTCGCCCACTTTTAAAATATTCTCTGAATGATGGGATACCGCCACTTTTCCGTTCGCTGCTTGCGTAATAGGTTCATACGCTTCATGTGAGTGGGTCGAATAAATCAACACATTCCCTTCTATCTTCGGTCGAATATCTTCCTCCAATACATTGGATGCATAGACAATTGTGCTCGGTTCCTTTAACGAGAGGGCAGTGGAAATGGTTGGCTGTTTGGGAATGTACTGCAAGACGACAGGAAAGATGAACAATACAAAAATAACGCTCATCCAGATTTGCAAAGTTTTTTTCATAGTAATCCCTCCATCTTCCACACTATGCGGAAGAAAAAAGGTCAATGACTAGTTCATTCATTTACTTTGTGAATCCAGGTAATTAATGAAGAAGATAATGCAATGGCGTAATTTGCGACCCATGAATCAATTTCTTTTGGTGAAATAAATGTCGCCAATTCCTGATTTGTCAGCACTTCTTCAAATAATTGGATTCGTTCTTCATGCGTCCATGATGACCAATCACCAAATATGGGGCCAAGCGCTGTGCGATCCGCATCTTTTGTTGAACGTTGGGGGAACCGACCTGTTGAAAGTTTTGACGAAGGCATGCCATCTTCTTCTATTTTCGCTGCGATATAGCCGAACATCGTATCAATAGCATCCGCCACTAGTACAGGTCCATCCACCACTGTCGGTACACCTATGGCAATCACAGGGATGCCAAGACTTTTTTCCGATAGCTCTTTGCGGCTATTACCTACACCCGAGCCCGGATGAATACCGGTATCCGTCAGCTGAACCGTGCGGCAAAGCCTTGCGCTACTCCTTGCAGCAAGCGCATCAACGACAAGCAATAGATCCGGCTTACTTTGATCTACAATCGCTTTAACAAAAGAAGCAGTTTCCAAACCAGTCTGAATGGTTACACCCGGCGCATACACCATGACACCACTCTCATCTGCTTCGTAATAATCTGGAATAACTTCCTTCACATAATCCATAACAGCGGGTCCCACTGCGTCTGGCGTAATTTCTCGGTTGCCAAGACCAACACACAACACTTTTTTTATGCCGCCCGGTAACTTTTCTTTAATCAATGTGTCCATTTTTTCTACCACAAGTTTACATAATACTTGAAGCTCCTCGATTTCGTGAACAGCAAGTGTTGGAATCGTCAGCGTAATATATGTACCTTTCGCTTTCCCGATTTCTTCTTCCCCTTCCGCTGTCACTTTTACAGTAGTCGCCTTAATTCGACCGATTGTTTGTTCTTCGACATGTATTCCGGACATTTCCTTTAATTTCTTTTCCTCTTGCTCGGTCTGATGTCTGACAAACTCATCACTTTCATCAATTAAATCCGTACGGTAGTAATTGATTTCACTCATTTTCTTCACCTCTACTAACAAGTTTGTGCAATTTACCGGCGTTTATTCTCGAATAGATTACTGTAAAGTTGAATCGCTTTACTTTTTTTCTTGCAATCTGTCGGTAGCTTTGATAAAATTATGCTTGTTGTAAAGAGATATCCGGATGATTGTGGAAACACTCTTGCCTTACCTGAAAGCTGGAGGTGAATGAAATGCCAAACATTAAAGGTGCTATTAAACGCGTGAAGCAAAGTGCTGCTGCTAACGAGCAAAACTCTCACGTAAAAGCTTCTATGCGTACTGCAATCCGTAAAGCGGATGCGGCTCTTACTAATAAAGAAGAGAACGCTGAAGAACTTTTGAGAGATGCTGTGAAACAATTGGATACTGCTGCCCGTAAAGGTCTTATCCCAAGAAACACTGCTGCTCGTCAAAAATCACGTCTAACTAAAAAAGCTCAATAATGATATGTTAAAAGACTGCCTCATTGTGACGGCAGTCTTTTTTTGCGTTCTTATAGTCCATTCATTAAAAATAATTCCAATTTACGCTGACGATTACCACCCGTCGTTTTAAGTTGCAGATCAATAGTCGCCAAATTATCCAATGCTTTAAGCAACACTTCCAAAGAGGGTAGCTTTCGTTGCATCATCAATTTAACACGATATGGATGGATCCGAAGCGTTGTAGCGATTTGTTGTTGTTGATAACCTTTTTTCCGTAAATTTGACACATGAATCATTAAACGCACTTGACTCGCAACGAGTGACGCCAGCATGATCGGCTCTTCCCCATTACGTATTAAGTCATGATAGACAGCGATGGATTCTGCCCGTTTATTATTGACAAATAAATCCGTTAGGCGAAATACGTCCATCTCAGGTGTCCTAGTTACTAGTTGCTCAATTGTATTGATATCCACCGTGCCCTTAAACGCTAAGTAGCCAGCTAGCTTATCGATTTCAGTTGACAATGTCAGTAAGTCGGTTCCAGACAGCTCCATAAGAAATTCAGCTGTTCTTTTATCGAATTCAATACCTTTATCTTTACCTTGCTGCATAATCCACGTAAATACATCTTGCCCTTGTAACGCGATCGCTTCTACGACAACAGCATGTTTCTTTATTTTTTTCGTGATTTTCTTTCGTGCATCAAGCTTTTCATAAGGTGCGACAAACACTACTGTAGCCGTAGGAGATGGATTTTCTAGCCACTTTTCCAACAGTTCAAGTTGATGATTTTGTTTTTCCTTCGAATGATCCGTCGCTTTTAAGAATGAACAGTTTTTTGCGACGATCAATTTATGGTCGACTAAAAACGGAAATTCATCCGCCACTTCGAGCACAGCCTGAATTGGAATCTCTTCTAAATCAAATCGATTCACATCAGACGATGTCATACCCGGCACTGCCTTAATTAATCTTTTAATTGTTTCGTCCAGTAAGTGTTGCTCGGTGCCTGTCAGAAGATAAACTGGCTGCACATCACCTTTTTCAATTTGACTCCAAATTTTTGTAACCACTTTCTTCACCTCAATTACCGATTGCTTGCTATTAAAAACCTGTGATAACTATACATGAAAATCAATCATATCTCCATACTAGCATGTAAAGGAGGTTTTTTGATGAAAAAGTCTGACCGTCCACAAGTAAATTCCCGTAAACATTCGAAGCCTGTAGTGAAAGAAGAAATATCCCTAGAGTTAACAGAGCTCGAACATTTAGCACCGAAACAGGAACCGATGACTCCGAACCATCGGGAGACAGCAGAAAAGGATAAATATTATTGATTCCAAAAAGACAGAGCGGAATTTGCTATAAGCAACTCCGCTCTTGTAACGAATAATTCACTTACTCTATGAACAATTTGTGTCAACGTACGTTGCAACTCCTAAAAACTGCGATTTTAATGGATTTTTCTTTCACTTTCATCTATACTTAGTATGGAATTAGGAGGTGTAGCAATGAATGAATTTGAACATGATGTCCAATCCAAACGTAATGATGCGATTGACAGCGGCATCGGCTTTATAGTAGCGTTTATCGGTTTTTCTGCAATTTTTGTTGTTGCTACGATCATCGATATCGTCGCACTCTAATCAACTGTTGTATAAAATAGACACATCCACCAACTTGGGGGATGTGTCTATTTGTTTTTCTAACGACTCGAAGTGGCGGAATACACTCCGTCTATCACACGCACTTCAATAGTTCCTTGCTCAGCAGTCGACCAAAAAGGAATACCATGTTCACGGAAGCGGTCGATTACTTCTTCATGTGGATGTCCATAGCGACTATTTCTCCCTGCCGATACAATAATAAACTCAGGTTGAAGAAAGTTGATAAATGACTCTGTGCTCGACGTCTTGCTTCCATGATGGCCGGCTTTCAATACGACACGTTGAAAATCAGCAAAACTATATCGTTGCAAAAACCGCTGCTCCCCCTCTTTTTCTAGATCTCCTGGAAAGATGAAATGAAGATCTTTTTGCTTCATTACAAGTACTAGTGAACTATCATTACCGTCATATATTCGCTCTTCAGGTGCTACATATTGGAATTGATAGCCTTCCTCTTTCCAATTAACCCCATCCCTAACTAATTGCACTGGAATGTTCTGTTTTTTTGCCAATCTCAACACTTCATCCATCACATTCTCCTGTTCACTCCCAGGCGGCAAATGAATTACCTTTACTTTTAACTCTTCCAATACTTCATCGGCACCTTCCATATGATCTAGATCAGCATGGGATATGATCAGCCGGTCGATTTTCGTGATCCCTTTCGCTTTTAAGTACGGCACAACGATATTTCGTCCAATTTCAAAAGGCTGCTCGGGTGTCTTCCAATCCGTTTCGCCAAAACGAACCACTCCACCTGTATCTATCATATACACTGCTTTCCGATAGGGCATTTCGATTATCGTACTGTCCCCTTGCCCGACGTCAACATAGGAAATGACCGCATCACGGTGAAGTATCGGCTTAATTTCCAAGTAGAGCGCTGGGAGTAATAAGCAAATAACACCGACCATGACGAATTTCTTTCTTTCCAGACAGACTAGGAAAATGAGAATACCCAGAACGGCAAGCGCTGAGCCCACGCCATCCGGTTGTCCGGGCGTCCACATTTGGTAGGGAAAGGAAGCTAACCAAGTTGTCATACTACCAATGCACTGCCTCACAGGCTCATAGATTATAAAAAGGAGTGTTGCCAGCGGTGGTGCGACAAACGTGCAGATCAGCAATAGTAAATTAGCTGGCAAAATACCTATAGAATACAACGGAACATAGAACAAATTCGCAATAAAAGAAGAAATTGATAACTCGTAGAAGTGATACAGCAAAATAGGATAAAGCGCGACTTGCGTAATGACCGTAACAAAAAATGAAACGAACATTCCATTTTTCGCTTGGCTAAGAATAGCTGACGAATACAATAAAGAAAACGCAGCTAAATACGAGAGCTGAAATCCCGGTTGAAAGACGATATAAGGTTGCATGACGATAAAAAGTAACGCGCTCAAAGCAAGAGCATCGTCCAGGCGCAATTTAAAATTGCCTGAAACAGCAAGCAATACAATCATTGTCACCGTTGATGCACGCCAGACAGACGGCGCTCCGCCCGCAATACATGCGTAGATTGGTAAGAACATGAGTAATCCGTAAGTCACCCACTCTTTTCGAAAACCGATACGCAACAAAATCGCGCGAATGAAAAACGTCAATAGACCGACATGCAACCCCGATATTGCAAAGAGATGCGTAATACCAAGCGTCTGATACTCTTTTTGCAAGATACGATCCATTCCCGAACGGTCACCAATCAATAATGCTTCAGCTTCTGTAACAAGTGAAGGTGGAAATTGATTATGAATATGTTGTTTGATTGCAGAACGATAGTGAGAGAGTCGCGAACGCAGTGTTGTGAGGGGTACGCTCGACGTGATCCGGGTGGCTTCTAGAATTCCCGCCGCGCCATTCATTCGTAAATAGCGTGCCATATCGAATGAATAGTCATGGGCCGCTGGTTCCAGTTCTTTCGGCTCCACTTCAGCCGTGAACTGATATGTTGCTAATCGCGCAGACTGAAATTGACTTTTTTGTAGTTCGGAAGCGAATGAATACATCATATAGACGACCGTGCCATCAGTCAGAGTAGCGAAACCTTTCACTTTAGCGCCATCGATTTTCACTTGATCTTTCCAATGAAAGGTCACGACTGAGTCCTCAGGAAGTGATGTAAATTGACTTGAGAAATAGAAAAAGGAGAGACTTGCAATAAGTGAGCAAAGAAGAAGGTGTAGATAATCTTTGCGTAAAAAGTAGAACGGTATGAGGAATACTACATTCAAAAATAAAAGCGATCCTGAAAGCTCAGCTGCAAACGCAGATATCGCAACAGGAATCGCTATATACATCCATCGTATCGATCGGATTAATTGCCAAATAAATGATTCACCCTTTGCAAAAGGGTATCCAGTTCTTCAGGTTCAGCGCCAAGTTCCTGCATTTTCGTCAACATTTCGTTGAATAATGAAAATTTCTCTTCACTGGCGAAGTCAATAGAACGCTCGTCAAACGGCACTTTTACAATCTCCACACCCGCTTGCGCAAATAACTCAAGTGCATACTCACTGTTTCGATAATCTGCGGCATATTTAACGCGTTCAATACCCGCTTGAATCAATGCTTTACTACACTGTAAACACGGGAAGTGAGTGACATAAATGGTCGCCTTTGCAACCGGTATACCATATTTAGCACATTGTAGTAATGCATTCATTTCCGAGTGTATCGTCCGAACACAATGATTATCTACGACGTAACAGCCGTGTTCAATACAATGATCTCCGCCCGATATCGAGCCATTGTAGCCGCCAGCAATAATGCGTTGATCGCGTACTAAAATGGATCCTACCGAGAGTCGCGTGCACGTGCTGCGCATCGCCAGCAAATGACTTTGCGCCATGAAGAACTGATCCCAAGTAATTCGCTCCATACGGTTGCCTCCATCAATTAAGAATAATAAGTGGTTCTAATTTTTCAAATGTCTTGTCACCAATACCTGAAACGCTTTTTATTCCGTCCAATTGCGAAAAAGGTCCATGTTCTTCCCGATATTGGACAATCGCCATAGCTTTGGCTGGGCCGATGCCAGGAAGCGTCTGAAAATCGCTTTCATTTGCGGTATTGATATTTACTTTTGCTGTGGAACTGTCCATTGAGGAAGATGACGCCGGTTGCTCGTATACAGGTGGCTCTTCTCCCGCGATTGGCACATAGATGACAGATTCATCCTGCAATCTTTGGGCGTGATTCAACAACCTAGTGTCAGCGGCCTCTGTGTAGCCTCCTGCTTTATCGACCGCATCAAGTAATCGGTCACCGTCTTGCATCGAATAAAGTCCGGGATGTTTCACAGCACCTTTAACATCTACCAGAATCGCAACAGAGACAGCTTCCGCGACTAATTCAATAGGCGCTTCCAGTTCTTTATTTTGCACAGTAGTTTCCATAGATTCGATTGGTTCAAATAGGGGTTGTCCATGTTCTTCGGAAAGTTGATCCGGCTGTTCTCGGGGAAAGAACAAAACAGTGGAAAGTACAGCGAATGCTGCAATAGGAATGATCAATGTACGCCATTTTTCGGTAAGGAATGAACGGATAAGCAACCATCCTTTCTTTCAGCACCGTATGGAGTCTTATTAACTATACCTGATTCCGAAATACTATGGTAGTCCTATTTTCGAACTTGGAAGAATATTCTTTCGCTCTCCTCTTCAGGTGCTTCATCTTCCCAATCCGCAAAAACCCGTTCAATACGAAATCCAACTTCTTCAAGCATTCGAACGTATTCCGGCACCGCGAACGTTCGTTGCCTATGTACTTCGTCAAAACGCTGATAGGAATCATCTTCTTGTTTTACGAAAAACGCCAGCTCAGAATAAATCGAGTGATTCTCTTCTCCCGGGGTAGTTTGCCAAATATATGCAATACGTTGATTATCATAAACAAACGGTCCTTCAAGGAAAATCTCATCCATTTTATATAATGAATGCACATCAAACAGCAACACTCCACCTGTAGCAAGCGCACCATAAATTCGGCGAAACGTTTCCACGACATCTTGCTGCTGGATGATATAATTCAAGGAATCGATCGAGATGATGGCAGCATCAAATGTATCTTCCACCTCTAGTCGCTGCATAGGTTGTTCGATAAACTGAATATCTAGTGAAAGTGACTGCGCACGTTGTGAAGCGACCCCGAGCATATCAGCGGAGAGATCAATACCTGTTACGTATGCCCCTTTTTTAGCAAGTTTCGCAGAAAGTACACCCGTACCGCACCCTATATCCAATACTTTTTTCCCGAAAACGCCAGCAGACGCCAAATCGAGTAACTCGACATAGGCGTCATACGGGATATCATTCATTAGTTCGTCATAAATTGATGCGAACGCTGAATAGGAAGAACTCATACTTCATCCTCAACGTTTAGTAGCTGTGCGTCTCCCCATAGCTTTTCCAAGTTATAGAATCCGCGTTCATCTCTATGGAATACATGCACGACTACATCGAGAAGATCGACTAGAATCCAACGACCCGCATCGAATCCTTCCAAACGTTTCACTGTGTAACCTTCTTTTGAAGCCGCATCCGCTACTTCGCGCGCGATGGCTTGTACTTGTCTTTCAGAGTTAGCATGACAAATGATGAATTGATCAGCAATTAGTGAAATGCCCTCCATGTTTAATACTACGATGTCTTCTGCTTTCTTACTATCTACTGCTTCATAAGCTAATTCCAATAATGTTGGCATATTTCACTGTTCCTTTCTTCTACGTACGTGTTCATTATAGCAATCAAATGAATGGGGAAAAATGACTGCATATCGCTGAACTAAAAATTTAAATGTATGCTGGATGCATTCTGTCATTTGATCTTCCAGCGGTTCTCCGTCTATACGTTGGCGTAGCTCTTCGATACCCGGAAACTTTCTGCCTGGTTCGATTAAATCAGCGATATAGATCACTTTCTCTAGCTCACTCATTTCTGCACGTCCCGTCGTATGAAAACGAATAGCCTGCAAGATATCTTGGTCTTCTACACCATAACGTTCTTTCGCAAGCATAGCTCCAACCGGCGCATGCCATAATTCGGAGTGGTATTGTGCATAGAGTTCATACTCTTCATCTCGTTTCAGTAATTCGAGTAATTCATCTTTATCCATAAATTTGGCATAATCATGAAATAGGCCAGCAATTTCAGCCTTTTCTACTGATACACCCACTTCTTCAGCTAATTTCATTGCGGTTTCCGTGACTCGCAGTACGTGTTCATACCGCGCTTTAGGTAAGCGTTTTTCTAAGTCATTTCGAACTTGTTGAAGATCCATATAATCTCTCCTCTCGAATGTAAGCTTCGACAGCCGGGGGAATCAAAAGTTGCACGGTTCCACCTTCTACAAAACGTTGGCGGATCAATGTGGATGACAAATCAAGTTGTGGTGTTTCTACTAATTGTACCCGGATTGCAGAAGTATTATCAGCACCTGGACGTTTTACACCGATAAACGTAACCATTTCGAGTAAATCCTCAATTCGGTACCATGTCGGTAACTGATCAATCATATCTCCGCCAATAATGAAATGAAAATGAACATTTGTTTCATCTTGTATTAACTGCGACATCGTATCATACGTAAAAGATACTCCACCGCGCTCAATTTCAAATGATGACGCACGCAAGCCTTCCACTTCATCTACCGCCAGTTTCACCATTTGCAAGCGCTGTTCAGCTGATGCATCGCCTGTCGCAATCTTATGAGGCGGGACTGCAGTAGGCATCAACCATACTTCATCTAACTGTAGTGCATAGCGCACTTCATTGGCAATTAATAAATGTCCAGTGTGTGGCGGATTGAAAGTTCCGCCCAAAATGCCGATTTGTTTCATCTGATTCTCCTTACGGTAATTGTATGCGCTTCTTCTCTGTCGATTCTCTGTATAAAACAATGGTGTTACCGATGATTTGGACTACGTGGATACCTTTGTACGCGCCAATCTTTTCGGCAATTTCCTTTTTATCTTCCTCGCAATTTTGAAGGACACTCACTTTTAGTAATTCACGTGCTTCGAGTGCTTCGTCGATTTGCAAGAGGATTGCGTCAGTCAAACCACTTTTCCCAATTTGGAATAATGCGTCCAAATGATGTGCTTCGCTACGTAAAAATCTTTTTTGTTTACCTGTTAACATGTTTACCCGCCAACTTTCATTGTAATCATATCGTTCATCTTTTTCGTGTCAGGATAGACGCCTGTCCACTTTTCAAAAGCAAGAGCGCCTTGATGAACGAACATTCCTATACCGTTCATCGTCTTCGCACCTGCTTGTTTTGCTTGTCGTAAAAATTCTGTTTCAAGCGGATTGTAAATGATGTCCGCTACTATTGCACCGTTTGCAACATTCTTCGGATCGAGCGGTAGTCCTTCTTGTGCAAAGTTCATACCGACGGATGTCGTTTGCACTACAAGTCCAAACTCGCCGAGACGATCTCTGGCGTCTTCAATGGAAAGCGCATGACCATCCTTCATATCTGCCGCTAGTTCCGCAGCTCGTAAAGCGGTACGATTCGTGAAATAAAGTGGTCCGTAGCCAGCTGATTGCAAAGCAAAGGCGATACCTCTAGCCGCGCCGCCAGCTCCAATAAGTAATACCGGGCCTTTTACCGAATCTGAAAACTCTTCTAGCGACTTCACGAACCCCGCTCCGTCCGTATTGGCACCGATTAGTTTACCATCATCTGTTTGATATACTGTGTTGACCGCATTCATGACCATTGCCGATTCGTCTACTTCGTCTAGGAAAGGGAGAATCGCCTGCTTATGGGGTACTGTCACATTGAAGCCACTGCATCCAAGTGAACGCAAGCTGTTTATCGTTTGCTCTAGGCTTCCCGCTGTTGCATGAATCGGTATATACGTTGCGTCCAAGGCGTTTTCTTTAAACCACTGATCATGCATGACCGGTGACATCGATTGCGCGATTGGATCGCCTATAACCGCATACCATTTTTTCATCTGGTCTTCCTCCTGTCCCTCTTAAATCAATGAAGGTCTGATTTCAACATTCACACCTTTTGGTGCGTGTACAGCCACTTTTACATCAGCGTGCTGAATCGTAATCCAGCCAAGGCCTGAAATCACTAGGTCCGTCTTCGCTTCCTTAATCGAAAATTCATGACGTACAAGTGACGGCAACTTCTCAAGTGATGCAGGTCCTGGTGGAGATAGCATGTCACCGAGATGGTTTTTGTACAATTCATCAGCATTTTCCAACTTCGTCCGGTGAATTGGCAAACTGTTTGCTGCATAAATGTTGAAAGAAGATCGACCACCTTGAATGAAGTCAAAACGTGCAAGTCCGCCAATGAATAATGTTTGTTCAGCATTCAGCTGATAGACTTTCGGTTTGAGTTCTTTCTTCGGTGTAATCAACTTCAAATCATGAGGATCCAAGTGATGGGCCATTTGATGATCATTGATAATACCCGGTGTATCCATCAGCATTTTTCCGTCATCCAAGGGAATTTCCACCACATCCAGAGTGGTTCCTGGGAAATAAGACGTCGTAATTACATCGTCCATGCCTGTCGCATCTTTGATGATCCGGTTAATAAAAGTAGATTTGCCTACATTCGTACAGCCAACTACATAAACGTCCTTACCCTTACGATAGTTCTCAATCGCGTCAAGTGCTTCACTCATGCCGTTGCCTTTTACAGCAGACACAAGCAATACGTCAATTGGTCTGAGACCTAACTTTGCAGCTTCTGTCTTCATCCAATTTTTCACTCGTTGCGGATTGATCGCTTTCGGTAGGATATCTGCCTTGTTGCCAATTAATAAAATATCCTTCTTACCTACAAAGCGATGTAATCCATTGATCCAACTACCGTTGAAATCAAAAATATCCACCACTTTCACGATCAAGCCTTGTTTTTCACCGATTCCGTTTAAAATCGCTAAAAAGTCGTCTCCTGATAAGGATACTGGCTGTAATTCGTTATAGTTTCGTAATTTAAAACAACGTTGGCATATGACATCTTCTTTTTCCAATGAAGCCGGTGGCGCATAGCCTTCCATTGTTTTATCCGTCGTTTGGATCGTAATACCGCATCCAATACACTTGATCAATTCCAAATTTAGTCCTCCCACGTAAGTAATCCTTTTCTTTTAAACCTTGCCATAATCCGTCGTTCAATCGCACGGTTGAACTTCGTAATGGTCGCATCGGAACTTGCGACAGGGACAACTAATATCGACTGCAGTCCCACTCGATTTGCACCCAAGATATCCGTTAACAATTGATCGCCAATCATGACGACTTCTCTTTTGGGCAAGCCCAATGTAGCAAGTGCCTGATGAAATGATTTTTTCATCGGCTTACGCGCTTCGCAAATATACGGAATGCCTAATGGATCACAAAAGTGACTGACGCGTTCAATATGGTTATTGGAAACAACTGTGATTTGCAAGCCGGCATCGCGCATAGACTTGAACCACGCCATAATATCTTGCGTAGCATCCGCACGATCCCATTCAACGAGTGTGTTATCTAAATCTGTAATGATCCCTTTAAAACCTTTTTCAAGAAGGTCTTCCGGTTTAATCAACAAAACGGATTTTACATAAGCACTCGGTAAAAAATGATTTAACACATTATCCTCTCCGCCCTACAACAAATTCTTGTCTGATTATAACATAGTTGTGCAGCATGCACGCACAACTATGTCTGATTTTATCGCATTTCTTGTCAGTGATAGACCTTCCGTCGTTTGCATAGAGTAAACTACTAATAATCGGAGGTGGTCACATGAGCGGGTTTTTCCTGGCCGTCATGCAATTATGGTTAGAGATCCCCGCGCTAATCGGTTATATCAGAGGGCAAGCTTTCCTTCGTCCATTGTCCAAGAAAGAAGAAGCAGAGTGCCTGAGACGATTAGCTGAAGGTGATGAAAGTGCACGTAATGAACTTATTGAACACAATATGCGTTTGGTCGCCCATATCGTCAAGAAGTTCCAGCCGAAGCATGAACTTCTTGATGATTATATTTCTATAGGAGCGATCGGTCTGATGAAAGCTGTCAACAGCTTTACACCAGATCGAAAAACCAAGCTCGCAACGTACGCAGCTCGCTGTATAGAAAATGAAATTCTTATGTATTTACGAACACAGAAAAAGGTGCAAAAAGATGTTTCTCTCTACGAACCAATCGGCATGGATAAAGATGGCCAATCCCTAGAAATCGCGGACCTCCTTCAAACAAACGACATACCCCCACAAACAACCGTAGAACAAAATGAACAAAAAGAGCGACTCTACCGTCATTTGGATAAACTAGACTCCCGCGAGTTGGAAATCATTCAAAGACGCTATGGCTTGCTGGATGATCAGCCGATGACACAAAAAGAAATTGCCGAGCAACTGAATATTTCCAGGAGCTATGTTTCACGTATCGAGAAACGGGCAATCGTCAAATTATATCAATCATTCAAACATGAGTATCAATAATACAAAAAGCGTTTCCGATTGTGCAACAGAGGCCCACAGCCCCCGCACATCGGAAACGCTTTGTTTCTTTTCTCAGTCAGCTTTAACCTCGCGTAAAATAACTGCTGCTAATAATGCTGTGACAATAAACACTCCACCCATTAAGAATCCCATTGAATATCCCTCCTATCAACCAAATGAACTGCTAGTCTGTTTACTTAGACATTTTATCATAGAACGATCAAAGTTTCGAGATGACACGCAAAACAATCTGTGACGAGTGTTTGGCAGCTAGCGGTAAAAATTCATCGAAACTAACTGTTGATTCTTTTCCGGCAATATCAGAAAGTGCCCGGATGACAACACATGGCGTGTTAAACTGATAACATACTTGCGCAACAGCAGCTGCTTCCATCTCTACAGCAATTACGCGTGGAAATCTATTTTTAACTTGTAGAACTTTTTCAGCGTCGGCCATGAAAGTATCAGCTGAAGCGATGGTTCCCACAGCATGTTCATATGTATCTAACTCAATAACAGCTTCTCTAGCAAATTCGATTAGTTTAGGATCTGAAGGAAAGCTTGCAGGAAGTTGAGGTACTTGGCCAAGCTCATAGCCGAATGCAGTTACATCGACATCATGATGTAGGACATAATCAGATATTACAATCGTTCCTACTTCAAGTTCAGGATTAGTTCCACCCGCAGAACCTGTATTCAACACTATGTCAGGTTTAAAGTTTTGCAAAAGGATTGCGGTTGCCATGGCAGCGTTTACTTTTCCGATACCACTCTTCGTCACAATCACTTGATGCTTGCCTACTTTCCCTTCAATAAACTCACAGTTTCCAATAGTCGTGATTTTTCCAAGTCCAATTTCTCTGCGTAGGATTTCAACTTCTTCCTCCATCGCACCAACGATTGCTATTTTCATTTATGTCCTCTCCTCTTTTCTACTTACTAGAATGTGCTGCACGGAAGGCAGCACATTGATAGTTCGATAAACTTACTTCAATATTTCCATTCTCACAGGTTTCCAACCTTGGCCATCAACCCATTCAAGATATACTTTGTATTTTTTGGAATTGTCCTTGCTTCTTACAATACCTTCTGATTTTTGAGGACTACCACCATTTTGAATACGCTCAAAATACATTTGATCTTCCGACATGCCGGTTGCATAGGCTATGGCTTTCTTTTTCTCAAACCAGTCATCGGACTGACCATCGTATTTCGAGACGTGCTCGCCTGTTTGTTTTGTTCCAATAGGTTTCCAGTCAGGATTCACAACAACTTTCTTGCCCGAATCCGATGAAGTTTCTCTCTTCGGTTTTTCCTTTTTAGGTTCTACCTTTTTCGGTTCTTCTACTTTAGGCGCTTCAACTACTGGCGCTTCCGGTTCTTCAACCACTTCATTTATCACTTCGTTTTCTTCTTCTGGGGTCTGAGCTTCTGGTTCCTCTGCCTCATTCGGCTCTTTTGCTTCAAGCTTGTCCAACTCGTCCTCATCGTCTAAAACGATAGGTTCAATTGGAGCTGTTTCGGACTGTGTGGATTGCTTGGGCTCATCAATCGCCATTTCTTGTTGATCGTCATTACCGTTGATGAAAATTATGGCAACGACCGCAATGAGGAAAACTACTACACCAATTGAAATATTCAATGCTTTATTCACTTTGCTCGCTTTATTGCCTTGTTTTCTTGACATTCTCGAATATTTTGGATCTTGATCCGCCATTTCAGACATCTCCTTCACTATGAAATGAAAAACGTATACCGCGGTGGGAATAAAAATTAGCAATACCGTCTTCTGTTAGCCAGAAGACGGTACGTGTATCATTTTATCTCAAGTATTTCTACTGACATTTCACCGCCGGGAGTCTGGATCTTTACTTTGTCATCTTTTTTTCGACCAATTAACGCTTTCGCAATTGGCGAGTCGTTTGAGATCAAACCTTCTAGTGGATTAGCTTCAGCTGAACCAACAATCGTATAGGTCTCTTTTTCACCATCAGGAATTTCTTTAAATGTAACTGTTTTACCTAATTGGACTTCATCTGTATTCAATTCATCTTCAGTAATAATGACCGCATTACGAATCATTCCTTCAATAGAAGAAATTTTCCCTTCGACAAATGCTTGATCTTCTTTCGCTGAATCGTACTCCGAGTTTTCCGATAAATCACCGTAGCTCCGTGCAATTTTGATGCGTTCTACTACTTCCACACGTTTAACTGTTTTCAAATGCTCTAGTTCTTCTTCTAACTTCGCTTTACCTGCGGCCGTCATTGGAAATTTCTTTTCTGAAACCATGTCATAACACTCCTTAAATGTCTGTTCATAAAAATACTATGTCACACTAACTTCAATTATGTGACATAGCGGAACTATTTTAGTTTTGACTATACTTTTTTTCTGTTTCGTATTCTGATCTAGATGAAAAAAACTCTTGCTAGCCTTGCATGCATCCTAGTTTTTCTATAGAAACTCTCGCGGATGCTGAATTAATTTAAAATTATGTCATCATCATATTATACTTCGTCAACAGAAGCAAGAATTGTTTTTATCTTCGTTACCATCAAATCGATTGCGACCGCGTTTTCGCCGCCTTCCGGAATAATTATATCAGCATACTTTTTTGTCGGTTCAATAAACTGATTATGCATCGGACGCACAACGTTTACGTATTGCTCGACGACTGAATCTACTGTACGTCCACGGTCATGAATATCCCGTAAAATACGACGAATAATGCGAATATCAGAATCCGTATCAACAAACAGCTTGATATCCATGAGATCACGCAATCGTTCATCTTCCAACACTAAGATTCCTTCAAGAATGATGACATCTTGTGAATCCACGGTTACTTTTTCAGAAGAACGTGTATGCAATGTGTAATCATAGGTGGGCTTTTCGATTGGCTGTCTGTTAATCAGCTGATGAATATGTTGGATCAGAAGGTCGGTATCGAATGCTAATGGATGATCATAATTTGTTGTTAATCTTTCCTCAAATACTAGATGTGATTGGTCTTTATAATAATCGTCTTGTTCAATGACGACGACTGAATGACCTTGGAATACTTCATGTATCTTCTTTGTGACACTTGTCTTACCGGAGCCAGAACCACCGGTAATACCAATCACGACAGGTTTTTTCTTCACAGTGATTCCCCTTTTGTGGCCTACTGTTTACTACTTTTTCACAGCGATTAAAATGCCGTCTCCTATTGGAACTAGAGATGTGTCATAGTGATCGTTCTGCATCGCCCAGCCCGTGAATTGTTGCAAATTACGTATCATGGTGCGGTTGCGTTTTGGTATGTCTGCATCTTCCAACAGCACCATACCATGCATGAACATATTATCACAATAGATTACACCTGCAGGACCGACGAGCGGGCTATATTTGTCGAAAAACTTTCGATATTGCCCTTTTGCTGCGTCGATGAACAGTGCATCAAATGGTTCTTGTGGTAACTTGGTTTCATCTAACTCGAGCGCATCATCATGAATAATGATAATACGCTCCTGTAGTCCGCTGCGCTCAATATACTCGACCGCTTTCTCATATCGCTCTGTATCGCGCTCGACTGTATAAATGACAGCGTCAGGAAAAGCTTTCGCCAATCGAATAGCCGAATAGCCGATTGCGCTTCCAATTTCTAGAATACGTTTCGGCTGCTGTATTTGTAGCAGTCCGATTAACGTATACAAGCCTGTATCATCCATGATTGGCACACGATGCTCAGCAGCGTAGTGCTCCATCTCTAGGATGAGCGGCTCTTTTACTTCTACAAAGCGGCTAATGTACGTGTTGTAGTCCGTCATATCTACTTCCCCTTTACGACGTGTTATTTATATTGGCTGTCGATATACTTTGCTTTGTTTTTCAAATGGTCTTCATATGTTTTAGCAAAATGATTCACGCCATTTTTATCTGCCAAGAAGAACAAGTAGCCAGTCTTGGAAGGATCTACAGTTGCCTGGAGTGAAGCAGTTCCGGCATTTGAAATGGGCCCTGGCGGTAATCCTTTATTTTTGTACGTATTATAGACATTATCCACTTTCAAATCTTCATTCATGACGCGAGCTTTATGTTCTCCTAACGCATATAAAACCGTCGGATCTGTTTGCAGCGGCATACCTTGTTCAATACGATTATTGAAGACACTCGCAATGGCTTCACGATCTGATTGTCCCGTTGCTTCTTTTTCTAGCAAGGAGGCAAATGTTAGCATTTTATGAACAGAACGATTTTTGCCTTCCTCCGCCCAATACGCTTTATACGGTATGACGTTTTGCACAGTGGCATCCACCATCGTATCAACCACTTCTTTGACAGTAGGCTTTTCCTCGTAGAACGGATACGTAGCTGGGAATAAATAACCTTCCAGTGCATAGCGTATATTCTCATTAAGAATTTCTTTTGTTATAACATCTGGATACTTGGCCATATATTCTTGAATGACTTGTTCATTCGTCACATACTCCATAAACTGCTCTTTGGTAATTGTCGTCTTTTTGCTTGTTCTTTCTGCAATTTGATCAATCGTTAATCCCTCTGGAATCGTTAATGTAAATACTGGTGTGCGATAGACTACACCTGTTTTCAGACTCTTAATCAATTCATCTGGCGTCATGGACTGTGTTAATCCATACGTGCCAGCCTGGAAATCTGCTTCGTTGTTTACTTTTGCATAGTATTTGAATACCCGAGCATTTTTAATGATACCCGACTCTTCCAGTTTTTCTGAAATTACATCCAAACCTGAACCGATCGGAATTTCTACTTCTACGATCTTTTCCGAATCCGGATCAACAGGCTCCAAGGCACTTTTTATGTATGTATAGACTGAAAATCCTCCAACTATCCCTACAACCAATACGACTGCCACAATCCAAAGCACTATTTTTCTGACGGTTCTCACTTCTTCCTTCTGTTCTAACATACGTTCAAACATGACTTCCTTTTTTCTTTGGGGCTCTTTTCCCACAAGCCTCACCTCTTCTTTCGCAATAGATAATTCCATTAAAAAGACGGAACGGTCAGCACCATTCCGCCCGTCACATGAGATTATCGCTTACTCTTCTTCATCAAGGAATGTGTTCAATACTTCTTCGATCATATCCCATTCTTCATCGGATTCGATTTCAAGTAGTGCTCCGCCATCTTCTCCCTCTTCAGTCGGGATAAATGCGGATGCATGAATTTCCACTTCCTCGTCATCATCTGTCTCTTCGCCATCCAAAATGTGGTAAAGCACATACGATCTTTCATATTCTTTTGAATCAAATGTTAAAATTACTTCACATACGTGCTCTTCGCCGTTCTCATCTACGATTGTCATTGTTTCTTGTCCGTGTTCCATTGTTTAATCACCTCTAGTTTTTTTGTGAATCCAAATAACCTTGTAAAATCATGACAGCTGCCATTTTATCAATGACCGATTTACGCTTTTTACGGCTGACATCCGCTTCAATCAAAACGCGTTCAGCAGCCATGGTAGTTAATCGTTCATCCCACAAAATGACAGGCAAACCGAACTTCTCGCGTAACTTCTCAGCGTACTGTTCAGATGCTTCTCCACGGGGGCCTATTGTATTATTCATATTCTTAGGGTACCCGACGACAAACTCCGTCACTTCGTATTCTTCTGTCAATTGTTTGACTCGTTTCATCCCGAGGGAACCTACCGCTTCATCAATTTTGATGGTTTCGATTCCTTGGGCTGTCCAACCGAGACTATCGCTTATCGCAATGCCAACGGTTTTTGAGCCAACGTCCAATCCCATAGTTCTCATTCTGCTTTACCTCTGTTTTCTCGGATATAGAACTTAACCAATTCCTCTAGAATTTCGTCTCGTTCCAGTTTCCTTATCAAACTACGAGCGTCTTCGTGGCGCGGAATATAGGCTGGATCTCCAGATAGTAAATAGCCAACCATCTGGTTAATTGGATTATACCCTTTTTCTTCTAATGATTTGTAAACGTGGAGCATGACTGTTTTGACTTCTTCCTCCATCGATTCTTCAGGAAAGTTAAACTTCATCGTTTCATCGGACGAATTCATACTCGACACCCCGCTTTCCGATTTCCATTTATGTGTATAACGATCTACCGTCATAATATATATAGTAAATAGATTTGTGGATTAACCACCGTTCGTATTCATTCCAGTTCAATCATCGGGGTAGACACTTTAGCCACCCCAATGAAATGTAACTAGTAACATGTATCTATATTTTATGATGAATCGCTCTTCAAAATGGTTAAACAGATTTTACATAATCATACACGGATTGAAGCGCATCATCAAGTTTTGACGCATCTTTCGCCCCTGCCATTGCCATATCCGGACGCCCGCCACCTTTTCCGCCACAAAGTGACGCAACATGGTTGACGATTTTACCTGCGTGGTAGTTTCCGCCTTTTAAATCATCCGTAACACCAGCCGCTAGCATCACTTTCCCGTCCGTAACTGTACCCAGTACAATGACGCCTTTGGAAGTTTTTTGTTTCATTTCATCGATCAATTGACGTAAACCGTTATTGTCTTTTACTTCTACATTTGCAGAAATGACAGTGACGTCTTCGATCTGCTGAGCTGTTTCCATAATACTAGCCAATTGACTGTTGCCCATTTTCGCTTGCAATGATTCATTTTCCCGTTGAAGTTCTTTAAAGTCAGCGAGAATCGATTCGACTTTTGTGACAACTGTTTTCGGGGTAGCTTTTGCCGTCGCTGCTACTTGATCGATGACAGCTTGATCTTCTTTAAATGAACGGAATGCTTGTCCACCCGTGAAGGCTTCAATACGGCGTGTGCCCGCTCCAATGCCGCTTTCAGAAACGATTTTGAATACGTTGATGTCAGATGTGTTGACAACGTGACATCCTCCACACAGCTCGACAGAGTAATCACCGACTTTGACCACGCGAACGATATCGCCGTATTTTTCACCGAACAATGCCATTGCACCCATTTCTTTTGCTTCTGCAATTGGTGAAATGATGGTATTGACGGGAATACCTGCCCAAACTTGTTCATTAACCTGGAATTCAATGCGCTCAAGTTCTTCTTTCGTGACTTGTCCAAAATGAGAGAAGTCAAAGCGAAGACGATCTGGACCAACATATGAACCTGCTTGATTGACATGTTCACCTAGAACATCTTTCAATGCGCGGTGCAATAAGTGTGTAGCCGTGTGATTTTTGACCGTCAGATTGCGTGAGAACTCGTCCACTTTTGTGTGAACTGATACACCTTCATTCAATTCACCTGAACTGATGAAGACTGTGTGCAAGTTCTGTCCATTAGGCGCTTTTTTTACGTCGCGAACTTCCGCTGTGAATGATTCGTTTGAGATTGTACCTTTATCAGCTACTTGACCGCCACTTTCTGCATAAAACGGAGTCCGATCCAAAATGATTTGTACCGTTTCCCCTTCAGATGCATGTGTGATGCGTTGACCATCTTGAACCAGAACACTAACGATCGCAGTGGTTTCTAGTTGACCATAGCCAATGAATTCACTTGCTTCATGCACTTCACCGAGAACACCCGATTGAATATGCATGGAGTCTGATGTAGCACGCGCAGCACGTGCACGGTTTCGTTGTGCAGCCATTTCTTCGTCAAATCCGATACGGTCGACTGCTACATCTTCCTCAAGGGCAAATTCCTCCGTTAATTCAAACGGGAAACCATATGTGTCATAAAGCTTGAACGCATCACTGCCTGAGACGATTGGCAAACCTGAAGCTTTGGCCTTCTCAATGATCGTCGATAGGATCGCCATACCGTCATGCAATGTTTCGTGGAAACGGTCTTCTTCGTTTTTTACGACTTTCATAATGAACGCTTGTTTATCGTGGACTTCAGGATAGAAGTCTTTCATGATATCCCCAACAATTGGCACCAGCATGTACATAAATGGCTTATCAATACCTAATTGTTTCGCGAAACGAACGGCTCTTCGTAATAGACGACGCAGTACATAGCCACGGCCTTCATTGGAAGGAAGTGCTCCGTCCCCAATAGCGAATGCTACAGTGCGGATATGATCTGAAATTACCTTAAACGCCGTGTCTGCTTGCGTAGTTTGGCCGTATTTTCTGCCTGATACATTTTCTACAGCTTCAATGATTGGTAAAAACAAGTCCGTATCGAAGTTTGTAGGCACGTCCTGGATCACAGATGCCATGCGCTCAAGACCCATTCCTGTATCGATGTTTTTCTTTGGAAGCGGTGTGTATGTGTTATCAGGATTATGATTGAACTCAGAGAATACTAAGTTCCAAATTTCCAAATAACGTTCGTTTTCTCCACCTGGATACAATTCAGGATCGGAGAAGTCGTCACCGTAACTTGGTCCGCGATCGTAGAAGATTTCGGAGTTTGGACCACTTGGGCCTTCACCGATATCCCAAAAGTTTCCTTCAAGACGAATGATACGCTCGACTGGAATACCAATCTGATCTTTCCAAATGGTGTACGCTTCTTCATCTTCCGGATGAATAGTAATGGACAGGCGTTCTGGATCAAAGCCGATCCATTGTTCATTTGTCAGAAAGTCCCACGCACGAATAATTGCTTCTTCTTTGAAATAATCACCAATAGAAAAGTTGCCAAGCATTTCAAAGAACGTATGATGACGCGCTGTATAGCCGACATTTTCAATATCGTTTGTGCGGATTGATTTTTGTGCATTCGCAATTCGCGGGTTTTCGGGAATCACTCGTCCATCAAAATATTTCTTCAATGTAGCGACTCCACTGTTGATCCATAATAGTGATGCATCATCAACTGGCACTAATGCAGCTGATGGTTCTACAGTATGCCCATGCTCTTTAAAATAGTCTAAAAACATTTGGCGAATTTCAGATGCCGTAAGTTTTCTCATCGTTTTGCTCCTCCTAAAATTAAAAAAACTCCACCCCTTGTATAAAGGGGCGAAGGTTTCATTGATCGCGGTACCACCCTAATTACCGCATGACGCGGTATCTCGAGTTGCCTTAACGCGGCAAGACGGCAGGGATTAGCCTGCAACTTCGGAATAGCGTTCGCTGTAAATCTGAGAGAGCTTTTTCAGCCAAGAAGCTCTTTTCTATGACACAGAATAAACAGGTACTTGTTCCTTCAACGTTTTTGATTATTTCTAAACGAATTATAGGAAAGTTCTCTCGCTTTGTCAATCAGTCACTTCAAGAAAGTCAAATGGCGACACATTGTTCATGCCAATGAGCGGGTCGATGCCAGTAAAATTGTCCATTGTTAGCTTTGCTCGCGATGAATCTTGCGGTTCAACTGTCACTTTCGCAGGTGTTGCATCGAGTGCAATGGTTTCCTCGCGAGGTGTTGTCTGATTTTCTTGTGTTTCACCCGTAATACGTTCTTTTAGCGTGGTCTGCCGTTCCGTTTCGTCAGTACGTGCAATACCCGCTTTAAATTCTTCCGCTTCACCGCACAGTATTAAGAAGTTCTTTGCGCGCGTAATCCCTGTGTATAGTAAATTACGTCGCAACATTTTCCGCTGACTTCTCACGATCGGCATGACAACAATCGGAAATTCACTTCCTTGGGATTTATGGATAGAACAACAATACGCAAGTGTCAGCTGATTCAAATCACTTCGCTCGTACTGCACTTCATTGCCGTCATAGGAGACCACCATGATCGCTTTCTTGTCAGTAGTTTCTTTCGCTAACATGATCGCAACGACTTCGCCCATATCTCCGTTAAAGACATTACTTTCCGGTTGGTTGACAAGTTGCAGCACTTTATCTCCGACGCGATAGGTCGTTTCACCGAAAACCATTTCTTTTCTTCCTTCTGCAGGCGGATTCGTGACTTCTTGGATCATTTTATTCAAACCATCTATGCCTGCAGGACCTTTATACATCGGTGCCAGTACTTGGATGTCTTTAATAGAATGTCCTTTTGATGTTGCATTTTGGACAATTTGTTTGACTGCAGGCAAAATTTGATCACTTGAAGCTTTGATAAATGAACGGTCCGATGTCTTCTTTGTGACGTCCATCGTCCATTCCTTTTGCTTGATCATATGCGCCATTTCAATGATAGTCGAGCCTTCACTTTGTCGAAAAATATCCGTCAGTTCAACAACTGGAATTTTTCCTGACTGCATGAAATCACGCAACACTTGTCCAGGTCCAACGGAAGGCAGTTGATCCTGGTCTCCAACGAATAATAACTGTGCATCGTTGCGGACAGCTTTTAACAGCTGATGCATGAGCCAAGTATCTACCATGGATGTTTCATCAATGATGATAAGATTGCCATCCACTTCGCGTTCTGTCTCTTCTTCGTCGTCTTGACCCGTAAATCCGAGGAGACGATGGATCGTCATGGCAGGTAATCCCGTCGATTCGGACATGCGTTTCGCAGCGCGTCCAGTAGGTGCTGCCAAAATGATCGGAAACGGTTCTTTTTTTCGAGCATACTCGTCGAGGTCGAGTGAGACGCCATGCAGTTCTGCATACGCCTCAACCAATCCTCTAATTACCGTTGTCTTCCCTGTCCCTGGTCCCCCCGTTAACACGAGCAGTGAAGAATGAAGGGCGCGCTCGATGGCTTCGACTTGCGTTTCGGCATATTGCACTTCCAAGCGTTCTTCAATTTCACCTATAGCTTTTCTAATTTCTGAAGCAGGAAATTGTTCAGCTACTTCATTTTCAAGAATTTTATTTACTTTAGCAGCGATACCGATTTCTGAAAAATAAAGAGAAGGTAAGTAGAGACGTTGCATTTCAGCAGACAATGCGCCTTCTTCGACGAGTTCAATCACTGCTTGGGTAATCGATTCGTAGGAAATTATATGCGCCTGACTCGATTCAAGCAACTGCTTCGCTTGTGGTAAGATCACCTCAGACTCTACGTAGACATGTCCTGCTGACTGTACTTCACTATGTACGCTGTAATAAACTGCTGCCTTAATACGCGCAGGATGATCCCCGACGAGCCCTAGTTGTTTCGCTAGATCGTCTGCACGTTGGAAACCGATTCCTTCGATTTCCTGAATTAAACGGTATGGATTTTCTGTCAGAATCGTGATGGCATCATCTTGATACGCTTGATAGATCCGCATGGCCACTTGTGGACCGAAGCCCCATTCATTCAGTTGCACCATCGTCCGTTCAAGACCTAGATTCTCCTGCAACACGGAAACGAGCGTATCTTTCCGCTCGTCACTTAAACGCGGGATTTGGTCAAGTACGCTACGGTCTTCAAGAACTTTCTGAATGACGTTATTACCAAGTGTCTTGACAATATCACTAGCTGTTTTCTTCCCAATTCCAGGAAATAAATCACCCGAAAGATAATGGATCAAACCCGCCTCTGTTGCAGGTAACTCTTTCGAGAACGTCTGCACATCGAACTGCTGTCCATGTACCGGATGGGTAACAAGTCGACCCGTAAATTTATACTCTTCTTCCGCAACTAAAGGAGGGAATGACCCTTTGATCACTATTTCACTGTCGCGGTAGTCGGTATTGGTAGATGTGACTTTCAACTTGACGATGGAAAATAGATTCGTCGTATTATGAAAAATTGTCACGACCGGCCTACCGATTATATATTGTCCGTTTTCACTCATCGCTAGGTCTCCCTCCTTTTCACCTACTGTATTACTCGCCCTGTTCCCCAAGCTTGATCATATCGAATAAATAACGCGCCTGGGTATGGTCAGGTTCTGCAGTGAAGGCTTGCTCTAAGTGTGATAGTGCACTTGTTTTGTCTTCTGTTGAAACGGCATATAAAACGCCCAAATTATAATGGCTATCCGCATGATCAGGAGCCACTGCCAAAATGGATTCGAATACGGGCTTAGCTTCTTTAAATAATTCGAGCTTAGCTAGTAAAATCCCATACGACAATGCCACTTCCTGATCGTCAGGATTTAATTCAACGGCACGTTGCAAATAAGGCAATGCTAAGCGGTCATTACCTGTTTGTTCTATACTTTTACCGAGCATGAAATAGGCATCGGCAGAATTCAATCCTGTATTGATGGCTTTTTCATATAATTTTGCTGCTTCTTCAAAGCGCTCTTGATTGTAATACAGATTCGCCAGTCCATAAAAAGCGGTTCCTGCATTTTCATCAAGCGTCAACGCTTTTTGGAAAAATGGTTCCGCCTGCTCAGCGTCTCCAAGCGATGCAAAAATGTTTCCAATATTGATATAGCCTGTAGGCTCTTCCGGATTTTCTTCTACTGCTTTCATGAAAAGCTCAATCGCTTTTTCATAATTGCCTTCTTGCATTTCTTTAATCGCATCTTGATGTATCGACATGCTGTTGCCTCCTTATCCGACGTACGTCAGTTTCTTGCCATCTTTATATACTTCATTAATTGTCCCGCCACCTAGGCACTCATCACCGTCATACAACACGACAGCTTGTCCTGGCGTGACTGCGCGAACTGGTTCATCGAAAGTGACGATCGCTTCATCACCAACTAACTGCACAGTAACTTTCGTATCCGGCTGACGATAACGGAATTTAGCTGTACACGTGAATGTCTCCGGTAATTCTTTCGGTGTACAAATATTCATATCCGTTGCTTGTAAACTAGTTGAGAATAATGTGTCGTGATAGAAGCCTTGTTCAACTAGCAACACATTGCGTTCCAAGTCTTTACCAACCGCAAACCAAGGTTCTCCAGCTCCACCAATACCTAGACCGTGACGCTGTCCAATTGTGTGATACATGAGTCCGTCATGCGTGCCCATCTTCACTCCCGCCATTGTCTGCATCTCGCCTGGACGTGCAGGTAAGTACTCCCCAAGAAACTCCTTGAAATTGCGTTCACCAATGAAGCAAATGCCAGTTGAATCTTTTTTCTTCGCAGTTGCGAGACCTGCTTGTTCTGCGATTTCACGGACTTCACTTTTCTCCATATGACCTAGAGGAAATAGTACTTGCTGAAGTTGTTCTTGTGTTAATTGATTTAAGAAGTAGGTTTGATCTTTATTATTGTCTACACCACGGAGCATCGCTACACCGTTTTCGCGTTCTACGACTTGTGCATAATGTCCAGTCGCCAAATAATCGGCACCTAGACTTTTTGCGTGTTCGAGGAATGCTTTGAATTTAATTTCTTTATTACACATTACATCTGGATTTGGTGTGCGGCCTTTTTTATATTCATCAAGAAAATACGTGAATACTTTATCCCAATATTGTTTTTCAAAATTAACAGAGTAATACGGAATGCCGATCTGATCACAGACACTGCGTACATCTTCGAAATCTTCTGTCGCGGTACAATGTCCCGATTCGTCCGTGTCATCCCAGTTTTTCATGAAGATTCCAATCACTTCATAACCTTGTTGTTTTAAGAGTAATGCCGCAACCGAAGAGTCCACTCCGCCTGACATTCCAATGACTACGCGTGTATCGGCAGGTGCTTTTTTCGTTGTCATATTGTTCATCCTTTACTTAATTCATTTCACTAGTCGTTTGACTACACTTGCGATTCGATTTGCTGCTTCTTCTATAATGGCCTCATCCAAGTCATAGCCGAAACTAATGCGGATTGAGTTCCTAGCTTTATCTGATTCTGTACCAAACATAGCTGTTACGACATGTGACGGTTCAAATGACCCTGCAGTACAAGCGGAACCGCTTGATACAGCTATGCCTTCTAAATCCAAGCTCATCAAAAATGTCTCCACATCAGTGCCTGGAAACGATACATGATAAATATGCGGTAAAGATGCTACTGCGTGGGGAATGGTCGGTCGGAAATCGATTTGGTGTTTCTCAAAGACTTCCGCCATTTTTTGTTTAAACGTAGAATAGTTTTCTTGTTTAACTAGTTTTGATTGCTCGGCAATGGATACCGCCTCTGCAAATGCAACTGCGGCTGGTACATTTTCTGTACCTGCGCGGCGTTTCTTCTCTTGTGAACCTCCGAGTACTTGACTCGACAGCACCTTGCCATTTCGCTGATAAAGAAAGCCTATGCCTTTGGGTCCGTTCAGTTTATGTGCTGAAACTGACAATAAATCGACTCGCAACTCTTCAACATCGAGTTGGCACGTACCGTAAGCTTGCACCGCATCTGTGTGGAATACGGACTGATGTGTCGAGAGTAGCTGACCGATCTCCGCAATTGGCTGGATCGTTCCCACTTCATTGTTTCCGTACATAATAGAGACTAAAATGGTTTCTTCTGTTAACGCGTGCTGAACTTGCTCTGCCGTAATGACCCCATTGCGGTCAGGTGATAGATAAGTCACGTTATAGCCTTGTGACTCCAGTTGTTTACACGGGTTTAACACCGCATGATGTTCGATTTCCGTTGTGATAATATGTTTGCCTTCTGTTTTCACCGACTGTACGTACCCAAAAATCGCTAAGTTATCCGCTTCTGTTCCTCCAGAAGTAAGAATGATTTCATTGGGTGACGCATTGATCGAGGATGCTAACGTTTTGCGAGCATCTTCCAGCACTTTCTTCGCGTGACGACCGAATTGATGTGTACTTGAAGGATTACCATACGTATCTTGCAACGCAGTCGTGAATCGCTCCAATACGACTGGATGCATCGGTGTCGTTGCAGCATAATCTAAATATATAGCTGGTTTCATAGCTAAACTCCTTTAAATATAGAACATGTATTCGTCGATAGTGGACGTATCTTCAAATTCAATTAAATCCTTGATCGTCGTATGATCTAATACCCCTCGGATTGCATCTCCAATTCGTTTCCATAGTTCGCGTTGCGGAATATCATCGTCATCCAATCCTTCGACTAATTGGATCGGTCCTTCAAGCAAACGGATGATGTCACCTGCCATAATTTCAGAAGGATCTTTGGCGAGTTTATAGCCGCCGTATGCCCCGCGGACACTCTTCACCATTCCGCTGTTGCGTAAAGGCGGGATGAGTTGTTCCAAATATGCTTCGGAGAGATTTTGCTCTTCTGCGATTTTACGCAAAGGCACGGGACCTTCTCCATATTTTCGTCCTAATTCTACTATTACTGTAAGCCCGTATCGGCCTTTAGTGGATATTTTCATTGGGCATCGTCCTTTACTAAAATTGCTGAAATCAGTATAGCATAATTGTATCATTGGTTCTTGCAAATGACTTCACTAATGTTTTACAGTATAATGAAAGAACAAACGTACGCTAGGAGGATATACATGCATAATGAACCTTTGGCTTTTCGTATGCGGCCCGAGACGATTGATGAAGTGATCGGACAAGACCACGTCATCGGCAACCATACTCCCTTATATCGGATGATCAAGAACGGGCATGTCCCGTCTCTTTTATTATATGGTGAACCAGGCATTGGAAAAACGTCTCTAGCCTACGCGATCGCGGGTACGTCGAAACTACCTTTCATTGCGTTGAATGCGACAGTGGCAGGCAAAAAAGATGTAGAAGATGTAGTGAAAGAAGCACGAATGACAGGTAAAGTATTGCTATTCTTAGATGAAATTCATCGTTTCAATAAATTGCAACAAGATACATTGCTTCCTCACGTAGAAAGCGGTTCGATTGTCTTGATCGGCGCGACAACGGAAAATCCATTCCACGATGTCAATCCCGCTATTCGTTCACGTTGTGGTGAAATCGTTCAATTGAAGCGATTGCAACCAACAGACTTACTCAAACTACTTGAGCGTACGTTAACAGACGAGAAAAGAGGACTTGGTAAGGAAACGATTGACATCACGACAGAACAACTAGAGAAAATCTCAGAAGGTGTGAATGGTGATGCGCGAAAAGCGTTAACTTTCCTAGAATCATTACTGGCTGCGAGTGATGAAGAGGATGGCAAAATTATTATTGAAGATGCATTACTTGATCAATTATTAACTAGGATTAGTTTACTAGGCGACAAAAAGGGCTCACATCATTTTAATTTATTATCCGCTTTGCAAAAAAGTGTACGCGGCAGCGATGTCGATGCGGCGCTTTATTATTTGGCCCAATTACTTGAAATTGGGGATCTAACTGCCGTTACAAGACGCATGCTCGTCATGAGTTATGAAGATATCGGATTGGCAGCGCCGGATGTAGGGAGCCGAGTTCTTGCGGCTACAGACGCCGCACAGCGTCTCGGCATGCCAGAAGCCCGTATTCCACTTGCCACGGCAATTATAGAAATGTGTTTAGCATCTAAATCAAACTCCGCTTATAAAGCGATCGATGCCGCTACAAAAACCTTACATGAAAAACCAACAGGTGAAATCCCCATGCATTTACGTGACACACACTACAGCGGATCAGCTGCACTCGGTCATGGAGGCTACGTTTACCCACATGCAACGCCAGTAGGGACATTTGGCGGTTGGACAGACCAACAATATATGCCTGACAGCTTAGTAAACTCCAAGTTCTACACACCTGTAGAAGCTGGTGAAGAAACTAGAATGGCTGCCATTCACAAACGGCTTCAGTCATTCAAAGGTAAAAAGAATCCACGTTAAAGATTTAGCTAGATATAGCAAAAAATCCACACCAACCCTCAGTAGGTCAGTGTGGATTTTTCTATTACTTGAACATCTCCGCATCTTTCGGTGTGGAAATCGCATCGATATCATTAAAATAACTATACTTTGCATCGAGTTTCTGCTTATATCGAATATAATCCCGGCCGAAATAACTTGTGACATTCGCTGACATTTTCATGCCCGTCACAAACATTGTTTTTTCATTTACCGTTAGCTCTACATCCAGTTTCTCCACTACAGGGAATCCGCCATGCGTATGGACAAACTTTTCTGGTTGCGGACTATTCACTGATACCACTTCCATCAACTGTCGATAATCAGCTGGGGATAGTGAAAACTGCAATGCATAGCCATAATCAATCTTTTCTATTTCCGCATCATGCAAGAAAGGTTTTAACAGCGAAAAGTCCATTACAGGCGAAACAAACGGCACCCACACACCAAGCAATTCCGTGCGTTGCTTTTCTGTTAGCTCTTGCCATTCACTTTTTTCTGTTTCAACTGTCTCTTGCATAGCTAATTCATCACCTTGGCGAAATAGTTGAATGTTTTTCGCGCCTTGTTTTGGAATTTTCCAGACGACTTCCTCTGAAATTTTCAATGGATTCTGTTCAATATCCGCCTGAACTTGTACATTTTTACTTGTCCGTTTTGCAGGATCGGATGTAACGCTACTTTCGTCGTACGCGATATTGGCATGGACAGATTCCAATTCATTCATCGCTTGTTCCGCTTTTTCCAATAAATTTTCCGCACTTGACGGAGCGGAAGACGTTTTTCCGCAACCTGTCACTGTAAATAACATCACTGCCAGGAATAGAACGATCAAACTTTTGTTCATCAGGAAACTCCCCTTCAATCAAAACTATTAACAGTGTACTTCACAGCACCGCAGTTGTCACGGAACATTCCACCTTATTTGTGAAGGAAATTAGTCTACCGGCACAACCCAGTTAAATGGATCTTCTACTTTTCCTGTCTGGATGCCAGTAATCGTCTCATAAAGTTTTAATGAAAGCTCACCGATTTCATTCTGATTGATCTCGCATTTTTCGCCTTCAAAGAACAGTTCGCCTATCGGGGAAATGACAGCGGCCGTTCCTGTACCAAATGCCTCTTCCAACGTGCCTGCGCGATTGGCTTCCATAATTTCCTCGATGGACACTTTACGTTCTGTTACGGGAATATCCCAAGCTATCAATAACTCAATAACGGATTTGCGCGTGATGCCTTCTAAAATACTACCATTGAGGCTTGGCGTGATAATCTCTCCATTGATTTTGAAGAATACATTCATCGCACCTACTTCTTCAATATAGCGATGTTCTTTTGCATCAAGCCATAGAACTTGCGAATACCCTTCTGCTTCCGCAACTTCTTGAGCTTTCATCGCCCCAGCATAGTTACCGGCTGTTTTCGCAGAGCCTGTACCACCTACTGCGGCACGGACATACTCTGATTCAACTGCAATTTTGACAGGATTCACTCCTTCTTTATAATACGGACCTACCGGCGATAAAATGATCATTAGGCGGTACGTTTTAGAAGGGGCTACACCTAAATAAGGTTGTGTAGCGAAAATGAAAGGACGCACGTAAAGTGATGTCCCTGCTCTATCGGGAATCCAATCTTTTTCAAGAGAAATCAATTCCTTTAGTGCACTTAATACGAATTTCTCATCGAACATCGGCATGCATAATCTATCACTAGAACGGTTCAGCCGTTTCATATTTTCCTCCGGACGGAACAAGACTACTTCTTTGTCTTCATTTAAATAAGCTTTCAAACCTTCGAAAACAGTTTGTCCATAATGCAACACGATAGCGGCTGGATCCAAAAGAAATGGCTTATACGGCTCAATACGTGGATCATGCCATCCCGTTCCATCCGTATAGTCCATCACAAACATGTGATCAGTGAAAATTGTTCCGAAAGCAAGTGGATCATCCGTTGCCGGCTTGTCTTTTGGTGCGGAAGTTTCAAAATGTAAAATATGTTTTTCATTTGCCATACATAAACCCTCCTACATATTATCTGATTTGTCCGGCTCCCCGAATAACAAATTTTGAAGAAGTCAATGCCTCTAATCCCATTGGACCTCTTGCGTGAAGCTTTTGTGTACTGATACCTATTTCTGCACCATATCCGAATTCAAAGCCATCCGTAAAGCGAGTGGAAGCATTAACGTAAACAGCTGCCGCATCGACGCTATTCAAAAATTGCTCAGCATGTGCATCCGTCTGTGTAATAATACTTTCCGAATGCTTCGTGCTGTATGTTGCAATATGATCGAGTGCTTGCTGTACATTTTCCACGCTTTTTACGCGTAATGTCAAGTCCAGGTATTCACTTGACCAATCATTTTCTTCAACCGCAGCGATATTCGAATCAAACGCCTGAAGTTTCTCGTCACCTTGCAGTTGAACATCATAGTCTTGTAATGCGCGGATCAAGTTCTTTCCATATTTTACCAACCAGTTGGAATCGATTAGCACGGTTTCGATCGCGTTACACACCGACGGACGCTGTGTTTTGGCATTGACTACTATATTGATCGCCATTTTCTCATCTGCGGATTCATCAATAAATACATGACAGTTCCCCGCCCCTGTTTCAATCACCGGTACTGTAGATTCACGGATAACAGTCTGGATCAACTTCGCACCGCCACGTGGAATCAAAACATCTAAATAGTCGTTGAGTGTGAACAATTCTTTTGCTGTTTCTCGACTCGTGTCTTCAATTAATTGAACAGAATCGACGGGTAATGAACTTTTTTCGAGGCCGCGTTGAATAACACGCCATAGGGCCAAATTAGAATATTTTGCGGACGAGCTACCACGCAACACGACCGCATTCCCTGTTTTCAATGCCAACGATGCAGCATCTATCGTAACATTCGGACGTGCTTCATAAATCATGGCGATGACACCAATGGGCACGCGCTTCTTGACAATATGTAATCCGTTCTCCTTATGGATTTCCTCTAGCGTTTCTCCAATTGGATCTTGTAAATCAATCAGTAGACGAACACCTTCCGCCATAGCTTCAATGCGTTCAGGCATCAATAAAATACGATCGAGAACAGCTGCGTCAATTCCTTTTTCGCGACCTTCTTCAATATCTTTTTTATTCTCAACGAGCAATTGATCCTGTTCTTTCATTAATTGATCAGCAATTAACTGCAATGCATCGTTTTTCTCTTCTGTCGTTGCTACGTTTAGCACAATACTTGCTTCTTTTGCCGCCTTGCCTTTATCTCTAATCTCACTCATACTATTTTCTCTCCTTTGATTATACTTGTACCCAGCGGTCCCGGTGAATGACTTCTAGCATCGGTTTGGATTCTTCCAGTTTATCCTTATCGGATATCGTTTGCTTTAATTGCTCAGACGAATAAGTGACTTCACCTTTACCGATCAAACCATCTAAACCAAACACTTCCACCACTTCTCCAATACCAAAATCCCCCTGTACTTTAAAGACACCTGCTGGTAATAAACTGCGTCCGTTATGCACAATGGCTTCTTCAGCCCCTTTATCCACGTACAGACGTCCAGTCGATTCGGAATGAAGGGCAATCCACTGGCGGTTCGTATTGATCGTATTAGCAACAGGACTGGAAATATATGTACCGTCTCCATGACCTTTTAAAATATCCAGCAATTTTGACGGACCGCGTCCTGTTCCGATGAACACCGGAACTGCCAACGTGTGTGCGGTTTTTGCAGCTAGTATCTTCGAACGCATGCCCCCTGTACCGACTTTTGAGCCAACATCATCAGCGCCGCCCAGTAATTCATCTGTAATTTCATCCAACTTAGTCAACCGTACAGCGTTTGGATCTGTTCGTGGATTACTTGTGTAGATTCCGTTAACATCGGTTAAGATTATTAATTGATCCGCGTGTAGAAAACCACTGACCAATGCGGATAGCATATCATTATCACCGAATGTTAACTCGTCAATAGATACTGTATCATTTTCGTTAATGATCGGCATAATGCCACGGTCAAGTAATTCAGACATCGCTGCAAATACGTTGCGGTATCGATCGCGATCGGCAAAGTCATGACGCGTCAATAAGATCTGTGCTGGAATGACTTGATGTGCGCTAAACCTTTCGATATAGGACTGTATCAATAAGCTCTGCCCTACTGCTGCTGCGGCTTGTTTACCTTTTATGGTATGTGGACGGGTAGGATAACCGAGACGGGCAAAGCCTGCCGCCACCGCTCCTGAAGAGACGACAATGACTTCATGCCCGACGTTTTTTAGCATCGCCAAGGCATCGACATGGTCATTGAATTTTACCTGATCGATTTCTCCATTATCATTCGTTAACGAGCTGCTACCGATTTTCACAACTATTCGTTGTCTTTTCATATGAATTCGCCTTCCATTTCTCCAAATCATCTATATTTATAAACTAAAAAAGCCCAATCGTCCCGATATAATCAGGACGAAAGGACGTAACTTCCGCGGTGCCACCATCATTGGACTCGTCTTCACGAATCCCACTTTCCTTTTAACGCCAAGGTCCGCGCCTGTTTTTTACAGGACTCAAAAGGCAGGTTCGACAAGGCATTGCGACGGAAACTTCCAGCCGATGGATTCCGCTCTCTAACACATGCTATTTATCTACTGGTCCTTCTTCAACATTCACTATCATTTTCCCAATCATACAATATTCAGAGTAATTGTCAAGCGCTGCTACGTTAGTTTCGTTGCAACATACGGTTAAGCGCATCAATCGCTTCAGCGGAAGTCACTGCATCCACTTTGATGATATTTTGCTCTGCGCCTTCCATGATACTTTCCAAACTCCATAGTAAATGGGGTAAATCGATACGGTTCATTGTCAAACAAGGACACATTAAAGGGTTTAAGGAAATGATATCTTGCTCAGGATGATTTTCCGTCAGGCGGTTGACCAAATTCATTTCTGTGCCAATCGCCCATTTCGTACCAGGAGCGGCGGCTTCAATTTGATCAATAATATACTTCGTAGAACCAGCGTCATCAGACTTCATCACGACTTCATGTGAACATTCCGGGTGAACGATGATACGCCGTTCAGGATCATTTTCACGTAACTGACGAATGTTTTCTACCGTGAAGTTCTCGTGAACCGAGCAATGCCCTTTCCATAATATCACTTGACACTCTTCGTTTTGTCCATCGTATTCGAGAGTATCCGTAATGGGATTCCATACAGCCATATGATCAAGAGGCACACCGAGTCCATACGCTGTATTGCGTCCTAAATGCTGATCAGGTAAGAATAAAATTCGTTTTTTCTGAGTAAATGCCCATTGAACGATTTCTTTCGCATTTGACGAAGTCACTGTCGCGCCACCATTACGGCCGACGAACGCTTTAATTGCTGCCGTTGAATTGACGTATGTCAATGGCAGAATCGTATCACCAAAACGCGCTTGCAAGTCCTTCCATGCGCGTTCCGTTTGGAAAATGTCCGCCATATCAGCCATCGAACAACCGGCACGCATATCAGGCAAATAGACTTTTTGATTTTCCGTTGTTAGAATGTCCGCCGTTTCCGCCATGAAGTGCACACCGCAAAACACAATATGTTCCGCTTTTTCATTCGCTGCGCAAATTTGTGCTAATTGCAAAGAATCTCCCGTAGCATCCGCAAATTGAATGACTTCATTTTTCTGGTAGTGGTGGCCAGGAATAAATAATTTGTTTCCCAATGTTTGTTTAATGGCCCGAATTTTTTCTTCCATTTCACTCACCGTATACTGTTTATATTGTTCAGGCAACATAGCGTTTGCCTGTTCTTTTAGAAGTTCCATCATCGACATATTCTTCCATCCTCCTGCGTTGTAAGTTGTATAGTTGCACTAATGTCAGCTGCAATTACGGAATGTGTCAGTGCGCCAACCGATATGTAATCAATTCCCGTCTCACCATACGAAGCGATGGTGTCTTCTGTAATCATGCCGGAAGCTTCGGTTATGATATCCGGGGGGACTAATGGCAACCAGTCCGTAATTTGTTGTGGCGTTCGGTTATCAAACATAATAATATCCACGTTTGCCTCTATAGCTTCTTGGAGTTGCGCTAGTGATTCAATTTCTACTTCTATTTTCACCGTATGACCTAATCGTGTTCTCAGTAGTTGCACGGCATTCGTAATAGAACCTGCATATGCCAAGTGATTATCTTTTAGCATCACCGCGTCATATAAACCGTTGCGGTGATTAAATCCACCGCCTGTACGAACTGCATATTTATCTAGCATGCGGAGTCCGGGTGCTGTCTTGCGTGTATCACAAACTCTTGTATTCGTTCCCGACAATAAAGCGGTTAGGTCAGCAGTTTTCGTTGCAATCGCAGTCATTCGCTGGATACAATTCAGTATCACTCGTTCCGCGGTCAATAGACTTCTAACAGGCCCTTTTACAGTCGCAAGTATTTGCTTGTCCGTTATTCTTTCACCATCTTCTACGAGACACGTGACTTCTATAGAAGGATTCATTACTTGAAAACCTGTCGTGATGACATCTACTCCGCAAAATACTCCCGAAGTTTTAGAGATGATTTGCATTTCACCTATCGCATCTGCAGGAAATAATGAATTAGCCGAAAGATCACCATCTCCCACGTCTTCTATGAAAAACTGTTCAAGCATTGAGACCAATTTGATTCTATTCATCTGTATTCCTACGACCCTTCTCTAAACGTAGTGTCTTTACATCTATCTTTACATATATACAGTTGTATGACAAGATGAATATATTAATTTTTGCAGGAGGTCATTCATTTGCATTACTTTGATTACGCTGCTACGACGCCTCTCCGTGAGGAAGCTGCCTCAGTCTATATATCAGTCTCTCAACAACAGTTTGGCAACACGACGAGCCTGCACGACGCAGGAGGGGCAGCGCAAAACATCTTGACCCATAGCAGACAACACCTATCTGCACTTCTCGGTGTACGTCCTGAAGGGATATACTTCACTTCGAGCGGTACGGAAAGTAACACGCTCGCACTACTATCTTTAGCTGAGTCTGCAAAGAAAAAAGGACAGCATATTATTCTTTCTGCCGCGGAACACCCTTCTTTGCATTCAGCTGCTGCGTACCTTGAAGGGCAAGGCTTCCATATCACCATGATCCCTTTTACAACGAAAGGTATCATCGATTTACAAGCACTTGAAAATGCCATTACTGAACAAACGACTGTTGTATCTGTGCAACACTGCAATCCGGAAATCGGTACCATTCAACCGATCCAATCTATATCTGAATTAGTAAAACCTAAAGGGATTTATTTGCATAGTGACTGTGTACAATCATTCGGTAAATTATCTGTGCGTGATATCTCTCCATATGTAGACAGCTTGTCCATATCAAGCCATAAAGTGCATGGTCCAAAAGGGGTTGGCGCAGTCTATATCGATCCAAGTATACGTGCAGTTCCGCTATTTCCAGGTGCTACACAAGAGAAAGGATTCAGAGGTGGAACGGTGAATGTACCAGGAATTGCTGCATTCGTTACGGCAGCTGAGTTGGCAAATCCCAATGAAGTAAAGTACGCTACATTACGCACTCTCTTTATGGATATACTTTCCACCCGGCAAGATTTATTCACTTTCTATGGCAGTCTAAAGACATTTGAACAACTTCCGCAAATTATTGGTCTATGCGCCAAACATTCAGAAGGACAGCTCATTATGTTAGAATTAAATAGAAGAGGATTTGCGGTGTCAACAGGCAGTGCGTGCCAGGTCGGTCAGCAACAGTCATCTATGACGATGAGCGCGATGAATATACCCGCTCACTCGGCGAAAGGATTCATTCGGATTTCATTTGGCGAGACATCAACGAGTGAAAACGTCACTCAACTGGCAAACGCGTTACTTGAAGTCGCGGTATTACCACATACAGCACAAACCCCAATAGATATTTTATAGATAGAAGGTGAGAAATTTGCGAACAAAAGCAAAAGTGGCAGGAGAACAGCGTCGAAATTTGATTCTCCAAACGTTAAAAGAAGCTAATCATCCCGTTACGGGTGCAGAACTAGGTGACTTAACAAAAGTTAGCAGACAAGTAATCGTCAGCGATATTAATTTATTGAAAGCAAAAGACGAACCCATCATGGCGACAAATCAAGGATACTTATACACGCAGTCAACTAAAAAAGTAAAAGACATGGAGAAAATCATCGTCTGTAAACATTCTCCTGAACAAACTGAGGAAGAATTGCATATTTTAGTGGACCACGGCGTAACCGTAAGAGATGTCCGAGTTGAACATCCTGTGTATGGCGATGTGCGCGCATCGATCATGGTATCGAACCGGCAAGAAGTCAAGACGTTCATCGAACAGATCCAGCAAGCACAAGCGCCTTATCTATTGAATTTGGATGATAGCGGGATTCATTTACACGCTATTTCCGCTCCACGAATAGAACAGCTACGCGATGCAGAAGAAGCATTAAAAAAAGCGGGATTCCTAATAGAATAGGAATTCCGCTTTTCTATGGAAATAACCAAATACCGAATAGAGGGCCTGCGAGCGCGCCGATAATTGCTGACAACGTCATGGCAACTGAACTCATGGATGACGTTTGTTCACCGTACTCTAGTGATTTAGACGTTCCAATTGCGTGTGCACCCACACCAAGACCGATGCCCTGACCAATCGCTGTGTCAATCTTGAACCAGCGGTTGATCCAAGGACCCATGAGGATTCCAGCGAGGCCGGCGATAATGACGAATACCGTCGCTAGTGAAGGAATACCACCGAGTTCTGCTGCTATTTGCATGGCAATTGGGGAAGTAATGGATTTTGGTAAAATACTCGCTAGAAGTTCAGTCGAAAATCCGACCCATCTTGCTGCTAGGACACCTGTCAACATTCCGACAATTCCACCCACAACGACTCCACCAAAGATAGGCAACACATTCTTTTTGATGACATCCCGTTGTTTATAGAGTGGAATACAAAGAGAGACAATGGCAGGGCCAAGCAACGCGTCAATCCATTTACCACCTACCATATACGTTTCATAAGAAGCGTCGAATAACGATAACAATACAATGACTGCGATAGTAGTTGTCAGGATGGGTACTAAAAACGGTGAACGTAACCTTACGTAGACAACATTCATCACAAAATAAAGAATAACCGTTAATAGGATCATCGTGAAGGCAAGTACAACTGTATTCATGAAAGAGTCCTCTCCTCTTTCACATTGCGCTTGGCCATAAATTGGCTGACCAAACTGGCTACGACCATCGTGATAAATGTACTACCGATTGTGATCAAGATCAGTAGACTTCCTTTCCCTGCGAACACATGACCATAGTCCATCACGCCAACCGTTGCGGGGATCAGATACAGTGGCAAAGTCGATAGAAATACATATGCACCTTTTTCCACCCAACGAAGTGGAATGATTTTGATCGATAACAGTCCCCATAACACTAGCAAACCGATAATACTACCTGGCAACGGAATGGAGAGTTTTGCGTGTAAAAATTTTCCTGTTAGAAAGAGTATGTATAAAAATCCTACTTGCAAAAGCGTGATGACAATTTTCACTCCAACACTTCCTTACCTAATTCATAAGTATAGTAAAAATGAATCTTTCTTCATTATAGATACTATTCAGACAAAAACCAATACTTTCCTTGCTATTTTTGAATAGTAATCAGAGTATTCCGTCTAACATTGACACGCTTGGTCCACTCATGTATAGTGTAAGAAGCCGTATTGTGTAAGTTGTCCGTAGTAGGCTTGCACGTTACGTGTGGAGATGGATTTCTAATTGCCGAGGAGGAATTATTATGCACCAAGGTAAAGTGAAGTGGTTCAGCAGTGACAAAGGGTATGGATTTATCGAAGCAGATGATGGTGAAGATGTATTTGTGCATTTCACAGGAATTGCTACAGATGGATTTAAGACACTGGCTGAAGGTCAAACAGTTTCTTTTGAAGTAATTGAAGGAAATCGTGGTCCACAGGCGGCTAACGTATCGACTCTTGAGGATGAAGCGTAACCTCATCTCGGCGTAAACAGCTGATTCTATAACATAAACAAAGCATCCACGCAGTTGCGGGATGCTTTTTCATTATTTATTTGGAGGCAGTACTGATCTTGTTAATTTCTCGCCCAAGGAATTGTAGCTGGTCTCCTACTGTACAGTCAGAAATACAAAATTGGTGAGCGCCTGTTTTGCCGCGTTCGTTTGTAAGTTGTTTTTTAACGTAACAACCTTCACAATATATATCAAGCAATTGATTAATTTCTTTCATGACAACGACTTTATTCATTAGAAAAGAACTCCCACCTTTCTTTTATCTATTTTAAGTCGGCTGACGGGATGTTGCAAGTGTTTCCACGTTTTTTACAATTCATTACCAGATTGGAGCGGAAAATCTTATGTTGGAAGTGTACATAGATGGTGCAAGCGCAGGTAATCCGGGATTGAGCGGAATTGGTGTGTATATTAAAGGAGAAGGTCAGGACGTGCGGATTAGTGAGCCGATTGACCCGACGAATAATCATCACGCGGAGTTTCAAGCGCTTGTGAGAGGTCTTGAGGAGGCGTCAAAGCTGACAACAGGCATAGTGTCGATGCGCTCGGATTCGACGGTGGTCGTGCAGTCGATGGAGAAGGAATTTGTAAAGAACGCGCAGTATGCACCTTATTTGAAAGAGGCATTGAGACTCGCAGCGACGTTTGAATTGTTCTTTATTAAGTGGATTGCCGACAGTACAAACAAGACGGCAGATATGCTTGCGCGACAAGCGATTTTGTTGCAGAAAAAGCAAAAAGGATGAGCTGGGCGAGATGTTTTGTCATCTTGTGAGAACCGTCACTAAAAGAGTGTACTGCTAGTGCTTTATTTTTATTCGTAAAGGTCGTGCTTCATGACGACCTTTCTTGCAGGGAATTAAGTGGTTGCGACCGTTGATCTGTGATGCAGCCGGACGTGTATCTTACGAGCGGAGAACAAAGCCCTTCGTTTCGATCGACTAAGTGAGTGCGTCAAACACTATTCAGTAAACGCATCACGAGTGCGTTATGGTGTATGCCAAAATAAATACATGACTACGTAGAACAATAAGTAGATGACTAAAATTATTGGGAAAACGTAAAGTGATACTCTCCCGAATTTGTCTTTTCTGCTGAACAAGGATAAAACGAATGAGAATAACAGAAGAATTAATCCAAGTGGCATTGTTATGAATAATCTACCCGAAAAAATAAAAAGGCAAAGAAAAGCCAGTCCTATAAGTAGACTAATAAAAGAAATCATTCCTAATCTCCGTGTACTTTGCAAGAGAGTGACCTCCTAATTTTCGGCAAGATGGTAGCTCGGTACATATTTTTTGTTCCACATATGCCGATGATTTGATTTGGTTCAATAAACGGTCTTCATACTTTTTATATCCATTACTTACCGCTTTTGTCGTTTGATTCATTCCCCGAAAGCTTCGGCGTCTCGCCATTTTCCATATCGGTAATACATAAACGCGACGATACTACTAATAACAAAACTGACGCCCATCCCGAGTGCAATTCCTTTCTCACCCATGATGCCTGACAATATGTACGTAATGGGAAAACGAAGAATCCAAAAAGAAATGATGTTTAGCACAAGCACTTGGAACATTGCGCCCGCCGCACGGACAGCCCCATTTAAAACAAAATTAATGCCTAGGAACGGATAAAATAATGCAATTACCTTTAAATAGTTTTTACCAAAATCAGCGGCTTCCGGTTCCGTTATGAATAGCTTAATCCCATAATCTGCAAATAGGATGATAAGAATTGCGATTGCAAACATGATAATCAAATTATATATAAACCCGTACAACGTAATTCTATGAACCCGGTCCCATCTGCCCGCCCCGATATTTTGACCCGCCATACTATTGACCGCAGTTCCGAGTGCTTGGGCCGGCAGCATAATCAAACTATCCAATCTTTGTGCCGCCCCGTATCCCGCGACAACTGCCGGGCCGAATGATGCGACTACACTCATGATTGCCATCACACCAGCCGAAATGACGCTCATCTGTAAACCCGCAGGAATTCCCAACTTCAATATATCGAGTACTTCCCGGCGCTCTGGAATATGTGGTTTTGAGAATGGTACCAGGCTTTTCCGTACTGAATAAATAGCACCAGCGGCAAATGCGATTCCCTGTGAGAATATCGTTGCATAGGCAGCGCCTTGAACTCCCCATCCAAAGACGTAAATAAATAAAGGATCAAGTACTGTGTTCAAAATAACTGCGGCTAACACAAAATAAAGCGGTGTCTTCGAATCGCCTACCGATCTGAATACGGTACCAATAAAATTATAGCCGAATAAGAAAAGGATCCCGATGAAATTAATTCGCAAATACGAAACGCCCATCGCCAACATCGCCTCGGGAGTTCCGAGTAAAAGCAAGAGTGGTTCCGCTAATATAAATCCTGCAACACCTAGCACGATGGACATGCCGAAAAGCAGAACGACAAATGCATTCAAATAACGCCGAAGTCCCGACTCGCTACCTCTGCCTTTTTGCTGGGATAAAATTGTCAGTGCGGCATTGTTCAAGCCGATGACGAATGACAAAATCGTAAAGACGACTGTCCCGGAAATAGCCACAGCACCAAGTGCATTCGCACCAATCAAATTCCCTACCCACAAGCTATCGATAAATTGATAGGATGCTTGTAGTAAATTTGTTATCATAATGGGTCCTGAAAAAAGCATGAGTTGTTTTAGTATATTTCCTTCTGTAAAATCCTGCTGCCTTACCATCCTTTTCCTCCCTGCATTTAATAAAAACTCACCACTTGATCTTTTTTAATTTTTAGCGACCTATTACGGAAAAGCTGTTGCTATTTTAGAGAAGAAAAAATCAATACATGTCTTTTTTGAAACTACTCCCCAAGCGACTGATACTCCGCTGCAAGACCTTTTTGAACGCCTGGTCGTTTCGCAATGCGATGAGACCATTCCAAGAGATGGGTATATTCATCCATGCTTAAAAATTCATAAGAGCCTTCATACAATTTTCCTAAAGCTAAACGTCCGTACCAAGACCATATCGCAATATCTGCAATCGTATAGGTATCACCAGCGATATAAGAACGCTGAGCTAATATTTTGTCTAGTACGTCTAATTGACGTTTCGTTTCCATAGTAAAACGATCAATTGGGTATTTCATAGGCTCTGGCGCGTAAGCAAAAAAGTGACCAAACCCTCCACCAACATAAGGACCCGACCCAATTTGCCAGAATAGCCAATTAAGCGTTTCTGTCCGTCCATGAATATCTGTGGGGATCAGCTTATTAAATTTCTCAGCCAAGTAAAGTAAAATCGACCCTGATTCAAACACTTCCACACGTGGACTTTGACTTTGATCGACTAGGGCGGGGATCTTAGAATTAGGATTGATCTTAACAAAATCTGAACCAAATTGTTCATCGGCACCAATATTAATTTTATACAAATTATAGTCTGCACCGTCGACATCCAACTCTTTTAATTCTTCCAGCATAATCGTCACTTTAATACCGTTCGGCGTTCCCAGTGAATAGAGTTGGAACGGTGCCTCTCCGACTGGTAGTTTTTGTTCAAAACGTTCACCGGCTGTCGGACGATTACCGCCACTATTCGAATTCTCTACTTCCCACTTCCACACGTTTGATAATTCATATTTTGTCATTTCAACACGCCTCCTACTATCTATTTAGTAACTCCATCATACTAACAGTATAAAGCTATTTCCAATATTTAGTTTCTTCGTCTACGTAACAAAGAGGTTCTAGCTTTTTGTCTTCCTTTGTATAAGGTTTCCGAGTATCTTCGATGATGATATATGCCAATACTACATTATCTATTAAAAAGCGGAAAATCTCCAAAGCCTTTCACCTAAATTTTCTATCAATTGAAATCATTTTTCAACTTCCACAACTGCAATTATATGCATGCGCTTTATTCATTCCTCATGGTCGCATCATCCTTTTCTATTTCAAAAATAAAAAAGCACCGCAAAATGCGATGCTTCCCATGTTATTTTACTATCCACACTCAACTAAACGAGCTAGACATGACTCTTTCAGCCTTTTGACGCTTTCATAAATCTAACATTTTGTTTTTCAGAATCATATAATACCCATTCTCTAAAGCCTACTACAGCACCTACGTTAACGATATTTCGAGATCCCACAACCGGCAGCTCGTCGTTCCAGCTAATCGGCACAGATTGTCCATCACTCGTGAAGCTTGATCGGTGGGTATGTCCGTGAAATACCAGGTGCACCTCTGGTAGATACTCAGCAAGCCACGCATCTGCTTCGTTATGCGGCCATTGGTGACCATGGATGACAACTGCCGGGTCTATCTTTAGAGTTTCAGGTAAGTCGTTCAAAAAGTCCCGTATAGGCTCACTCTGCTTTGTCAACAACAGAATACGTTCTTCTTGATTGCCATAAATAGATGGAAAGGTTAACAGCTCATCGATGCCTTCCGGATGTTTGATCACTTCTTCGACAGTAGGGTAAGTCTGCCCATAAAGATCTTTTTTGCTGACCGTGCATTCGTACAAATCACCTGTCCCGATGATAGTTGCGTCAGGTGCTTCATCGGAAATTTGTGCCAGTACTGCCTGCAAATCTTCTTTGGATGAATGAATATCCCCCAGCAATGCAAATAGCATCGTGTATCAACCCCTTATTGCGGTTTCAATTGGTGCGTCATCTTGGGAAATCCAGTCGCTGAAGCTGCCAACATATAATTTTACATTTGGATAATCCAGTTCTTTAAGTGCCGCGAATAAAGGGGAAGCCGTTACGCCGCTGCCACAGTAGACGATTACATCATCTTCAGGCGTGACGATCTGTTGTAATTGCTCTTTTGCGTGCTGCACATCATACTGTCCGTCTCTCTTCAATTGTTCCCAATCGAAGTTTCGCGCTGTCGGTATATGGCCCGCTTTATGATAGAGCGGCTCTTTTTCCCCACGGTAGCGAACTTCAGAGCGTGCGTCGACAAGTTGAGACGGTCGATTACCCGCCACAACTTCATCGACTTCACTTCTGCTAGCGTATAAGTGCTTTTGCCAATCTGGTTCCACCATCGAGCGTACAGGCGTAGCAGGATCAGATGTTACGTCTACTATTTTGCGTAATGCCGTATAACTTTCTGTTACGACATGTACATCCGTGAAACCTCCATACTGCAACATCCACCAAGCTCGTGTTGCGAACGGACCGCCACCCTCATCATAGATCAAAATCGTATCTGTACGTTCCAGTCCACTTTTACGGAATAGTTCAGTCAGTTGTTCAGCAGAAGGCAATGGATGACGTCCACCTTCTACAGAAGTCCCGGATAAGTCTTCTTCTAAATCCCAATGAACCGCGCCTTTTACGTGTTCATTTTGATAATCAAGTTTCCCCCGCTTTTCATCTTGCAATGAAAAGCGCGCATCGATCCATTTTGCGTGACTTGTCTCCATATCGTGAATAGATACAAATACTTGTGTCATTGAACCAACTCCTCTTGACGGATTTGTTCATAGATTTTCTGCCATTGTTCCAGCTGCTCCGAACCATCAAGCAACGTACGCTCCGATTCAATTTGTACAAGACTTTCCTGCAATAAATGAACGCGCAATGCTTCTGCTTCGTCTTCAATCCATAAGTCTGCCCACTTTTCAATACGTTCTTTCTGATCGCCAAGATAGCTGGATGCATCTTTTTTCAATATTTGCTCCAGCTTCACTTTCAAGATATCCCGATTGCCACGCTCAAAGAACGACTTTTGATTTTTGAACGATTTATTCACAGCGCTGTACACCATTGGATCTTCATATGGTGTCTCAAATGACAACATATCTTTATCATTCGGCTCGTATGGCGAAGGCACGATTGACTGGTCCATATCGGCTAGTGAACGGACTTCCATACGCTGACGTTCTAGCAATTGCTTCTTCATGTATTGAAGAATACGCAAATTCGTTACTTTCAATTCCTGTGTCAAGTCAAAGCCTACCATATTGACTGTTTCCGCCAATGCGATTTTCAATGCTTTATCCGATGAGTTTTTCGCGAAAGTGGACGGACTATACCCCTCTTTGAAGAAATCACCGAAACGTAAGAATACACGTTGTAAAATATAGTAGACGAGTTCACTCAATTCATCTTGAGTGGATTTCACTAAAATTTTCCTGGCACTCTTTTCAAAACGTTCTTTTATTGCCAATTCAGCAGTCGCAAGCTCTTCCAGTCTTTCCGCTTTACGTGAACGGTTTTGGATCATTCTGTCGATCAATGAAGCTAGACGATCGATCGTTTTCGTTGTTTCTTCTTCCAATGCTTGTACGACTTGCGCACGCAAATCATGCTCAAGGAATGAATAAAACTTCTCTTCAAAATCGACCATTAATTCATTTGGTTGTTGTGTTAACTTGCCTTCCAGTGCCTCAAGGCTTGAAATACCGTGTACCCGTGGATTGCGGATTCCAAATTTCTGCAATTCATTGGCAACGAAGCCTTTTACTTCTTCGCCTTCTTCTTCATTTGAAGCAAGATCGATCGCATTGACGATAAAGAACATTTTATCGAGTTCGAATGCGTCTTTCACACGGCCTAGCTGGATAAGGAATTCACGATCAGCACGTGCGAATGCATGGTTGTAGTATGTTACGAATAGAATCGCATCAGCATTACGAATATATTCAAACGCTACGTCGGTATGACGTGCGTTGATGGAATCTGCTCCTGGTGTATCCACCAATGTGATACCGTGGCGGGTCAATGGGCAGTCATAGAAGAAATCTATGGAATCGACGAAACAACTACGTTCTTCTTGTGCAACGAATTTCGTAAATTCTTCACGCTCTACTGTCAACGTCGTCCCTAATGCAGGCGTATAAAGAGGGTATCCTCTTTGGAATGCGCTGATGAACGACTTATGGATGTGCAAGTTCTCATCTTCAAGTGGTTGCTTCATAGCAACATCTGTTTTATTGAAGGCATCTTCCAGTGAAGAAATCGTGATACCGAGTGCACCGAATGACAACGCTACGTCTTCAGTCATCGTTGCTTCATCTTTCAAGTGAATATCCGCAGTATTATGCAAGTGGGTTTCACTTACTGGACGAATTCGGTTGATCGCAGCTGTTGTAGGGTTCGGTGATACAGGTAACACTTTTTCACCAATCAACGCGTTAGAGAATGAAGATTTCCCGGCACTGAATGCGCCAAATAATGCAACTGTGAATTCCTGTCCTTTTAGGCGGTCTGCTTTCGTCATCAAATACGATGCCGTTTCTGCAAATCCAGGAATCGCCTCGACCGATTCAGCGATGTGCTGTGCATGTATGATGGCTTTTTCTGAATCAACCATTTGACGTTCTTCTTCCACTACTTCTTCTACTTCTTCAACAGTCGTTTCTTGCTCTTCTACTTTTGCTACATAATCAATTGTTTCGATTTTTTTAGGCTGTTCCCACTCCGTAACCAGTTGATCGCGGCCCATACGTGTCGGCGCAGACGGATTGGCGATTTCTTTATCGACCCACTCCATACGCTCTTGCCACTTATTCATTTCTTTTAGTGCATCTACTTTCTCTTGCAACATGGCAATCGTTTCAACAAGAGGTCCCGATTGCTCACCACCCGATTCTTTCGCGATGACGGACATCTCTTGTTTCCATTTATCCGTTTTACGTTTATACACTAAATGAATGGCACGCTTCATTTGCTCTGCATAATTCAAAATGGTTTCGCCAGTGATCACTTCTTGTACATGCAGTTGCTCATCCACTTTGTCAAACGGTAGTGTTAGATCCATATTATCAATCGCCAGTGAACGCTCATCGGTTAAGATTCCGGCTTGCTTTAATGAACTCTTCATCAACGCTTTCATATAAATTTCGATTTGTGTATGCGCCAGACCTGAAATGTTATCATCTAGCTTTTGACGACGTCTTTCGCGCTCTTCCGCTGTCTTCTTCGCACCAAATAGTAAACCTACTTTGAATTTTGGTGACTTGGCTTCCAAATGGTCTTTCAGTAATTCTCTCGTTTCAAATGGCGCCAGTCCCGCGTTCGACAATAATTCATTGCGTTCTTTCTCGAAATTCACATAGAATTCGTCACCCGAAACTAATTCCAGTCGTTTTTTCGCATCCTTCAAATCTTGATTTAACTCTTCAAACTGCCCCCACTCGGATTCGCTGAGGATTTCCGAATGATTCTCCTTCAAGTCATCCACTTGCTGTTGAAGAAATTTCATATGCTCATCTTTTAATTTCAATAAAGATTGCTCGATATTTTGTTCAAAATTCTCTTCTCGGTGTTCGATTGAACCATCAACGATCGCTTTGACTTTTTCAAAATCATTATGTGGGTGATCCAGTTGTTTCAATGACGTGTAGAAAATCCCCTTTGGTTCTACCCCCCATAACTTGAACGAATCTTCGACGGACTTTTTGAACTCATCAAATGATAATTCACTGTCGCGATGCTTATCGATCTGATTAATAATTAAATAAACGTTACTATTATAGCGCATTAATTCTTTTGTGAACCGGAAGTTCATTTCAGATTGTACATGGTTGTAATCCATCGTATAGAAGACAAGATCCGCTAAGTGCAATGAAGACTCCGTCGATAGTCTATGTGCATCATCTGTCGAGTCTACGCCTGGTGTATCCATTACCGTAATTCCTTCCGGTAAATTGGATTCTGTATGGCCGATTTCAACCAATGAAACTTCAGCCCCGTCCTTACTGTACGCTTTCACACCTTCAGAGAACCCATGGCCGCTGAATTTCACAGCACTTCCATCCACACGATGGATAATAGCATAATCTTCATCCGCCTTATGCACCTTCACAATATTCGCACTTGTCGGAATAGGGCTGGACGGTAAGAGATCGTCTCCTGTTAATGCATTAATTGTCGAAGACTTTCCCGCTGAAAAGTGTCCAGCAAAAGCAATCGTATATTCTTTATCGATTATTTTATTAGCAAGTAATGTCGTTTTTGCTTTGCGTTCATCATCTTCATTGTTGGAAAAAATTTGTCCATATGTAGCAGATTGCTGTAAAAATTCATTGTTTGTTGACATAATCGTCGTCCTTTCAATTTTAACTCATCCCATCATACCATTAATGCGTGAAAAAATAGATAGTTACTTTATAAGTATTACTTTTTAAATAGAAGAACCAGTATACAGCTAATCTTGAAGAAATCGAATAAATAGTGAGGATGTGGCTACTTTCATAAAATTTGTCTAGTCTTTTAGATACTCCTAGTGATATGATTGCACTACCAAACTATTCGTGAAAGGGTGTTTCTTTAGATGGATACAGCAACAAATGTACAAAAAGTTCTAAATGCAACGATTGCTTCTCTCACTACTGTAGTTCCATTAAAATTCCAGGTACTATCCCCCGCCCTTATACAACAGCCGTACGAACAACGCGAAATCAGTGTTTTGATCGGTCTAATTGGAGATATTAAAGGTCGTTTAATTGTAGAGCCTACACAATCCATTATCAGTGAAATTGGTCTCGCCATGTTCGGTATGCAGATCGAAGGGGAAATGGCTGAATCATTCACTGGAGAACTCGGGAATATGATTGCCGGAAATCTATGTACAGTATTGGAAAAAGCGGATCTGACGCTAGATATTTCACCACCTACTGTCATGACGGGGCAAACAAAGTTTTATGGGTTTAAGCAAGCATTTAAAATCCCCGTAAAATTTGAAGATGGCCAAATGTTAAATTTATTGCTCACCATTGACGAAGAACGATAACTGGAAAAAGGCGTGCAGATGTCGAAACTCCGACGTCAGCACGCTTTCTTCTTTACTGTTTACGAAAATGGTACAGGCAACACACGTTCAATAACCGGCAGTAATTCTAAATTCTCTGGCTTTACAAATAAATGAATCGAACCGTAATCATCGCTCGTTCGAATCAATCGGCCAATTCCCTGTCGTAAACGCAATAACATAAATGGTAGATCTACTTCGTCAAACGGATCTTCCGCAAATTCCCTTCTAGCTTGGAATAGCGGATCATGCGGCGGGAACGGCAAGTCAAAAATGATGACACGAGTCAACGCTTCATTCGGTAAATCCAGACCTTCCCACAAATGATAGGAGAAGAAGACATTCACTTTACGTTGCTGGAAATCTTTCACCAATGATGACAATGAACGCTCCCCTTCATACGTCACCATAACGCTTTGTTCAAGTGGTAATTGATCGTAGGCTTCCATCATGGATTGCTTGGAACCGAACAATACCAATGTCTGTTCCTCTTCCTCAAGTAATTCGGAGAGACGTGTGATTTTCTCATTTGTATTCCCTTGTTCCAAATGAATTTTCATGACATTTTCATAGTCGAATGGTGATGCGATAGAAAATGATTGATAATCTACAATTCCTAAACTGTACGCTAAGTAATCAAATGATTTCTCAACTGATAAAGTAGCCGAAGAGAAGATAATCGGCATCGTTCCCGTAAATAATTTCTCTTTCAAGATGGACGTTACAAGTCTTGGCATAATTAGCAGTGTGCTTTCTTCACGACGATTTTCAAGCCAATCGACTGCGTCGTTGTCACCGGCAAATAGCTCCATTGAATAAATGTACTGCTCCAAATACTCTTCGACGATTTTTAAGTCGTATTCAGGGATCACATATAACTCGCCTTCAAAAACAAATTCTTCCAGAAGTTCATGAGATAATGCAACCGCTGTTTTTGCATACTTCATCATTTCTTCGTTCTTATCAATTGTCAGGCGCTCATTGTCATTTTGAATGGCATTACTTTTGAGCTGTTTGAAAAATAATTCATGCGTCTCGAGCAATTGCTCCATCAACTGCAATGTTTTCTCTCGGATGCCATCCACCATAATCCGTTCAAGCAAGTTGATAATCGTTTGCTCTTGCACTTCATATGTCAATGCACGCTGAGCGGAATACTCCAGTAAATGTCCTTCATCAAAGACGACCATCGATACTTCCGGTAATAAAGGCAGTTGCCCTTGTCTAGCACGTGATTCCTTTGTCCACAAATGCTCCATATAGAAGTCATGTGAGCAAATGATCAAGTCTGCAGCTTCTCGATAATGATTACGATGAATCGTTTGCCCACAACGATTGCGAATATCACAAGCCGCACATTGCATTATCGGGTGGTAATTGATCATTTCCCATTCTTCATCAGCCAAATATGGATAATCTGAACGTTCGCCATACGGATACACCGACTGTAATGAACGCTCTGCATGCACAAATTCTGGCAATTGATCTTCAACTAAATCGACAAAATCTTCGTTCGTCTTCATGCTAGTATCTTCCAGACGTTTCAGACAAATATACTGATTACGCGCTTTCGCCAAACGAACGTCTACTGTCATATTGAGTGCGGTACTCAACTTTTGAATATCGCCTTCTTCTTTGATCAATTGATCGATCAATGTTTCATCTGCGCAGGAAATCACCGCTGGTTTTCCTGTATAACGCGCATACGCAATAGCCGGCAATAAGTACGCAATCGTTTTCCCCGTACCCACTCCCGCTTCCGCAAGCAAGACGCTTTTTTCTTTCAGTGCTTTTTCTATTTGAAATGCCATATAAATTTGCTCGTCGCGACATTCGAAACCTTTTTCTGTTAAATCATCATATAACGTATCTCCGAGCCAATCGTTGAGAGATTCATAAAACGTTTGCCCTTTATCCAACTCAAATGGAATTTTTGTCTTCATACTGACTCCTCCTGAATGCAAGCGAAAGGAAGAGGGATGTACTCCTCTTCCTGCCCGTCTAATTATGAACGCTGTCCCCAGAACTGATATAAATCAGTACGGATGAAGCCGTTAAATAGTTTACGTTTTTTTGTTGCACGTTTGCCATACATCGTTTCATAGTTTTCCAGTGAAGATAAAATATATACTGACCATGACGGATACTGTTTCATAATCTCACCAAGTACTTGCGCAATATCTTCTGCTTCTTCCACTTCACCAAGTCGTTCACCATATGGCGGATTGGCGATCAAGACGCCATTTTCTCCTTCGAGCCTCAAATCACGCACATCTCGCTGTTCGAATGAAATCAAATCTGTAAATCCTGCTTCCATAGCATTACGCTGTGCAACAGAGATAATATTGTGATCGACATCAAACCCACGAATATCAAGTGCTAAATCATACTTCGCCACGTCTTCTACTTCTTCGCGAACACGATCCCACACATCCGCTTTCATCCAAGGCCATTCTTCACTTAAAAAGGAACGGTTATAACCTGGCGCCAAATTTTGTCCAATCATGGCCGCTTCTATAGCAATCGTACCAGAACCACAGAATGGATCTACGAATGGACGATTCGGGCTCCACTTAGAAAGTTTAACGAGTGCAGCTGCCATCGTTTCCTTTAGTGGTGCATCCCCTTGAGCCATACGATAGCCGCGTTTATGCAAGCCTTGGCCACTTGAGTCTATCGTCAAAGTTACGTGATCCTTCAATATAGAAACTTCTAATTTAAATAGCGGTCCTGATTCACTTAAGAATCCACTTCGTTTATACGCACTATTCAATCGTTCGACAATCGCCTTTTTCACAATCGCCTGACAGTCAGGGACACTGAATAATTTTGACTTGACCGATTTACCTGAAACAGGGAATGCCGCATCTACAGGCAAGAACTCTTCCCACGGCAAAGCTTTCGTCCGTTCGAATAACTCATCAAATGTAAAGGCTTTGAATTCGCCCACAATAATTCGTACACGATCACCTACACGTAACCACATATTCGTTCTCGCAATGGCTTCTTCGTCACCCGTAAAATAGACTTTTCCGTTCTCTGTTTGGCATTCATAGCCAAGATCTTTTATTTCAGACGCGACGATGGATTCAAGTCCCATCGCAGCAGTTGCTACTAGTTTGTATTCACTCATGTTTCAACACTCCATTCTTTGCATCTGGTCAATATGTCCTTTCTGTCAGTTGAAAGGTATATGTATTTGTTCGCTTCTATAAAAAGAAAAACTCTCCCAAAACTGTAGGAGAGCTAATTGTAAGATAAATGCCATAGAGTATTCTGTAAGCCATGTTTTGTTCTTCGGTACTCAAACGGCTCGCGCCTCGTACTTGAAGTGGTAATCATCTATCTACAGACAAGTGCCTGTTCCTTCCTCCATTGAATTCTTTCGGAAGAACGCCCCTACCATAATTTGGGTTTCTCACTCGTGGGGTTTACCCGTTCCACTCGACATGTTTCCATGCCGACTACGTCACTGTGGCACTTTCAGAGAATCTAGTCCATATCCGAAGACTTAGGAGTTATTCCCGCCATCAATGCAAATGCATTGCCCCGGCTTATTTTTTCACCGAGCACGAACACTACGGTCATCTCAGATCCGTGTGAGCATGGACTTTCCTCTACAACCGAAGTTGCAGCGATTACCTGAATACTCTCTATGGCACTCCTGAGTATACACCAAATCCGTTCGATATACAATAAATTCGTTTGGAATGAGGTAGATTAACTAGTTTGCGTGATGTGGAGAATGAATTAGTGTAGATCTATTGCGTATTGAGCGGATACCGCATAGCTATGAGGGGATTCCAACTGGCATTGAGCGGGTACCGCGTAGCTTTGAGCGGATTCCAACTGGCATTGATCGGGTAAGGCATGGCTTTGAGCGGATTTGGATGAAGTATGAGCGCAAAGGAGTTCACATGTATAAATTAATCACTTCTCCAAATAACAACGATAAAAGTGGTCCTTTTAGTGTAACTTCCTTAAAACAGGGAAATCATCTAGCAAGACTAGTACGTAAGGTTTGAAGGAGGACTATGATGATGAAGGATGTCAGAGATGAAATAGTTTTACGGGGACTTCGAGAAAATAATTTAAAAAATATAGATGTAAACTTGCCAAAAGAAAAAATCACGGTATTTACCGGCTTATCAGGATCTGGAAAGAGTTCCGTTGTATTTGACACAATAGCCGCGGAAAGTAGACGTCAGATGACGTTGAATTACCCGCTGTACGTCCGAAACCAAATGCCTCGTTATGAAAGGCCGCGTGCAGATTTAATGCAACATTTGAGCCCAGTTATTGTGGTGGAGCAAAAGCCTATTGGAGGAAATACACGCTCGACTGTCGGGACGTACATGGATATTCATCCATTGATCCGTCTACTGTTCTCCCGCATCGGTTCACCCGCGATCGGTTCTGCTACCGATTTCTCGAGTCAAAGTTCATTTGGCAAATGTCCAGAGTGTAATGGATTTGGCGAAGTCGTGTACCCTGACTTACATAAACTGATCGATCTGGACCAGTCCCTGCGAGAATATGCAGTAAAGTTTAAGCCACTGTCCCCTTCTGGTTGGCAAGGAAGGTGGATGATGACAGGCGGATTATTCGATCCCGATCTGCCAATTAAAGATTACCCGAAAGATCAGTATAATTTATTGATCTATGGACCTCCTGAAGGTGAAAGAGTATTTGCACCATTCCATACGAAAGATGGTCCGCATGATCATGAGTGGGATGGTTTATTACCTAGATTTGTACGTCTATATATTAATCGGGATGTAACGAAACTTAAACAAACTTCGCAAGAGGATGTACTGGCAGTATCCACCCATACATTATGCCCTACTTGTGGTGGTTCAGGATTAAACCCAGAAGTATTGAAGTGTAAAATTAACGGTTTCAATATTGCGGAATACGATAAATTGGAACTGACAGAGCTTTTATTAGAACTGAAAAACATACGTGATCCCTTAGGTGAGTCCATTGCGCAACAGGCGATCCCGAATGTACAGCAATTGATAGACTTGGGACTCGGCTATTTATGTCTTTCAAGAAAAATGGGAACTCTTTCTGGCGGTGAGGCACAACGAGTGAAAATCGCTCGGCATTTAGGTAGCAGTTTAAACAATATTACGTACATATTCGATGAGCCAAGTGCTGGTCTTCATCCCAAAGAAGTAGATATGCTCATTCAAATGCTAAAAAGTCTGAAGGCTAATCATAATACTGTCATCGTCATTGAACACGATCTATCCGTTATAAAAGTAGCGGATGAAATTGTGGAAATGGGTCCGGGTGCGGGTGCTGCAGGTGGAGAAATTATCTATCAGGGAGAGCCTGATGGATTAAAAGGCACCTCTGCATTAACGAAACTCGATCACAAATTGGAAATCAATCAACAACCACGTCAGTCAAGCGATTATTTTTCCGTTACTGGGGCGAATACTAACAATCTACAAGATGTGTCGATTGATATCCCTAAAAACGTTCTCGTTTCCGTCTGCGGTGTTTCAGGTTCCGGTAAGAGTTCCCTACTATTTGAAGCGTTCTCGGCAAAATATCCCGATATCATTAAAGTGAGCCAAGGCCGTATCGGAATTTCTAGCCGTTCCACATTAGCTACCTATATGGGAATTATGGATGACATTCGGCAGATCCTTGCGAAAGAAACAGGTCAGCCAGCCGGTTTATTCAGCTTTAATTCGTTGGGGGCTTGCCCAGTATGTGATGGGAAAGGAGTCACTACTCCAGATGTGGCTTTTGCAGATCCCGTAACAGTTGTATGCGAATCATGTGGTGGATTACGTTATTCAGATGAGGCTCTCTCCTATATGTACCAGGGGAAAAACATAGCAGAAATCTTAGAGTTGACAGTTGACGAGTCTAAAGAGTATTTTGTTATGCCCAAGATATTAAAAAGAATGGATATGCTCGAGGAAGTCGGTTTAAATTATCTCACGTTAGGCCAAACGACGAGTTCATTAAGCGGTGGGGAAATTCAGCGACTCAAACTGGCGAGTCACTTACAAAACGAAGGGAAAATCTATTTGTTAGACGAACCTTCATTAGGACTGCATATGAGCGATAACGATAAGCTACTTGAATTGTTCCAAAAACTCGTACACAAAGGAAACTCGGTAATGATCATCGAACATAATCAAGACTTTATTGCAGCGAGTGATTGGATAATCGAGCTAGGTCCAGGCGGCGGCAAACGTGGCGGTACTATACTTTTCGAAGGAACGCCACAAGAAATGTTGTCTGCAGACACGCTAACAGCAAAATGGATGAGGGAAAGTGTCTGAATCTTTACCTTCTAACTTTAAAATAAGAGGTGAGCGACTTGGAAACACTTCATATTCGTACACAAGATCCAGCAGTTCAGTCACTTTGTGCTAAAGATTCTACACTTAAACAGTTGATTACACTCATTGGGGATATCGAAGTTCCGTTACGGTCCGATTATTTGTCTTCCATTGTACGTTCCATCATCGGTCAGCAGATCTCTGTCAGTGCCGCAAGTGCCATCTACGCACGTTTGCTCGATTTGCTTGGAGGTCATATAACGGTTGACGGGTTGCTCGTCGCTTCTACAGAAGACTTGCGGGATGTTGGCTTGACTAGGAGAAAAGCGGAATATGTAAAAGATCTTGTGGACAAAATAGTGAATCATGAACTGGACCTTAAAAATATTGGAGCATATGATGATGACGCGATTCTCAAGCAATTAACCCATGTCAAAGGCATCGGTAAATGGACAGCCGAAATGTTTTTAATTTTATCACTCGGCCGACAAGACGTGCTCGCAATTGATGATGTAGGAATCCAGCGGTCTGCGCAGTGGCTGTATGGCGTTGAAAAGTCGGAGCGGCGTCAACTACTTGTTGAGAAATCTCCTCAATGGATGCCTTATCGCTCGATTGCGTCTCATTATCTTTGGGAAGCCATTCATCTCGGCTTTGTTCAGTATTTTGATTCAATAGAAGAATTAATTAACACGAGAAATGGACTTCACTAAACCAAAAAGAACCGCCACATTTTACCGTGGCGGTTCTTCTATTTCATGTGGTGAGTTTTACTCTTCAGGCTGAACCAATTTATCGCCAAATACTTCTCTTTCTAGATTCGCGATCCGCTGAATGATATCAATATTCGTCGTTTGGGGGGCCGGTGTGGCTGAGCGTCTTTGAGAAGAGTTGACTTCCGACTTCAATCTAGTGTTTTCTTCTTGTAGTAGTGCAATTTCTTTTTTGAAAGTTTCATAGTCTTGAATGACATCATCCAAAAACCAGTCTACTTCTTCTTGTTTATAGCCTCGAATGGCCTGCTTAAATTCTTTTTCCAAAATCGTTTTTGTATCTAGCTTTAATTCCATGACAAAACGTCCTTCCGTCTGTGATTCCATAAGGTCATTATAGCATATGTTGTCATTCTTTGTCTTACTGAAAAAGACTATTGTTCTTCATGCGTCGCTTCTTGCGCTTGCCCAGGAAATAATTTTCTCTTTACTCGCATTTCCCGTTTTGCTAATGATTTCTTCATCCGATTGCTAAAACGCGATGTAAATTCATTGGATTGCTGCAATAGTTTATCCGCACTTAGTATGTGCTCATATGCAAGCGAATAATCCTTTACTTGGTGCTCATATAATTTTGCCAGTTCCTCATAAGCAAGTACCTGTTCTCTGCCAGTTCCGTGCGTTGCGACGATTTCGAATGACTGAATCGCTCGATCGAATTCTTTATGACGCTTCAGTAAAAAGCCTAGATGATAATGCGTCATAGGATAACTCGTCCCGTACACTTCCGCAATTCGTTTAAGTTCTGTAAAACTCTGATCTTTCAAACCAAGATCTTGGAACCATTTGGCGATATTCGTTGCGATTTGCGCATTTTGCTGACTATCTTCTTCCATGACGATATCGGTAGAAAGACTAAAGAGTGTCACAAGCGAAAGGATATCCCATTCATTATGCCACATGACTTTCATTAAAATTTCTGCACGACCGTTTTTCACTGCATCTTGATAAATTATAGGCGCCATATGGCCTGGTATATCGTCTTTGCGATGAAAGCCTAGCTGGGTTCGCTCCACTTCGGTCAACTTGAATGACTCCATCTGCCCTTTCCAAATTCGGCGTGATCCATGTAACAAATCGATTTGATGTGGGACAGGCAGTGGCGGCAACAATTTCCGATGCAATGACCAACGCGTTTGTAGTTGAGGGAAATCAAAGCTTTTGCCGTTATATGTGACGAGTGTAAGTCCTTCTCTCCATAATTCTGATGCATAAAGAAATGCCGCTTCGTGATCAGGATTCGGCAACACGTACTGTGTCATGACGAATTCATCAGATTTTAATTCTAGTAGTCCAATTAAAAAAATGACAGCTCCAGCGCCTTTTAAACCAGTTGTCTCCGTATCAAAAAATAGGAGCTTACCGGCATTTGGAGATAATGGGTGCATATATTCAGCTTCAGACCATTTCATCAACTTCTGCTTGACATCTCCCAAACGAAAATCACCGTGCATCGTATCGAGTGGATAATGAATAACACGTGTATAGACGACACCGAATTCATTTTCGATTTTCTTCATACCTGTCGTCAGCCAGCGTTTTTCATAGCTTGGTGCTGGTGGCGCGTTAAATGTCTCTTCCACTTCCTGAACAACAGCGGTCTTCTTCAAAAGTGATTTCATCGCCATCAGTTTCTGCTCATATGACATGACGTTTCAACTCATCTATCTGTTCCTCTATTTGTTGGCTATCCACTATATGTTGAACTCCTTGTCTATAGTACCGGGTAAATTTCACTTTAGTTACATACTGGTCTATCATAACTTCACCTCAGAAATGATCGTAATGCTCTAAATTATACATGATATTTGTAGGTTTATATGTAATTTGATTTTCTGACGTTCCATTACATCGTATCTCGAATAAAGAAAAAAGCGATGCATCCTAAAAAAATGGGACAGATCACTTGTGTTCCTTCTATATTGAAGTCGATCAAATTAAAACCTTTTCCTTCACACTTACAGGGACGACTGCCAGTACATGATCGATCAGGAAAGTTCGTTTGGAGTTACGCAAAAAACAGTACGCTGTAAACGTTTTACCGTGTATATTCAGTACACGTATTTTTCGTTTGCTAATGGAACCATCTTTAGCTTCATACATCACTTCGAGCATATCACCGTATCGTAAGGCCTTTTCTAATGAATTACGCACATCTGTTCCCTCCCCTTTGTTTTAGTATAAGGAATGTACGTTCTGTTGTAAAGTGTTTTACATAAATAATTCGCACGTTTTCTACCATTCTTTCAGGGGTACAGTAAGGGAAAAAAGGACGCGAGTATATGCCATTTGATTATGATTTAGATTATAGTTCGTTAGATTTACGCAAACAGCCTGAATTATATAGAGTAGGACGTGGTGAACAAGGCGTGTTATTAGTTGAGCCTTATAAAAGTGAAATTTTACCTCATTGGCGCTTTAAAACACCTGAAATTGCAAAAGAGTCTGCTGATAAAATTTGTGAGCTCTTTGAAGAATATCGAAAGCATGATGACTTCGTCGGAATGGATATGGCACGGAAATTCATTCAAATGGGATATACACGTGCACGTCGTTATGCAAATCATAAAAGTGGACAGAAATATCATGAGGATGGAACGGTAAGAGAACGCGATATAGATCCAGTCAAAGCAAAGTCTGCACAAATTTTCAAAGAACGATGGGACGTTATTCGGGAAGATGAAGATTATAGTAAGCGAAAAAAAGCACACCAGAAAGCATATGGGTAATCTAATAACAGGAATGCATAGTTTTCCTTAAAAATAAGTGAAAGATCAATCGATGTATGGATCATCGCAGTTCAAGTGTGCGTAATTTTGAACTGCGTTTTTTGTATTCAACTATTACACTTGCTGATGATCCAAGATTTCTTTTAATACTACAGCTTGATTATTCTTTTCATCCTTCGCTCCAAATACTAACGTTATATTCTTTTTATGTTCTTTCGTCCAGTTTTTCAGCTTCTCTAACTCTTCCTGCTGTGCTTCATTATTCTTCAATTCTTCTTTATACTTCTTCTTGAAATCATCAAACTTACCGGGGTCATGATTAAACCATTGGCGAAGCTCTGTGCTCGGCCCTACTTCTTTCAACCATTCATCCACTTGTGCATCTTGCTTGCTCACCCCACGTGGCCACACTCGATCCACTAGCACACGCAATCCATCTGCTTTCTCCGCATCATCATAAACTCGTTTTATTTGAATTACTATGTTGATCTCCTCCTAATCCGTTTTCTAAATTCCTCTACCCACTTTCATGAATGAACATGCTTTTAGAAGTATACAAAAAATACAACGTCGAGATTCATTTCGACAATATCTTTATTCTTAAGTTATTTAAAGTACATTGGTTATTGGTTTGCCCAGTCTGAATCACTCCATTTGACCATTTCGAGCAAATCCGTCGTTTCCATTTGTGTCATACTCGTTTCAACTTGAAACATCGAACGACCCATTTTGGGTTTGGAAGATCGGTTTTGAATAATCGACACGATACCATTTCGTTCGGTCGATTTTCATTTTATTATACGAGGAATTGGAGATCAAATAGCCTTGTGATTCTAAACTGTAAATAGTACGCCGGATTTTATTGAGTGACCAAAATGGAATTTCTTCCTTCCAGTCTTCATACGTTTTGTACACCCATTTATATCCGTCCCGTTCATTTTTTGATATGAGCGAACGATAATGTAGATGCTGCAGTAAAAAGGCTTCATTAAGCCCAATTTCCATAACTAAAGTGGTTTGCAATCTAAACGAAGGTTCATCTAATAATAAATACATAGTATTTCCTCCTAATGAAATCGATTGTAGGAGAAATCCTTTCATCTCCTCAAATACTATATAGAAGCATATTGTAAAAAAGGATACATCTATTCAAAAAAGAGTCGAAGCTTTTAAGCTCCAACTCTTTTACATTTGTCTAGATTACTTATTCAAATCAATAATTCGACCTTCAATTTCAGGTTTAACTGTTCTAAGCTTGATCAAGTGATCTCGCAAGTTCACCCAGTCATCCAAACCTAGATCGGTCACACGGCCATTTTCGTATGCATCACCAAGCACTTTAAAGCCGTCTCCCCCTCTTGCTGTAAAGGCATTTGTCGTTATAACGTACTTTTCATCCATCTTTAGATCAACGAATTCGCCATTCATTTGTACTTGTATGGTCTGAATACGATTGCCAGCTTCTTTACTGCTATCAAATGTCATTTTCATTCCTGACATATGCAAGAAACCGCCCTCTTCGTTAGGTGCATTTCTCACACTATGCTCAAGCGTATTTTTAATTTCTTCACCCGTAAGCGTAACAAGAGATAATGTATTACCAAATGGTAGTACTTCAATTACTGCTCCGACTGTGACTTGTCCCTTATTTAAATGATTGCGGATTCCTCCACCATTTTGCAGAGCAATGACCGTTTTCGGATCGTATTCTTTTGCTTTTTCCAGCATTCCGTCCGTTATTAAGTTACCGAGCGCTGTTTCATTCGCACGGACACTTTCGGTCGAATTCTCTCCTTCACGACTTCTCGGGTTAGGCAGATCCGCTTCTAATGTCGCTCCGATTTCTTTACCAAACGTTTCATCGACTTTTCCAGAATACTTAAGAAGTGCTGTCGCTGCTTCTGCATCATTCGTTTTATCTTTTAAGCTGATTAATTTGCCAGCATGTCCTGTAATGACCCCTTTATCATCAAATTCTACGTCCAATGTTCCAAGATGCGTCAAGTATTGATCGGCTTGAACAATGACTGTAGGGTCTTTGCTTTCTCCACTTGCCTTTTTATCAACAATCACTGGCTCCGACAATTTCGTGTGTGAATGCCCGCCAACGATAATATCGATGCCTTCAACCGCTTGGGCTATAAGCAAATCATTACCTACAGATGGATCACTATCGAACCCAAGATGATTTAGCGAAATAATTTTATTGACGCCTTGGCTCTCAAAGTAGGCCACGGCTTGTTCAGCTGACTCTTTATAATCCAAAAACTCTACTGCTCCTGGACTCGCGACAAATGCTGTACTTTCTGTAGTCAAACCGAAGATTCCAATCTTTTCTCCATTCACTTCTTTGATCAAGCCTTTATGAATTTCTCCTAGTGCCGGTGTGCTAGTGAATTCTGTTTTACTTACTAGATTTTTCAAGTCGGGGTCTTTGGAGAAATCTATGTTCGCGCCGATTACAGGGAAATTAGCACCTTTCACAAAATTCGCCAGTGACGTGTGGCCATTCTTACTGTCGCCCAAATCAAATTCATGATTACCAAATACCATTGCATCTAGACCCATTAAATTCATCAGTTCTAGATCGGCTTGTCCTTCAAACTCTGAGAAATATAATGTTCCTGAGAAAACATCTCCTCCATGTAGAAGCAAAGCATCTGGCTTTTCATTTCTCACTTCTTTAATAGCGGTAATGGCTTTTGGCATTTCCGCAACTCGTGCATGCGTGTCATTCATATGCATCAATGATAAGGTGAAATCGCTTGGTTGTAGCTGATTTGCACGGTGAATGAATGAAGAGTACGCGCCTCGTGTGACGGGCTCATTCGGTCTGAAATTACTCAGTTGATCCGTTAAACCAAGATTCGCAAGGATTTGTACACCTCTTCTGTGTGACTCTCCTACATTCGATAAGTTGATTTCCACTTTCTTACCTGTATCGTATTTCTCAAGGTCCAATGCATTTACTAATACATTTGCCATTTGTTGACGTGTCAGAGCAGCTGTCGGTTTGAAATTCCCATTTGAGTCCCCTTTAAATACATTCGCGTTCGCTAGAGTCGCCATTTCTTTAGCGTAGAAACTGTCCTCTGAAATATCCTTAAACTTTTTTAATACATCTGCCACATTAGTCGGTTCTTCGAAGTCCCCGAGCTTTGCCAAAATTAACGCCGCGTGACGACGCTCAATGGAATTGCCAGGCTTAAACTGATTTTCGGAATAGCCACGAATGATTTGTTGGTCCGTCAATGCTTTAATCGCTTCATAATGCGTGTGATCCTTTGATACGTCGGTATACCATTGCTCTGCAGCACTGACAGATCCCCCCGCCAATACAATAGCGCTAGCGACAGCAAATGTAGCACCAAACCTATGAACTTTTCTTTTATTCATCTGTTTTCACCCTCCTCGTTTTAGTAGTCTGACAGTTATACATATCCATATTATCAGAATTCACTGCTATTTAGATAGAGGGTCGATATTTTTTATGGTTTAAAAAATGGTTTTACCTTGCATTTTTTGTCTATAAAAAAAGAGTCAAAGCTATTCGCTTAAACTCTCTTTCTACTCACTTCGCCAGCTCTGCTAGCAGGCTATGTGCACGATGTTTATTATTCTTTTGTCCAGCCTCTTGCGCTCCAATACAAACGGGACAGCCGTATTCACAACGACACTCTGCCACATGATCCGCTGCAAGCATCAACAATTCTTTCCAACGACTATAAATGTTTTCACTTAAACCAATTCCACCTGGATAACTGTCGTAAATAAAGAAGGTTGGTTGCTCCATGTGAATCGCCTTCACTTGTGGTACGACATGAATATCATTTCGATCACATTTGATGAATAGCGGTACTAACGATTGAATCACATACGCTGCTGCTGTCATCGCGTCGGTCAAGTCGGATTTCTCCCAGTCTTCGGGAACATCAAACGTTAACCACGTACCTGACGTATGCATTTCTTCCGCAGGCAACGAGATCGGACCTGAACCAATATTGTCATGTGTATCGAATTTAATCTTCTTAAAGATTGTTGGAATGGCGAGTACTGCTAAGTCTCCATACGCTAGTATACGCTCCCCGTCCATCCTCCGCTTGTCTTCACTGATGACTTTTAATTCCACCGCGAGATTTGCATCGGTAAAATAATCGACATCGACGACTGTAACGTAAGCTTTCTTTTCTTCCCAATCCAACTTCTCTACTTGATACTGCGTTCCTTGATGTAAATAAATCGCTTCTTCATGCAACAACGTCATGGCACTGAACCGGTCCATCTCTCCAATGACGCGAGTCTCTTTTGGAAACGACTGGTCAATGATGATGACGTTTTCTTGTGATGCGGAACGCAAACTGATTTCTCCAGCTGGAAAACGATCGGTCATCCAATGCCATTTATCCGATGTTTGTAACAAGACGCCTTCACTTTGTAAAAACGCCAGTAATTCCTGTACTTCAAATTCACCATATGTCTCGGTAGAGCTAAATGGCAGTTCGAATGAAGCACATTTCAAATGATCCATCAGTATTAGCATATTGTCGGGATGAATATGGATTTCTTCCGGTTGCCGTCCAAGTAAATATTGCGGATGTTGAATAATATATTGATCGAGCGGCATCGATTGCGCTACATAAATAATTAGCGCATCTTCTTGGCGTCTCCCCGCACGACCCGCTTGTTGCAACGCACTGGCAATATTTCCCGGGTAACCTGTCATAATACACGCTTGCAATTGGCCGATATCAATACCAAGTTCCAAGGCGTTTGTACTAACCACCGTACGAATATCACCATTTTTCAAACCACTTTCGATCGTTCTACGTTCTGAAGGTAAATAACCACCACGATATCCCATTACCGTTTTATCGAATAACTTTTTCTTAGTTAGTTCTTTCATATAGGTCACGAGCATTTCTACGCGTACTCGACTTCGCGCAAAAATGATTGTCTGAATATGTTTTTGATAGAGAAATGCGCCGAGATCACGGACTTCAAGCACTGCACTTCTGCGTATGCCAAACACATCGTGGACAATTGGCGGGTTATAGAAAACGAAATGTTTTTTGCCGCGTGGTGCCCCGTTTTGATCAATCAGCACCATATCTTTATTCGTCAGATTATCTGCCAATTCCTTGGCATTTGAAATCGTTGCGGACGTACAAATAAAAATCGGATCACTGCCATAAAATCGGCAAATGCGTTGTAATCTTCTTAATACATGCGCCACGTGGCTACCGAATACACCTTTATACGTATGAAGTTCATCTACCACGATATATTTCAAGTTTTCGAACAATGAAATCCATTTTGTATGGTGAGGCAATATCGCTGAGTGAAGCATGTCCGGGTTCGTCAAAATAATATGTCCCGATTTTCTAACTTTGGTTCGCAAACCAGGTGCTGTATCTCCGTCATAGGTATGACTTAAAATCGTCTCGCCACTTGCTTCAATCAACTCATGCAAATCTGCTAGCTGATCTTGAGCCAATGCTTTAGTTGGGAATAAATACAGTGCCCGTGAAGATGGTTCATCCAAAATCGACTGCAGTACCGGCAAATGGTAACATAGTGACTTTCCAGAGGCAGTCGGAGTTATGGCTGTAATCGAGTGACCTTTACTCACTTGGTCGAACGCTTGTCGCTGGTGACTGTATAACTGTGTGATTCCCTTCGTTGCTAACGCTTTACGAATCGACGAGTGTAACATAGGAGGAAACTCCGCTAGAATAGCCTCTTGTTCTTTAAGCGTTTCGATGTATGCAATATTCGGACCGAAGCGTGAGTCAGCGAATAGCTCCTTAATTGTTTCGGGTATACTTTGTTTATTCATTCATCTGGTCCTCTCCTCGCTCCGCGTTCATTGCGTCCAAAACAGTTTGCAATGTATAGCGTGCTGCACGGATAGAAAGAATAAAACGCTTTTTTCCAGTTGCTTTATAGAAAGACTGTACGACGAATTGAGTCATCGAGTCTTTCAACGAATCCACTTGCACTTCATGCACATACCGTGGCTTCTCCTTCTGTATCCACACCTTCATCTCTTCGGCCCACCGTGCAATTGCCTGGTGGCTACTATCAGCATACGGCTTCACTTCTTCAAAAAAATCCGGTTCATGATCCGTTTCTCTCATATGATAAAATCGCTGTTCGCATTCATCACAAATAGTCAGCAATAACTTTGTGTCTTCCAACTTGCTCATTTATATAAAACTCCTTTAGATTCCATGATAAAACATACTTTCCTTCATTTTATCAGATATTCCGCCACAGCTCCACTTTCTACGAACAAACATTCCAAGCTGTCACCAATTCGACTACTTTCAATTCGATGGAAACTTTCTTTTTGGTAACTCGTCTAATAGTCGGTATGATATGATGTAGAGTACGAGGTGGTCACATTGGCGATACGTTATCCAAACGGAAAAAAGTTCAATCCTTCTGTGTCTTCTGCGAAAAAGAAAACCTATGACTACTCATTCAGTAATCGGGGTAAATCATTAGAAGACGAACTGAACGACACAAATGAATACTATCTGGCGCATGGTCTAGCCGTCATCCATAAAAAGCCGGTCCCCATACAAATCGTCAATGTCCGCTATCCTGCAAGAAGCGCTGCAGTGATAACAGAAGCGTATTTCCGTACTCCTTCGACAACTGACTATAATGGTGTTTGGAATGGATTGTATGTGGATTTTGAAGCAAAGGAAACGAAAAATAAAACTTCATTGCCACTGCAAAACATTCATTTACACCAAGTGCAGCATATGAAGCAAGTAATCGACCAATCCGGACTTGCTTTTTTTATTGTCAATTTTACATTGTTGGATCGATATTTCTTATTGCCATTCGAGGAATTTTATCCTTTGTGGCAACGTATGGAAGATGGTGGAAGAAAATCTATTACATTATCTGAAATAGAGGAACGATCTATCGAAATCAACACCGGTTTTCATCCGCGGCTCGATTACATACAAGCCGTGGCGGATTGGATCAAGCGCAAGAAAGATTAATGAAAGCGAAAGGCAGGAAATATTATGAGTGATAATATAAACTCGAGAACGGCTAGAAGACAGAAACAAGTGACGGAGCAACCAAAGCGGCCGCAGAAAAAGCTTCCAGATCAATTATGGAAGAAAATCCTCCTAGGTATTGCAGCACTTTTCCTTCTAGTACTAGTTGGTGGAGCTTCATTATTTGCTTATTATGCAAGTACAGCTCCGGAATTAGATGAAGAACTGTTGAAAGACCCCCTCACCTCTAACTTCTTGACAAAAGACGGCGATGTGTTCATGAAGTTCGGTGCAGAGAAACGGGAATTCGTACCGTACGATGAAATCCCTGAAAAACTGAAAGATGCCATTCTAGCTACGGAAGACATTCGTTTCTTCAAGCACGGTGGAATCGATTTTTATCGTCTTGGAGGAGCCGTTGTCGCAAACTTCCGTAGTGGATTTGGATCACAAGGTGCTTCGACATTGACACAGCAAGTCATCAAAAACTCGTTTCTGAAGAACGAAAAAACATTGAAGCGTAAAGCACAGGAAGCTTGGCTTGCCCACAAACTAGAAAAAGAATATACAAAAGAAGAAATCTTCGAGATGTACTTCAATAAAGTTCTCATGTCAGGTACACGCTACGGTATCGGTACAGGCGCAAATTACTTCTACGGTAAAAAAGTAGGCGAACTGGACTTACCTGAAATGGCTATGTTAGCCGGGATGCCACAATCTCCAAACGGCTATAATCCATTTAAACATCCAGAACGTGCGGAAAAGCGCCGAAATATAGTCCTAACACTTATGGAGCGTCACGGCAAAATTACGACAGCTGAAATGAATGAAGCGAAAAAAGTACCAGTCACTTCTACTCTATTGGCAGAAGAAGATCGTGAAGTGTTCGGTAAATACCCAGCTTATGTAGATGCGGTACTGGATGAAATTGAGGCAGCTGGATTTACCGATCTTTTATCCGAAGGTGTCACCGTACAAACTGCTTTAGATCCAAAAGTACAAGAAACAGTAGAAGCCGCAATCAATAATTCAAGCTATTATGAATCAGATGAAATGCAAGCCGGCATGACCGTGCTGGATACGAAAACAAGTGCCATTGTAGCTATTGGCGGCGGACGGAATTATTCGGGGCGCAACTTGAATTTTGCTGAAGTCAAACGTGCACCAGGTTCTAGTATTAAGCCGATTTTATCGTATGGTCCAGCAATTGAAGAACTCGATTGGTCTACAGGTCAAAAGGTAGTGGATGAACCTTACAGCTATAAAGGTTCAGGCGTAGCTATCGGTAACGCTGATGGTAAATTCCTTGGTACATTGACTATGCGGCAGGCATTGTACTGGTCGAGAAACATACCCGCTGTCCAGACATTTGAAAAAGTAGGACCAAAGAAAGCAGAAGCCTTTGCTAATAAACTTGGGTTTACGTATAAAAGTATAGATTCCTCCAATGCACTTGGTGGCGGAGATGAATTCTCTACAGTTCAAATGGCAGGCGCATATGCCGCTTTCGGTAATGGCGGGATTTACACCAAACCCCATACTGTAAATAAGCTTATATTGCGTGACGGTAAGACAGAAAAGAATTTACGACCTGACCCCGTAACCGCAATGAAAGATTCTACTGCTTATATGATTACGGATGTATTGCGTGATGTCTTAACCGAATATGGAGCAACTGGAACTCGAGCAAACATCGGAAATATGGATATTGCCGGAAAGACAGGTACAACAAATTATTCTGCTGAAAAAATGAAAAAAGATAATATGGAAAGCCACTATGTACCCGACACGTGGTTCACAGGCTTTACAACGGAGTACACCATTTCTACATGGGGCGGTTATGGCGATTTCTCGCCGATTAAGACCTATGATCACGGACGTTACGTACCGCAGAATCTATTTAGAGATGTCATGAGCAGTATCGCAAAAGACCCGGGTACGTTCGTTCAACCGGACTCAGTCGAAGAAGCCGCAATCGTCAAAGGCAGCGACCCTATTATGCTTGCTAGTTCATTCATCTCTCGTAATCTCATCAGTAATGAATTGTTTGTCAGAGGAACATTACCCAAAAAAGCATCGGTTCCTGAAAAGATTTCCATTCCAAGTCCCGATGGGTTAACTGCACAATTCGATGCGAATTCCAATACGATTCAATTACAATGGAATTATGAAGTACCGAATAAATACAGCAGTCTCGGAAGCCCTACATTCAACGTCAGTGTTTCTATTGATGGTGGTGGAGCACAAAGTATCACGACGACTTCCGATAAACAAACCACTTACTCTGGTGTGGAATACGGTAAAAACTACACATTCCATGTCAGTGCCACTATGGGCGGTTATACAAGCGGTTCAGCTACAGCTTCCCTTTCAATAAAAGGCGCTGATGAACCGGTAATTGAAGATGAACCTATCGTTGAGCCTGATGACAATAATGATGATCAAAACAATACTGAAGATGATCCATCAGACAACGACACTGGTAACGACAATGATTCCAATAATGAAAATCCGAATCAATCGGATCAAGATGGATCGAATAATCAAGGTGACAATAACTCATCTAACGATCAGAGCAACCTAGACCAAAATACAGATCAAAATCAGGATCAAGGGCAAGGGCAAGGTCAGTCCAACCAAGGACAAGGAAACCAAGGGAGCCCAGGTAATCAGGGCAATCCAGGACAAGGACAAGGGCAAGGACAAAAACCTAACGATGCGGGCGAAACGTCATCCGACTCCTCTACCAATTAAAAAAAGAGCGATTCCACACTTCGCATGTGGAATCGCTCTTTTCTTTTATTGTTGAACGCGTAATCGCGCTGCTTTCTTTTTCATCTCATCATATAACATAGTCAATTGAATTAATGCATAATGGCTGCTTTTTTGAAGTTTGATGAACTCGATTCGTTCCTCGTAATTATTTGGCGCAAGTGCGTGATGCATTTTACCTGTATGTGGATTCTCCAATTGTTCACTTTGCCCAATTAACCATTCCAGCTGCTCGATTGCCGGCTGTATTAACTCCAATTTACGTGAATCATTTACAGCATATGTCTTTTCTAATTCAGGCTTTTGCTGTTGCCATATATCGAGTACTTGTTGCACGTTTTTCTTTAATTGTTCATATGTCATTTGACTTTCATCCTTTTTCGACCTTCGCGGCATAAATCCAATAATGGACATTCTGGACAGTTGGGATTTTGCGCTTTGCAATGATAGCGACCAAAGAAAATCACTTGATGATGAGTCTGTGTCCACAGTTCCATCGGTGTCCAACGCATGATTTTTTCTTCTACATCAATCGGACGATCTTTCCAGCGATTCATACCTAGCCTCTTCGCTACACGTTCAACATGTGTATCGACAGCTAATGCCGGCACACCGAACGCATTCGACACGACGACATTGGCTGTTTTCCTACCTACACCTGGTAACGTCATCATGATATCTCGGTTAGGAGGTACTTCTCCACCGAACTCTTCAATCAACCGAAGGCTAAGCGCTTGAATATTTTTTGATTTATTACGGAATAAACCAATCGAACGTATATCTTGCTGTAAAACCTCAATAGGTACGGCAAGATAATCTTCCGGTGTCTTATATTTTTTAAATAATTCTGCCGTCACTCGATTGACTAATACGTCCGTACATTGTGCAGATAAAAGTGTCGCAATCAACAATTCAAAAGCGTTCTTATGAACGAGTTCACAATGCGCTTCAGGAAACATCTCTTCAAACGTTCGCAGGCATGTATGCCACTCTGTTTTTGTCAGCAACGTTATCACCTACTCCCGTTCTTCGAGCCAATTGTAAAAAGGCACATCTTTAATCGCTGTTTGCACTTGCGGTGTTGTGGCTACTGTTGTTGGACGAAATGCTTTAGTCTGCTTTTCTACATCGCGCATCGTTTTCACATTTTTCTTTTTCCATTCAAATAAAATTCGGTCGATATAGCGTAAACTCATTTTTTGTGCGAGGACCGCTTCCCTTAATGCCGCACGAATGATTTCCGTTGAATGACCATCTTTGTCAATCCACATACCGATTGTTTCAAATTCCATAGGGGATAAGAAACGGCCGAATTCCTGTTCGAATAGCGAGAAGATTTCTCCCTCTTCCTGCTTGACCACTTCTTCTTCTGTTTTCATCGATTGTTTTTCGACTTCTTCTATCAATCGTTTCCATAGAGGATAAAATGAAAATTGTTCATGCAATACTTTATTTTCATCCGTACTTTGCTCAATAGAAAACAATCCTTTTTGCATCATACGTTGCAGACAATTCGTTACTTCTTTTTCTTGCAGTTGCATACGATTCGCGATATCGGTAGGAGTTGGGAAATAGTTCCCTGCTCCTTGAAATGCAATCAAATGCAATAACACCATGGCGTCACTATCCGAAATCAACAATTGTTTATAATGTTGAAAAAAGAGCTGGGAAATAGAAACATTTCCCTGCTCCATCCAAATTTTCAGCCGTTCATCTTGTTGCATATTTGAAACTTCCTCTCATCAGCAACTTGTCAGTCGCTTCTGTTTTACTCTTTCCAATGATCTCGTACAAACTTATCGATACGTGCAATTCCTTCTTCCAATAGATCGATTGACGTGGCATAAGAAAGACGGATCGTAGTATCAGAACCGAATCCTGTGCCCGGAATGACTGCTACTTTAGCTTCCGTCAATAATGCATGGGCGAAATCATCTACGTTTGCATAGCCCGTCTTCTGTACTGCTTCCTGTACATCCGGCAATAAATAGAATGCACCTTGTGGCTTCAATACATGGAAACCTGGAATAGCAGAAAGTTTAGGGTACGCTTGATTCAAGCGGGATTCAAAATCTTTTCGCATAACTTCTACAGTGTCTTGCGGTCCGTTATATGCTTCAATTGCTGCGTATTGCGAAGTCGTCGTCGGATTGGATGTAGAATGGCTAGCGAGATTCGTCATCGCGCTTACTACTTCTTCATCCCCTGCGATATATCCAATTCTCCAGCCGGTCATTGAATGGGATTTCGATACACCATTAATATTGAATGTACGATCTTTCGCGTCTTCTGAAAGCTGTGCGATCGATACATGCTCTTTATCATCATAAACAAGCTTCTCATAAATTTCATCTGAAATGATCCACACATCTTTTTCACGGCAAACTTCCGCAATCGCTGTGAGTTCTTCTTTTGAGTAAATCATACCTGTTGGATTACCCGGTGAGTTAATGATGATCGCTTTTGTCTGATCCGTGATGGCATCACGGATTTGCTTGGCTGATACTTTGAACTGCTCAGCTGCTGTTCCTTCAACGAACACAGGAGTGCCTTCTGCAAGCTTCACTTGTTCAGGATAACTCACCCAGAATGGCGAAGGAATGATGACCTCGTCGCCTTTATTAAGCAACACTTGGAAAAGTGTATAAAGGACATGCTTCGCTCCAATACCGACTAATACTTCATTGCGCGTATAAGTCAACCCTTGGTCTCTTTTCAATTTGTCAATTATGGCATCCTTTAATTGTGGAAGACCACCGGCCGGAGTATATTTCGTCTTGCCATCCTTCATAGATTGATATGCTGCATCCAAAATGTTCTTAGGTGTATTATAATCCGGTTCGCCAGCCCCGAGTCCGATCACATCGATGCCTGATGCCTTCATTTCTTTTGCCTTCGCTGTAATCGCTAATGTTGTAGATGGTGATAAAGTATTTACTCTGGACGCTAATTGCTTTCTCAAATTGACCGCTCTCCTTTTGTCCTAATTCCATTTTTCTCTATAATTTTGAAATTCGCTTTAACCATTTTCCATCTGCAAAATTCAGATACGCATAGTTTAAGAAATCCTCATCATCCAGATAACTAACTTCCCAAAACGGGGTATCATTTTCTAAGCCCAATGAGGCGTTGAGGACTTTTTTGACGTTCTCCTCTTTTTTTATGATGTCCGTGGCTATTCGCTTTGTAATACCATCTTTAATTGATACAGCTTTCAAAATCTTTGTCGTCTCTTCTTCCACGAAGATGATTTTTTCATGATGGTTTTTATCCGTACCATAGACGGTAATCCATGACGTTTTACCATGATAGTGATCCATCTTATCTACTTTTTCAAGAACGTTATTTGCCAATATGGCTTCTTTTACTTTGTTTTCCGATATAGCAAACGGTTTCTCTGCTTGATAGAAAACGATAATAGTAATCGTGAACCCGAGCGCGAGTAAAAATAGGAATAGAAACTTAATCCAGTTGAGCATGAGTGTCACTTCCTATTGAATGAACCGCAGTTTTTTTTCGATTCATTTTCCAACCTGCTTTCTATTTGTACATCAATCATTATAACAATTTTCGATCTCGTTAACTAGACCTTCCAAAGATACTTTTTTCGCAAATGACTTAGGTAAAGCTTGTAAAAAGGACTTGCCGTAGGACTTAGTGTCAATGCGTCGATCCAATATGATGAAGAATCCCTGTTCATCGGTTGAACGGATCAATCTGCCGAACCCCTGTCTGAAACGCAGTATGGCCTCAGGTAAACCAAGATGGGTGAATGCATTTTTATGGTCCGCTACTAAAGCTTCTGACCGCGCTTTAAATAGTGGCTCTTCGGGTGAAGTAAACGGTAAACGAACGATGACCACTGCAGATAATTGCTCACCTGGCACATCTACACCTTCCCAGAAGCTTGTCGTGCCGAATAACACTGCTTTCTTTTGCTGTTTAAACGTCTTCAGTAATTTATGACGGCTTCCGGAGCTGACTCCTTGTGCGATTAGCATGTACTCTTCTTGTAATGACTCGCTGTCCATCACTGCTTGATGTGTCTTCTTCAACATATCATGAGACAAGAACAATGCAAAGACGCGTCCCTCAATCGCAACCGCTGTTTGGATCAATGCATCTGTTACTGCTTCGATGTACTCTTCATTTGAAACTTGCTGAATATCCGGCATATCTTCCACAATCAATGTATGCGCTCCTTCATAGAAGTTCGCTGGGGCATCAAATGTGTATAGCGGCACGCTAGAAGGCAATCCTGCTTGGTCCAGCACAAAACGGTCCTGTTGTCCCGCTGTTAATGTTCCGGACGTCCAGACGATGCCTGCCTCCCCTTCAAACGTACCTATAAAGTCACGGATCACTTCTGAGCCATTTACGGGACTTTTCTTAATTTGCAAACTGCCAGGTAAACTTCGACTGTCTTTTTCCATCCAAATGGTTGTGCTTGTGTTTGACTTTTCCAAAAACAATTCAATCCATTCGCCAGCTTTGATTTTCATTTCATTGATCCAATAATACCATTCACTTAGCGCTGCTTGCTCATGTAACGTCAATTCATTCGACAGATTTTGGATTGGCATTGCATAGTTCTCGGTCACACTAATATACTCATTCATCTTACGCAAAACTTTGTCGAATATTTCATTTGTCCGCACACGTTTGGATAATGGTTTCACTGTTCTCGTTGTCGACTTATTGTCGTTAGTTGAATTGGAGTTCACTAGTACAAGCATCGATTCATCGAATGCGAACATGAATTCATTGAATGAATATTGAAGCCGTTCAGTCGACATTTTATGATTGAAATGAAATCGCCTTAAGATATCCTGAATATCAAACAATAGCTGGCAGCTACTTAAACCATTCAACTGACTCATTACATACTTCCATTTCGTATATGAAAACACTTGTTGATGCGTTCGTATTGCTGCTTGGTTCATTTGATGGGCTTCATCAATCACCAATCCGCTGATGGAATGGAACAAAGGATCATAACGTTGCTGATCGTTCACCAACATTGAATGATTTGTTAATATTACCATCGACTGCTGACAGTTTTTTACTGTATGTGCATAAAAATCTGCCACCCGTTCATCTTTCTTTACTCGCATGGAACGCTTACGAATACGGTCGATAAACAGCTGACCGCCACCTGATACATTGACTTCATCCAAATCACCAGTTGTGGTTTCCGTTAACCAGACTAATAATTGCATGATCGTGATGGAATCATCGTAAACCTCATCGTTAAAATGTAAAAGTTCTTCAAATTTCCCCATAGAAATATAATTCGCCATGCCTTTAACCACAGTCGTTGGAATCGTCATTTGCAAAGCTTTTTCAAGCTTCTGTACTTCTTCAGCTAGCGTGTCGACCAAGTGATTCGTATACGTACTAATAACAACAGGCTGTTTCATTTCATATGCGCGAATCAAAGCAGGCACTAAGTAGCCAATCGTCTTACCAACACCCGTTGGAATCTCCACTGCGATTTGCTTCTTTTCGACAAAGGCTTGCCATGTTAAATCCATCAAATGTGCCTGACTTTCCCTCACATGATAAGATGGATGAATTTTCTGCATGACCCGCTCTTTCGCCATATTGTCGATAGGAAATTCTATTGGCTGTGGCCACGATGCAGGGGTTGGTGTTGATTTCAAATAGGGAATACCACGAAATAGTGCATAGTCGCTCGACGTTTCCTTTCCACGTGCCTGCTTAAGCGCTTCATAAAACAATGTCGATACATCCGATTTCATTGCAAATGAACGCTCATGCATACGATTCAGCGTCTCTTTAGGCAAAGTGTTAATTTTCTCAATGGCCTTCAACAAAAACAACGCTGTCGCTTCTGCATCATCATCTGCCCGATGTGCTTGCTTTAATGAAATATTTAATGATTCGGCAATATCCTGCAAACGATAGCCAGGTAAAGTGGGATACATAATCTTCGCTAGTTCCACAGTATCGATCGTCTTGCCATGCCATTTTGACATGCCACAGCGAACCAATTCTTTTTGTAGAAATGATACATCAAAGTCCGTGTTATGTGCGACAAAAATACATCCTGTAAGTAAATCAGCCACTTCTTGAGCAATCTTTTCAAAAGGGGCAGCGTCTTTTACCTCTTCATCGCCAATGGATGTCAGTTGGTGAATGAAAGATGGAATCGGGCGCTTTGGATGTACGTAACGCATATATGTATCTATTATTTTATTGTTCTCAATAAACACAATCGCAATTTGAATGATCCTATCACCATTTAAAGGCGAATGACCGGTCGTTTCCAAATCGACAACTGCATATTTGCTTGTAGACATACCATCATCAACTTCCTATTTGGTTTCTAATGCAAATTGTATCACATTTACCATGACGACTCACGTCTTGCATTCAGGCCAATAGAAAACCATTTGAACCAATAAACGATAAAGTGATTCTGATAGTGGTTCGTGATTGAAGCTCCACCTGGAGACGCTTTCCTGTGGGCTCAGCTGGAGCAAAGTGAACAGCGAAGGCCTCGCTTTGCCGTAATACTGTGTACTTATCAGAAAATAAGGCCCCTGTCTAGGGTCTCGAATTTACGTTAGTCCTTTCAATCAATTAGGGTCTGAACTTTCGTCATTAGAGTATTCAGTTTAATAACCTTATCTTATGATAGTACAATTTCGAATTAGTTATTATGTTTCTGTTTGTAATCGCACTTTCTATAATTAGAAAACGACACTAGTTGATCGGAGTGGAAGGCGGCGACTCCTGGGGAATAAGAGTGATCTTGAGACCCTGGACTGAACGAAGTGAGGGAAGCGGCTCAAGATTGCTCCCCCGGAAAGCGTCCGCCTGGAACGCAGATCGCCATTGCTATCTCTTCCCACTCACATATTTTACAAATGAACCCCCCATTCAATTACTTCTCAAATGGGGGGTTCAATACTTTTTAGAATATAGCGACACCCGGTTTTTCCGTGATGACTTCCTTCACACGATTCTGTTCATCCATAATCAACACAGTCGGCTGATGAGTACGCGCCTCTTCGTCCGAAACATACGCATAGGATAGAATGATCACGATGTCGCCCGGCTGTACAAGACGAGCTGCAGCTCCATTGACACAAATGACTCCACTGCCTGGCTCTCCTTCGATAATATACGTCTCAAAGCGCGCACCGTTATTATTGTTGACGATCTGCACTTTCTCATTCGGTAACATACCCGCAGCCTCTAAAAGCGCACCATCGATCGTAATGCTCCCTACGTAATTTAAATTGGCTTCCGTAACAGTCGCGCGATGTAATTTTCCATTCATCATCATTCTAAACATTTTTCTCATCCTTTATAGTTGACATAATAATATTATCTATCAGTCTCGCGGAAGTAAATTGTACCGCAGCGGCCAAGATGACTTCCTCGGTATCAGTAAGGTTCTCTTCCAACGAAGGATACGCAAGCACTTCGACGTAATCAATCGTGCCAGATGTTTCTTCTTCAATCACTTTGCGAACGATCTTCGCTACTTCTTGCAGTGGAACACCTTCGTAATAGCTACGTTTCCCTTGGCATAGCGCACGGTAGATTGCACTCGCTTCATTTCGTTCATGTTCAAGCAAACGAACATTACGCGAACTTTTCGCCAGTCCGTCTTCTTCACGAACAGTAGGTACACGTGAGATCGATGTGCGAAGATTGAAATCACGAACAAACGTTTCAATAATTGCTAATTGCTGCGCATCTTTCATTCCAAAATACGATTCATCTGGATCGACGATGCTGAATAATTTTAAGAGCACTTTCAACACTCCGTCGAAATGACCTGGTCTTGAAGCTCCACAAAGACGTGATGCTTGTTCTCCGGGCAAAATTCTGATGCCGCTCTTGCGCGGATACATATCCTCTACAGAAGGAATAAATAAATAGTCGACTCCTGCTGTTGAAGCGAGTTCTGCATCATGTTGCTCATCGCGTGGATATGCCTCGTAATCCTCTCCTGGCCCAAACTGCGCTGGATTAACGAAAATACTCATGACGACAATATCATGGTCTCTTTTGGCTTCATTTACCAACTCCAAATGACCTTCATGAAGAAAGCCCATGGTCGGTACGAAACCTACTGTGCGTCCTTCACGTTTTCTTGGATTTAGGATATTTTGCAATTCCGCAATCGACCGAACAATTTGCATGGTGGCACTAGTACTCATAGTGTTTTGCCTCCGTATAATGCTTCAAGTTCTTCTTCCCTCATCGTAAAGCGATGGCTTTCAGAAGGGAATGTTCCGTTCTTCACTGCCAAATTATATAACCTCATGGCACCTTCGATATCTTTACCGACTTCTGCGTAACTTTCGACGAATTTCGGTAGTTTATGATTACCGTAGCGCACCATGTCATGGAATACGAGTACTTGCCCATCTGCTTCAGCACCCGCACCTATTCCAATAACAGGAACAGAAACTGCTTGCGCAACTTCTTTCGCTAATTGGAAAGGAATACATTCCACTACAATCATAAACGCACCCGCTGCTTCACACGCTTTGGCATCTTCAATTAACTGTTTAGCTGCAGCTGCCGTTTTCCCTTGTACTTTGTATCCACCACTGACTCCGGCAGACTGCGGTAACAATCCTAAGTGCGCACATACTGGTATGCCAGCTGTCGTCAACAATTGGATTTTTTCGATGACCGCACCACCGCCTTCCACTTTCAAAGCATTCGCAGACGTTTCCTGGAATAAACGTAAAGCATTTTGTAATGTCATGTCAGCGGAACCATGATACGTACCAAATGGCATATCTACAATTACGAATGTATCTTTCGCACCCCGTCGAACTGCTTTACCATGATGACTCATTTCATCAAGCGTTACATGTGCTGTCGAATCATAGCCGAGCACAACCATGCCAAGAGAATCTCCGACAAGTAGTACATCAATCTCTGCTTGTTCTGCAATTTGTGCTGTCGGATAATCGTATGCTGTCAACATACTGATTTTTTCACCATTTGCTTTCATTTTCGAAAAATCTGTTGTGGATTTCACTGTTAATCTTCTCCTTTACGTCTGATTTCAGCAGGCGTTTGGTAGGCAAAAAAGCCGAAATTAAAACCCTACTGATCCAAATATGGACAGAAGGGTTGCGTAAGCGTTTGATCATGCTTCCTCCGTCCCTGTCTAAATAGATCAAGGCAGATCTCTTATATAATTCATTTGCCAAACAGGTGCAGCTCCAAAATCGATACCGCCCTATGCGTACACTATATCAAAACAGTAAGATTCTGTATAGTTTTAATTCTTAACTTCGATGTCTGCAGAATAAATTCCACGCACAGTACCGTCTGCCAATCGAAGTTCTAGCATACCATCATGGGAAATACCAAGTGCAATACCTTCAACCGTTTCATGGACCATACTTGCTTTGATTTTCTTACCCGTTATCGCAGCATAGCTCTCCCATAAAATTTTAATCGGTGCGAATCCTTTTTCTACATATAGGTCTGTATATTGCTCCAGGTACTTTAGAATGGTTGCCACTAATTGTGCGCGATCAATCATTTCCCCTTTTTCAATGCGTAATGAAGTCGCAATCATTTGCAGTTCTTCCGGAAAATCAGATAGCTGCTGATTGGCGTTGATTCCCATCCCTAAAATAATGGCTTTGACACGGTCAGGATCAGTCTGAAGCTCTGTCAGGATACCTGTGACTTTTTTACCATTGATTAATATATCATTTGGCCACTTAATAACGGGTTGAATATCCGTCACTTCTTCAATTGCACGAACGATGGCCACCGCTGCAACGAGTGTCAGTTGCGGCGCTTGTTGAGGTGGCAAATCAGGACGAATGATCAAACTCATCCAAATACCCCGATTGGCTTTTGATGTCCAAGGTCTCGCCAAACGCCCTTTACCCGCCGTCTGCTCTTCCGAAATAATTAATGTGCCATCTTCTGCTCCATTTTGCGCATCTTCATGTGCGATTGTCTGTGTAGTGGGCACTGTTGTGAAATATTTAATGTTTCGACCGTAGCGTTCTGTCGTTAAATATTCATTGATATTCCCTTGGTTAACCAAATCGGGTGCTTCGATTAAATAATAGCCTTTTTTACGTTGTGACCCGATCTCATAGCCCTCTTCCTCAAGTTCTTTAATATATTTCCAGATTGCTGTGCGCGAAAGACCGAACTCATCGGCAATATCTTGACCTGATATAGGCTCACCTTGTGCAGCAAATAATCGTTTCAATAATTCACTTTTCACGGGAGATTTCATTTATAAACCATTCCTTTATCGTCTGTACGTCATTTTCAATTTGTCCGTAGACAACTGCTCGTTCAATTTTCGTAATCCAATCACTTGTCCATTTCCCACCACTTTTTCCAGACCATTTTACTAAATCTTTCCCAGTGAATGATAGGTTCGTGCGTTGCAGAATCGGTAGTTGTTTTTTATACTGTTCAATTTGCTGTTTGCTTACAATAAAACCATCATGATTTACATTAAAGACCTTGCCTACTACTTCTAGTATGTCGGTTGAAAAGCTATAGAAATCCCATGGATCAAATGATCGTTGTGTGCGTATCGCATAGGCCTCTTCAACTTGTTTCAAGAAGTGTTTTTCCTTATTGGATAATTTGAAGAGCCGAGCCAGGTCTGTTGCGTTCATATCCGTTATGGCGAGCACCGCAGCAAAGCCATGACGCGCGTCAAGAAATGGTGTATAGCAATCCAGCGATTTAAACGCTACAAATAACTCGGGAAAAAGTTCCGGCAATCCAATTTCACACCCGTAATGAAAAGCTCGTGAAGGGTTCTGACCTTGAAACAGTTTATCCATTTCTGTTTTGATCCGTTCAATCGCAACACCATGCAATGAAGGAGCCAGTGTTCTCATCGCCTGCAAAGTTTGCTCTTCTATATCAAAATCCAAGACGGAGGAAAAACGCAAGGCACGGAAAATCCGCAATGGATCTTCTTGAAAACGTTCTTCAGGCTTTCCAACAGCACGGATGATTTTTCGCTTCATATCTTTGAGTCCATCAAAGAAATCGATGAGTTCTCCGTCTACTGTCATAGCGAGCGCATTGATTGTAAAATCACGGTGTTGTAAGTCTTCTCGCAATGATGTTACATAGACGGGATCGCTAGTTGTAGTTTCTGAGCGGTATGTCGTCACTTCAATAGGTTCTCCATGCATCAGCACAAGAATCGTACCGTGTTCAATGCCCACATCAATTGTATGTCTAAACACTTCTTTGACTTGAGACGGCGTAGCAGAAGTTGTAATGTCAATATCTAGTGGTTTTTTTCCAAGCTCCGCATCACGAACCGCACCGCCGACAAAGACGGCTTCATAACCTGCCGCATGCAATTCTCTAATTACTTGCCGACTTGCTACTGAACCGAAAGAAATGGTCATTTCATCGCCGCCACTTCATAATATAATTCCTCATATTGCGCTACAATTGATTCGGAACTGAATTCTTCCTGCACTGTACGCATAGCATTACTTTTCATTTGTTGATGCAAATTGGAATCACCTAGCAACTGTGTCAGACGATCAGCAACGGCTTGTACATCTCCTAGTTCTACTAAGAATCCGTTGACACCTTCTTGAACCACTTCCGGAATTCCACCGATCGCATTTGCTACAGCGGGCACACCACAAGCAAAAGCCTCCAGCAGCACGAGACCGAATGCTTCTTTCTCTGAAAGCAACAACATCGCATCACTAATAGACAATAATTCGGGCAGATCGTTACGCTTACCTAAGAAGAAAATATCGTCTTGCAATTCATGGGTCTTAACGAATTCTTCCAAATAAAATTTCTCCGGACCTTCACCCACTAACAGCAATTTCGCTTTATGTTGCTTATCAATTAAACGGAAGCTTTCAATAATATCGGGAATGCGCTTCACTTTTCGAAAATTAGATATGTGGATGAGAACTTTTTCATCGGACTCAATACCAAGTTCTTCCCGAAGATGTTCCACTTCGCGTGGATAATACTTTTCTTCATCAATGAAATTATAAATCGTTTGTATTTCTGTCGTTGGCTGCAGCAACTCGATCGTTTCATTGCGCAATGAACGAGATACAGCGGTCACACGGTCGGACTTATTAATACCATACGACAATGTGTTTTTTAACGCAGGGTCGTGACCGAGAATCGTCACATCGGTGCCATGTAGGGTCGTAATGATGCCAATAGATGATTGCGCCATATCTTTCGCCAAAATAGCAGAAATCGCGTGTGGTACAGCGTAGTGAACATGAAGCAAATCCAGCTGTTCCGATTCTATGACTTGCGCGATGCGATTGGCAAGGGCAATGTCGTACGGAGGATACTTAAAAACTGCATACTCTTCAATCGTCACTTCATGAAAATGGATATTCGGATGGATATCTAAAAATCGAAACGGTCTGCTCGATGTAATATAATGCATCTCATGCCCTTTAGCAGCCATTTTGAGTCCTAACTCCGTCGCCACTACACCTGAACCACCGAGCGATGGATAACAAATGACACCTACTTTTAATTTTCTTCGTTGCATACGTTAACCGCCTCACTGCAAAAATTTAATCTATAATTTTTTCAAGCCCATAAATGAATCGTGGAGTAGAAACAGCTTCACGAATCGAAAGTAAAATACCCGGCATAAAGGACTTCCGGTCGAAAGAGTCGTGACGGATCTTGAGCAATTCCCCTTCACCGCCAAGTAATACTTCTTGATGTGCGAGTAATCCCGGTAAACGAATACTGTGAATTTTCATTCCTTCGATATCGGCACCACGTGCACCTTTAAGTTTCTCTTGTTCTTCTGGATGGCCTTGGATATGAGCGGCACGTACTTCACGGATCATCTCTGCCGTTTTCACAGCTGTTCCGGACGGTGCATCCAATTTCCGATCATGGTGCATTTCAAGTATTTCAACATCTCCTAAGTAACGAGCAGCTTGTTGAGCAAATTTCATCATGAGAACAGCGCCAATCGAGAAGTTCGGTGCGATAATACAGCTTTTTTGCTGTTCATTGGACAGACTCTCTAAGTCTTTGAGCATTTCAGCCGTCAATCCAGATGTTCCGATTACTACATCCATGCCTAATGACAATGCTTTACTTGCGTTAGCAAATACCGCATCGGGATCTGTGACATCAAGTAATACATCAGGATGGTGCGCAGCATGCAACGCTTCAAGCGATGTGAAAATCGGTATTCCACCTTCGGCATCCGATACTGTTCCATTATGTAAATATTCCCCGTCATGTTTATAATCGAGTACCGCTACAATCTCTATATCTGCCGCTTCCGTTCCTGCGACTATAGCAGTCCCACCCATTCTTCCACGTGCACCTGCTATTGCTAATTTAATCATCATTCTTTTCCTCCTTTTTGGTCCAGCGATCTTTATCTCTTGTATTGAATTTTGTCACTACGGTATCTAGCGCTTCGGATAAATCGATTTGTTGTGAGTTAGCAAAACAAATTAAGACGAATAATAGATCGCCCGTTTCTTCCTCCAACGTTCGGATGGCTTCAGAAGATTTTTTCTTCTTCATCCCGTAGCGATCCTGTACTTCACGGGATAATTCCCCCAACTCTTCCGTAAGCCGTGCGATGAGTTCCATTGGAGGAAAGTATCCTTCTTTAAAACCAGTTATGTATGTATCAACATCTCGTTGCAATTGTTCCATCGTTTTAGTCATCGCTATCAACTCCCCTTCCTATCGTATGCATTCTTCTAGCTATTGTCAAAATATAATATTTAGCACATACTATGTATAGTGCACGTATCACTGAATGATTATAAGTGCGTACGTAGGACAAGCTACATAGAACAAGAAGTTCAATTACATCCAGAATTAATTAACAGGAGGAGTGGTGTGTTTGTTCGCTGGAATTCGTGTACGGAATATTTTATTGATTATGTTAGGCGCAGCGCTATTTAGTTTTGGACTCGTGAACTTTACGATTCAGCATGAACTAGCAGAAGGTGGATTTACCGGAATTACATTAATTCTACTGTTTGCTTTCAATTGGGATCCAGCCTTACTGAACTTATTGCTGAATATCCCTATGTTTTTAATAGGTTGGAAAATGCTTGGCAGACGTTCCTTCATCTATACTGTCATCGGTACGGTGGCAGTGTCGATTTTCATTAAAGTGTTCATGCAGTATCAAGTGAATATCCATATGGAAGGTGACCTGTTCCTAGTCGCGCTATTTGCTGGCGTATTCATCGGTGTAGGACTAGGTATTATATTTAGAAGCGGTGGGACGACAGGTGGCTCCGATATCATAGCGAGACTCGTACATAAGAAATATGGAATTACGATGGGTAAAACGATGTTTGTGTTCGATGCCGCTATCATTTTATTGTCATGGGCTGTCTATTTAGATTACCGCTCGATGATGTATACATTGGTTGCACTCTTCGTTGGAGCTCGCGTCATTGATTTCGTACAAGAAGGAGCATACTCTGCGAGAGGTGCATTCATTGTAACGAACTTTCCAGATGAAATCGCTACTAACATATCAAATTCTATGGAGCGAGGCGTGACGGTGTTCAAAGGTTATGGTCATTTTTCAAAAGAAAACCGTGAAATACTCTACTGCGTGGTCGGAAAAAATGAAATGATTCGATTGAAAAACCTCATCACCGCTGTAGATCCCGAAGCATTCGTCTCCATGATGGAAGTACATGATGTAATGGGTGAAGGATTTACATTGGATGAACAAAAAAGGCCAATCAGTGATTAAAAAAAATCCTTCTGCTATAGCAGAAGGATTTTGTATTTATTAGTCACGGCTTGTAAAGATTAAAATCAAACGAACTAGCTCCAGTACAGCTACTGCAGTTGCAGCAACATATGTCATCGCGGCTGCACTCAATACTTTTTTCGCTTGTGGTTCTTCATCATTACGGATGATGCCAAGTTGAATGATTTGATCCATCGCACGTGATGATGCGTTAAACTCTACTGGCAATGTAACAATTTGGAATAGTACCCCAACGGCCATCAACAGAATTCCGATACCTAGCAAAGAGTTCATGCTAGAGAAGATAATCCCAATCATGATGAATACCCAGGATGCATTTGAAGTCAAACTAGCGACTGGCGCCAGTCTGTGGCGGAAACGTAAGAATGAGTAAGCCTCTTTATCTTGAATAGCGTGACCGACTTCGTGCGCCGCTACTGCAGTACCTGCTACAGATGATTCATGATAGTTACTTGTCGATAGTGCCACGATCTTTGTCAATGGATTATAATGATCTGTTAAAAACCCTTGGCTTTCCACTACCTTTACATCATGTAAACCATTTTGATCCAAAATAAGCCTTGCTACTTGAGCACCTGTCATCCCAGAAGTAGAACGAATCTTTGAATACTTTTTATATGTGCTTTTCACTTTAAATTGCGCATAGATAGGAAGCAATAAAATGATACCAAAGTAAATCCAGAACACGTCTATCTCTCCCCTTTCTCTCTGCCTTTAATTTTATAATGTTTACTTGCTTCCTGCAACTATTAACTACGCTTTCAACACGCGCATGTCCAGTCTCGACTTATAATTCCACATAGCCGTAGCAATACAAGCTATGGATAACCAAAATGTGAAATAGCCGATTTGTGGACTAAATTGCGAAAGGTCGTGGTAAATTGGCATTTGTCCGAAGACATAGTCGATTACATCATTATGAAGTGTCCAAATAGCCGCAATTGCAATATGCCAAGCTGTGAATTTATATTTTGGCAAGTATAAGGTTCCTTGCAATGCCATTGCAAAATGGGAGCCTATCAACATCCAGCCTATCCAACCAATCGAACCGGTTACAACGAGCGTCAACAAATTCATAGCGACCGCCCATAAGCCATACTTTACTAAAGTGATGAGTGCGAGTGCTTCCATCAATTTGAAGTTTCGATTAAGTAGCCAGCCTATTATAGCTATACAAAAGAACAAAGTAGCCGTAGGACTATCCGGAACGAAAATCCAGTATTTCGGTTCTGTGATTTCCAGTTGCCACATATACCAATCATATCCGTAGACCGAACCTACTATATTGATAAAAAGAAGAATCCATAAGAATGATTTATGTGAAAGGATCATCCAGATTTGAGCCCATAACATTCGCAAAAACATCACCACTTCCATTGGAATATACTATTTTTATGTAAAGTTTAATTAAAGATCAATATATAGAAAAAAAGAGTCAGTTTCCTGACTCTTTTTCTTACTTCGTTTCTAGCTCAGATATAAATTCAGCAAGTACTTGAAGATCTTCATCTGAACCTTCCCATGTACCAGCAGGCATTGTACCACGGCCATCATGAGCGATTTCGATAATTTCTTCAGGTGTCAAACCTGTGTTAGTTAACGGTAAGCCCAGTCCACCTTGGAAGGAGTCACCGTGACAGCCAATACAGGAAGAGCCTTGATAAATCTCATACCCTTCAGCCGTTTCATCATATTCCACTTCGTCCACAATAGCACCTTGAACTTTTGCTGCTTCCCAGTCGTGGTTTTCGACTGATTCCCAAGTCAAGTAGAAGATAGCTAAGAATGAAAGAATCATGAAACCTGTTGGCAATGGACGCTTAAACGGACGTCTCTCTTTCGTTGTATCCATGAATGGAACTAGCATTAATGCCATAACTGCCAATCCAGGAATTACGATCGCACCGATCACGTTATAAGGACCGGAAGCGAATTCATATTTCAGTAGCTGATACATGAATAGGAAATACCAGTCTGGTATCGGTATATACATTGTATCCGTCGGGTCCGCTTGACGCTCAAGCGGTGACGGGTGTGCAAGAGTAACGATCAGATAACCGATTAAGAAAATCGATCCGACCATCCACTCTTTCAATAGAAAGTTTGGCCAGAATGCCTCGGTTTTACCCGGATATTCTGAGTAATCTTTTGGTGTATTCGACATCTTGCCTGAGGCCTTGATGCGCGAATCCCCAACAAATTTCATCCCTTTTCCGCGGTGCATGTTATTCCCTCCTTCTTAAATTTCAGATGACCCTAACCAAAAAATTGGTTCTTATAGTGGTCCGGAAATACCTTGTCTTCTGATCATGATAAAGTGCGCTGCAAGCAACCCAAGCAAAGCAGCCGGTAGGAAAAATACATGAATCGCGAAGAATCTTGTTAACGTCTGTGCACCTAAAATCGTGGAATCACCCGCGAGAAGGATTTTAATCTGTTCTCCGATGAAAGGTACTGACGCGGCAATCTCAATCCCAACTTTTGTTGCAAATAGAGCTTTCATATCCCAAGGCAATAGATATCCTGTGAATCCAAGACCTAGCATTACGACGAAGATCAATACTCCGACGATCCAGTTCAATTCACGAGGCTTCTTATAAGACCCTGTAAAGAATACACGCAAAGTATGTAGGAACATCATTACGATAACTAACGAAGCCCCCCAGTGGTGCATCCCACGCACAAGTTCACCGAATGCAACATCGTTCTGAAGGTAGAAAACTGATTTCCATGCGTTTTCAATATCCGGTGTGTAATACATTGTCAGGAACATACCAGACAAGATTTGGATAACCGTTACGAAAAACGTCAAACCTCCGAAACAATAGATGAATGCAGAAAAATGATGTGCAGGGTTTACGTGCTCAGGTACTTCGTGGTCAGCGATATCTCGCCAAATTGGTGTGATATCTAACCGTTCATCCACCCAATCATAAATTTTATTTAACACTGCGGTCGTACCCCCTTACCCTTTAGACTAATGTGTTCGGTATTACTCCACCAAGATAGACAAATCCGTCGATGACTTCTACTTCAAACTCATCAAGCGGTCCAAGCGGCGGTGTTCCTGGAATGTTTGCACCATTTTTCTTATAACGTCCAGCGTGACATGGGCAGAAAAATTCGTTTTTATGCTCGTCGCCTTCCCAGTTTACTGTACACCCTAAGTGTTTACAGACCGGAGAAAGTGCTATGACTTTGTCGCCTTCTTTGTAGACCCAAGCCGTATTAGATTCGTCAGAAGTATACCATCCATCTTGTCGATCTTTGATTGTATAGTCGACACGAACTGGTACTTCCGAGAGATCAGCTTCTTTTTGCGGTGTTGGAATCATGTCGGAACCGCCGGCACTAGCCAGAACGGGATCAATTGCGAAACGAATCATCGGCATCAGCATTGCAGAGGCCATGAACCCACCAGTTCCCATTAATGTATAACTTAGGAACGTGCGTCTTGACACTTTATTGCTCATCAGTAATTTCCCTCCTCTTACTCCAAAGTCAGTCCCACGGACATTCTTTTGCTAATTGTAATACTAGGACATATCTATGATATATCAATATGAAACTAAATTCAATAATGCTTTTAGTAGGTACTTAAGTTTGTTGACAAATATTAAGATTTGGTGACAAACGGCAATCAACCTTTAAATACGTCCCGATTAGTGCTTGTACCCTTTTGAGGACGGTGTTTAGGTGTGCCTGTACTGATAATGACATTAAAATTGATTTAGTTCAAGTTCTAAATCAAAAGATCGTGTCAATCCTGAACTCTGTCTTCATTATTTATCACCCTACTGCACATTCCAACTCTCCATAAAGTGTGTCAGTACTTGACGTAGCTGATCTTCCATGATGGTCTGGCGAAGATGGTTGTCCATCGTCTCGAGCGGAATGGACGGAAGCCAAACGACCTTACCTTCTACCGTCACGCTCGTCCACTTAGAATCCGTCGTAAGATAGAAGACATGCGTAAAGGAAGACTTCTTCAAATCTTGTGATAACGTGTCCGCCATTTGTTGCAAGTCTGTTGACTGCGTGTATGAAACAGGCGGTAAGAACATCATACGTCCTTTAAATTGCTTCTCTATGAACATCGATAGATTCATCAAAAACTCAGAAGAGGATGCACTGTTTTTCATCATTTCAGGTCGTGTGTCTATCGTTATTAAAGGTACTACGACGGTATCAATATATTCCTTTTGAGTTATATACGTATCCACATCTTTTGGAACCCAGTTCATTGTCATTCCTCCTTACATTACTCAGTAAAGTTTAGCTCATATTTTTCCACAACGCAAACCAATGATTCCACCGCGGAGGGCGAAATCATTGGCTGATATCTTTATCTTTTTTCATCTCGTTCAACATAGCTGTCAAGCTAATGAACAGCTCACGGTCACCGTTGTCCAGTGCTTCATCGATTCTCTTCAGTAACATGTCATTGGTCGTTAATGTGAAGCTTTCTTCCAACAGCTTTTCAGCTATTTGTTGGTCTTTCTTTTTCTTCAGCAGATCTTCCGGCAAGTACGGATTCTCTTCCGCCACACTCGCGTACTCAGGACATTTGTTGCTGTGTTTGAAATTCAGTTGGATGAACATATCCTCGTCTGGGTGCAGTCTAAGGTCGTGAAATGACTTTTCCGCATCAGCCGTCATCAAATTTCCCTTGTAGAAGCGAAACGGAATACTATCCACCTCTGTTGTGGAAATGATCATGGCGCGTGGACAGTGATGTGCCTCATTTGTAAAATGAACATTCATTAATAAATGTTCGTTGCTGAGAAGATAATTTAAAATCCATACACATTCCCGGCGCTTTAATCGATAGCGCTTTAAAAACCACCTTAAAAATTCTTTTTTAGCAGCTACAGGAACCACGGCCTTCATCCTACCCCTCCTCTTCAGATTGCGCGATGTATGCGATCCATTCCTCATCATGCGGAGCGATTCTTACTAGCTGCTGAATTACTGGTAACGCTTCATCGCGCTTACCTTCTTCCAGCAAGAATCGTGCATATTGATCTAAGAAAGCAGCATCTTCGTTCATCCCATCATATGCTTTGAAATACATTTCATACGCTTTTTCGTAATCTTCTGTACGTTCATAGGCATATGCAAGGAAAGCATGAAGTAAAGGGATTTCTAATTGATCGACTTCAGAGTACGTCAGCAGATCAATTAACGCTTCGTCATCTTCCTGATTTTCATAAACCGAAGCAAGCGTGACAATTGCATCAATATACTCCGGATCTAAAACGAGAGCTTCTTTTAAATGCTCTTCTGCTTGTTCTGGCATTTGCAGCTTCAATGCAGATTTCCCTGCGGCCAGCTGCAATTCTTTATCGAACTCATCGCGTTCAATACCTTTTTTAAAAAACTCCAACGCTTTGTCGTCTTCATTTTGTTGCGCGTAGCTTTGACCTGCAAGCATATAAGCGGAGAAATAATCTGGATCCATTTCTAGCAACTGCTCAAGACGTGTGACCGCTTCCGAGTAGCGAGCAGTTTGATAGTAAGCCAACCCTAATCCAAACAACTCTTCAGGATGTACTTCCTTGTCCAGTAATGCCTCGTAGAACGGAATGGCTTCCTCGTACGCAGCACCTGCACTGTACGCTTCTGCAAGTCGCGAAGATAGACGAACACCTGCGATCTCTTCGGTTGTCTCGTGAAGCTTCCCGTAAATTCTCACAGCCTCACTATATCTACCTGACTCCAATAGAAGTTCTGCTTGCGCAAGTTGGATTACCGGTTCGTGCGGGGCCAATGTTGCGGCTTCACGCACTTTAGATAATGCCGTTTCGGCAAGTCCGAGCATTTGATAATAATCCGCTTGTGCAAGCAATGCTTGCACATACTCTTCTTCGTCTGGTGAGACGTCCGTCAGTAATAGTAAGGCTTCATCCTCTTCACCAAGTTCAAGTAAAGCGGCAGCGCGATCTATTTTCAACTGAGCTTCGTCAGGGAATACGAGCAACAACTGAGAAAATATATCGTCAGCTTGTCTGACGAATCCATATTCGATCAATAGATTTGCGACATTGTATAATGTGTCATACTCATTGGTAGCTTGCAGTTTCTGTATTTCATCATGAAGTACATCTAAATCTCCATTCAGTACTGTTTGCTCCAATTCCTGCAATATCTTCATTTTTTCACCTGAGCTTTCTACTCTACTTTATTGATTAACTAGCTCCGAAAGATCTTCGAAAAAGCGCGGATAGGAAATCGCGATACAAGATGGATTATCAATCTGAACAGGACTTGACGTAATCAATCCCGCTACCGCTGCCATCATGCCTAGACGATGATCACCGTAGGATTGAAGTGTGGCACCCGCAAGTGGTGTCGGACCATGAATAATCATACCGTCCGACGTGGTCTCAATATCCGCTCCGAGCTTCCGTAATTCCGTAGCAACTGCCTCAATACGGTCCGTCTCTTTTACACGAAGTTCTTCAGCATTTTTTATAATAGTTTTTCCATCTGCTTGTGTTGCTAATAAAGCAAGTACAGGAAGTTCATCGATTAATCTTGGAATCAAATCACCACCGATTTCAGTTCCTCGCAGTCGTGAATGCTTTATTCGTACAGTGCCATAACGCTCACCCGAAAAACCTTGTTCATCTGATAGTTCGATTTCCACGCCCATCGCTTCTAGTACATCTAGTATACCTGTTCGAGTAGGGTTCAATCCAACTTTTAGGAACGACACATCACTGTTTTCAACTAATGCCGTGGCTACCATGAAAAAAGCAGCAGAGGATATGTCTCCTGGTACGACGACATCTGTTCCTGTTAGTTGTTGCCCACCTTCGATCCGGATTACTTTGTCTTGTTGTTCCAGCTTCGCACCAAATTGTACTAACATACGTTCCGTGTGATCCCGCGATACAGTAATTTCTGTAACAGACGTAGTCCCCTTGGCTTGAAGACCTGCAAGTAATACAGCGGACTTTACTTGCGCGCTAGCAACTGGCATCAAATAATCGATTGCTTGCAATGTATTCCCAGTGATTATAAGTGGTAAGTAATCCGCCGATCCTTTACTTTTGATATCCGCACCCATTTGCTCCAAAGGATTCGTCACACGCTTCATCGGACGCTTAGATAAATATTGATCTCCACACATTTCAGACGTTACGGAAGAACCGGATAAAATACCTAGCATTAATCGCGCAGTTGTTCCCGAGTTACCCGCGTCAAGTGCTCCAGCTGGCGTCTGCCACTCCGCGATGCCAGGACTTTCAATCGTTACAGAAGTTCCGTTCCGCGTAATCTTTACACCAAGCTGTTTGAACATTTCAATGGTGCTCAGACAATCTTCACCATCCAAAAAACCACTGATTGTGGTTTTGCCCTTTGCAATTGAACCCAACATAACCGCGCGGTGGGAAATTGATTTATCTCCAGGTACTTGTAAAGCACCGCGAAGAACTGGCTTTTCGAATGAAACCGTTTGTAGTTCTGACATTACGCTCTCCCCCTCTTAAAGTACATGCATAGAATAGTCAGTTTTTGCCGTCAATACTTGACGAGCTTTCTTACGTTCAGCAGCTGATTGGAAGCTGACAACTAAAATGCCATACACATCGGTACGTGTTTCCACGATACGTATATTGGTCAAACTAATATTGGCATCTGCTAGAATTTTCGTGATCTCGGAAATGATACCCGGATGATCTGGTATGTCGATGTGTAGATCAAATGTCATGTAGAGCGCACCTTGGACCGCGCCTTCATTTGTAGAAGGAAGTTGATCGCGGTAAGTTTTCGCCTGCGCAAAGAAATCGAAAATACGCTCTGGATTATTGTCTTCTAGCATAGCGCGAATTGTATTCATTTCGTCGAGCCAACCGTCTACCTGTGACAACAACTCATCCCGATTTTGGATTGTAATATCACGCCACATGACAGGATCTGCCGAAGCGATACGTGTTAAATCACGGAAACCACCTGCAGCTAATTTTTTCACGAATGGTTGTTGTTCTTCCTGCGCGGCTAAGCGGCCGACTAATGAAGAGGCTACAATATGCGGGAAATGACTGATGATAGCTGTCATACGATCGTGTTCTTCCGCTTGTAGGACAATCAATTTCGCTTTGGTGGAGGAAAGCAATTTCTCTATATCATCGATTTGTTTTTCAGTCGTTGTGTCATTCGGTGTCAGAATGTAATAGGCGTTCTCAAAGAGATGTTCCATCGCAGCGGATACACCACTTTTATGGGATCCCGCCATTGGATGGCCACCTATAAAGGTGATTCCTTTTTCTTGTAAGATCTTCGCAGCATCCATAATGGGTTTTTTCGTACTACCTGTATCTGAGACGATTACATGTTCTTTGAAGTCCCAGTCTTGCGCTTCTTTAAAGAGAGCAACCGTTGTATTGACGGGCGTCGCAAAAACAACAAAGTCAGCCTGTTCACAGGCTGATTTTGCAGAAGGTGCGACCGTGTCAATGATTCCTCTTCGAAATGCTTCATCAGCAGTTGCATAGGAGCGGTCAAAACCTACAATATGAATTTCTGGATTTCGTTTTAATGCTAGACCTAGTGATCCACCGATCAATCCGAGTCCAATTATAGCTACTGTTGTTTTCATTGTCATCTATCCTTATTGGTTAGTTAATAGTTGATCGAACGCTTTAAAGAAGCCTGTATTTTGTTCATGCGTTCCAATCGTTACGCGAACGAATCCTGGTGTACCTAGCAGATTTCCGCTACGGACAATATATCCATTTTGCATGAAAATCTCGCATGCAGCATCCGCGTCTAGAGGGACAGCGATTAATACAAAATTAGTTTCTGACGGATAGATGGCCAATGCATGCTGTTGCGCATAGTCTACATATCGTTTTCGTTCTTCGTCATTTTTCGTAACACAATCTTGAAGGAATCGCTGATCCGCAAGGGCAACTTCCGCTACTGCTAATGCAAGCGAGCTGTTGTTGAATGGGTTCCGCACTTTATTAAGCTCAGATACTATATCCGCGTTAGCGACGCCATAACCTATGCGGAAACTTGCCAGTCCGTATGCTTTAGAAAACGTACGAAGTACAATCAAGTTGTCATAGTCATGAATCCACGTCATAGCGTCTTGCTGTGTCGGATCTGTAACAAATTCAAAGTATGCTTCATCGAGAACAACAAGTGCCGTTTTAGGTACCCGATCCAAGAATTTTTTAATTGAGTCACTTGACAAAAGATTACCTGTTGGATTATTCGGATTACACACCCAAATGACAGCCGTTTCTTCATCAGTGGCTTTTAAAAAGCCTTCTAAATCATGATCACCATTTTCAAGCATAGCCACTTCACGAATTTCGGCACCTTCTATTTTTGCATTATGTGCGTACTGTGGGAATGTCGTAGAAGCCATTACCGTATTAGTTCCTGTTTGCAGTAAGGCGCGGGAAATGATGGAAACAATTTCATCTGAACCATTCCCGAAAATAATTTCATTCGGATCGATTTGATGGAATTCTGCCAGCTTCCCCCGTAATCCTGCGGTGTAAGCATCTGGATACATTTCAAATTGAGCTGCCTTTGAACGTAAATATTCTGCGACTTCAGGTGATGAACCATAAGGGTTTTCATTTGAAGCGAGCTTATGTACTTCTTGCAGGCCGTATGTACGTTTTACTTCCGCTAATGAACGACCAGGTGTATAAGGTTGCATCGTGCGTAATATTGGTTTCCACTTCATTAGATCGCTCCCCTTCACGTTGTATTATTTTTGTAAATCAGGTCGTAATTGAACTGCATTATTTTGATAAATATGTTGGATTTCCTCTTGTTTTTTGGAAGTATTGACGTTCATCATGACACGTATACACTTACGCATAGAGCCAGGCACATCGATTTCATGTGTACACATGACCGGTACATAAGTCCACCCTTCAATCGAACGGATCGCTTTTGCGGGGAATGCCGCTTTGACATCCACTGTAGTTGAAACAATTACAGAACCGATATCTTCCGGTTTGAATTGATTCGCCTCCGCCATTTCGAGTACAAGAGATTCTGTCGCTCGTAACACTTCAAATGCGTCATCATTTTCAACTGTTGTCGCACCCCTAATTCCCCTAACACTCATACAATTCCCTCGCTTTTCAATTTTACTTTAAATTCCTCAAATGCAGTCTGACACTCTTCTGAACTAATTCCTTTCACAAAAGGTTCACCGATTTTTTGTAATAAAACGAAATTCATTTTACCGAATGAAGCTTTCTTATCCTTTTGCATATAGGATAATAACTCTTCGAAACTATAAGAGAATACTGGCTTAAATGTATAGCCATTTTTGTTAGCAAAATGAAGATAGCGATTCGTGAATCCTTCAGGGATATTACCGTATTTCTCACTTAGCAAGAAGGCATACCCCATACCAATCATGACACACTCCCCATGGCTGAGGCTGCCGAATCCAGAAGCCGCTTCCACTGCATGTCCAAATGTATGACCGAAGTTTAAAAACTTACGCGTCGAATTCTCAAACTCATCTTCTCCAACGATATCTGCTTTTACCTTGATGCCACGAAGTAATTCCTTTTCAAGCCACTCTATAGAAGGTGTAGAAAACTGTTCTTGTTCCAGTAATTGCTCCGTCCATAATGGATCCGAAATAAAAGCATGCTTGACCAATTCCGCCAAACCTGAACGCATTTCGGACGCAGGTAACGTGTTAAATACATCAGTATCAAACAATACGGCTAAAGGTTGATGAAATGATCCCACCATATTTTTTCCTTCCGGCATATTGATGGCTGTTTTCCCACCGACTGCACTGTCATGCGCAAGTACAGTGGTTGGGCATTGGATGAAGCGAATACCACGCATAAATGTAGCAGCTACAAAACCTGTTAAATCCCCACACGCCCCTCCGCCAAATGCGATAAGGAGGGAATTTCGCGTAAATCCTTCAGTCAATAAGAAAGACTGACAATCCACGTAAACTTCTGGCATTTTACACTTCTCGCCGCCAGGTACGATTTTCACCGATACCTCGCGACCAGAACGTAATAAAGCTTCTTGCAATAAAGGGAGATGTAATTCTGCCACACGCGCATCGGCAATAATTCCAATTTTATCTGTCGTACTTAGCAAATCTGCATAGTCAGTCGAAAATAATTCATAGGTGTTTGAACCTACATAGACATCGTATTGGTGATCTCGGACGGAAACAGTTAACTTATCCATCTTAAAACTCCTTTACATATTGTCTGTATTGTTCAATATCCTTCTGTAAGGCGTCCATTGTATCCGAACGGAATTCTTCCATAATCGCTTTAGCCATCTCTGTTGCGATGACATGTTCAGCTACAACAGATGCAGCAGGAACGGCACAAGGATCGGAACGTTCAATCGTTGCAACGAAAGATTCCTTTGTATCAATATCCACGCTTTCTAGCGGCTTGTAAAGTGTTGGAATTGGTTTCATTACACCACGCACTATGATCGGCATACCTGTCGTCATTCCACCTTCAAGTCCACCTAAACGATTGGATTTTCGGTAATATCCTTGCTCTTTATTCCAGCTAATTTCATCATGCACTTCACTGCCTGGCATTTTTGCCATATCGAACCCTAAACCGACTTCAACACCCTTGAAAGCATTAATGCTCATCATAGCACCTGCAAGCTTACCATCCATTTTGCGATCGAATTGTACATAACTACCAATCCCAGGAGGACATCCTTCAATGATGACTTCCACTACGCCCCCTAGTGTATCACCGCGCTTTTTAATATCGTCTATGGCTTCCGTCATTTTGACAGACGCTTCTTTATCCGCACAATATACTGCATCTTCTTCTACGATCGCGCGTAGTTCTTCAATGGAAAGATCAGCATAGGCAGCAGAATCTGTTTCGATGCCGCCAATTTCCGTAACATGCGCTACAGTTTCAATCCCAAGCTGACGCAAAAATTGTTTTGCTACCGCCCCGATTGCAACACGCATCGTCGTTTCACGTGCCGATGAACGTTCCAACACATTTCGCAAGTCACGATGGCCATATTTCATGCCGCCGACTAGATCCGCGTGTCCGGGACGAGGGCGTGTAATTTGACGCTTTACATCTTCTGGATTCACGTCGTCCGGAAGTGGTTCTACGCCCATGATGCCTGTCCAGTGTTTCCAATCATCGTTCACAACCGTTAGCGTAACCGGTGAGCCAATTGTTTTACCATGGCGTACACCGGATGAGATTTCTACCCGATCCTTCTCTATTTGCATTCTCCGGCCTCTACCGTGTCCGCCTTGTCTTCTCTTCAATTCTTTATTGATCATCTCAGCAGTTAGCTCCATCTGTGCAGGTAATCCTTCAATGATGGCAGTAAGCTGTGGACCATGGGATTCACCAGCTGTAATAAAGCGCATATTCCATTCCTCCGTAACGTGGTTTATTGTTTTTTTCTATAAAAGAATGTATCTACTGATTCAAAGTTATATTTTTCAGGATTGAATATTTGTTCTGTGCTTCCAACGAACAAAACACCACCTGGTTTAAGTGCTTTGGAGAAGTTGGTATAAATCTGATCTTTCGCTTCTTCCGTGAAATAAATCATCACGTTACGGCAGACGATCAAGTCGTAGTTCGTATCATAGCGATCTTCCAGCAAGTTTTGCTGTTTGAATGTAACGGTCTTCTTGATATCTTCTACTACTTGATAAGAAGCACCTTCTTTTATGAAGAATTTATCGATGATCGGTTTGGGCACTTCTTTTAATGCACGATCATTGTATAAACCAACTTTGGCACGATTCAATACGCCCACATCTAAGTCCGTTGCATAAATAGAAATATCACGCAAAGGAAGATAGGATGATAGAACCATTGCTAATGAATAAGGCTCTTCCCCGGTAGAACAAGCCGCGCTCCAAATTTTCAATCGTTTATTTTTCTCCAATAATTGAGGGAATACTTTCTTCTCTAAGACCTCCCAACGCAAGGCGTTGCGGTAAAATTCTGACACATTAATCGTCATGCGGTCCAGGAATTCGTCCAATAAGTCTTGATCACTTTGAATAGCTAGAGAGTAATCTTTAAAATTACGAAAGCCTTTCTTTTCATATAGTGAAGTGAGTCTTCTCTTCATCTGGGCTTCTTTATACAATGACAAATCGATCCCAGTTTTCTTCTTGACCCCTTGAATTAACATCGAATAATCAGACATTTAACAACCCCCTGTTGCCTCTTCTCTTTTATGTACGTTCTCATTATAACGGAAAAAGTAGGTCGTATGTATAAGAAAAACAGCCATGCGAAATTCGCTCGGCTGTTTTTGGCGATTAATTAATCCAGTTGTTCACTGTTTTGTCATAAGTCACAAGCTCTTCTTCTTTAAAGAATAAGTTGATCTCGCGGCTTGCTGACTCAGATGAGTCTGAACCATGAATAATATTCTTGCCTACTGTTACAGCAAAGTCTCCACGAATAGTTCCAGGAGCTGATTCTTTTGGATTCGTTGCACCCATCATTAAGCGAGCAGTAGAGATGACGTTCTCGCCTTCCCATACCATTGCGAAAACCGGTCCAGAAGTAATGAATTCTACAAGTTCTCCGAAGAATGGACGTTCTTTGTGCTCTCCGTAATGTTGTTCAGCAAGTTCTTGAGAAATGTTCATTAATTTCCCACCAACTAATTGATATCCTTTGTCTTCGAAACGACCAACGATTTCACCTACAAGGTTACGTTGTACGCCGTCAGGCTTTACCATTAAAAATGTTCTTTCCATCTCTAAAACACTCCTTCGATCTTCTATAGGGATGATCCCTTTTAAATCGTACCATCGACGCCTTTTTCTTTCAACTATTAACAAACTCCGTCAATATTTTCGTTGGCCGATAAAATCAGCAATTTGAGTCAGTGCTTTCTTCGACTTACCATTCGGCAAATCTTCCAATTCCTTAAGTGCCTTGGTTAAGTACAGATCACTTACATGCTGTGCTTTTTCAATCGCACCACTTTGTCGAATATAGCGAAGCATCGATTGTCTATCCGGCTCTTCCATCTCTCCGGTAAACGCACGTTCCATGTAGGGCTTGAATTGTTCATCATCTTTTATGTATAAAACAGGCAATGTAATATGACCATTTAACAAGTCACTTCCTGCCGGCTTTCCAAGTTCTTCATCTGTTGACGTAATATCCAAAATATCGTCGATGATTTGAAATGCCATTCCAGTGAAATACCCATATCTCTTTAGTTTCCGTACAGTTTGAGCGTCTGCATCTGCACTAAGTGCGCCAAGTTCACAACTAGAGGATAGCAGTAAAGCAGTCTTTCGCTTAATACGTTTCAAATAGTCGCGCAAACCTTGATCTGTTTGTTGTTGGAAATCAAACTGGATAATTTCCCCTTTGCATATCTCCAGCATGGTTTCGGCGAGAATCTGATGGATAGGTGCTTTCTCGATAGTACCGATAGATGTTAGCGCCCGCGAAAAGATGAAGTCCCCCGCATACATTGCCACTCGGTTGTTCCACTTTGCTTTAACGGTTTGTAAACCGCGGCGCATATCAGAATCATCAATTACGTCATCGTGGACGAGTGATGCCATGTGGATTAATTCAAGGGATACTGCAATTTTCGCAGCGCTTTCTAGCGAATACGTTCCGAATTGAGCAGCCATTATCACGAAAATCGGCCGAATCCTCTTGCCACCGGCTTTCAATAAATGCAAGGAAGCTTGACGAACAATGGGAGAAGAGGATTGCACGGATCGCTCAAGCTCTTTTTCAATATAGGACATATCTTTGCGGAAATCCGTATAAAGCGACATCAACTTAATTTTTTCCAACCCCATTACCTTCTCCCGTGTATTCATTATTTGTAAGCGATATGACCTGCCGCCGCACCGCCACTGTAAGACTTATATGATACTTCTTGATATCCTGCATCAACAAAAAGCTGTGCTAGCTCTTTCATGTCTGGGAAATCATTTGCTGATTCCTGAAGCCAAGAATACTCTTTAAAGCTCTTTGCGAAAAGTTTACCAAATAGCGGCATAATAAATTTGAAATAGAAGCGAAACCCTTGACGATAGACAGGTATTTTAGGTTGAGATGTTTCCAAACACACTGCCATTCCACCCGGCTTCAACACGCGTCGCATTTCTTTTAAAACAGTCAAGTAATCGGGAACATTGCGTAGACCAAACCCGATCGTCACATAATCAAATGAATTGTCTGGAAAAGGAAGTGACATTGCGTTACCTTGAACTAATGTAAGGTTTGGGTAAGGGGCTACTTTGTCTCTGCCCGAATCCAGCATGTTGGCACTGAAGTCCAAACCGATAACTTCACCAGTAGGACCTGCGGCTTGAGCCAATGCAATTGTCCAGTCTGCAGTACCACAGCAAACGTCAAGTGCTTTAGCGCCCGGCTGTACATTCATGCGTGCCATGATATCACTCCGCCATTTAATATGTTGATTAAAACTGATCACGGAATTCATTTTATCATAGTCTGTCGAAATTTTTTCAAAGACGTTATGAACTCTTTCTTCTTTTGAGACCGCCACAGTTCGTCCCTTCTTTCTTCACTTCAGTTTACTTTCTTATGGTTTCGTCATTTTCTGCAACTCTGCTAGTACTTCAGTATGTAAATAAGAGCTGTTCTTCAATCTGTTGTTCAGCTGTAGTTGTAATTGATCGATCCAATCTTCTGTATCATTCGTACTCGGCACTAGATGCGGAAATTTCATCCGATTCAAGTCACGCTGTGTGCTGTCGAGCAGCCAAACGAGTGGAAAGACTGTTTCTACGATATGTGTGTAGTGACTAAAGCCGAATGCTTCGAAGAATTTCACAATACATGCACTTTCCACTTCAGAAATTAACTGCAACCGATCTTCAAGAGTGGAGGGCGGTGCTTGAAACAATGTCGTTTTGCATTCATTAATCCTGCCGACTGCCAATGACAAAGAACGAATGAGATGGAAGTTTGGAATTGACGCCAATAGCTTATAGTGGATACCGCTGAAGTGGTCGCCCGCAAGAACCATCAATTGCTGTTCTTTGGATGAAGCATCTACGACATCGATTTGATCATGGACATCAAAAGCCGTGTGGATGGCACCAATCGCTAGCGCCACGGTTTGCATCTCATCTGTCCACTGCTCTCCATTGAGCAAAGGCAATAAGAGCAACGAAGCTTTTCGCCTGTCAATCGGAGCATGCCCCGCATCTCGTTCGACCACTGGCTGATAAATAGCGCGTCGCAAATGGTGTATGTAATTGTCGACTTGGTCAGTGAATCCTTTTGTTTCCATCAGTAAGCTCCATTCCCGTAAGGATACGGTCATTCTTTTTCCTCACTCGCAATTACGCCGTGGGCTGTATGAATTTCAGCTTCCCCTCGAATCTTAATAGCGGAGGTATGCTCGGTAAACTGCGCGATCATGACTTCTCCTCTATCCAGCTTTTCGGTATGGTGAAACTTGGTGTCATTGCCTCTCGTGAGCCCAATGACATTCACTCCATCTTTTTTCGCTTTGATAATTAGATAATCGGGTTGTGTCATTTTCGCATCTCCAGTCTATATATAATCCTAATGATAGCATATACAGCAAGCGCTCGGCAAAGACCTTAGTTCGTTCGAATAAGAGATAAAATTTCCGCACGCTTCACGTCATCATGTTCATAGATTCCTCTAGCGACAGTCGTGATGGTTTTAGCCCCTGGCTTCTTAATTCCTCTCATCGTCATACACATGTGTTCCGCTTCGATAATGATATAAACACCATGGGGATTCAACTTTTCCATCATGGCATCTGCCACACTGGATGTAATGCGTTCTTGCAATTGCGGACGACGTGCTGCTGTTTCGACAGCTCTTGCCAACTTGCTCAAACCTGCAACTACTCCATTACGCGGAATATATGCTACGTGGGCTACACCGAAAAACGGAACCAAGTGATGCTCGCACATAGAATAAAATGGAATATCTTTCACCAACACGACTTCATCATGATTTTCATGGAATACCGTATCGAAATACTCTCTTGGATCTTTATTTAACCCTTCAAATACCTCTTGATACATTTTAGCAACACGTTTCGGTGTCTCCAGTAATCCTTCACGAGTCGGATCTTCACCGATTGCTTCTAGGATCATCGTAACTGCCTGTTCTAATTTATTTATATCTTGCTCTTTCATAACAGCATGTCCTCCTTGTAAGAACTAAACCTATTTCCCCAAAATATTAGCACATTCCATTCATTCCGTATAGTTACTTGTACTTCCCTATGTATACCAATTTAAAAAACGTAAAGGAGTCCATCCATGGCCATCTGACGAACAGATTTGCTGGACGGACTCCTATGTAAAATCTCAAATTATTTTACTGCGTCTTTAAGTGCTTTACCTGCTTTGAAAGCTGGAACTTTACTTGCAGCGATTTCGATTTCTTCGCCTGATTGTGGGTTACGTCCTTTACGAGCAGCACGTTCGCGTACTTCGAAGTTTCCGAAACCAATCAATTGAACTTTATCACCGTTAGCAAGAGTCGATTGAATTGTATCGAATACAGCTTCAACAGCTTTAGTTGCGTCTTTTTTTGTTAGACCTGCCGCTTCTGCCACAGAGTTAATTAATTCTGTTTTATTCACACCGTTCACCTCCTCTCAAAGGGGATGCTATTGCTGTTAACACTGTAAAAAGAGTAACATAAGAAAAACTACGGTGCAACAATATTATCGCGCTTTTCCTTTATTCACGGCATTTCAAGCGATTTTGATAGAAAAGCATAGAAAAAAGACCCGTTTTTGACGGATCTCTCTTCATTTCAAACTATATTTGTTACGTGATTTCCTTATTTTTTCACCTTACACAATGAAGGTAATCATACCTTTATTCCCGTCATTCACCATTTGTTCAATGGTTTCACGCAAGCGTTTTCTAGCTCGATCTGGAACTGCTGCGGTCTTATATCGGATACTTTCTTTCATGACTTCATGTAATGGTGTGCCAAATAATTGTGTTTCCCATAATGCTTCACGATCATGTAAATACGCATTTTTCAATTCTTTCAACAAGTGATGACTATGGAATTCAGAGCCGATTAACGGAGCGAATTCCGCTTCCATATCGATTCGAATAATGTGAAGTGAAGGTGCTTTCGCTTTCATTTTCACCCCATAAAACGTGTCTTGTTTAATTAATTCAGGAGCAGTTGGCTGAAAATCTTCAATCGATGGCAACGCTACGCCATAACCTGATTTTTTCGCCGTATCAATTGCTTCCGCATACATATCATACGATTTTTTCGCTTTAACCGCTTCTTGAATGAAGATTAACCAATCCTTTTTGGAACGCATTTCTGTTCCCATGAACTCCTCACAGACATTAACAAAAGCTTGCTCATCCATATCAATCTTCACGATGGCGCGGCCTTTACCTGCATCGACTTCCACTACTTCTGCTTGTCTAATAAACTCTTCTTCTTGCAATAACTCCGCAATCTCCTGAACTTTACGAATTTTCGAGACGCCTAGGAATCCATCTGTGATTAGCTGATCGATACGTGCATTCAGCTTATGGCTATCCCCAAGCTCCTCCATCCAGTCGGGACGTTGCAGTTCGATATCCGTGATAGGGAATTCATACAATGCCTCTTTGAGAATAAGCTGGATCTCTGCTGCATTGAGCTGATCCGCACTGATAGCAATGACGGGAACACCATACTTTTCATGTAATTGCTGTTTTAGTTCCAACGCTTTTTCATGAGCAGGCATTTTAGAATTTAATACAATGACGAATGGTTTACCGATTTCTTGCAATTTCGAAACGATTTCTTTTTCAGCAACTTCAGCGGCCGCGCGTGAAATATTGTTCACCGTACCGTCTGTCGTCAGCAAAATTCCAATAGTCGAGTGATCACGAATCACTTTGTCCGTTCCGATACGTGCCGCTTCTTGGAACGGAATCGGTTCATTGTGCCATGGTGTATGGACGTATTTCGGCCCATCCTCGTCCTCATATCCTTTAACACCATCAATTACGTAGCCTACACAGTCTGCTAGGCGAATTTGGAATTCCAGTTCACCGTCCCCTATTGAAACGCTTGTGCCTTGGGCAGGTACGAATTTAGGTTCTGCAGTCATGATTACGGGACCTGGTGAACTTTGGGGAAGTTCGTCTTGTGCACGTATTCGATCATTGGCATCCGTCATGTTGGGAATTACAACTTCCTCCATGACTCGTTTGACAAAAGTGGATTTCCCTACTCGAACAGGGCCTACCACACCTATATAAATATCGCCGTCTGTTCTTCTAGCTAAGTTTTCGTATAGTTCTTCTTTCATCATTAGCCCTCCTTTTTCTCCGCATTGTAGCTTATGAAACAGAAAAACGTTTCATGCATAGATGCACGAAACGTTTTTGGGTAATGGCACTAATTTAGTTAATAAACTTTGTAACGGTTCGGGATTGGTACTCCAGATGGGAACGCTTTCTGGAGGGCCCGCGGTGAGCCCGCTAGTCACTGCGTTCCTTTAGCGGTCTCACCTGTCGGGCTGATCCTCCCAGAGTCGTCCCATCTTCCGTACCAATCCTAGTTATATTATGGTGACAATTTGTATTACTCTTTGAAATATATATAGTTCAAGTGCTAATACATGAGGTCACCTACAAATTGGAGAACGTTATTTCTTCATAAACACAGGTTCGTTGTTTTCATCCACTGTGTATGGCAAGGAATATGCCGGAAGGACTAAGGAGTCTTCGTATAGTAGATAACGAATATCTGTGCCTGCTTTTATTTCTGGCTTTTGTTCCATTAAGATCTTGTTGAGGTCGATGGAATAGTCTACGTAAAAGTTTCCGTCGCCGCCTACTACGATAGGTAAATGAGCGTCAGAGTATGGGCTTTGGACGGTTAGTGGTTCTTTAAAGCCCATTTTCTTGAAGTCCACTTTATAGACGTTGTCGCCAACTGGATCTAAGAATGGTAATTCTCCGTTGATAAATTTGCGCAAGTTTAAGTCGCGTAGTTTTTCGGTTATACGCAAGTCGACTAGCTTAACTGTAGGATTTTCTTCTACATCTACGAGAACATACTGGAAGATGCCGCCGTTTTCGAATGCGTTGGACGGGATCTTTTCAGTGAAATCCGGAACGATTTTTGAGAACTCGATTGGATATTTGATGAATTGATCGGTTTCTTGATCGCGTGTTTTAATTGGTAATAGACCGCCCGACTGTTCTTGATAGCGCTCTACAGCTTTTTGGATAGTTTCTTGAAGTTCAGGATAAGGTGTTTCACTTGCTTGTTTTTCTTCAGGTGGACGGCCGCCGCAAGCAGACAATAATAGTCCACAGATTATAACTAAAAAAAGTAGCATTCGTTTGTTCATAATTTACGCCCCTCCAGTCGGTCCGTTGAATACCAAATAGACCATTGCGAAGAACGATGTAATTAATAGTGTATAGGCAATAATCGCAAATAGAATTTGTACGACACGGTTTTTTATTTTATATCGGCTCAAATAAATCAAGCCCATTGAAATAGCCATGAATCCCATCGCGTAAAAAGATAGCCACATTTTATCTAACGAGGACAAAATTGTCACCCTCCTACTGTTTAAATACCGAAAAATGTATCGATTTCCTGTTTCTTACCACGAGTCATTAATTGATCCACTGCTTGCTTGGGCGGGATTTTTTCAAATAGGATGGAATACAATGCTTCTGTCAACGGCATGTTGACATGAAACTGCTGCGCCAACTGAAACGAGGCCTTCGTAGTACGTACCCCTTCTATGACCATGCCCATTTCTTCAGTCACTCTTTCCAAGGACTGTCCTTTTCCAAGTAAGTTTCCTGCCCGCCAGTTTCTAGAGTGAACACTTGTACATGTAACGACCAAATCGCCGAGTCCCGTTAATCCGGAAAACGTTTGTTGGTCCGCACCCATTTCAACACCGAGACGTGTAATTTCTGCTAGACCTCTCGTAATAAGAGCAGCCTTTGCATTATCGCCGTAACCTAGTCCATCAGAAATTCCAGCAGCCAAAGCGATGACATTTTTCAATGCCCCGCCAAGCTCCACACCGATTACATCTTTATTTGTATAGACACGGAAATAATTGCTCATGAATAAATCTTGTATCCGTTCTGCCGCTTTCATGTTGCTTGAAGCGACCGCTACTGTTGTCGGATGTCTATGTACGACTTCCTCCGCATGACTCGGTCCAGAAAGCACCACAATGGCTTCACGCAGTGTTTCATCGATTTCATCTGCAATGATTTCAGAAATCCGTTGCAGTGAGTCCGGATCAATTCCTTTGGAGACATGGACAAATATAGCAGGATCAGTTAGTAATTCCTGAATATGGCGACACGTTTCACGCATCGCAGCAGTCGGCACGGCAAGTATAATCGTTTTCGCATGTTGGACTGCCACTTGTAGTTCACTAGTAGAGTTAAGGTTATCGGGCAGTTTCACATCTGGTAAATACCGGTTGTTCGTGTGCTGATTGTGGATTTCATCTGCTTGTTCTGCACGTCTCGTCCAAATTAAGCTATCATGTCCGTTTTCAGCTAGCACAACAGCGAGTGCGGTTCCCCAACTGCCTGCCCCGATTATAGAGACTTTTTCCATTACCTCCACCCTTTCTATTTCCGTAGTTAAGTTCTCGCTCTTGTAATTAAACGGATTGGTGTTCCTTCAAATCCAAAGGCTTCACGTAATCTGTTCTGTAAAAAACGTTCATAAGAAAAGTGCATAAGTTCGGGTTCGTTGACAAAGATCACGAATGTCGGTGGCTTCACAGCAACTTGTGTTGCATAATAAATCCGCAAACGACGTCCTTTGTCTGCAGGTGCAGGATTTCGCGCCACTGCATCTTCCACTACCTCATTCAAGACACTCGACTGAATACGCATCGCATGATTTTCACTGATCAATTGGATATTGGAGAATAATGTATGCACACGTTGCTTTGTTTTAGCTGAAACAAAGAAAATAGGGGCATAGTCGAGAAATCTAAACTGATCGCGAATATCATCGATGAAATTATTCATCGTCTTATCGTCTTTTTCAAGCGTATCCCACTTATTGACAACAAACATGACACCTTTTCCTGCTTCTTCGGCAAAGCCGGCTACACGTTTGTCCTGTTCACGAATACCTTCTTCTGCGTTCATGACAATCAATACGACATCGGAGCGGTCAATCGCTTTTAAGGCACGTAAAACACTATATTTCTCTGTGTTTTCATATACCTTCCCTTTTTTACGCATTCCCGCAGTGTCGATAATTTTAAATTCTTGTCCATCAACTACTTTTGTAGAGTCAATCGCATCAGTTGTCGTTCCGGCGATATCACTTACGATGACACGCTCTTCACCTAGTAAAGCGTTAACAAGTGACGATTTCCCGACATTCGGACGTCCAATTAAACAGAACTTGATGGAATCATCTTCCTCTTCCTCTAAGTTCATATCTTTAAAGCTTTCTGCGACTGCATCCAATAAATCACCAAGTCCTAGACCGTGTGATCCTGAGAGTGGATACGGTTCGCCAAATCCAAGTGAGTAAAAATCATAGACCATATCTCTCATCTCTGGATTATCTACTTTATTCACTGCCAATACGACTGGCTTGTTCGTTTTATACAGCATACGTGCTACTTGTTCATCTGAATCTGTCACACCATCTCTGCCATTCGTCAAAAAGATGATGACATCTGCTTCCTCAATGGCAATTTCAGCCTGCATGCGAATTTGGTCAAGTAATGGTTCATTACTCAGTTCAATACCGCCTGTATCGATTAAGTTAAATTCATAATTCAACCATTCGGCTGCGCTGTATATACGATCCCGCGTTACACCGGCAACGTCTTCTACGATAGAAATTCGTTCGCCTACGATCCGGTTAAAGATTGTCGACTTACCGACGTTTGGTCTTCCTACGATTGCTACTGTTGGTTTTTTCATTTTCTTTCATAACACCCTTCCGACCTATCTTTGAATATTATACACAAAAAGAATGATGATGCATATGAAAGCATCATCATTCCAGGTAAGCTTATTTATCATTTGTGGCTAGCTTATCACAATCTGACGTTTATTTTTGGAATTTCTTCAGTTGATCACCGATGACATCTCCTAAAGAGAAGCCAGTTGTTTCTTCAGGCATTTCATAACTAAAGTTTTCCTCACGTGCTTCTTGCGGTTTTTCAATAAGATCTTTAATGCTCAATGAAATACGTTTTTCCTGTGGATTCACGTCTAATACTTTTACTTGTATAGTCTGGCCTTCTTCAAGTACTTCTTGTGGTGTTCCGATATGCTCGTGTGCAATACGTGAGATGTGAACGAGTCCTTCCACGCCTGGCAAAATCTCGACGAATGCGCCATAGGCTACAAGACGTTTTACTGTGCCATCCAGTACAGAGCCGACTTCTGCTTTTTCTTCAATATTTTCCCATGGTCCAGGCAATGTATCTTTAATGGATAAAGATACGCGTTCCGCATCACGGTCAACAGACAACACTTTGACTTGGATCTCATCGCCTTCTTTCAACACATCTGACACGCTTTCAATATGTCCGTGTGAAATTTGTGAAATGTGTACCAAACCATCTACGCCACCAATATCAACGAAAGCACCAAATGAAGCGATACGTTGTACTGTACCGTCAAGAATGTCACCTTCTTGAATTTCAGAAAGTGCGGCTTCCTTTTTCTGCTCATTTTGTGCTTGAACAACCGCACGGTGAGACAAGATTAAGCGGTTCTTTTCTTTATCCATTTCAACAATTTTAAATGTCATCGTGCGTCCTTTATAATCATCAAACGATTCAACGAAGTGATCTTCTACTAAAGAAGCTGGAATAAAACCGCGAACGCCAAGGTCGACAACCAGTCCGCCCTTTACTACGTCCTTTACTTCTGTCTCGATGATTTCGCCACTTTCAAATTTTTCTTCTAGTGAATCCCATGCATTTTCAGCATCTACTTGACGCTTGGACAAGACATACATCTCATCCTCCACCTTAGTAATCGCCAATTGTAATTCGTCACCGATCGAGACTGCATCCGCTGCTTTTTCAATATGCAAGCTGGAAAGTTCACTGATCGGAATCACACCATCAAACGGAGCGCCAGCGATTTCAACAGTCACTGATTTCTCTTCAACCTTTGTCACTACACCCGTTACGTGTGCACCTTCACCGTATTCTTTAACTTCATCCATATTCATCTCTTCAGTCATATGTAGTCCTCCTCCATAATGATCCTATCTCTATATTATGCGAATTGAGACTTAAAAACAAAAAATTGCACTTATTCTTTTATTTATACTGTTCAATCAACTTGGATATCTCTGCCATAATTGCTTCCGTTACCTCTTCGGCAGATGCTTTTCTTTCACGATAAGGTGTCATATCCATAGCTTCCCCGTACACGACTTTCAGTTGCGAAAAGGCTTTATACGGACCGATGATTGCGCAAGGGACGACTTTAGCATTCCCACCTTTTAACGCAAAGAACCCTGCACCTGCCAAACCTTTTCCAATCTCCCCCGTTTTGCTTCTAGTTCCTTCAGGGAATAAGCCTACTACTTTGTCTTCACGTAAGAGTTTAATGGTTTTACGGAATGCTTCTCGGTCACTCATACCGCGCTTTACAGGATATGCCTGTACTTTTGGTAACACAGTTTTAAGAATCGGCATATCAAACAGCTCTTCTTTGGCCATAAAATGAACCGTTCTTGGACTTGTAATTCCGACTATAGGGGGATCTAGATTATCGATATGATTCGTGCATAAAAGCACTCCACCCTCTTTAGGAAAGTTTTCTTTTCCGATTACTTTGATTCGATAAAGTGGAAAGCAAACAGTACTAATCAAAAATTTGCCAAGTGGATATAAATTCATTGAGCCAACCTCTTTTCGGCATATTCGACAATACTATTTGTCACTTCTTCTATTGTCTTCCCTGTTGTATCAATTGTAATCGCATCTTCTGCTTTTTTTAATGGAGAAATTTCACGTTCGCTATCTGCTTGATCTCTCTCGCTAATTTCTTTTTTCAACGTTTCATAATCCGATTTCATTCCACGCTTTTGTTCTTCTAGTAAACGACGCTGTGCACGCTCTTCTACAGAAGCTGTCATGAAGATTTTTACTTCAGCTTCAGGCAAAACGGCAGTACCAATATCTCTACCATCCATTACAACGGAGGATTCTGCTGCAAGACTCTGTTGTTTAGCTACCAAGAGTTCACGGACAGTTGTCAACGCCGCTATCGCTGAAACATTTGTCGTCACTTCGTGTGAACGGATCGCATCGGTTACTTCAATACCATCGAGCAACACTTTTTGCACATGTTCGTCCGGTTGTAATTCGATTTCCGTTTGGGCGATCAACTTTGAAATATCTTCCTCATTATGTGGATCTATGTTGTTTTGAAGTACTTTGTAAGTAATGGCACGATACATGGCTCCTGTATCGATATACGTATATCCTAATTTTTTGGCTACTAATTTAGCAATTGTACTTTTACCTGCCGCGGCAGGACCATCAATTGCAATTCTCATTCCAGCTGTCATGATGAAAACCCCTCCATTTACGCCTTTATTGTACCATAAGCAAAAAGGAAAAGTCTGCTCTCGGCAGACTTTTCCTTTAGCTATTTCGTAATTCTAATTGTCGTTCAAAGCAATAGCGGATAATGTGTTGTCGATCTTTATCGTCTATTTCATCAAACGTGAAAGAGCTCAATCTACGCTTCTCACTTTCCCAGTTTCGTACTACTCTTGCTTTACATGACACATATTTGATTTCTGTTTTCGAGAAATACAAAACGATCAATAATTTCACTTCAGTATTTCGCGGGAAATAATCATGGTTTTTCATATTGACTGCCAATCCGCCAGCGCTAATATCCAATGACACCAATTGCAACGTTGAGGAGTCTGCCTGTAATGCCACGTCCAATGACGTGTCAACACGAACAAATTCTCTTCTTTGGATTTTAATCAATTGCTTATCACCGGGATATTTCAGTTTAAGCATAGGTATCGTTTGATTGACCCGGCTATGCACTTCCGTACGAAAGGCATAAGACATCTTATACTCATCTACAAATGTCACGAGAAGCTGCGTACCATCTATGAAGAACGCTGTTTTACCCGTCATTATATTGATAGGGTAATCCATCATGAAGTGCTCGTCATCTTCAATATCCACTACACGACATTTGAATTTTTCCGATTCCTCCGTATAATCTTTCTCTAACGTTAATACTGTCCCGATACTTAGTCTCATTTCTCCACCTGCCATTCGTCCTATTCTTTCATTATGTCATGTGGAGTAAATTTTTCCAATCTTTTTTATTGTTTTTCCGTCGTAATCACTTCTAATGTCTCCGTGTCAACGAGAATCTTATATGTCTCCAGGTTCTCTTTTCCTGAAACGACTGTTAAATAATGCGCAAGGCGTTGCTCCATTTGACTATTTTCTACGTAGGCAAGCTCCTGAGCCATTACGGTAACATCTGGTCTGAAGAACGTGTGCCACTCCGCTGTACGAATAGGCTGTGGTTTCGGTTGCTCTTTACGAATGTATTCCGATGCATCCAAACCGATCACTTCGCCGTTGTCTTTCGCTAATTTAATATGAATTGGATCAGAGAATACTTTGGCTTCATTTTCAGGATATACCCGAACGAAAACAAAATGCCATGCGTTATCATTCTCTCTAGCCTCTTCCAAAACCAGATCCGTATAATCAGCCTTCTTTAAAAACTCATTAGCCAACTTCTCTAACTCTTCATACGATACTGTAGGCTTACCCATGCGCCGCTCCATGAGATATGACAGAACATGCCCACCTTTTTCAGTGATATCTATATAACCGATTGATGAATTTTCTGCATAACGGATATGATAAAATGGATATGGGGCACCTTTTCTACTTCTTTCCGCCGCAATGATATCATTTGAAACAGTCGGCAGAAGCTTTTTGAATTTCTGAATTGCCTCGTCCTCGCTAATTTTCTTTTCTTTAATATCACGCAACTCTTTTTTCTTCTGGGCATCAGACTCACTAGCCGTTAAAGGGAATACCGCTTCTGTATATCCCATGACAGACTCTCCCATTTTCGACCAATTCGCCTTACCATCAGGTGAGTCACGCAACTTTTTTTCCCAGTTACTAATCGACATTTTACTTGAAAACATATCCTTCGTCGCCAACTGCCATTCACTCGTTAGTTCATCCAGATTTTCTGAAGCGCGTTGCATCACGCCGTAGTATTTGTCAGGGTCGCCATTCTCTGTAGATTCCTTTGCGAAATTTCCTAGCCTTCCTAAATAATTCATCCAGGAAGTAGAGAAACTTTCATCTACAGGTAGTGCGGAAATGGATGACTTAATATCTGAAGATAAACGCCAAATATCTTCTCTTTCCTTTGCTGAACTTTTTTGATCCTCAAAAAGCAATGACTTGTTTACCGCTTCTTCCAATTCACCAAGCTTTTGTGAAGCATCTGTCATACTTTTGGAATACTGGCCATTCAACGCGATTGATAATTCTTCATTTTCACGTACCGTTCCAAACGTATATATTCCCAATACAATAAATGAATAGGTCAGAATGAAAATCATTCGTTTCATAATAAGCTAGGTCTCCTTTCTATTAGTCACAAAATATGTGTAAACCGATTTTCTTAATTTGTGGCCTTGACCAAATCCATTTACTAGTAGCTGTGATTGGATTGAAATAGTAAATTGCATTTTCAGAAGGATCCCAACCGTTGATTGCATCGATAACCGCTTCTTTCGCACGCTGATTCGGTGTCAACCAAATCTGTCCATCCGCAACTGCAGTAAACGCTCCTGGTTGAAAGATGACACCACCAATTGAATCGGGAAAATCTGGATGTTCGACACGGTTTAAAATAACTGCCGCTACCGCTACTTGTCCTTCGTATGGTTCGCCACGAGCTTCACCATACACTGCATTGGCTAATAAATTAATATCTTGATCAGTATATTTAGGCGGTGCTTGCATTTGGGTTTGCGACTTCTTGTGTGGGGCACTTCCCTTTTTCACTTGGGATTCTAGTGACTGACCGCCGTAATAGGTAAATTGGTTTCCTTTCGCAATCTGTCCTTTTACATACTTTTCATCGTAATCTGTAATTCCTCGCAATTTTTTCTGGGTACTTTTACCGGCAATCCCGTCTAGTGGTAAACCGTATTGTTCTTGAAAATTACGTAATGCCCAGTAAGTCCCAAAACCGAAATTACCATCAATATCCCCATGATAGAAACCGATATATTGAAGTCTTGCTTGCAATTCAATGACGTCATCTCCTTTTGCGCCTTTTGCCAAATCACGTCCACTGAACGCTTCACTATGACTCGCAAAGAAAGAAAACATCATGATGCCTGCCAGTAATAAAAATAGGAAGCGTTTTGTAATTCGCTTCATAGACATCCACCTCCATAAAATTGTGCTTCCTCGTAGTTTGTCCAATTTCGAGTATTTTATAAGGCAAAAAATCCATCTGAAGAACTCAGATGGATTTCTTAAAAGTTTGATTGATTTCGTTTTCTGAATTGTTGCATCGCAAAAGTATGCGCGTACTTCACTCGTGTCAGCCCAAACCACCATAGGAATAGCATAAATGGGATCATTAAATACAGCCAATAATCATTCGTGAATAAAATGGAATTGTACAGTATATGAAGCAGCAATGGCGCCAAACATGCAATAGCTATCCATTTTGCTTTTTCTGACATAGCAGAAAACTTAGCTTTACCAAAATAATAGCCCATGACGACTCCAAATAATGCGTGACTTGAAACAGGCAGTAATGCACGCAGAAATGCTGTATCCAAACCGAAAGATAGTAAATATAAAATATTTTCTACTGTAGCGAATCCAAGTGAGACACTCGCACCATATAAAATTCCATCATAGGCATCTTCAAACTCAATGGTTTTATATACGAGAATAAAAATAATAATCCATTTAAAAAATTCCTCTAAACTGCTCGTAAATATGACATTGCGGAAAAATTCATTAGTAAATACATTCTCTTCTTCAAATACATGCTGGATAAACAAAATAGGAAATGTCATGATTGCACCGTAAATGAATGCATGGAATAGCGTTTTGGATGGCTCTTTAGCAATTTGCTTACGTAAATACAAATAACTAAAAAGTGCCAGCGCCGGCGCTATTGCGACTGTCAGTAAAATAAACATAGGCGCCTCCTCATGTCGCTAGTATATCACATCATATATGAGAAAAGCCGCCTGACCTGTAAGGTAAGCGACTTATCCATTCACATATTTTGTGCAATATACTGTGCAATCATTCCACCATGGAATCGTCCATTTTCGATAAAAATTTCATTGGCATTATTCCCCGCTGCAATAACACCCGCAATGAATAAATTATCAATATTTGTTTCCATCGACTCTTCATTGAAAACAGGCCGTCCAGATTGTTCATTTACTTCAATTCCTATTTTACGTAAAAATGCATGATCGGGATGATAGCCGATCATCGCAAAGACATAGTCACTTTCAAGATTAAATAGGGTACCTTGTTTATGAACGGTGACATGTTTTTCAGTGATTTTCGTTACATATGCGTTAAAATGCATATCGATTTGACCATTACGGACCAAACTATCAAAACCAGGAAGTATCCATGGTTTTACACTTTTCGAATACGTTTCGTTTCGATAAACAACAGTTACATGCGCACCTGCACGTTGTAATTCCAGTGCTGCGTCAACGGCAGAATTTTTCCCGCCAATGACCGTCACTTTTTTATTGAAGTACGGATGCGCTTCTTTGAAGTAGTGATAGACAGTAGGCAAATTCTCTCCTTCGACATGTAAACGATTAGGTTGATCATAATAACCTGTTGCCACCACGACATATCGCGCATCATAGACCGCTTTATTCGTCGTCACGATAAATTTATCATGCTGCTTATTTATATCTTCCACTCGCTCATGACTGTTGATCCGCAAGTTTTCGATTTGTGCAACGGTTCTATAATACACGAGTGCATCATTACGTTTTGGTTTATCTACAGCTGTAATGAATGGCGTCTTGCCTATCGATAATTTCATGCTGGAACTAAAAAAGGTTTGGTGGGTCGGATAATTATAAATCGAATGCACGATATTTCCTTTTTCGATCACTACTACCGACAAACCGATATTTTGCAATTCAATTGCCGCTGACAAGCCACATGGACCGCCCCCGACAATTACTGCATCTACAGAATTCATGACATCTACTCTCCTAATTTCTTGCGTTCTAGTAATGAACTTCCACTACATGACATTCAGGTTTCGCACCGAAACGCAACGGCACCATTGTTGTTCCATAGCCGTTACTAATTAATTTCGCGCGGTTTCCCACCGTCTCGAAGCAACCCAGGTCTTGCATCCCAAAAGGTCCAAGTCTAATCTGGCCTCCATGTGTATGGCCGGCAACAGATAAATCCGGTTGTCGATTCTCTTCAAACTTTCGGACAAAAGATGGATTATGTACAGCTAGGATCAGGTGATCATAACCGCTTGCAGAATCCACCGCCTTATCGATCTCTACTTTCCCGTTATTCGGATCTTGCAATCCACATATGCCGAAAGCTGGATGGTTCGGTATCGATGTAGTACTGTTGATCAACACTTTGCCACCAACTTGTTTCATCACACGTAGTATATTTTCTGTGCCTACTTCTTGGTCATTATTTCCAAAAATATAAAAAATCGGTCCTATTGAAGCGAGTAATTGCATATTGCGTTCAATTCGCTCAATCGGCACGCCCCCTTCCGCCACATCCCCACCTACGATAACTGCGTCAATAGAACGCGTACGCAAATCATCTATCAGTCGCTTTGGAATACTGCGTTTATGGATATCTGAAATAAAGAACACGTTCAATTTATTAGTTGGGGTCGATGTACTATATAATGTATGGGTAAGCACACGATTCCGATGGGCCAAGGCGTACATATAAGTCAGCATAGTCATCGCTGATATTAGAACTGATAATCCCGCTATTCGAACTTTTTTCATTAGTCAACTCCCATAGAAAAAAGCAAAGCGTCTACTTTGCTTTTGTGTAGTAATTTTCATTAGTAGTATAGCAAGATTTCAAGAAAATCCCCACTATTGTTCTGCGCTTAGGAAACGGCATGTATGAAATGTGTTGCAGACGGATAAAACCCAACCGACAACTCGACTTTTTCAACAGGTACTTGATCTGGAACATCAGGAGAATAAAGATCCGATAATACATAGAGTAGTATAATAATAGGTATTAAAGTGAAAATCGCCAGAAAAATATTGATGACTTTCACACGGCCATATTTTTCTTCTTTCTTCTTTCCATGTACTTCTGCACGGGAAGGAAGTTTATCGACAGTCACTTTTTCTTTAATCTCTTTTCGCTGCTGTTCAAAATCCACTTTATACTGATCGTTTAACATATCTAATTTCTCCTTCACACCGCATAATGTCTGTTGCTATTATATGATGCAATTCCTTTATTCATCCGTGAAAAGTACGTCCGTTCACAAACTCATCTTCTTCTATTATGCCGAATTTTGTCTAGAATGTAAATACACACAGCCTGCTTCAACCTAATAACTGGTGCAGACGTTCATGCCATTGTAACGTTTCAGTTTCTTGTTTAGTTGATGCTTCTGACTTAATCAGCCAGTCATCATCAAGATTTTGACAGTTTGAACAGCAATCTTTTTCTGCCGGAAAAATATTTTCACCGAAAAATTGTACCAATTTTTCACGCAAACAACTATCACTTTTTACATAGCTCTCCATTTCCGCAATTTGCTTCTCTTTCACTTGATATATTTGTTGGATTTGTCGAATAACATTTTCCACATCATATTGTTCCAAATAATAATCAAGTAAACGACTAGCTATTTCCGATAGTCCAGCTTGCTCGGCAGCCAATTGACTCCCCGTACCCGATTGCAGTAAAGAATGATAATACAAGATTTGCTGTTCATCTGGCAGATCCTCATAAACTATGAACTTTACTTTCTGACTATCACGCTCACTATACAAAAGAGTGACTGCGGCTTTATCCCCGTCACGTCCTGCACGTCCTACTTCTTGAATGTATGCGCTTGGCGTAGCAGGTAGATGTTCATGAATAACTTGCCGGATATCATCTTTATGAATTCCCATACCAAATGCATTGGTAGCACAAATCCACTCGAGCTCACCTTGTATAAATTGTTCTTGAATAATGGATCGTTCATCCTGTTCTTTGCCGCCATGATAACTTGCTGTTGGGATTCCTCTCTCTCGAATTATGGCCGAAAGTTCATCCGCACGTTTTCGTGACGCCACATAAATAACGCCAGGCCCAATCGTCGTAGCTAGTCTTTCACTAATCCACTCAGTCTTTGCCGATTCATTATCCACATGCACAATACGATAGGATATAGCAGGACGATCCATCGGCTGTCGTTGTATGTGAGGATTTCTTAAGCGTAAGTAAGTGATGATGTCTTCTACTACCTTTTTATTCGCAGTAGCAGTTAATGCCAATACAGGTGCTCTTTCTGTGAATGAGAACAGTTCTTTTAGCCGTAAATAGTCTGGCCGAAAGTCAAACCCCCACTCCGAAATACAATGAGCTTCATCTACTACAAAAAAAGCAATTTGCAGTTGTTGAACTAGCTGTCGGACATGTTGTTGCATCATCATTTCAGGCGATAAGAAAATGAACTTATACTGCGCCATAGTAGAGAGCGCCAACTCCTTTTCCTTCCTAGATAAAAATGAATTGATAGCGACCACACGTTTTTCTTTATGTTTTCTCAAATTGGCCACTTGATCTTCCATCAACGCAACGAGCGGAGAGATGATGATCACTATTCCATCAAGCATATAGGCGGGTAATTGATAGCAAAGTGACTTCCCCATACCCGTTGGAAAAATTGCCACAGTATCTCGTCCAGCCAATAACTCCGTAATCACTTCTTGTTGGCCAGGTCGAAATGATTCATAACCAAACTTTTGATGCAATACTTTCTGAAGTTCCATCAGCTCTCTCTCCTTTCCATGATGATGATTAATCGCAGTTGAAAATACGACAATTCCGGGCATTGCTGTTTCAACAAACGCAATCGTTTAGTCTGCAACTGTTCAACATGACGCCAAACCGTAACCATTTGTTCTTTCGTTACAAATTCTTCATATGGAAAGTTATCCATATTGGCCGCTAATTCAATGAAATGATCCTCTATAGTACTCAATTTCAAATTTCGTAGTGAGGCAATTTGCTCCAGCGAATAGCCTCGCTCGAATAGTTTCCGTGTCCGTTCAGCAGATTGTGTCAAATATGTGTCCACTCTGCAGTCCGCTGCTAATTCTGTCAGCAAAGGCATGTTCGGTTGCTGGAGTAGGAAATCGAGCAAGATATGTAATGCTTCTAAATAGTAAAGTTGTATAGTCTTAGCCGATACGTTTAGACTAGCCGCCAGCTGTTCCCAAGTAGACGCAGTAAGCCCGTATCCCGTCAATCGACTAGTCACTATCGTACGTTGCAAATCTGATAATGAGGAATGAATTAGCGCGTGTTCCAATTCTTTTCGCAATGATGTGGATAGATTAGTCATGCTATTTGATTGATTACGTAAAAGTCCTTTGATAAATTGCTGGGTAGGCAACTCCTTTTGAATTGGCATGAACATCGTCTCACCGCTGCGTAAATTGGACAACGTCTGTACTAGCAAGGCCAACCGTCTTCCGAACTCTCTTTCACGTCCTCGGTAATTCCAGCCATTAAATCGCCACATTTCACTACCCGTCGCCATCTGACCTTTTGCTGTCACATAGACGAGTTCATTTATTAAGATCAGTCCGTCAGCCTGCATTCGCTCTAACGCTTGCTGGAATTCGCTTGCCGTCAATTGTGGCAACAATGCATAGTATGATTTAACTTGATAATATTCAACGTCTTGTAACGTCTGCCCTGACCGTTTTCCGCGAAGTATATGATAGACACCTTGCGCTGAACGTTCACCATGGAGGCGTTGAAAGATCGTTAATAAGATTGAATCCAAACTCATTTGCGCGCCCTCCTTGAAGAAATTGCGTATTTTTGTTGAAAAGTGATGAAAACAGCTTTAGAATAGAGTAGATACAAAATAGGTTGAGTGAATGGAAGAAGGGAGAAAGACAAATGTCTAGCAAAAAGTTTACGATTGTCGATCAGGATACGTGTATAGCCTGCGGGGCCTGCGGAGCTGCTGCGCCGGATATCTATGATTATGACGATGAGGGAATTGCATTTGTTATTTTAGATGATAACATGGGAAACACTGAAGTTCCAGAAGAACTGATGGAGGATCTCGAGGATGCATACGATGGCTGCCCTACAGATTCAATTAAAATTGCGGATGAAGCCTTCGAAGGCGATCCATTAAAATATGAAGATTGATTCAGTCCTCACAACACTTCCTCCCATATGGAAGTGTTGTTTTTTACTTGTTGAATAAAATATAGCCGCCACTAGTTAGCGAGTGCATAACAAATTCCCGTATATAGAATAAACTGACGAGATGTTGGGATCGGGATTTTCACTGAAATACGTTCAAAGAGCACAATGCGTAACCCACCGTAGAAAGTGAGTGCACTATGTCCATCCACTACAAACGTAAGTTTCGGTCAAAAAACTCGGTCGACCCCAGCTTGCTCTTTCGGAAAGCGTCTTCAGGTGGCGCTTTCACTCCTTCGTACTCACTTGCCAATCCTCTATTTACAGTAAAAACGCCAGCCTCCCGTATATTCAGGATGACTGGCGTTTATTTGTTTAGAACGATAATTTCTTTTGTTGCTGATTAATCCACTTCTCCATGCTTCTATATAACATCAACGTGATGACTAATAGCATTACGCCTTTGATTAAGTTGAACGGTAAGATCCCCAATACGATTATCTGATACAGCGAATCTCCTGTAACTGCTGGCATACCTAGGAAATATGTGTACATCGGCAAGAACACTAAGTAATTTAATATGCTCATACCTACTGCCATCGCTACTGTACCTGCGATCAAACCTGATGCAAGACCTTTAGCTGAACGATACTTCATAAAGATCCAGTAGATTGGCATAATAAATAATACACCTGTCACAAAGTTTGCGACTTCCCCTACCGGTACGCCTGTTGGACTTCCTGATAAGAACCAATGCATGACGTTTTTCAATAACTCTACGCCTATACCTGCAACAGGTCCCATTGTCATGATAGCCAGTACAGCAGGAATCTCACTGAAATCGATCTTCAAAAATCCAGGCATTGCCGGGATTGGAAAGTTGAACTGCATTAACACAGTTGAAATACTTCCCAAAATAGCCACCAAAATTAGCTTACGTAACTTCTTATTATTCATTTGTTCCTCTCTCCTTTTGCGATTCACTTCAAAAGAGGAAAGGCTGGCTCATCCATTGTTCCGCTAAAAATCCCTAAAGCAAATTATGCTTTAGGGAGAATAAAATGCACTGTTAAGAACAGATAAATCACACAAACTTATCCGTCAGGTAACAAGCACCACTTTTGCGTACACAAAAAGATGGCTGCACCTTCACCTTCTCCCATCCAGACTATACTGTCGGCTCCGGAATCTCACCAGAATCAGCTGTTAAGCTCGCGGGCTAAAAGTAGTATTCTACTTCATTTCCGCCGGTCGGGAATTACACCCTGCCCCGAAGATGAATCAATATTTAGTTATGAACCTATTATAACGCAAAAAAACTGTTTTGTAAACTTCACAAGTTTACAAAACAGAATTATTCGTTAATTAAATACTTTGGATTTACACCAATGGGTTTTTCCAATGGCTGAGTGAAATCAAATCTCATCCATTGTTCTTGTACGACTCGTTCGAATTTTACGTAGTTATCGAAACTTGCCGCTGTCATCAAGATGCCTTCTATTAATTGCAGCGCTTCTTCTTGTTGCATCTTTTCTAAATCAAGTACTTCAGTGAATTTCACGTTAACCATATCTTTTTCTACTTTAACCGTGAAGTCAATTCCTTCAGGGACCACAGTCGAATACATATCATTCGGTGACTTTTTCATGTCAATCAATGCTTGCTCTACCGTAAGGGAAGTTTTGCCGAAATTAGTGGACAGTACTACTTCCCCATCTGACTTCATGTATCGATAGTATGCTTGATGCGAAACCGTACCTAACAAAGTGATCGGTTCCTCTACTTGACCTACTTGATCCAATGTAATTGCAGAAGCATCTTCTTGTAGCCACACGATTTCATCATATCCTTGAAACGTATCTAGTAGAGACAAATTTAACATCTCAAGTGTCGCACTCGACACGTCATAAGTATGATCTGTGGCAAACTTCATTTGAACTTGATGACCATGTGAAGAAATGATCGCTTTATAAGGATGATATTCTATAAATCCAAGCGCCTCTTCATCTATTTTATTTGCATACTCGTTATAAAGTGTCACTGCATCCGAAGAGCCTCCTAAGCGTTCATGCAAGCTTTCATTCGGTAGTAGGAACGTAACTGGAACAACGGTCGCCTGATCGGTGACAAGGCCAATATGAAACGCTGTGTGATCCACGACATTAGCAGGATAGGCCGCGTACGACAGTGGTGCTGTGACCTGTCTTGTAAACACAGATGCATCACTTGCTTCGCTCGATTGCATTTCTTCATTACTCTCCATCTTAATAGCATCAGCTGAATCTTCCGTCGTTGCTTTATCCAGTGATACTTCATTATTCTGTTGAATGAATACCGGCAGGATGATGGTGAGCAATAAAATCGCTGCAACAATTGCAATAAGTGAAGACCATTTAGGTTTGAAAGGCTTTTTTATAGGCTGATTCGCTCCAGAGAGTCTTGAATCACTTTTTAACCGCTGCATAATCTCATCTTTAGAACGCTGATCTTTCACGACCGGCATGTCACGTAAACGTTTCTCGAGATTGTCTTCATTCCATTTATCTCTGCTCATGTCATCTATCCTCCCTGACCGAACCTGCTTCCAATTTCGCCTTTAATGCTTTGATTGCCCGATGTTGTGTTGTTTTCACTTTGCTTTCGGTCCAGCTTAAAACCTCAGCCGTTTCAGCAATCGATAGATCCTGGAAGAACCGCATAAGGATGACCATTTTCTGATCACCCGTACATGTGTGTAACGCTTCAAGCACTTGTTTCTGCTCTTCGCCCGCTTCCACTAAATGTTCGGGCGAGTGGTCTATTGAAATTAATTGCTCTGTTTCCCAATTGAAATGAATATTTGTATGTTTCATGCTGGTCGATTGTTTTCGGAAAAAGTCGATGGAGACATTTTTCGCAATCGCAAATAACCAAGTTTTCTCAGAACTCTTCCCTTCAAAACGGCCGTATGATTTGAGAACACGCACATATACCTCGTGCATCAAATCTTCCGCTACCTCCCGATTGCGAGTCAAATAAGTGAGGAAGTTGAATACGTCACGGTTATAGTCTTCATATAATCGTTGAAAAACGGAGTCATCCATTCAATCCCCTCGCTCTATAGTAGTCGTTTCAATCTAAGAGAAGTTTCATGTGTTTAATGCTTCAAATGGTAGTGAACAAATAAAGATGGTTCCTTTTTCATCTCCACGTGTCGCTAAAATCGAACCGTTATGGGCTTCCATAATATTTTTTGCGATTGCCAAACCAAGTCCTGTACCGCCTTTTCCTCTTGTTCTAGCTTTATCCGCCTTATAGAAACGCTCAAAAACAAATGGCAAATCTTTTTCAGGAATACCGACACCTGTATCAGCTACTGTTATATCAAGCATTCCGGTAGACCGGTAGACGGATAGCGTCACGGCTCCACCGTCCGGAGTATGACGAATGGCATTGTCGATCAAATTAGTGAATACTTGCTCCAGACGATCTTCATCAGCCGTTATTATTAGGGTATTCAACTCATCTGTTTTCAAAGACAAGTCCACTTTCGCGTCTTTTGCCACTTGTGAGAACTTTGTCACTATACGTTCTAAAAACTCCACAATTGATAGGGGGCTTTTATTCAATTGAATATAGCCTGACTCCATTCTTGCTAAATTCAACAAATCCGTGACGAGGCGGCTCATACGCTTGGATTCATCATGAATAATCTGGACCATTTCCATACGTTCTTCTTCACTGCTCACTACATCATCTATGATGGCTTCACTATATCCTTGCAACATCGAAATGGGTGTTCGTAATTCATGCGATACGTTAGCGATGAAATCCGAACGTAATTTATCCAGTTTATGTTGTTCCGTCATATCACGAAATACTGCCACCGCTCCCCGGATACTATTTTCACTGTATAAAGGGCTAATAGAGATCACATAAAACTGTCCGCCCAATTCCAACTCGTCTTCCACTTCCTCTGCGAATGAAATGGCATGCTCAAGCATATGGAAAACATCTTTAGGCAATGGATGATGACTTTTCTGATTGTAACCATACCATTTCTTCAACAGTAACTCAGCTTGCGGGTTTTTCAAAAGAATTGAATAATCTTGATTAAACGTCACGACTGCATCTGTCATAGATGTAAGAATGCTAGAAAGCTGTTCTTTCTCCTGCTTAATCAATTCAATATTATATTTTAGTTGACGTCCCATCTGATTGAATGCAGTTGCTAACTGACCAATTTCGTCTTTTTGCGCAACAGGTAAATGTGTATCGAAATTTCCTTTAGACAACTCAAACGCCGCTTGTTTCATCTTACGCAATGGCAAGGTAATCCGCGTAGATAAGAAAAATGCAAAGAATGTAGTCAAAATAAACGCGATGAATGCGGAGAGGAAGACAATATTGGTTGTACTTTTCGTCGTACGGTGCACGGCATCGAGGCTTTGATACATGAGTACACTCGCTTGCTCACCGCTAGCTTGTTCGAATGGATAGGATAGAATCAAAAATTGCTCCATGACGTCTTGCTCAGTCAATGAAGGCAATATCATTTCTTTCATTTTTTGCTTCCCAAGTTCCGGTAACTCATATAAACTGCTTTCGGACAGCAATTTATCTTCAATCTCCTCTTTACTTGAGGACGTATGAAATGAATACAAAATATCACCTTGTTGATCCACTACAATGGCATTCGTCTCCATGTCGAGAATATCCTCTATAATTTGGTGCATGGAATCGGCCGTTTGTCCGCTCTGATCATTGACAATTTTACTGATGGTGGCTGCTTCCCTTTGCAAAGATTCTTCTGCTTGTTTTGTATGGAAATTATCTAGAAACTCGAGTAGGAACAGTGTCACGATAAACAAGACAAAGGAAACGAGAAGCAATATGGTGGCCCATAGCTTCCCGACAATTGAATTCCATATTCTCATCATTCGTTTGGAACCTCGAACTTATATCCGACACCCCAAACGGTGACAATCATTTTCGCTGCCCTTTCTGAAACACGGCTCAATTTTTCACGTAGCCGTTTGACATGCGTATCCACTGTACGCAAATCTCCAAAGAATTCGTAATGCCATACTTCTTTTAGTAATTGTTCACGATCGAATACTTTGTCCGGTGATTTCGCTAGGAAATATAATAACTCATATTCTTTCGGTGTTAAATTAACTTCTTTACCTTCAGCTGTGACACGGTGAGCGTCATGATCGATCGTCAGCTGCGGGAAGACGACTAAGTCTTTCGATGTTGTGTTAGACGATACATTCGGAAATGCAACTGAACGTCTGAGCATAGCTTTTACGCGTAAGACTACTTCTCTTGGGCTGAATGGTTTCACGATGTAATCATCTGCACCGCTTTCAAACCCGCTTACACGGTCTGCTTCTTCACCTTTTGCTGTCAATAAAATAACAGGTGTCATAATTTTATTTTCACGCAGTTCAGCTAATACTTCCATGCCATCTTTCTCAGGCATCATCACGTCGAGCAGTATACAATCGTATTGTCCAGCAAACACTTTTTCTAAAGCATCGGCTCCATCGACCGCTTCTTCAATTTCATAACCTTCCCTAGATAAATACATATTCAACAGGCGACGAATGCGATCCTCGTCATCCACCACTAAGAGCTTCACAGTTTCTTCCACAATTCATTACCCCTTTCGACAACCTTCTAACACCATTGTACAATTACTGACCTATAAAAAGAAATAAAAAGACTGCATGACAATGAAAGTCATGCAGTCGAAGATTATGCGTATGAGTGTAAACCTGCAATAATTAAATTTACAGCAATTAAGTTAAACATGATGATAACAAATCCGATGACAGCAAGCCATGCAGACTTTTTACCTTCCCAACCTTTTGATAAACGCAAGTGAAGGAATGCAGCATAGAACAACCATGTAATGAGTGCCCACACTTCTTTCGGATCCCAACCCCAGAATCGTGACCAGGCTTCATGTGCCCAAATCATGGCGAATATCAACGCACCGAGCGTAAAGACTGGAAAACCAATCAATACAGCACGATAGCCAATTTCATCCATCAGTTGAGAATTCGCCTTCTTCGCTAACGGTTGGAATACCGCGGCAAGAGGCTTGCGTGCAATTAGGCGTAATAATACATAAAGCACTGACCCTACAGCTATAGACCAAACAAGAGAAGACAGTTTTTGTGCATTGATAATCGGAGGCAATTCAACCCAAGGTGTCATTTTCTCCGGTGTCATAGCTTCATACTCATTCATTCCGAATAATGGAGGTATGTGATACGTAATTTCCGCTGGTGCCTCATCTTTATCTATATACGTGAATTCTGCTTCATAGTTCATGACGTTGAAAGTCGTTGAAGATACAACAAAACCAAGAACTAGAACTAACGTATACATAACCGCTTCTATCCAAAAGCGTGATTTAGATTTTTTTGTCATATCGATATTCTTCACTAAGAATACAAGACCCGCTATCGCACTGATCGCCAGGATCGATTCACCAATAACCGTCGTAATTACGTGAATGAACAACCATTTACTTTGAAGTGCGGGAATTAGTGGGGTGACTTCCGTTGGGAACATCGTTGCATATGAAATAATAATAATCGCAACTGGCAACGCAAATAATCCAAGTGATGGTGTTCGGTAAATAATATATAACATGATGAATGCCCCTACGAGCATCATGCCGAACGCAGTTGTAAACTCGAACATATTACTAAGTGGTGCATGACCTGATGCAGCCCATCTTGTAAAGAAATAGCCCAAGTGAGAAAGGAACCCGATGATAGTAATAACTAAACCGATCGTTCCCCACTTACTATTATGATAAGCTTTTTCTGATTTCGACTTTTTTATAGCGCCCCCAAAAAAGAGCGTCGCTACTAAATAAGCAACAAATGAAACAAATAATAAGTTACTACTAATGGTAACTAAGTCCATATTTCCTCGTACCCTTCCTGTTCCGGCTTGTCCAACTCAGGATCCTGACGATCTATATAAGCAGGCAAGTCTGCTGTTTCTCGTAATGTATCCAGCTCTTTACGCAATGAGAACCAGTTTTTGTTCGTATGTGCAGCAATCAATAGATGTCCTTCTGTATCTTCTTGGATCCATACTCTACGGTGTTGCCAGTACATACCTTGAATAACACCAATCATAAATACTAGACCACCGAGTAAGAGGATATATAAAGTTTTATCTTTGCGAATTGTTAAACCGGAAATGTTTCGAGTCTCTGCAGCTGCAAACTTAATCGCATAGTCGTTCTCTTCTACTTCTAGCGTTTGACGAATTGCAACGAAACTCTTTTCACCTTCTGGCTTATCCGGTGTGTTCATTTGAAAAATGAATGCTGGATTATTTGGAACAGGTGACTTTGAATAGGGTTCCCCGTCTTTAATTCCATCATAATCCGGATAAAAACCTAGCATATTGACAGTAGATCCATTTCCAAGATCATATACTTTCGCCGGATCACTTAAATTTACCGTGAATTCTCCCAGAGATTCTTCAGAAGATTTATTCACCAAATGAAATGTCATGTTTTTAAGCTCGTCCAGTTTATAATCCATCTGGAAAACATTGTATCCATCAAACTTCAATGGTTTGTTTACATTGATAGCGTAATCTTTCACTTTTTTAAGGCTTTCACTACCAGGTAGTGCTCCCTCATCTTGTTTATACAACGTAACATCTGTTGTATACGATTTAGCAATCATACCGTTTTTCTCCAACGCCTCACCGAAGACTTCCGCTGCTTCTTCTTTTGTATAATTCTCTAACGTGAACTTTTTATTTTCAAGTACATAACCCGGTGCTCCAACGATATTACGTGTTTCTCCTTCACGAAGCCACATCGCTTCGTCAACATAAAAGCCCGGAATTCCTCTAAGCAAAACACCAGAAATGAAAATAATTAATCCGACGTGGTTAACATATGGGCCCCAGCGTGAAAAACGATTTTTTTCAGCTAAAATCGCACCATTTTCTCTTTTCACATTGTAACGCATTGCTTGTAGTTTCTCTTCTGCTTTTGCAAGTGATTCTTTCGTATTTCGGACATCGCCTTCTCCGAAAATCCGCTGACGCTTCATAAAGGAAGGATGACGCCGTGTACGTTGCTTTTTAAGTGATTTATAAAGCGGAACCACACGGTCAATACTTGCGATGATAATAGACGTTGCAAGCATACCGACTAGTACTTTAAACCACCAGCTATTATACATATCATAAAATCCTAGCTCATAATAAAGCTTTCCTACCGTACCATACAGACGCTCATAGTATTCCAAATAGCCTTCCGGCGTAGTGGCAGGTACATAGAACTTCTGCGGAAAGATGGTTCCAATTGCTGACGCGATTAATACCGCTGCAATAATACTGACACCAATCTTCACACTGGAGAAGAAGTTCCAAATTTTATCGATAATGGAACTCTTATAGGTTTGGGATCTTCTAGAAGATCCCTCGTAGCGCATATCTACAATATCACTTTTCTTTGCTTTTTCAGATAAGGGACGACCACACTTCTCACAAAGCTCTGTACCATAAGGATTTTCATGCCCGCATTGGCATTTGATTTTGCTCATTGAGTAACAATCTCCTTACTTTGGTTGAATGCTTTCTAAATACTCGTAAATTTGCTGTTCTGTCATTCCCTGTTTAATGACTTTCGTAATCTTTCCTTCTGAATTGATGAGGAAAGTTGTAGGTAATGGTTTGATATTATACAAATCCATAACAGTTTTGTTCTTATCCCATAACATCGGGAATGAAAGGTCCATGTCGTCTCTAAAAAGTTCTATTTTCACTTTTGGTTCTCCTACGTTGACAGTCAGGATATGTACACCCTTCGCTTCAAAGTCTTTATAGAGATCCTCCATATGAGGCATTTCCTTTTTACAAGGTGGACACCATGTGCCCCAGAAATTCAGGAATACGCCTTGCCCTTTGTAATCCGACAACTGATGTTTATTTCCTTCTAAATCTACAAGCTCAAAATCAGGCGCTGTATCCCCTTCCGCCAAAACTTTCACTTTATCTTTTGAAGTAATTGCGTAGACAATAATCGCAGCTAAAATTAATAGAAGGGCTGTTCTGCTAATTAGCCTGATAGTCTTTTTATTTTTGGCCAATCATATAACCTCCTGTCTAATTTATGTTCCAACTGCTATTATAGCAAAACATAAAATCAGTTGGCCCGGCACTAGTGATAGGTTTGTGAACTTTTGACACTTTCTTAGCCGATCTTTCCTGTTTCTGCTAACACGCGTAGTTGTTTCAATTCATGCCTTGTTAGTTCACGCGCTTCTCCGGCATTCAATCCGCGAGTTGTCAAGTTAGCAAACTCTTCACGCTTTAATTTTTGCACGGGACAATTAATTGCATCGAACATTCTTCGGACTTGACGGTTACGCCCTTCATGGATTGTGATCTCGACAATCGCAGAATTCGTTTTTTTATCTGAGCTCGTCATTTTCACACGCGCAGGAGCAGTACTTCCGTCTTCTAGTTCGATTCCTGTCTCCAATTTCTTGAGATCATCACGAGAAGGAATTCCTTTTACTTTAGCCACATATTTCTTTTTAATTTCGAATTTTGGATGAGTCATTAAATACGAGAAATCTCCATCGTTCGTCATCAGCAATACGCCTGATGTATCATAGTCCAGTCTACCGACAGGGAATATTCTCTGGCTGACTTCAGGAATTAGATCCATTACGGTTTTACGACCTTTTTCATCATCTACAGTCGAGATATAACCGCGTGGTTTATAAAGTAAATAATAGACAGGTGTTTCTTTTGTCAGTTGAACGCCTTCTACTTCAATTGTGTCCATTCTGCTAACTTTTGTGCCTAGTTCCGTTATGACTTTACCATTCACTTTAACTAAACCGTCCAATATTAGTTTTTCTGACTTTCTTCTTGATGCCACGCCGGCTTGTGCCAATACCTTTTGTAATCTTTCCATGGGTTCCTCCTTGATGTTACATACTGAAAAAATTATGTCACACTTTGGGGCAAATGAAAAGAAGACTGACCTGTGTAGGACAATCTTCGAAATAGTGTGTTTTCTATTCACTTTTCGGTCACGATATCTACCGCTACCGTCTTAATGGGTTCTGTACCTAAATAAATAGACCAATAGCCTTTTTTCTGTTGTTCATCTGCTTGTGGAATCTGTAACACATTGGACAACATTTTTTTCTCTTTTTTCGTTAGAAGTACTTTAACAGATTGATCTAACTTTGCGGTCATATGAGGAAATACTTGATACTTCCCTTTTTTCACTGCTGTATACGATTGATATTCGGAAAACACTTGCTGAGATAACTGTTTATGGACTTGCCAATCGTCTCCATTATTTAGCGTAACGACAATGACAGACTTTCCATCCTTTTCAAAATAAGTAGCCAATGTACGTCCCGCTGCTTTTGTGAAACCTGTTTTGCCTGCAACAGCAGTAGGTTCAGATAGCACTAGGCGATGTTTGTTTTGCCAACTGTTTTTACCATGTTCCGTTTCAAAAGGATAGTTCTTTGTTGAAGCTATTTTACGGAATTCCGGATTCTTCATGGCAAAGTACAACATTTTAGCCGTGTCATATGCAGACGCCAGATGATGCTCACCGTGCAAACCGGACGGATTCATAAAATGCGTCTGCTCCAATCCGTGACTTTGCGCCAATTCATTCATTAGATAGACGAATCCTTCAAGTGACCCACCTGCATGTTCAGCCAGTGCCGACGCTGCATCATTACCTGAACGAAGCATGAGACCGTATAACAGATCTTTCGTCTTCATTACTTGACCCGTTTCAAGATAAATAGATGACCCTTCTGCCGTTGCGGCATCTGAGGAAATGACCGTCTCTTCTTCATGGGGCTTTAACTCCAAAAAAGTATAAGCCGTCCACATTTTAGTTAAACTTGCGATGGGTAGTGGTTCATGTTCATTTGATCCCATCAACAACCTACCATTCTCTCCATCTATCACTGCAAAAGACGAACCTGCCGCCTGACTACTTACGGGATTCATCAATAATCCAACTATCAGTAGAACGATGACCAAAATCTTTCTCAAGCATCATGTCCTCCTTCTTCTGTAATGGAAAATGCCTCTTGGAATTTTGTCATGAATAAATCCGTTTCCTCCGATGTTTCCTGTTCTTCGTCAAGTGACAGCGGGGGCATATCTTCGAGCGATGTCAGTCCAAAACGATCTAGGAAAAAAGTTGTCGTACCATATAAAATAGGCCGGCCAGGTCCATCCATGCGCCCTACTTCCTCTACGAAGCCTTTACCTGCCAATGAAGACAATGCACGCTCAGACTTTACACCACGCAAGTCATCGATCTCTACGCGCGTTACAGGTTGCTTGTAAGCAATGATGGCAAGCACCTCGAGTGCCGCTTGTGTGAACGTAGACGGTTTTGGATCTTCTAACATTCTTTTGATGTCATCTGCCCATTCACTCTTCGTCATTAAGCGGAAACTTCCGCCATAACTTTTTAACGTTATGCCACGTGTGTCATCTTCGTCATATGCCTCTTGTAACAAATTCAGTACTTGTTCTGCTTTTTGCTCTCCGCATTTTAACAATGTGGCTAACTGTGCAAGAGTTAACCCCTCTTCACCTGCAACGAATAAAAAACTTTCCGTCATCCCAATGAAACGGGTTTCGATGTCCATTCCTATCATCCCTTCAGATCAACGAGATTCGTAATTCTTCAAAATTATTACTTTGTCGTACTTTCACTTCTTGCAATTTCATTAGTTCGAGCAATGATAAAAATGTTAATACGAGCTCAGGTACAGTTGTCGTTTCAAAAAGTGCATGGAAATCACATTCTCCACCACATAGTTCTAACTTACTCATGATCGATGACATCTTATCCCCGACAGATTGTTCAGATTTTGTTATACTCGCTGTAAGAGGCAGCTTGAGTTTCTTTCTGTGTAGCATTTTCTGAAATGCACCAATCAAGTCAAAAACATTTAGCTGATCTTCCGTCTCGGTTACAAGCGGTTCACCATAATCCGTTAAGTCTTCAGGCTCCTTGGTGAAATGCTCATCACGATATGCTGCGGATTCACGAAGAGAGTTGGCCGCTTCTTTAAACTTTCGATATTCCATTAATCGAGCAATCAATTCTTCACGCGGGTCTTCCTCATAACCGAATTCTTCGATGAACGCTTCTTCTTCATTGACCGGCAACAGCATTTTGCTTTTTACTTCAAGCAACGTCGCTGCCAGTACAAGGTATTCACTTAATTCATCCAATCGAAGAACGCGCATGGCATGCAAATGTTCTATGTACTGCTGTGTTAGCTCCGCCATGGGGATGTCATAAATATCAATTTCGAGCCGATTGATCAAATGCAATAACAGATCAAGCGGTCCTTCGAAGACTTCGAGTTTTACACTATAACTCATTTTCACCAACCTACCTAACCAGAAAGGAATGATTCGGATGCACCCTTACTACCATCCTCTTTTTCTACAGTTTATTGTGTATTTCAATGACAATCAAGATTATTTCGAGTGCCATGAAGTGCTGGAGGAATATTGGAAAGAACAAGAGAACTTTTCAAAAGACCATCCGCTAACAGGCTATATTCTTATGGCTACTGGATTATATCATTGGCGCAGAGGAAATACAGCAGGTGCTTCGCGTACTTTGAACAAGGCCATCACACGCTTCCGCGAGATGCCTGTACAATTTGATGACTATCTTAAAGAAGTGTCTATTGCTGAAATCATCATGCAACTAGAGCATTGCCTTACACGCATTGAAACAGGTGAAGATTTCTATTCATTTCAGCTTCCAGTCTCTCCAGGGTTGCAAGTGGAAGCAGAGAAATCCAAGCCTCGGATGGTATTACTACCTAAAAACAGCACGTCTGTTATTCATAAGCATATGCAACGAGACAGGACAGATATTCTTTTACAACGTGAAGAAAAGAAGAAGGGCAGCCGTTAAAGATCTGCGCCTTCTTCTTTTCTTAAACAACTTTGTATAAATGGCTCTGTAAAGTCCGTACTTTTACAGCCGTATCCTGGATAGATCTCCTGCAATTCCTTCACCATCTTAAAGGCAATTCCTTCTCCCCGAAAAGATGGGTTGACCGAAATATGCTGAATAGTGTACACCTTGTCATTGTCGTTGACTTCTACCCCTATTAATCCGATGTAATCTTCTGCTTCTTTGTAAAGAAATAGCTGCCACTGTTCGTCACACAGATATTGCTGAACAGTCTCTTGCAATTTGCATAACATCTTCTCACTAGGGATATAAGATAAAAAGCCCATAGCAATTTTCTCTTGTGCCTTCTTAAATCGAATAAGATTCAATAGTAACCCCTTCTTTTCAGAAATCCTTTTTACAGTTTACACCATTACACCGTTTTCTTCAACTCGCGCATTATTTATAACGCGGATCAATTACAGGAACAACAAAATACCAATAGATGACTCCCCAAATTATAGCCATCGCAACAATTGAAACGAAAAGAATGACATTTTTCTTTTTCATCAGAAACTCTCCTTCTCATCTGATTGCAACGGAAGGTCTAATTTAATGATGTCTTCGTAAGTTTCGCGTCTTACCACTAACTGATGTTGCCCTTTTTCTACAAAGACAACGGCAGGTCGAGGCAAACGGTTATAATTGCTGGCCATGGAGTACGTGTAGGCTCCTGTACAAAAGACAGCTAGTAAATCACCGGTTTCCACATTGGGCAAATGGGCTTTTTCAATTAATTTATCACCTGACTCACAGCACTTTCCTGCAACTGTCCATTGCTGGTCATGTGGTTCGTTCATCCGGTTCGCAAGTGCACTAGAATAGTGCGCGTCATATAAAGCCGGGCGAATATTATCAGACATTCCGCCATCTACTGCTACGTATGTACGGACACCCGGCACAACTTTCGTGCTGCCAGCAGAATAAATGGTCGTTCCTGCATCTCCGACAAGCGAGCGGCCGGGTTCAATCCAAATTTCAGGAATTGGATATTCATATTCCTCTGCCATCTTTTTCACTACATCTGCCATTTCCTCTACATAGACAGCTGGCTCAAGCGGCGTATCTTCTTCAGTATAGCGAATACCAAATCCTCCACCCAGATTTAAGACCGGACAGATAAATTGATAATTCTTTCGCCACTCAACCATTCTCTCCATCAACACTTCTGCTGCAAATTTGAATGCATCGGTTTCAAAAATCTGCGAGCCTATATGACAATGCATGCCAAGGAAATGAATGTATTGATGATCGTGCAAAGCTAGGAATGCTTGATTCGTTTGACCATTTTTCAAATCAAAACCAAACTTTGAATCTTCCTGGCCTGTCGTAATATAGTCGTGTGTATGTGCTTCAATGCCCGGTGTTACACGGATTAAGACATTCATTGTTTGCTTTCGCTCGTCCGCAATTTCTTTGATCATGTCGATTTCCAAGAAATTGTCGACTACGATGCATCCAATTTTCTCTTCAAATGCATATACTAGTTCTTCTCTGCTTTTATTATTGCCATGGAAATGAATCCGCTCACGTGGGAATCCTGCGGCTACAGCCGTATACAATTCTCCACCTGAAACAACATCAAGAGACAACCCTTGCTGTTCTGCCAGTTGATAAATCGCGATTGAAGAAAAGGCTTTACTCGCATACGCAACTTGTGCTTTAATATCTTTTTTCTCAAACATTTCTTTAAATGCCTGCGCACGCTCTTTGAATAACTCTGTATCATAGACCATAACCGGTGTTCCGTATTGTGTAGCCAGTTCGGAAACGTCCACTCCACCGATTGTCAGATGACCGTTTTCATTCACTGCCTGTGTTCCATAAAGATGCATGTCCCATACCCCTCCCGAATTCTCTCAGATAACTTTATCACAAAAAGACGGGAAGTGGCAACGACATGCGGAATGTCTAAATCGTCCTATGACATTCTATCACGGTTCGGCGATTCCGTGATAAACGGCCGTGGATCGTCGATTGTCATAGGGAAACGAATCAACACACGCAACAAAGCTTTCGGGAAGAATGGAGTGAACGGCCACAAATATGGCACATCCATCGGTTTTAATGAACATAAATAATAGTAAATTACAGCAAGTGCTATGAAAAAGCCCGGGGCCCCTAGTAACGCCGTGGAAACTAACAAGAAAACCCTGAACACTTTTGTCGTAATACTTAATTCAAATGACGGAATGGCAAATGTTAAAATAGCACTGACCGCCACGTATAAAACCACTTCCGAAGAGAACAAGCCTACGTCAATCGCCACTTGCCCAATGACGATAGCAGCAACGAGTCCCATCGCGGTCGACAGCGGTGTAGGTGTATGGATTGCGGCCATCCGCAACACTTCTATACCGACATCAGCTATCAACAATTGGACAAATAACGGAACTTCTCCCCATTCATTCGGACCGATATACTTGATTGCTTCTGGAACGAATTGATTTTCGACTGACATCAAATACCAAAACGGCAACATCACTAGACTTAAAAATGTCCCTATGAAGCGTACCATCCGGATGAAAGTACCGATCAAAGGCGCTTGTCTATATTCTTCCGCATGTTGCAGATGATGCACAAGCGTAACAGGTACTAAAATGACGGAAGGAGACGTATCCACGATGATCGCAATATGTCCTTCGAGTAAATGCGCCGCACATATATCCGCACGTTCCGTATACCGAACGAACGGCATCGGATGAAATCCTTGTTTAAATAGAAATTCCTCGAGTGATTTATCGGTCATCGTCAAGCCATCAGTTTTCAATGCATCCAGTCGCTCCCGCACAAAATTTAAATGACCTTCATTAGCGGCGCCTTTCATGAAGGCAATGGCAATGTCCGTTTTGCCTTTTACGGACGTCTCATGCATTTCAAATCGTAGTTCCGTTGTACGTAAACGTCTTCGAACTAATGCGGTGTTCGTCAGGATATTTTCCGTAAAACCGTCTCTTGAGCCTCGTATGACTTTTTCCGTATCAGGTTCCTCAGGAGTTCTGCCCGGGTATGACCGCACATCAAGTGCGAATGTGAAACCATCTTTCATAATGAATACAGCTAACCCACTTAAAATAACTTTCGCGAGTTGATCTTCATCCTTGACGATTTCCACCGAATGATACGGAAAATAATCCATCATTGCACGATCAATGTTTTCAACATCTTCACTTGTATATAAATCATTACGATACTGCATTTCTGTCATTAAGGTTGTTAAGACCTCTCCATCCACTAAACCGTTCATATACAGAAGAAGTATTTCTTTATCCCATAGGTGGATCAACCGTTTAGTCGCATCATATGTTTCGTCTATGCCAAACTGGTTGATGAACCACCTTTCCCCTTCTCGTATGGACGTAAATAGTGTATCGGTCAAATTACGGTCTCCTCACCTTCTCGAGCGCTTCTTCGGCATCTGCGCCCATCCATGTTTTCATTTGAGCTAGAATTTTCTTTTCCAACCGTGATACTTGTACTTGTGATATTCCAATACGTTTCGCAATATCACTTTGTGTGTAATCTAAATAATAGCGCATATAAATGATCGTCTGATCACGTTTATTCAACCGAGTAATGACATCCCGTAACGGAATATGGTCGAATACCCTCTCTGATCTATCGTCTCGCAATTGATCCATTAACGTCAGGCTGTCTCCGTCACTCTCATACAATTGTTCATGCAACGAGGCAGGATCACGGAGCGCATCAGAGGCTAGGATAATATCTTCTTGTTTTACTTCTAATATTTCCGCCATTTCTGAAATGGAGGGTGAACGTCCATTTTTCTTAAAGAAATCATCGGTTGCATGACGAATTTTATAACTTAACTCACGAATGGTACGGCCTACTTTCACCATTCCATCATCACGTAAATAACGTTGTATTTCTCCCACAATCATCGGTACCGCATACGTTGAAAACTTCACCTCATAGGATAAATCGAACTTATCTATTGATTTCATCAAGCCAATGCAGCCTATTTGAAATAAATCTTCTAAATCCGCACCACGCGAAGCAAAGCGTTGAACGATGGACCACACAAGTCTTGTATTGCCTTCTACCATCATTCGCCTAGCTTCTTTGTCACCCGCTTGTGATTCTTTGATGAGTTCTCGCATTTTTTCTTGTGACAATAGAGCGTGTTGCTTCTCAACAGATGCTTCCATACGTCACCTCATTCTACTTACTTCTGTGACCGGAGAAAAATTCTTCTCAAATGTCACGATTGTCCCATTTCCAAGGGTAGAATCTACACGGATACCGTCCGAGAAACTTTCCATAATCGTAAAGCCCATACCGGAGCGCTCCATTTGTGGTTTGGTCGTAAACATCGGCTCCATTGCTTGCTCAATGTCAAAGATACCCATTCCCTCATCTGTGACCGTCATTTTAACTGAGCGGTCATCAATTGACGCATGGATCTTCACCATACTTTTACCATCGCATTCGTAACCGTGGATAATAGCATTCGTAACAGCTTCTGAAACAATTGTTTTAAATTCCGAAATTTCTTCCAGTGTCGGATCCAATGGTGCAATAAAACAGGTGAGTGCCATTCTGGCAAGTGCTTCATTTTGTTCTATCGCTAGAAACGACAAGGTCATTTCATTTTTCATGTACAACCCCTCCGATTTCGTCGATTGCTTCTTCGACTGTACATATTCTGACGACATCACCAAGACCCGAAAATTGAAATAGTTTCTGCATTGTCGGAGATGGATTCAATATGAGCGTTTCTCCGTTAACAGGAACTAGATCGCGCATTCTTCCGAGAATAAGTCCGATCCCTGCGCTGTCCATGAAGCCTAGATGGTAGAGGTCCCAGATGATTGCACGCGTCTTTCCCGTGAATATAGCGGTAGATACTTCTTCTCTAATTTGATTGGCTTCGTGGTTATCGAGTTCTCCTGCTAGCGTGATTAAGACAATGCCATTTTCCAGTTGTGTAATAGTTGACATGTGTAGATACGCCTCCTTCATGAAGGCATTGTCGCACATTTAGAACGGTCATCCTTTAGTTTTGACAAAACTAGTCAGCTGTCCCTAAAACTTCTTACGTTGTGACAGAAATTAAATGGGCTGGTAAGTATCAATCAACGTTCCAAGCGGACCTTCCAGAGGTTCACAGCGTTCAAGCTAATCTCTCTAAAACGCTGTCACAAAGAACGGCATTTTGGAGAATATGCGAAGCAGTTAGATCTCTTCTATGCACTCGCTGTCTTTCACTTACTAGCAACTGAAGTGCCGTGTTTAATTGGAATAACACGAATATACATTCTTCACTGACTAGCTAAAGATACCCGTTAGCCTTGCACTGAATTTACAGCGAGCCTCTCCTTCGCTCCTACTTCGAGCTACACAAGAGTATGTACAGTTGAATTTGTTTTTACACATGAACGACAAAAAAGCCATGCGCCCTAGAAGAACCAATTTCTTGGTGTGCTTCAGGCACATGGCTTTTATTCAGTATAAGGAATGTATAAGCGGTGGTGCTTCAGTTTTTTCCTTTGTGATATGCATATGAGTTTGCAGTAATTTGATCGATTCATCCACTTGTTCCGTGTTTGCATGGAGAATAGCAAGTGTCTCCCCAATTTCTACAAAGTCACCTATTTTCTTGCGCAGCACAATCCCAACCGCAAGATCTATGACGTCTTCTTTTGTTGCACGACCAGCGCCAAGAAGCATGGCAGCTACGCCTATTTCATCGGCATCGATCATGGATACATAGCCACTTTTACTAGCCGGAACTTCAATTTGATACTGTGCTTGCGGCAATAGATTGGTATTCTCTATAATTTTTTCGTTGCCGCCTTGTGCTTTGATTAACTCGCCGAACAAGCGCAGTGCGTCACCATTTTCTACGACGTTCTGCAATTGTTTGCGTGCGTCTTCTTCAGTTTCTGCTTTGTTCGCTGCAAGCAACATCTTGCTACCCAGAACTACACACAACTCCGTTAGATCGGCTGGACCTTTTCCTTGTAGTGTATCAATAGCTTCCCTTACTTCAAGTGCATTACCTATAGCAAATCCTAGTGGTTGGCTCATATCCGAAATAACAGCACTTGTGTTTCTTCCCACTTCATTTCCGATCGCAGTCATGGCATCTGCCAGTCGTTTTGATTCTTCTACTGTTTTCATAAAGGCTCCCGCGCCTGTCTTGACGTCTAATACGATAGCATCTGCGCCCGCCGCTAGCTTTTTACTCATGATAGAGCTTGCAATCAGCGGAATGCTATTGACGGTCGCTGTGACATCCCTCAACGCATATAGTTTTTTATCGGCTGGCGTCAAATTACCACTTTGCCCAATTACAGCGATCTTCAAATCATTGACCTGTTGAATAAATTGTTCCGTTGAAATCTCTACGTGGAAGCCGTCAATTGCTTCAAGCTTATCCAGTGTGCCACCTGTATGGCCTAGTCCTCGACCACTCATTTTAGCAACCGGTACACCGCACGCTGCGACAAGTGGTGCTAAGATCAGTGTCGTAGTATCTCCTACTCCGCCCGTTGAGTGTTTGTCTACCTTCACTCCTTCAATTGCAGATAAATCGATTTGATCACCAGACTCCGCCATGGCCATCGTTAAATAGCCTTGTTCCTCTGTAGTCATCCCCTTAAAGTAAATGGCCATCAAGAAAGCACTCGCCTGATAATCAGGGATTGAGCCATCTGTATAACCCGTCACAAAAAACCAAATCTGTTCTTTAGTTAGTTCTTTTCCGTCTCGCTTGTTTTCAATGATATCTACCATGCGCAGCATACAATTAGTCCTCCTTCACCAATGCAGACAAGAAACTCTCACCATGTTCAGGCATTTCTACCTGGAAGTTCTCAGCAATTGTCGCTCCGACGTCAGAGAACGTTTTACGGATGGGCAATTGCCCTGCTCCTTTATTTGAAGGGGAATAGACGAGTAACGGTACATATTCTCTTGTATGATCCGTTCCTTCATGAACCGGGTCATTCCCGTGGTCTGCTGTGATGATCAGTAAATCGTCTGGTTGCACGGCATCGATAATTTCAGGCAAACGTGCATCAAATTCTTCAAGTGCCTTACCGTAACCAATCGGATCGCGACGGTGACCATATAATGCATCAAAGTCTACGAGATTAACGAAACTGAGGCCTTCAAACTCTTTTTCCATCACCGAAACTAGCTTATCTACACCGTCCATGTTTCCTGTTGTCCGGACTGCTTCCGTCACGCCCTCACCATTGTAAATATCGGCAATTTTACCGATGGCGATTACGTCAAAGCCTTTATCCTGCAATTCATTCATTACCGTTTTCCCAAATGGCTTCAATGCATAATCATGACGATTTGTAGTTCGAGTAAATGTACCCGGTTCCCCAATAAACGGACGTGCAATCACGCGACCTACTAAAAATTCAGGTTGCAACGTAAGTTCTCTGGCAATTTCACAAATCCGATATTGCTCTTCAATTGGAATAATTTCTTCATGTGCAGCAATTTGCAGTACAGGGTCACCAGACGTGTAAACAATGAGAGCGCCTGTCTTCATATGCTCTTCGCCTAGTTCTTCGATGATTTCCGTACCGCTTGCTGGTTTATTTCCGATGATTTTTCTACCCGTTTTCAATTCCAATTCATCTATTAATTCTTTTGGAAAACCATTTGGATACACTTTGAATGCATCATCGATACGCAAGCCCATGATTTCCCAGTGACCTGTCATCGTATCTTTACCGACAGATGCTTCTTGCATTTTTGTGTAATATCCTTGCGCTTCTTTTTGAGGTGCAAGTCCTTTGATCGGTGCAATATTCGCAAGACCGAGACGTTCCAAGTTTGGTAGGTTCAGTCCATCCATCTCTTCACCGATATGTCCAAGCGTATTAGATCCAACATCACCAAAAGCTTCAGCATCAGGTGCTTCGCCGATTCCTACTGAGTCAAGTACGATTAAATGAATACGATTATAACGAAATTTTTCCATATGAAAACCTCCAGTAATAGTAGTTTACGCTCTCGGATGATATTGACTGTAGACATCTTTCAAGCGTTTTTTGCTGACATGCGTGTAAAGTTGCGTTGTGGAAATATCGGCATGTCCGAGCATTTCCTGAACGGCGCGCAAGTCAGCCCCATTTTCAATCAAATGTGTGGCAAATGAGTGACGCAATAAATGCGGTGAAATGACTTTCTGAATTCCCGCCTTCACTCCTGCTTCTTTCAAGATCTTCCAACAGCCTTGTCTCGTCAGTCGTCTGCCATGCATGTTGAGGAACAAGGCTTCCGTATCACTGACGAACTTAGGACGCCCCTCATTTAAATACAACGTACAGGCATCGATTGCAGAACGTCCAAGTGGTACTATTCGTTCTTTGCTACCTTTTCCAAATACCCGCACAAAACCCATGGTCAAATGAAGATCAGCCAAATTAATCGCTATCAATTCACTTACCCGCATTCCAGTCCCATATAACAATTCAAGCAATGCAATATCGCGCATACCTTGTGAAGTATTGCCATCAACGGCCTGGATCAATCGTTCAATTTCGGGTATAGAGAGGACGTCCGGCAACTTTTGTTCGATTTTAGGCAATTCGATATGAATCGTGCAATCATGTGTCGTGATTTGTTCTCTCACTAAAAATTGATGGAATGAACGAATGGAGGAAATGTGTCGGGAAAGGGTACGACTAGATTTACCACTATCTTTCAACTTCTGCAAATACTGTAGAACCATCGCGCGTTCGATAGAATTAACAGTTTCTAAGTTTAAACTTGCGATGTAACGTATATAGGCTATCAGGTCGCGTTGATACGACTTCACCGTATTTTGGGCTAATTGTCTTTCAACTGTTAAAAAGTGCACATAATCTTCTAACGCAAACTGCGCATCTTTCATAGACTTTCCTCCTTTCTTTTGTAAAAAGTAAAAAAGGACAGCGCTTAGGCCATCCCATTGTCTTCTTGTTCTTTCTCTTCGTCTTTCGTTTTACAACGTTTACAAATTCCATGGAACGTCAGCCAATGATCTTTGACTGTAAAACCATAACGACCTTCCACGACCTTTTCTACTTCGCCAAGCAAATCTTCCTGAATTTCATCAACCGTTCCACATTCCAGACAAATTAAGTGATGGTGGAACCTTGCAGCACCTTCTTCTCGTAAATCATAACGTGCTACCCCATCGCCAAAATTAATTTTATCGACAACTTTTAGTTCAGTTAATAATTCTAATGTACGATATACAGTCGCCAGACCAATATCTGGAGCTTTTTCTTTTACTAGCAAAAATACGTCTTCTGCACTTAAATGGTCTTCTTCATTTTCCAGAAGAACTGCTACAGTCGCTTCACGCTGAGGCGTCAACTTGTAGCTGGCCCCGTGCAATTGCTTCTTGATTCGTTCGATTCGGCTTTCCATACGACGCCCCCCTCAAATTGTTTCCATTATACCAAACTGTCGTTCCAGATGACAATAGAAAGGAAAGGTTCAGTTCATTATAGTGTGTAGTGGATATTACTTAATAAAATGAAAGATCGATAGTTCCAGTATCTGTGTGATGAACAATAATGCAATTAATGGAGGCACAGCAGTTAATGGACGATCTTTCTTGCTGGCCGGTGTTGCGAAAAATGGCGGGTTCAACACCGAACATAAAATCAAAAACAACAAACAGCTGATTAATTGAAATGGAAACCACCAAATCGTATAGGATACCATTTTTAAGCCTGTCGACAATAAATATGTGGATGACAGACCAAAAAAAGCACATTTAATAGCACCGAGAAACATAGTGATAAAACGGACTCTTTTATACTTAGACAGAAAGATGGCTAACAGAATAAAGCTCAATGTCACCACAACAGGCGACCACAAAGCCGCTTCAGATCCCTTCACCACACGTTGATCATATAAACCAATGACCTGCTCTAGTGACGTGATCGGCCACTCTCTGAATAATAAAGCCCCTCCTATATAACTAATTGCGAGTATAACGAATAAATATACAAAAGACAATGATCGAGCCATAAATAGGACACCTCCGCATCGTTTCTATAACATATGCTTGTCCGTCCAGAAATAGCTCAATCCTTTATAGGTTTTTTACATACCAGACAGCCACAACCGTCTTGGCATCATAAATCCGTTCATTCGCAATCAATTCCTCTGCCTCTTCAACGGTTACCTCCAGTACTTCAATGAATTCATCTTCATCCCCTGTCGCAGGCTGTTCCACTTTCTCAAGCTCTTTTGCCACATATAAATGAATGATTTCATCCGCGAAGCCTGGTGAAGTTGAGAAAGTCTGCAAATATTCGAATGAATTAGCACGGTAACCTGTCTCTTCTTCCAGTTCACGAATTGCCGTCAGTTTAGGTTCTTCCCCAAGCTCAATCTTTCCCGCAGGTATTTCTAGCATCGTTCGTTCCAAAGGCTTTCTGTACTGTTCAACTAACACGAGCTTTTTATCTTCAGTCAAGGCGATAATCGCCACGGCTCCTGGATGTTTTACTAATTCTCTTTTTGCTAGTTTTCCATCAGGCAATTCTACTTCGTCTACTTGCACCGAAATGATTTTACCTGTAAAAATTTGTTCTGTTGAGAGGGTAATTTCTTCAAACTTCATCCAGCACTCAACCCTTTCCATTGGTTTTATATCCCGTTTTCATTGTACCATGAAACCAAAGGAGTGAAGCACATGAAGAAGCGTACAATAGGTTCTAGTAATTTACTTGTTTCCGAACTTGGATTAGGGTGCATGTCATTACCGACTGAACTTGAAGCGGCTCGTTCCGTACTCGATGAAGCAGTGGATCATGGCATCAACTATTTCGATACAGCCGATCTGTATGATAGAGGAATAAATGAAGAACTTATAGGAAAAGTATTGAAAGAAAAACGTCAAGAGTTGATCATCGCAACGAAAGTCGGTAACAAGTGGAATGGGGAAGATTCCTGGACATGGGATCCTTCAAAAGCCTATATAATGAACGCTGTAAAACAAAGTTTACGACGATTACAACTCGATTATATCGATTTGTACCAACTTCACGGTGGTACGATGGAAGATGATGCTGAAGAAACAATCGAGGCGTTTGAAACATTAAAGAAAGAAGGCATCATACGTGAATACGGTATCTCAAGTATCCGCCCCACTGTCATCGAACGTTTCCTGAATACTAGCCATGCAGTTTCTGTCATGATGCAGTATAGCTTGCTCGATCGACGTCCTGAAGAATATTTTTCTATGATTACAGAAAAAGGTGCATCTGTTGTCACGAGAGGAACACTAGCAAAAGGTCTATTGACGAATGAAGGCGTGGACCGTGCGAAGAAAATGAGTGGCTTCGTTTCTTACACATCGTCTGAGTTACAGCAGACAATTCAATCGCTTTCGGAGAAAACAAGCGACTTACATGCATACGCCCTTGCCTTTGCACTTAAAGAGCCCGCTGTGGCCTCTGCTTTAATTGGTGCAAGAACACAACAACAGCTTCGAGAGTCATTAAGAGCTTATGACACGCCAATCGACCGACAATTGCTGACGATAGTAACAAACAAAACAGAGCAACATCTATATGATCAGCATCGTGTATAAAATAACAAAAAGAGCAACTGCAAAAAAGCAGTTGCTCTTTTTTTGTTATTTATGATTAGCTGTTGCACTAACCAAGACAGAAGATGATCCTTCTTTAATGCTACGTGACGTAGTCTCCGCTTGACGTGCTTGTTCGACCGCTTGCTTCTTTTTTGAAGGCAGCATATTGAAAATGATATTTAAGAAGATAGCCGTAATACTTCCGAGTACAATCCCATTACTTGTTAAGATCTGTACACTTTCTGGCAATTCCTTGAATAGATCCGGTACAACCGAAACGCCAAGTCCGATCCCGATAGAACACGCTACGATCATTGCATTATCTTGAGTTTTTGAAATAACAGGACTCAACATCTTAATTCCTTGAGAAACAACCATTCCGAACATAGCAACCATAGCCCCCCCAAGTACTGCCGCAGGAATAATCGTTGCAAGAGCGGCTACTTTCGGCAAGAATCCTAAAGAAATCAGCATGATCGCGGTAACCAATATTACACGGCGTGACTTCACACCAGATAATTGCATTAAACCCACGTTTTGTGAAAATGTCGTGTAAGGAAATGCGTTGAAAATACCTCCAATAATGGAAGCTAAACCTTCTGCACGATAGCCGCTTTCCAACATTTTTTGATCGATTTCTTTTTCACAAATATCACCGAGCGCAAAGTATACTCCGGTGGATTCTACGAGTGACACCATCGCAACCAATGTCATAATGGCAATCGGTAGCAAATGGAACGTAGGTGTTGCTAGATAAAACGGCATGACCATATGAACATAAGAAGCATCTTGTACGTTGGAAAAATCTACGATGCCGAGGAATATCGCCGCGATCGTACCCACGACTAATCCCAACAAAATAGCAATAGACTGCATAAAACCTGAAGTGAATCGGAACAGTAAGACAATGAATAATAACGTTCCAAATGAAAGTAAAATATTTGTCATTGAGCCAAAGTCTTCAGCCCCTTGTCCGCCACCCATATTATTGATCGCAACAGGAATCAATGTGATTCCAATAATTGTTACGACAGAACCGGTAACGATTGGAGGGAAGAATTTCACAAGACTTCCGAAGAAGCGGCTAATGAAGAAAATGATTACGCCCGAAGCAATAACTGCACCGTAAATGGCCGAAATTCCATAATCATTGCCTATCAAAATCATAGGGCCTACAGCTGTGAACGTACACCCAAGGACGACAGGTAGACCAACACCAAAATATTTATTACGTGAAATTTGCAACAATGTAGCGATACCACACATTAAAATATCAATTGAAACAAGATATGTCAGCTGTGTGGGAGTTAACCCTATGGCATTCCCCACAATAAGCGGTACCAATACCGCGCCTGCATACATAGCTAGTAAATGCTGAAAACCTAGCAGTGTTGTTTTCATCCGTTATTTTCCTCCCCGACGAATTGGACTTGACCGTTTTTCAGTGACTGGAGCTCAGCCAGTGACTCTAAACGTACGCCTTCTTTACGAATCAAATCTCCACCTGGTTGGAAGCATTTTTCGATGACAATCCCAACACCAGCAATAGTCGCACCTGCTTGTTTTGCGATATCTATGAGTCCGAGTGCAGCTTGTCCATTCGCAAGGAAATCATCAATGAGCAAAACCGTATCTTCATTTGAAATAAAATCTTGAGAAACCGAAATATCATTCGATTCTTTCTTAGTGAAAGAATACACTTTCGCGGAGTATAAATGATCCGTCAATGTAAGTGATTTACGTTTTCTGGCAAACACTACCGGAACGCCCAATATCATTCCCGCCATTGTCGCTGGAGCAATACCCGAAGATTCAATCGTGATGATTCTCGTGATGTTTTGATCGCTAAATCGTTTAACAAACTCTTTTCCGATTTCCTGCATCAGTAATGGATCAATTTGATGATTCAAAAAAGAATCTACTTTTAATACCTCTTCCGATAATACTTTACCTTCTTGTCGAATCTTGTTTTTTAACAACTCCACACCGTTGTGCTCCCTTCATTTTTCCGAATAAAAAAAGCGTATATGCCATACTCCCATATAACAACTATGAGAGAGCGGCATGTACGCTTTTAAAAATGAAAAAGCAATTTCTTGTCGAACGACAAAGAAAGCTGCTTTTCATTCTCCCCATAGTCGGTCTATTTTCGGTAAACCGGTAGAAACTTACGGGCCATATCCCCGTGATTATATGAGTCTTATTTAACTGAATGCTAACAGTATAGCATGATTCGACAAATTTTCAATACGAATATTTGCCAATTAGTTTGATAGTTTCAAGCTGGCAAGCACATGGACATATTCTTGACAAAAAGTCGGCGTGAATTGGGATAAATAGTAATTTCAAGAGAAGGCATTGTATTGAAGCGTCTCCTCAGTAGTGCCAATCGCTTACCAACACCCACGCCAGACTCTCTTTGTAATAAACTCCCCGTTTTTTACTTACCCGAAAAATAGTGAGGAAAGATAAATTACTACGCCTACTGTAAAGCTACTAGCTACGGTATTGAACAGGACGATCTGGGCTGCTAGCTCAGACTCTACATCATATTCCAATGCCAGCGTTGAGCTGTTTCTTGACGTTGGAAATGAGCTGGCGATCCAGAGTGACTGGGCCGTGACACCGTCTATTCTTAACAGTAAAATCAACAGCAACGCCACAGTTGGTGAAATAATGAGTCTGCCGATAGCGCTTAGGTAGATCAAACGGTTCCATAGCGTTTCCACCTTAATCTGCGCTAACTGCGCGCCTAGTGTAATGAGCGCAATGGCGATAAAAGCATCCGATAAATGACTAATCGGCAACTCGATAAATTGTGGCAGCTGGATATTTGTTAAATTAAGCACAGCACCTAGCCACAATGCATGAATAATCGGCATGCGAAGAAACTGCTTCACGATGTCTTTTCCCGATTGCGTGGAAGACACGAGATTATACAATCCATACGAGTACGTCAGTAAGTTCTGATAGACAATCAACACGATCTGAATGGACACTCCGAGTGGATTGGCATGAAAGACTAGCTGACTGACGGGTAATCCATAGTTTCCAGAATTGATCAACACAATACTGTTTTTCATTACGGCGGTTTGCTGGCGGTTTAAACGCAAGAATTTACTAAATATATGGCCAGTAATTATTAAAGCGGATGTGAATAATACGACAAACATTAATACATCGAGTAAGATTTCTATATCGATGACGGTATGATATAAGTTCATGAACACAGCGGCGGGTATCAAACAGTAGGTTAGAATATTCCCTAACGCTTTAACATTAAAAGTAAACTTTATTTGTAAAAACACGCCAATTGCTAATAAAATAAGCATCGGTGTGATAACATTTACAAAGACTATGAGTAAGTACTCCATAAAGGAATCTCCTTTCTGCTGATTCAGCGATATACTTCTCAGAACAATCTTCAAGGAATACAGGAGGCTTCATGATGGAAACAGAACGACCAAGCAAACATTTACATTTCCCTAAAAGTCAGTGGGTGCTGTTAGTGGGTATTTTATTTTTAGCTGCTACCATCCGTTCTCCACTAACTTCTGTCGGACCTATTATTGGAAACATTCGCGATCAACTGCAAATCTCCAATTCATTGGCTGGATTTCTAACGACAATCCCACTACTGGCATTTGCCATTGTATCACCTTTTACACCACGCATTGCAAAACGGTTTGGTATGTCGCGAACACTTTTCTATGCAATGATTATTTTACTAATAGGAATTGTCATGCGTTCTGTCGGCAATAGTATCTTGCTACTGATCGGCACATTTTTAATTGGTGTCGGAATTGCCTTTGCAAACGTCTTATTACCAAGCCTTCTTAAACTGAGCTTTCCCTTCCATATTGGATTAATGACAGGGTTGTACTCTGTTTCTATGAGTATATCTGCAACGCTAGCTTCTGGTATCGCTTCTCCAATCGCCAATGAAACTGTCTACGGCTGGCAAGGTGCTCTAGGAATTTGGGGAGTCATTACATTGTTAGCTATTATCGTATGGATTCCTCAAATACGTAAAAAGAAAGAGGTTATCAAAACAGTTCAGAAAAACAAGATGACGGGACCTGCTCGGCCTATTTGGCGCTCGCCACTAGCCTGGAGCATCACAGTTTTCATGGGACTGCAATCGTTCCTATTTTATACGACAGCTTCATGGATTCCAGTTGTGTTGCAAACAAATGGCATGACTGCTGATGCTGCTGGATGGATGTTAGCCCTTGTCCAACTTGCACAATTGCCTATGATGTTTATCATACCAGTGGTCGCGGATAAAGTACGTGATCAACGTGTTCTGGTCGTAGCTGTTTTCGCTTGTTATGTAATTGGCTATGGTGGTGTACAATTCGGAAGCGAAAGCCTGACTGCACTTTGGATGATTTTCATTGGTCTAGGAGGCGGTTCAGCATTCGGACTCGCTATGATGTTCTTCACTTTACGTACCCATACACCAGACCAAGCGGCTTCAATTTCCGGAATGGCGCAGTCGGTTGGCTATTTACTCGCATCTATTGGTCCTGTGTTGTTCGGTATTCTTCATGACTTTACGGGTTCATGGACAGCGCCACTATATATCTTCATAGTTGTCGCAACGATACTATTTATAAGTGGAATGTACGCAGGCAAAAAGCGTTTGATTTCGCTTGAACCAAAACAGCATGTGTAAAAAAAGCAAGTGCGTTCGAGGTTAATGTCTTAGGTTACTAGTACAAAACGCATTTCAATAATAAAACGAAGAGCCCCAATCCATCTGCGAATTGGGGCTCTTCGTTTTAGGCGGGATAAGTGTGGAAATTTACACGGTTAATTGAATTTTATTTCCTGATGGATCTTCAATCACAAACAACTCACCTTCAACCGTATACGAAACACCTAGGTTCTGTAATTGTTCCATTACTTTCGATCTTTCAGCTTCGTCTGGGAAAACAAGCGAGTACCAATTTATACCCACACTATTTTTCTGTGGTTTGGGAGCACCTACTCCTTGCCATGTATTTAAGGCAATATGATGATGATAATCGCCCGTCGAAATAAAAATAGCTTGAGGATAATGGCTTACAACTGTAAAACCTAGTCCCCTAGTGTAAAATTCTTCTGCCTTTTGAAGATCGGCTACATGCAAATGAATGTGGCCCATTATCGTATCAGCCGGCAACCCGTTCCATTCCAAATCACTTACTGCCAGAAGACTTTCCCCATCTAATGGGTCAGACACCATCTTGACTTCTCCATTAGACCAACTCCATTCAGAAGATGGCCGATCTATATACACTTCAATACCATTTCCGTCTGGATCCGAAATGTAGAGTGCTTCACTTACCAGGTGATCCGATGCTCCGAATCGAGAACCTGTCTTAGATAAATGGCGTAAAAAGGCGGATAAGTCAGCCCTTGTCGGTAACAAAAGTGCAAAGTGGAATAAACCAGATCTCCTTTCCTCCTTAGGTAGTACATCAACCGGCTGTTCAATCGTTAATAATCCTGTTTTTCCGTCTGCTGTTAAAACCGCTTTTCGATTTGTTTGCTCCAGTACTTGAAATCCGATAACCTGTTGGTAAAATTCAAGAGCTACATCCAAATTCATTACATTTATATTAACTTGTCCAACAAATGTATTAGGTTTTTTATGAAAGTTTTTCATTTTTATAATCTCCCTCTTCCATCTTGTATCGTTTCTAATGTGCGTAATCTAAATTTTTATCCGCTTCCTATTACATATCACTCGATCAATACCAAAGTTTACTTCTATGAGTTTGGACTTTGAAGATCATATTTAAACTGGCTGGCATCATTTCAAGTTACTATTATATCTTTTTAAGGATATTATATCTCTATAGGTGAACATTGATTGTAAAAAAATAATTATTTATCCTATTTCATCTGATTTTCAGCATCGTAAAATACTTGGTTTACACATACCTCCTCGCTTCTCTAAAACAAATATATCTATAAACTTATATTTACTTCATAACACGTACCATTCTTTCTTGCATCACGTCAATATATTTATTGTGAGTATTTAACTCGGTTTTAATATTCGTATGTGAATATTAATTCTCTATAGGATAACATCAAATGAAAGATAGCGTCAAGGTAGTTGTGCTATTATATACATACATAACAATACTCTTGGGGGGATCCATGTGGAAATCGGCTCAAAAATACGAGATATACGGAAAAGAAAGAAAATAACCATCGCACAGATGAGCGAACAAATAGGACTTTCAAAAGGGTTTATAAGCAACATCGAAAATGATAATACATCTCCCTCCCTTAATACATTGCAAGAAATCGCTCGCTTTCTAGACGTCCCGCTTCCTTATTTGCTGCTAGAGAAAAAGAAGCATATGAAAGTCATTAGGAAAGCTGATCGGGTATACACAACGTTTAACGGTATAAAAATTGAACATATTACTACGCAAAGTGGTCTGCGAATGATGCACGTTGAATTACCACCCGGTACATCGACCGGTGAAGCGATCGCCCACGAAGGTGAAGAGAGCCATGTCGTACTAAAAGGCACGGTTCTTGCTGAACAAGGCGAAGATTCTGTTATTGCAGAGGAAGGCGATTCATTTAGTTGGAATGCTAGCGTACCTCACTTTGTAAAAAACATCGGAGAAGATGAGGCAGTCTTACTTATCGCCGTCTACTCCGAGGATAAAAGTACATGACACCATTCTGTTCCCTCTCCGGCACACTATTCCAAATTCAATCTTGTACCGGCAACTGGAATGGATTCAATTAATAAATCGCACCACAAGGTAAACTTGTGATGCGATTTTTATTATTTCAGCTATTGTATCTCAACTGAACAACTTAACTCGAGAGGTACTCGCTCTCATTATATTTCTAATTCTGTAGAAATCGGACAATGATCACTGCCCATAATTTCTGAATGAATGGCTGTTGTTTGCAGGGCTGACTGGAGACGCTCTGATATAATAATGTAATCGATACGCCAGCCGATATTTCGTGCCCGTACATCGCGCATATAAGACCACCATGTATAGTTATCTTTTAGATCGGGATTCATAAAGCGAAACGTATCAATGAATCCGGCATCTAACAACCGCGTCATTTTCCCGCGTTCTTCATTCGTAAATCCCGAATTACCAATATTAGATTTAACGTTACGAATATCAATTTCTTCATGTGCCACGTTCAAATCTCCACAATAGATGACGGGCTTGATGGCATCCAATAACTGCAAATGCTCAAGTAATTCATCTTCCCATGCCAGTCGAAATGATAATCGCGCTAAGTCCCGTTGTGAATTGGGCGTATAACAATTAACGAGAAAAAACTCTTCAAATTCTAGCGTTAGCACTCGTCCTTCTGCTTCGTGGTCTAGATCATTCAATCCATAGCGTACAGTAAGAGGGGATTTCTTCGTAAAGACTGCGGTACCTGAATATCCCTTTTTCGCTGCATAGTTCCAGTAGGATTCATACCCATCGAAAGAAAGGTCGATTTGTCCTTCTTGACATTTGATCTCTTGGACACAAAATATATCTGCCTGTACTTGTTCAAAAAAGTCACTAAAACCTTTTTTTACGCATGCCCTAATACCGTTCACGTTCCAAGATACTACTTTCAATTTTACACAACCCGTCTAAATTAATTGCCGTTAAAACTCACTGCTAGTTTTGCTGCAAGTTCAGCGTTTGACTTCACTAAGGCGATATTGGCTTCCAGACTTTTACCGCCTGTCATTTCCTGAACCTTTTTTAACATATGTGGTGTAAGATACTTTCCGCTAATGCCCATTTGTTCAGCTTCTTTAAGTGCATCTGAAACCAATCCATCCATATACTCCTGATCCATTGCATATTCTTCAGGAATCGGATTCGCGATAATCGCGCTACCCTCCAAGCCTAAATTCCATTTAACGCGCAACATCTCTGCCATCATATCGATTTCATCTATCCGGTAGTCTACATGATGTGCGCTGCTTCTTGTGTAAAAGGCGGGGAATATATCTGTTTGATACCCCATGACTGGAACACCTTTTGTTTCCAAATACTCAAGTGTTTTACCGAGATCCAAAATAGATTTCGCTCCTGAACAAACAACAGCTACATTTGTGCGTGCGAACTCTTCAAGATCTGCAGAAATATCCATCGTTTGTTCCACACCTCTATGCACACCGCCAATGGCCCCAGTCGTGAATACGCGTATTCTCGCTAAGTCAGCAAAGAACATCGATGCAGCAACCGTCGTTGCACCCGGTTTTTTAGTAGCAATTAAGTAACTAATATCGCGTCTAGAAGCTTTGACAACACCTTTGCTATCTCCGAACCGTTCTAGCTCTTCATCAGATAGACCTATTTTTATTTTACCGTCCATAATTGCAATTGTTGCCGGAACCGCACCATGATCGCGCACAATCTGCTGAACTTCCCGTGCAGCTTTCACATTTTCAGGGTATGGCATGCCATACGTAATAATTGTGGATTCCAATGCGACTAGCGGCTTCCCATATTTCATCGCTTCTTTCACTTCTTCTGAATACGAAACATATCTTCTCATTATGAATCTTCCCCTTTACCGTTCAATCGCTATATATTCATAATAATCATTATACGCACTTTATTCAATGTTCGTCGGCAATTATTTGGTTAATAGAGTAGCTTTCTAAGTCCCATCCAGTCTCCTCGCCTAGTACTAGCTGGGATAAAAGCTTGCCGAGAAGAGGTCCTACTGTTAAACCAGATGAACCAAGACCGTTAGCCATCCAAACTTGCGGGTGATCAGGTAGTTGACCGATGACCGGCATAAAATTCGGTGTATGTGGACGAATACCCACACGGACCTCAGCCAGTACTGCTTCGCTCAGTAAAGGTGCAATGGGTAGAGCATTCGATAACACCTGCAGTATCCCACCAGTGGTCGGTTGAATATTGAAATCATCTGTATCCTCGTGTGTTGCGCCCGCAACGAATCTGCCATCTCGGAATGGCACGAGGTACTGAGTACCAGGTGGCATGATGACTGGCCATTCCCCTGACGCTACATGATTTGATTGTAAATGGAGTATTTGTGCTTTCTGTCCTGTCACTTGCAGCTTCTTACCTAAGGGCTCTGTAAATTCACTAGCCCAGGCACCTGACGCTACGATGATTTGATCTCCCTCAATAATTTGCCCCCCGACCATAACACCACAGACTTTTCCTTCTTTTATGTACGGCGATGCAGAGCCTTTTATACTTTGAACACCACGTTGAACTGCCACACGCTCCATTGCTTTAAGTAGTTGATCCCCTTCTACTTTGGCAGCACCTGAAATACGAACAGCTGAATATTCCTCAGATAAAATCGGAAAATAGCTAGCGAGCTGTATTGTATCCAGTAATTCCACTTCCCCGATCTCAGGAGATTGTTCTTTCCTTATATTTAACAACTCGACTTTCTTCTCCAAACGATCTAACTCAGTATGAATCGCCAAGGCACCCACTTTCTTATATCCTGTTTCCACTTCGCCATGCTTTTCTAATGACCGAATGAATTCAGGATAATACGCAGCACCAGCTGATGCGAGGGCATACCATGCTTTATTTCGTCTTTGAGATGCCCACGGACAAATAATGCCTGCTGCGGCTTTTGTAGCCTGTCCTGGCTCTTGCCTATCGATTAGTACGACTTCTGCTTGTTGGTCGGATAAATGATAAGCAGCGGAAGCACCAACGATACCCCCGCCTATAATTAATACTTTTCTCATGAAAATTTGCTCCTTTATATAATAGTTTTTAAAACCGACAAACTTTTCACTTTATTTTTTCTAAAAAAGCAGTATAATTACACTATTCGGAATTGAACTTTCGGAATATTCTATATCTTGAGGAGTTTTGATGATTATGACGAGATTACCTATGCAAATTCAACTAGCACAAAATAAAAAAGAAAAGCCAGATCCTAGCACTTTAGTTTTTGGGAAAACATTTACAGACCACATGCTCATTATAGACTATGAGGAAGGCAAAGGTTGGCATAATCATCGCATTACTCCTTACGCACCTTTAACACTCGATCCAGCTGCAATCGTTTTACATTACGGTCAAACGGTTTTTGAAGGAATGAAGGCATACCGTTCAGAAGATGGAACCATTCGTTTGTTCCGTCCAGATCAAAATATGAAGCGTTTGAATTATTCGCTCGATCGTCTATGTATGCCACGGATTGATGAAAAGAACGCATTGTACGCGCTGAACCAATTGTTGCAAATCGAGCAGGATTGGATTCCTACACTAGAAGGAACATCATTATATATCCGCCCATTTGTCATTGCAACAGAAGCCTTCCTAGGTGTAGCGCCAGCTAAAAAATATCAATTTTTCATGATTCTGTCCCCTGTTGGCTCGTACTATAAAGAAGGGATTCATCCAGTTAAAATCCTCGTCGAAAATGAATTCGTCCGTGCTGCAAAAGGCGGAACGGGTAGCGCTAAAACTGCTGGCAACTACGCAGCGGCTTTAAAGGCACAGGAGACAGCAGACAAACAAGGCTACTCACAAGTTTTATGGCTCGATAGTGTCGAGCGTAAATACGTGGAAGAAGTAGGAAGTATGAATATCTTTTTCAAGATCAACGGTGAAATTGTAACGCCTGCAATCAACGGCAGTATTCTTGAGGGAATTACACGAAAATCCATTTTACAGTTGCTAAGACATTGGAATATGCCAGTTGCAGAGCGTCAAATCTCAATGGATGAAATCCGATCTGCCTATGAAAGCGGTGAACTTGAGGAAGTATTCGGTACAGGCACAGCTGCTGTTATTTCTCCAGTCGGCGAACTGAATTGGGATGGTTATAAAATGATCATTGGCAACGGTGAAACAGGGGAACTATCTACTCGTCTATATAACACGTTAACGAATATCCAAACAGGCAAAGAACAAGATCCATTTGGTTGGGTATATGAAATTAAGAAACGTATGGCACGGCTTGCTTAAGACATTGAAAAGCCCCCGTTTTCCACAACTGGAAAGCGGGGGCTGTTGTTTATACAGAAAGTAAAGCTGCATCATTCGTAAGTTGTTCTCCACGAATACGCTGAAATTCATCCATCAATTTCGCAATAGTTAAATGCTGTTTCTGTTCTTCTTCTACCTCAAGAATAATTTGGCCTTTATCCATCATAATTAAGCGATTTCCAAGGTCAAGTGCCTGTTGCATGTTATGCGTTACCATTAACGTCGTCAGCCGATCCTTCTCAACTAATCGTTTCGTTAAATCGGTGATTAACTCTGCGCGGGACGGATCGAGTGCTGCGGTATGCTCATCCAACAACAAAATAGAAGGTTGCGTAAAGGTCGCCATCAATAATGACAACGCTTGACGTTCACCACCGGACAATAGTCCAACATTCGCTGTCATCCGATTTTCAAGATTCAAATGCAATGTTTCCAGTGAGGTTCGGAATAAGTCTTTCCGTTTCTTATCTACTCCACGATGCAATGAACGCCGTCGATTGCGAGAATAAGCCATCGCCAAATTTTCTTCAATCGTCATCGTCGGTGCTGTACCTGACATCGGATCTTGGAATACTCGTCCTATCATTTTGGATCGTTTGAACTCTGCCAAACGTGTAACATCTTTGTTATTGATATAAATAGAACCAAAATCCGGTGTCAATGCGCCGGATATCATATTCATCATGGTAGATTTTCCTGCACCGTTACTCCCTATGACTGTTACGAAATCACCCGGTTGTAAATGTAAGTTAATTTGGTCCAGCGCTACTTTCTCATCCGGAGTCGATTCATTAAATACTTTATTGACTTGATCCAGTTTCAACAACGCTATGACCTCCTTGTGATGATTTCATCGCCATTCGTTCAGATTGTCTTTTCGCTTTACGCGCTTTTTCCCGTCTTTTTTCGAGAATCTGCGGAATAATTAATGCCGCAATTACGATGACTGCAGTAATTAATTTCATATCACCTGAATCGAGAATCTTCACTTTCAATGACAGTCCGAGTACGATTCTATAGATTACGGCACCAATCACGACGGCCATTGTTGTACGGAAAATGGTTTTCGTCCCGAATATCGCTTCACCGATAATAACAGAAGCCAATCCGATGATGATCATACCAATTCCCATTCCATTATCAGCGAATTTTCCATACTGTGCAATCAATGAACCTGCGAAAGCAACTAGTGCATTGGAAATTCCTAATCCTAGAATAACAAGAGTATCTGTATTGGCAGAGAAACTACGAATCATTTTTTTATTATCACCAGTTGCACGGATGGCTAAACCAACTTCGGTTTGCAAAAACCAGTCCGCTATGAATTTAATGAGAACCACAACTAGGATCATCAAAACTAATGTTCCCCAAGTCGATGGTAAATGTTCCAAGCCAAGTCCCAATAGGAAACCATTGATGGTTTCATCAATTCCAAGAGTACTCCAGAAACCTTGGAACTTACTGAAAATCGTTTCTGAATTTAAAAGCGGAATATTCGGACGACCTACTGAATTTTCTGTCGTCAGTCCCATTATCCGAAGGTTTATCGAGTAAAGAGCTATCATCATGAGGATTCCGGATAGAAGTGGATTGATTTTTCCTTTGGTATGTAATAAACCAGTTATACACCCAGCAAAAAAGCCAACCAGGATTGCGGTAAGTGTTGCAACAAGTGGATGATAATCAAATACAATCATCGTAGCCGCTACTGCTGCGCCTGTTACAAAACTTCCGTCCACTGTTAAATCTGGAAAATCAAGCACCCGGAATGTTAGATACACTCCGAGTGCCATGATCGCATAGATGATACCCTGCTCAACTGAGCCAAATACAGCTGAAAACATGCAAGATCATCTCCTATTTTTTATTTTGCAATCTCGGCATTCCACTCATCTTGAATCTTCAAACCGATTGCGTCTGCAGTCTCTTCATTCATCACTAGCTTCAAGTTCTGTGGTAATTGGACAGGTAATGATTCAGGCGTTTCTTCACCTTTTAGAATCTTTACTGCCATTTCACCCGCTTCATATCCGATATCGTAGTACTCAAAGCCGTATGCTCCAAGTCCACCACGTTTCACAGAATCAAATTCACCCACCATCATCGGAATCTTATTGTCATTCGCAACAGAGATGACTGATTCAAGTGCTGATACTACAGTATTATCCGTAATGATATAAAATGAATCTACTGAACCAATCAAAGATTCGGCTGCTTGCTTTACATCTGCTGAAGTTGCAACGGATGCTTCTACAACTTCCATATCCATATCTGCAAGAATTCCTTTTACATGATCCACTTGTAGGCGAGAGTTTTGCTCCCCTGAGTTAAATATCATTCCTACTTTTTTTGCACCAACGTTTTCTTTCAAGAACTTCATTGTGTTTGGAATGGCATCAGGATGATTATCAGTAGTGCCTGTAACATTGCCGCCTGGCTCTTCATTGGATGCAACAAGTTCCGCTGCTACTGCATCTGTAACTGATGTGAAGATGATCGGAATGTCTTGTGTCGCGCTAGCTGCCGCTTGTGCACTTGGTGTAGAGTTAGCAAATATTAAATCGACGCCTGCGCCTGCCAAGTTGTTTGCAATGGTTGAGTTGGAACTATTATCATTTTGCGCATTTTGCTTATCGTATTCTACATTCAATCCAGCATCTTCAATTGCCTTTTGAAACCCTTCAAACGCCGCATCTAAAGACGGGTGTTCAACAATTTGTGTCACACCAATTATGTATTTTTCTTCAGTGCTTGCTTTATCATTATTCTTATCATCTGCTACAGGATCAGATGACTCCCCTTTTCCACCACACGCAGCGAGAATGAGCACAATACTAAATAGTGCTGCTGCATAAGTCACCCAATGTTTCTTCATGTAAATCCCCCTCGACTATGATCTATTACCCTTTCGATGTATGTAGAAAAGATAATAATTATACGTAATCGTACCCTTTACAATGTTATTCGTCAATGTATTATTCAATATTTTGTGTGAATTCTCAAAAGTTAATGAACTACCTGATATAATTCTCCATATATTAAGATAACTTACAGGAAAACAAATTAATCTACATAAAAAATAGTGACGCGATTATACCATTCGCATCACTATTTTTGGTTATTTATTTAACTCGTAATTCAGGAATCTCTTTGTACGTAATTCTTTCGGTGATTTGATTACTTCATCTGGAGTACCCGCTTCAACGATCTTTCCATCGTCCATAAAGATCACATGATTAGCCACATTGCTTGCGAATTCCATCTCATGCGTCACCACAATCATCGTCATATGCTCTTCCGCGAGATTTCTCATCACTTGCAATACTTCTTTCGTCAATTGCGGATCTAAAGCGGAAGTCGGTTCATCGAATAATAAAATATCCGGATTCATCATCAACGCTCTCGCAATCGCAACACGTTGTTTCTGACCACCCGAAAGTCTCGAAGGTAATTCATCAGCCTTTGAAGCCAACCCCACTTTTTCTAGCAATTCGATACTTCTATGCCCATAATCTTCGGCTTTTTCTTTCTTCACCAGTTTTGGTGCTAGTTCCAAGTTCTGCTTTACAGTTAAATGAGGAAATAGGTTAAATTGTTGAAATACCATTCCCATTTTGGAGTTGATCATTTTACTATCGGTAGGATTTGTGTAAATGCCATCTTTAACTAGGTAATCTCCATCCACGATAATACTACCGCCACCAACTTGCTCCAATTGAATTAGACTTCTTAACATTGTACTCTTTCCAGAACCCGAAGGTCCGATAATTGCCATGACATCATTTTTTTGAACATCAAACGATATATCCTTCAATACTTCTAATGGACCGAATGATTTCTGTAAGTTGCGTACTTCTATGAAAGACATAATTTCCTCTCCTCATTCGTATTGCAGCTTTCTTTCTAAATACTTGAAGACTACAGTCAATCCGAATGCAATCAGCAGGTAGATCCCAGCCGCAATGAAGAACGGTATGATTGTGAAGTCTCTGTTTACGACTGTTTGCGCATAGTGTAGAAGTTCTGGAACCGCTACCGCATATAATAGCGCCGTATCCTTTACTAAAGATACCGATTCATTCGCAATAGGTGGTAGCGTTACACGAAACATCTGTGGTAGGATGACGCGCACAGTCGTTTGCCATTTCGATAATCCAAGTACTTGCGAAGCTTCGTATTGCCCTTTATCAATGGAGATCAAACCACCTCGGAATATTTCAGCAAAGTAGGCTGAATAGTTCAAAATGAACGCTAGTGTAGCTGCTACAAAACGATCAAGAACTAAGTACTCACCAATTACCGGCAGAAGTGGTAAACCAAAAACAAAAAACAATAGCTGTAATAACAAAGGAGTCCCACGCATGACGTATATAAAAGTCTGCGCCAAATAAGAAATTGGTTTAATACTACTTCTTACGGCAAGTGTCAACAAGAATCCCAGTGGAATAGATAAGACAATCGCTATTACAAATAATAGTACAGTCGCTTTAGCCCCTTCCAACATAGGAATCAGCATAGACATAAAATATTCATAACTCATTAGTAAATTCCTCCGAAAAACCATTCAAGGTTTTATGTACTTCTCTTACAATACGCATACCAAGGGAAGTCGCAAATGCAACTTCCGTTGACATAACTTATTTTACAACTCAACGAAGAACTTTGTCTTCTCCGAACCATTCTGTGGAGATTTCAGCTGAAGTACCATCTTCATTCATCGTATCCAATGCTTTTTGAAGATTTTCAAGCAATTCTTCATTGCCTTTCTTCACTCCAACGCCATATTCTTCCACTGCCAATGATCCGTCAAGTTTCGTAAAGACCCCTTCTTCAGTTGTCATATAGTAATCAATGACGACTTCATCAAGTACTACTGCATCTAGACGACCTGTTTTCAAATCTGTTAACGCTAGAACATTGTCTGCAAATTCTGTGATGTTTTTTATTTTTTCGTGGATTGGGTGACTTTCTAATGCTGGTCCGGCAGATGATAATGCTTGAACACCTACAGTTTTTCCATCTAGGTCTTCAATTGTTTTCACATCAGAATCTACTAACGTCACAACGACTTGATTATTATCCAAATAAGGCTTCGTGAATAATACTTTTTCTTGACGTTCTTTTGTGATGGTATAGCCGTTCCAAATTAAATCGATTCTTCCACTGCTAAGTTCTGTTTCCTTCGTTTTCCAGTCAATAGGCTGGAATTTTGCAGTAGCGCCCATATGCTCAGCCGCTGCTGTTGCCATGTCAATATCGAAACCTACTAAATTATTTTTATCGTCACGGAATCCCATAGGTGCAAATTTGTCATCTACACCGATGATAATTTCTTTCGTTTCTTTGTTATCTGCATCAGCGGGTGATTTGCCCCCCTCAGACGACTTGCCCGAACATCCAGCCAGCAGTAGGAATAATGCTGCAAATAATAAAGCAATGGTTGTCTTTTTCATTATTTTTCCTCTTTTCTTAATTCTTTAGTACGTTAATGAGTTAGTATACTATAAAAATAACATTAGATGCACGAAATGAAAAGTAGTAAAATGAAAAAACTGAAGGTAATCTCCATATGTCTGGAGTTATCTTCAGTCTACGAATAATCTGTGTCTATTTTTTTGTTATTTACTTCTCCTAAACACTTTGTGCCCATCGTATGAAAAGACCAAAGGTTTGTTCTCAAGTATTGTTTCGATATGCACGATACGTCCCCACAGTTGATGAATATGCGGTAAAACATGTTCCAAGTACGGGAGATCAAGTTCAGTGTCTTCATAGCGGTGAACAAGATACAATTCCCCATTTCGCATATAATCTCCATCGTCTACTACTATATAAGGAAAGCCACCGTTCACTCTCTGTCCAATTAGTTGATTCCGAACAGCATCGGTCTGTTTATCAGAGATTTTGTATTGGTCTTCCTGCTTTTGAAACACGTACAGATCTTCTTGTTTGATTAGGTCATCGGTCAAATAATTTCGAATGAACGATGTGTCATTTTCAATTTCACGCGCTTCAAATATTTTTTCGCGTCCCGTCACCATCTCTTCACCACGTGAAGTAGCTTCCTTAGCTAGTATATCGTACCGTTTCTCTATATCTTCATATATTTTGACACCGAGGTAATATGGATTAATTGAAGTCTTGGAAGGCTGCAGAACACTAGCATTAAGTTTTGCGAACTCAATTGTCTCTGAAGGCGTTAAATCCATTTGTCGAAGAATCGTTTGATGCCAATAAGATGCCCAACCTTCATTCATGATTTTCGTTTCCAACTGTGGCCAAAAATAAAGCATCTCTTCGCGTAACATCGTCAGAATGTCCGCTTGCCATTCCGTTAGATTACGACTGTTTTCAAGAATAAATAATAGGATGTCTTTTTCTGGTTCTTTCGGATTCTTTTTGTGCATTTCAATCGCTTGTTGTCCAGGTATTTTCCGTTGATCAAGGTCCCATAAATCTTCATATGCGCTTCTTCGGGGTTGTTGGTCAATAAAAGATGACGGAATGATGTCCCGCATCATACTTGGATCCACATGTTCTTGAATGGCTAATACCGCGTCAAGAAATGTTTCCACACATTTCTTACCGTAGCGTACTTCATAGTCCGCAATTCGTTCGGCTGTAGCTGCCATGCTTTCAACCATGTCTTTACGCGTTTTTGAAAAATAGGTATTATTTTTGAAGAAATCACAATGCGCCAATACATGCGCAATGATTAATTTATTTTGAATTAAACTATTCGTATTCAATAAAAATGCGTAACACGGATTTGAATTGATAACGAGCTCATATATCTTGCTTAATCCGATATCATATTGCAACTTCATCTTATGGAACTGCTTACCAAAACTCCAATGTGTAAAACGCGTAGGCATTCCATAGGCGCCAAATGTATATAGTATATCTGCTGGACAAATCTCATACCTCATCGGATAAAAGTCGAGTCCAAATCCACTGGCAATCTCCGTGATCTCATCAATTGCATAATATAATGCCTGTTGATCAGTCAGCGTAATCCCTCCGTTCGCTTTTCGAAGAACTTCTTGAGCGCAAAGTAGACATCGCGGTTTTTTTGCAAAATATAATAATTGAATTTGGGATGTTCAATTGATTTATACGCGGACATCAACGTGGACATTCTACGATGCTCATTGACTTCGGCATAACCAAACATATTCGATATCGCCAATAATTCATCCACGTATTCCAAACATTTCTTATTGTCACTTGTCATATTTTCCCCGTCCGAAAAGTGGACAGGATAGATATTATAACTAGTGGGTGGATAAAATTCTTTAATAACTTCCAATGCTTTACTATAAGCTGATGAACATCTGGTTCCGCCACTTTCCCCTTTGTTGAAGAAATTTTCCTCAGATACTACTTTAGCTTCCGTATGGTGCGCAATGAATTCGATTTCTACCGTCTCATACTTTGTCCGTAAAAACTTCGTCATCCAAAAGAAGAAACTTCGTGCCATATATTTCTCAAATTTGCCCATTGAACCACTCGTGTCCATCATGGCGATGACAACCGCTTTAGATTGTGGTTTCTCTACGGGATTCCATGTTTTAAATCGTAGATCGTCTTCCAGAATCGGTGCGACCTCAGCTTTCCCATTTATCGCATTACGTTTAATGGCAGATAACAATGTCCGTTTTTTATCAATATTACCGATTAATCCTTTTTTACGAATGTCTGTGAAATCAATGTCTTCAAGCGTTGTTACCGATTGTTCTTTCTGCTCTAAGTCCGGTAGCTCCAATTCTTTAAAGAACATCTCTTCCAACTCTTCTATCGAGACCTCTGTTTCATAGATATCTTGCCCTGGTTGATCACCCGCTTCTTTTCCTTCACCTGGCTGTGCTTTCTTTTCTCCTTGCGCCACTACGTCCCCTACCGCACTGTCGCCATCACCTTGGCCAACATGCTTGGACTTGTCGTGGTTGTAGCGAATTTTAAATTCATCTAATGAGCGAATTGGTATTTTGACCATGTCTTTTCCATTTGATAGTATAATGTTCTCTTCACTGATTAAGTCAGGTAAGTTACTTTTTAGTACTTCATTTATTTTATCTAAGTGGCGTTGCTGATCTTGGTGGCCTTTGCGATGGAGAGACCAATTTTCTTCAGTGACAACGAATCGACTTTTCTGGTTTTCTTCCACTCGTATCCCCGCCTATCTCTCGAACAATTTGTTTCCTTATCATATGCGGCAGCTGATTGAATATTTACAAAACGGCAACAAAACTAAAAAGAGACCTCGTGTATTGAGGTCTCTGAATTCAAAGTTCATTAGCTGGAATTAGTCTTAGGCAGTGGATTTGGGTAATAATTTATTGATGTGTATTAAAGCTAGGCTTGTGTTCGTTTTCCGACTTGAACTTAGACATGACTTGTAATAAGTATAGTCACAACAAAAATACACACTACCTATGATGACTAGTTTAAGTCATTACGCCGAGCGGCAAGCTTTTCAAGCTGTAGTTGCAACCCCAACGTAGACATTAATTCTATTCATATTTCCTATTCGGCTTACCGATTTAACAAACTTCCAACGTAACGCAGAAGATCGTTTGCTGAGACGGAATTGTAGCCATGTTCGTCTACTAGGCGCGCTACGACTTCATTCATCTTCTTCAATTGTGTCTCGTCGGGTGTAGTAGATGTTGTAGTAATCTTCACGACGTCCTTTAGATCGGTAAATAATTTTTTCTGGATTGCTTCACGCAAGCGGTCATGGGAACGGTAGTCGAAGCGCTGGTGTTTTCTAGCGTATGCGGAGATACGAATAAGGATTTCTTCACGGAATGCCTTTTTCGCATTTTCCGAAATTCCTATCTGCTCTTCTAACGAACGCATCAACTTTTCATCAGGGTTAATTTCCTCTCCCGTCAGCGTGTCGCGTAGTTTATTTTTATTGCAGTATGCTTCGACGTTATCCAAGTAATTATCCATTAAAGTTTTTGCAGACTCTTCATAAGAATAAACAAAAGCTTTCTGAACTTCTTTTTTCGCGATTTCGTCATACTCTTTACGCGCCATTGAAATATAATTCATATACGTGTCACGGTCCTCACTTGAAATGGAGGCGTGTTGATCGAAGCCGTCTTTTAACGCACGTAATACGTCTAGTGCATTGATACTTGGGACTTCTTTTCGGATAATCGCTGAAGAAATACGATTGATGACGTAGCGTGGATCGATTCCGTCCATACCTTCATCTATAAATTCGTTCTTCAGTTCTACCGCATCTGCATCGTTAAACCCTTCAACATTCTGTCCATCATACAGGCGCAATTTCTTTAATCGATCGATGCCTTGTTTTTTCGACGCTTTCAAACGTGTCAAAACAGAAAAAATAGCAGCCACTCGCAATGCATGCGGCGCAATGTGGACGTGAGCCATATCACTGTCACGAATCATTTTTTCATAGATCTTTTCTTCTGCACTTACTTTCAGATTATATGGAACTGGAATGACGATCAATCTTGAATGAAGCGCTTCGTTCTTTTTATTACTAATAAATGAACGATATTCCGTTTCATTTGTATGGGCAACGATTAGTTCATCTGCACTAATCAACGCAAATCTTCCTGCTTTAAAGTTTCCTTCTTGTGTTAAGGATAATAAGTGCCAAAGAAACTTTTCATCGAGCTTCAACATCTCTTGGAATTCCATCATGCCACGATTCGCTTTATTCAATTCCCCATCAAATCGGTACGCACGTGGATCTGACTCTGAACCATATTCAGCAATTGTAGAGAAGTCTATACTTCCGGTTAAATCAGCAATGTCTTGTGACTTCGGATCGGATGGTGTAAATGTTCCAATCCCAACACGGCGATCTTCCGAGAACAGAATGCGTTCCACTAGTACATTTTCAATTTTACCTTCAAATTCTTCTTCCAGTCGCAATTGATTTAAAGGAGATAAACTACCTTCGATTCGTATACCATACTCTTCAAAAAATGACTTCCTTAAAGATTCCGGAATCAAGTGTAAAGGGTCTTCATGCATCGGACACCCCTTAATAGCATAAACCGCTCCTTCATCCGTTCGAGAATAGGCTTCTAGCCCACGTTTTAACATCGTCACAATAGTAGATTTACCACCACTAACAGGTCCCATCAATAACAATACACGCTTCTTTACATCCAAACGCTTTGCTGCTGGATGAAAATATTCTTCTACTAAACGTTCGATAGACTCTTCCAGACCAAATAACTCTTCATCAAAGAAATTATAAATTTTCTTGCCGTCTCTTTTTTCAATTCCTGCACTTTTTATCATTTCATAAATACGAGAATGAGCGGTCTGTGCAACTTCTTTCCGCTCTTTTATTAATTCCAGATATTCCAAAAATGTACCTTCCCACTTCAACTGATTTTCTTCTTTGCGATAATTATGCAACTGACGAATGATATCCAACATATCTCCTCCAATTAGGCTATGATGTATTATCTTATGTTCATGAAGTGTAAAAGATTCATCACGTACATTGGAAGAAAAATTGAAAAGCTTATATTGCCACTACTTTCTTTTTTAAAATTCCGTTAAGATAGAATAAACACGTTTGAAAAAGGGGAGTTTTATGAGCAAACAACATAAAAAGGAAACTGTAGGACATATACTTAGACGCTACTTATTCATCTCAATTGGTGTCGTAATTACAGCAGTTGCGTTAGATTTATTTTTAATCCCTAACTCCGTAATTGACGGTGGCATAATCGGGATCGCACTCATATTGAATTTCATCTCTGGAGTACCTTTTGGGATTTTGATTTTGATCTTAAACTTGCCCTTCTTATTTTTCGGGTATAAACATATCGGCAAGAACTTCTTCTTCTCCTCTTCCTATTCGATTGCTTTGCTTGCCATTGTGGAATTCCCACTTAAAACTCTAGGTCCATTTGTAACAGACTCACTGTTAGCTACAGTCTTTGGAGGATTGTTGCTAGGGGCGGGTGTCGGAACCATCATACGGAATGGCGGGGCGCTTGACGGAACGGAGATTCTCGGCATTTTACTTACAAAAAAAATCCCCTACAGTGTTGGGGAATTCGTGATGTTCTTCAACCTTTTCATCTTTGGATGGGCAGGCTTTGTACTCGGACCAGAAAAAGCGATGTACTCGATCATTACATACTATATCGCTTCAAAAGCGATCGACATTGTGATCCAAGGCTTAGACGAAACCAAGGCTGTCTTTATTATTTCCGATGAATACCATGAGCTTAAGGAGGCGATTCGTCTGCGACTCGGCCGCAGCGTTACCATGTTGCACGGTCGCGGCGGCTATACAGACAATGAAAAAGACGTGATCTATGTAGTCGTGACAAGGCTAGAAATTTCCAAGCTTAAACAAATCACTACTGATATAGACCCTAATGCTTTTCTGACCATCATGAATACACATGAAACGCATGGAGCGACCTTCAAATCACCTATACATTAAAGAAACCGCCACTCATTCGAGTGGCGGTTTCGTGTCTCTTAGTGGAAGACAATGGTTTTATTGTTCTCTACAATTACTCGATCTTCAAGATGCCACTTTACTGCACGTGCAAGAACACGTCGTTCGATAGTGCGGCCAATTTTCTTCAATTGAACAATATCGTCCCGGTGATCCACACGCTCGATATCTTGTTCAATGATTGGACCTTCATCTAAGTCATTCGTTACATAATGTGACGTTGCCCCAATCAGTTTTACACCGCGTCCAAATGCTCTTTCATAAGGACGTGCACCGATGAAGGCTGGTAAGAAGGAATGATGGATATTGATAATCTGATTCGGGAAGTGACGGACGAATTCAGGTGTAAGTATTTGCATATAGCGTGCTAACACGAGTACATCTACGTCGTATTCTTCCATTAACTTCACTTGCTGTCTCTCTACATCTTGACGTATGTCCTTGTTCGCCGGGATGTAATGGAAAGGTATACCAAGTGCTTCAACCATTCCGCGCGCATCTTCATGGTTACTGATCACTACAACGATATCAGTATTTAAATCACCATTCTGCCATTCCCATAGTAATTCCATTAAACAATACGGTTCTTTGGAAACGAAAATGGCCGTTCGCTTTAGTTCCACTGCGTATGAAAAGCGATAGTCCATCTCATGTTGTTTCGCAATGTACTTGAAATCCTCTTCTATTTCTTCTTTTTTATCCAATAAATTGTCTAAATGGAAAGCGATACGTAGATAGAACGTGCCACCCTCTGGATCCGTTGAGTATTGGCTAGATTCTACGATATTGGCTTCGTATTGCAGCAAAAATGTTGAGACTGCGGATACAATTCCTGGTTTATCGGGGCATTGTATAAGCAGTCTTCCGATGTTTTTCTGTGCTGTTGATTGTTCTTCTAAATGTGTTGCAATTTTACTTTGGGCTGACATGTTTTCATCTCCTACAAATAATGTTACTGAAAGAATAAGTTCCCCAGCCAGAATGGCCAGGGATCGGGTGAACTCTTCTAATACAGTATGAAGCAAAGTGACGCTTTTCGCAAAAATCTTATTCCTGTGGTTTTTCTAAACCTCTGCCCATCCCTTTTAGGAAGTTCATACCGAATGTTAACGCCCGATTGATATCAGGATCGTGAATGGATTTCATCAGTTGTAAAACACCTGTTTTCTGACCTTCTTCATTTGCTTGCTCGGCTTCAGCTAATCCGTTTTGAACACTTTTTGAGAGTTGCTGAATTGTAGCTGGATCTAATGCCGTCAAAATTCCTGCACCCGCCATTAAATTATTGAGCATGTTTGTAACAGGTTCTCTTGATACTTGGTCTAACGCTATGCCCGTAATCTTTTCCTTTGAATGAAGCATTGCTTGTAGTGCGTCTAACGCACCCATCTTATGCAACTCACCCGTGATCTCCATAATTTTCTGCAAAGACTCTTCCTGTTCAGCAATTTTTTTCTGCAGTTCATCCAACTTATCTTGCTGTATTTCCAGTTCGGATCGTTCTTTTCTTTTAATCGAAGTTATGGGTGCCGCCATTGATCTTCACCTCACTAATTATTGATCTGTTAATTGGACATATCCTGGTCGATTCCACTTCCGCTCCACTTCTACACCGTTTTGCGGATGACGTTTCTTATCACGGTGGTTACTCTTAGGTAGTGGATTATCCCCTTGCTTTTCAAGTACTTCCATGCGAACCTTTGTCTGCTTGTAAGCCGGTGTATTCGTGCGTTCATCTGTAGCAGGCCCTGTTAGGAAATTGATTGCAGATTGCTTCTCTACTGAGTTCATCGGTAAGAATAATTCATTTTTTCGTACTCTGTCCGTGACAAGTGCGGGCAGTTTCAACGCACCATATGGAGAAATGAGTCTTACATAAGTACCTGTGACTACACCACGTTCTTTTGCTAATTCAGGAGAAATCTCTACAAATATATTGGGAACTTTCTCTTGAATACCATCTGACTTGTTCGTCATATTTCCTTCATGGAAATGTTCAAGCATACGACCATTATTGATATGAAGATCAAACTCTTCAGGGAATTTTACTGGTTCAATCCAATCCGATAATGCAAAGCGCGCTTTCTTATCTGGGAAATTAAAGCCGTCTGTATAAAGAAGTGGCGTACTTATCCCCTCTAGACTTCCCCAAAGGAAACTACCCCAACCTTCCAACATGTCGTAAGAAGCTTCTTTGAAAATAGGACTCAAACTTGCCATCTCAGCAAAGATGTCCCCTGGGTGTGTGTAATTCCAATCAGCGCCTAAGCGATTTGCAACTTCTTGGATGATCCACCAATCTTGACGGGAGTCACCTTTATTCGGTAAGGCCTTATAAAGTCGTTGAACACGACGTTCTGTATTTGTAAATGTACCATCTTTTTCAAGTGAAGGCACTGCAGGTAAAATGACGTCTGCGTATTGTGCTGTACGTGAGAAGAAAATATCTTGGACAACTAGGAAATCGAGCTTCGACAGTACATCATGTACATAGTTTGCATTCGAGTCCACTAGTGCCATATCTTCCCCTACAATATACATCCCCTTCATAATCCCATCATCAATCGAATGAAGCATTTGAATATTATCAAGACCCGGCTTACCCTCTATCTCTACACCATAAGCGCGCTCAAATTTTTCGCGTGCGGCATTGTCTGTAATATGCTGATAGCCAGGTAACCACCCCGGCAAACTTCCCATATCGCATGCACCTTGTACGTTGTTATGACCACGTAACGGATAAGCACCAGCGCCTGGACGGCGGTAATTTCCTGATGCCAGTAATAAATTGGATATGGCAGCTGAAGTGTCTGAACCTCCTGTATTTTGTGTAACTCCCATTCCCCATAAGATACATGTACCATCCGCATCACGAATCATTTCAGCTGTTTGAATCAATACTTCTTTTGAAACACCTGTTACTTGTTCTGCATATTCGAGTGTATAGCGTTTCAATACTTCATTAAAGTCATCAAAATGAAGGACATTTTCCTCAATAAACTGCTGATCATGCCAACCTTGGTCGATTAAGTATTTGGTCACTGCCATAAGCCATACTTGATCGGTTCCTTGTTGTGGTGTCATAAAGATATCTGCACGTTCAGCCATTTCATGCTTTCTGAGATCAGCTACGATTAACTTTTGACCGTGTAGCTTATGTGCGCGCTTTACACGCGTCGCGAGAACGGGATGACCTTCTGCAGGATTGGCACCTACAATGATGACCAATCCTGCTTCAGCAATATCTTTAATAGTTCCAGCGTCACCACCCATTCCAACAGTACGGAATAACCCATCTGTTGCAGGTGACTGGCAGTAGCGGGAACAATTGTCCACGTTATTTGTACCGAACACTTGTCGAGCAAATTTTTGAATGACATAGTTCTCTTCATTGGTAATTTTGGATGAGGAGATGACACCAATTCCATCTTTGCCATGCTCGTCACGGATTTGACCTAGATTTTTCGCGACTAGATCTAACGCTTCTTGCCAGGATGCTTCAACAAAATCGTTACCTTTACGAATAAGAGGCGATGTAATGCGTTCTTCACTGTTCACGAAATCCCAACCGAACTTCCCTTTGACACAAGTAGAAATCTGGTTGACAGGTGCCTCGGAAACCGGTTGAATTTTTAATATCGTACGATCTTTCGTCCAGACTTCGAATGAACAACCTACTCCACAAAATGTGCAGACTGTTTTGGTTTTATTGATTGTGGATTCTCTCATCGCGGATTCAACATCGGAAATCGCCATGATACTGCTATAACCTGGTTCTACATCCTTAATCAAATCAATCATAGGCTCCATCAATTCGTCACTCATCTTCGTCATAAATCCAGCTTCACCTAGCATCGTTTTTTCCATCAAGGCATTGCATGGACAAACCGTAATACAGTGACCGCAGCCTACGCAAGAAGAATCATTAATCTTCGCACCGCCATCCCATAGAACAATCGGCCGATCCCGTTCCCAGTCAATTGAAAGCGTCTCATTTACTTGTAAGTTTTGACATACTTCCACGCACTGTCCGCATGCGATACATTGATTTGGATCGTAACGATAGAACGGATGTGTGAAATCCACCGCATCTATTGAACATTTCGGTTCGTAGGGATATTTTTGTTCTTCCACTTCCAAAAGTGCCACGGTATTATGTACTTTACAGTTTCCATTATTGTTATCGCAAACCGTACAATATAGTAAATGATTTTCTAATATCCGATCCATTGCTTCCGTCTGCGCTTCCTTTGCACGCGGAGACGCTAATTTGACATCCATGCCGTCGACGGCTTGTGTTGAACAAGCACGTGTTAATTGGCCATTCACTTCGACGATGCACGTATCACACGTTTGTATCGGATCGACTTCCGGCAAATAACATATTTGGGGGTGCTCAATCTTATTTGCATTGATGATTTGGATGAGCGTCGACCCTGGTTCGAAATTATACATCTTATTATTGATTGAAATTGACATACAGGCGTCCTCCTTCTCAAATAAAAAAATCCACCATAAAAAAACCGTTAAGACGGTATTTTCTATGGTGGAATAGTTTCTTAACAGGACTTGCTAAAGAACCAATCCATACTTACTATTACATGTAGGTTGATGAACATCTAGCAATCACATACTAGATTTCCATCTATTATGTATTTAGTATAAAGTAATAAAGCGTATAATACAATGACCACATTAAAACAATTTGACTATTCTGTAAACGAAAAGAGGAAGTGCCCTATGAAGAAAGTTCATGAGTTTAATGATATCATCCGTAAATTACGAAAAGACTTATTCGGAAAAGGTCCCGAACGAATTCATACAATATTTATAGATAATATGGTGGTCTCTACTCTCTATGGTAATTTGACTCCCACTGAAAAGTTCATAGCGGGAACGCCAGAGGGAAAAGAGATGGTGCATCGTGCACGAACTAGCATGATTCAGGCAGTATATGCAAAAGAACCACCTGTAGCATTGGAAGAATTAGTCGAGGCGAAGTTTCTGCATTTATTCAGCGATTTTAAAATTGATGATGATATTGCAGTTTCAGTATTTTTATTCGATCGATCGATTGACTGAAGGGAGAAAAGATGATGAAACAGCAACAACAACGATCCATTATTCGATTTCAGGATGGAAAAGTTTTTGAAAAAGCAGATCAGGTCGCTGTTGAATATGCAATCACAATTAAACTAAACCACAAAGAATTTGCGACGATCGTATGTACGCCGGAATATATTGAGGATATGACTGTGGGCTTCTTGGCTTCAGAAGGAATCGTACCTAAGTGGGAACAAATCAAAGACATTCGACTTGATCTTGAAAATGGCTTCATTTACATCGATACGGATAAAGTCTACCCTTTCTTTGAACAATTGCAGAATAAACGGTATATCACATCTTGTTGCGGCATGAGCAGACAAGGCTATATCTTTGCAAATGATGCACTGACAGCGAAAAAGATGGATAGTATTTCTGTTCAACTGATACCTGCACAAATATTTTCCTTGATGCATCAATTGGAAGAACAGGCAGAAATGTTCCGACATACTGGCGGTGTTCACAATGCTGCTTTATGCGCTCCAGATCAATTATTATTATCCCGTATGGATATCGGCCGCCATAATGCGTTAGATAAAATTTATGGACACTGTCTGAGGAACGATATTTCTGTGCGAGATAAAATCATTGTGTTCAGCGGACGAATCTCCTCCGAAATATTACTTAAAGTCGCTAAAATTGGTTGTGAAATTGTATTATCAAAGTCTGCACCTACTGAATTAGCTTTGAGTTTAGCTGACGATTTAGGAATAACGACGGTTGGATTCATTCGTGGTGGATCTTTTAACGTGTACACACATCCTGAAAGAATCGTCATGGATACCACTAATCTTTTTTCGATTCCATGAAAATGTAATATTGACAATTTTGTGAATTACTAATATTATACTCCTTAATCCCTTCTTACATTCCAGTAATTGCTTAATTATCTCCCTTTTATTGTAATTTTATGACTAGGTAGTGTGTCAAATATTCTTTTAAAATACCGATTAGTCAAAGTTTTTGTTACTGGAATTGGAGCTGTGGAAGAATTTTGTTAAAAGGAGGGCTACGAATGAGAAAAACGAAGAACAGATGGCTGATCGCGTTATCTGCAGTAGGTATTCACATTTCTATCGGATCTGTTTATGCCTGGAGTAACTTCACTAATCCACTCATTGAAGAATTTGGATGGACCACAAGCCAAGTACAGCTGACGTTTAGTATAGCCATTTTATTTCTTGGTTTATCAGCTGCTTTTTTAGGTCACTTTGTAGAGAAATATGGTCCAAGAAAAGCAGGGTTACTTGCAGCTGTGTTCTTCGGAGTGGGCGTGACAGGTTCCGGACTCGCAGTAGGAATGTCTTCATTACCTATGCTGTATATTTTTTACGGTATGCTAGGTGGAATTGGCTTAGGGGTAGGCTATATTGCACCCGTTTCTACACTCGTCAAATGGTTCCCCGATCGCAGAGGGCTCGCTACGGGACTAGCCATCATGGGATTTGGGTTTGCTGCAGCCATCAGTAGTCCGATCATGGAATACTTGATCAGCAATGTCGGATTACAGAACACTTTTTATATTCTCGGTGTATCATATTTCTTAATTATGTTACTTTCTTCCCTGTATCTGGAAAAACCAGAAGAAGGATGGGCACCACCTGGATTTATTGAAAAAGTTCGTTTAGGGAAAACGGAAGTTAAAGAAGATCTTTCTCAATTGACAGCAAATCAAGCAGTTAAAACAAAACGCTTTTATTATTTATGGCTAATGTTGTTTATTAATGTGACTTGCGGTATCGCCATTCTCTCGGCTGCCAAACCAATGGCGATTGATAGTATTGGCATGACAACTATTCAAGCAGCCGCATTAGTTGGTGTGCTAGGCATCTTTAACGGGGCCGGCAGACTTGGCTGGGCTGCAATTTCGGATTATATCGGTCGTCCCAATACGTATACCACGTTCTTTGTCATTCAACTTGTCCTATTTGCCATTTTACCATTCACCACGAACGCAATTATATTCCAAGTGATTCTAGCCGTAATCTATACATGCTACGGAGGGGGGTTCGCCTCTATCCCGGCATATATTGGTGATATTTTTGGAACAAGACAACTTGGGGCCATCCACGGTTATATTTTAACTGCATGGTCTGCGGCTGGAGTGGCTGGACCGATGTTTGCAGCATGGATGAAAGATACAACAGGCAGTTACGAAAGTAGCTTATTATTCTTCGCCGGCTTGTTCGCAGTGGCTCTACTAATTTCCTTGCTCATTCGAGTGGATATTAAAAGACTACGCAATGAAAGAGAAGGAATTATGCCAGCTGAACCCGCTATAGCAGCAACAAAATAAAAACTCGCGAACGTCACTTCGAAAGGAATGACGTTCGCGAGTTTTATTTTTCCGTTTGATTAAACGTGTCTCCACCCTCAATAGTGCCTAATTCAAAACCACGTTCGAACCAGTACATTCGTTGTTTTGCTGTACCGTGTGTGAAACTCTCTGGAACAACATACCCTCTCGCGCGTTTTTGAATCGTATCGTCACCAACCGCACTCGCGGCAGTAATTGCTTCCTGTAAATCTCCTTGCTCCAAGTATCCTCGTCCTTTTGCATGATGTGCCCAGACTCCTGCAAAATAATCTGCTTGCAATTCAAATCTTACTAAATATTTATTAAATTCCTTTTCACTCATTTTTTGACGTAGCGGCATCACTTGATCTGAAATTCCAAGGAGCGTTTGCACATGGTGCCCTACCTCATGGGCTACTACATAGGCCATGGCAAAATCACCTGGCGCTTTAAATGAACTCTGTAATTCATTATAAAATGCTAAATCAATATACAGTTTTTGATCACCCGGGCAATAAAATGGCCCTGCAGCTGCACTTCCGTAACCACAAGCTGTATCCACTTGACCCGAATAAAGAACTAACTTAGGGTTCTCATATTGAATTCCTTGTTGAGCGAATAACTCCGACCAAATATCTTCTGTATCTGCAAGCACAACCGAAACAAAATCCGCCAATTCTTTATCTTGTGCAGTTTCCACGTATGGTTGATCAGGGACTGCTGAACTATTATCTAATAAGTCTGTTGGATTTCCACCCAAAATGAGAAATAATATAATACCAACAATTCCAAGACCACCCCCGCCTAATGCAATCGCACCGCCTCCGCCACTCCTTCCTCTTCGATCCTCTACATTTGAACTTTTTCTGCGTCCATCTGTTTTCATACTCTCTCCCTCGTTTCGGCTTTATGTGAGCTGAACTTTACATCACTATGTAGTAGCTACTTGACTTCAATTTACCCTATTTCTCACCGAAACAAACAAGACAACCCTCTTAATTGATTGGACGAATTGTTGCGAATTGGCAGTTAGCTATTCCCCATGTATGATTTTTCATATATACTTTACTTTAGAGTTGTAAACTAATGAAGGAGTGATTTTTTTGATTGAGCAAAAGTCTGTCTATAATTTTAACGCGGGTCCATCCGCACTTCCACGCGAAGTTCTTGAAAAAGCACAAGCTGAACTAGTGGATTTCAAAGAATCTGGAATGTCTATTATGGAAATGAGTCACCGCAGTGCTACCTATGAACAAGTACATAATCAAGCAATTGAGCGTTTACGTTCTTTATTCTCAATTCCTGAAAACTATGAAATACTATTCTTGCAAGGCGGAGCTAGTCTACAATTTGCAATGGTGCCACTGAATTTCTTATCAAAAGGGAAAAAAGCTAGCTACATTATGTCTGGTGCATGGTCAGATAAAGCACTTAAAGAAGCAAAGACAATCGGTGAAGTATACGAAGCAGCTTCTACAAAAAATACAAATTATAATCGCGTCCCATCTTCTGATGAAATTACATTTGAAGAGACGGATGCCTACGTGCACATCACTTCAAATAACACGATTTTCGGCACCCAATTCCATGAGTTCCCTTCTACTGGAAATGTTCCGTTAATAGCAGATATGTCTAGTGATATTCTGTCAAGACCACTTGACGTCAGTCAATTCGGAATGATTTATGCAGGTGCACAAAAAAACCTCGGACCTTCGGGCGTTACAGTTGCGATTATCCGCAAAGACTTGTTGGACAAAGCGAATAGTGAAATTCCAACTATATTGAAATACCAAACACATTCATCAAGTAACTCTTTATATAACACTCCCCCATCTTTCGGTATTTACATGTTGGGTGAAGTTCTTGGTTGGATGCAACAACAAGGCGGCATTGAGAAGATTGCAGAGCGCAATGAAGAAAAAGCGAATCTGATCTATGACGCGATCGATAACAGCAACGGTTTCTATACAGGACATGCTGAAAAAGGAAGTCGTTCATTAATGAACATCACGTTCCGTGTAGCGGATGAAGAGTTGGAAAAAAAATTCTTAGAAGAGGCTAAAGAGGCGGGATTCGTTGGGCTGAATGGTCATCGTTCCGTAGGCGGATGTCGTGCTTCTACTTACAACGCAGTACCATTTGAAGCTTGTCTGGCTTTACAGAAATTCATGCTGGATTTTCAAGAAAAACATAAATAAAACCTAAAAAGCCAAGTCACTTTATAAGTGACTTGGTTTTTTACTGCTCCACAATTAAAAATTCTTTTTGAAATGCTAATTGTAAAGAACTAAATGTTTGGATATTTTTAAAGTCTAAACCAAGCTCTGTCGATGCTTGAGCAATTGCCGGTAAAATCCCTGTAATTGTGCATCTCGTCCCTAATAGAGATAACACTTTTGTCACTTGAAAAATCTGCTGGGCTACATGTGTATCAATAACGGTCACACCCGATAAATCAATGAATAAGTGTTCAATACCAGACTCTAAACTTTTCTCTGGAATGCTTTCCAACATACTTTGTGCACGCAGTTCATCCAACTCTCCAATTAGCGGTACCACGCCAATTTCGTCAGTAATTTTGATGACGGGAGAGCTTAATTCATTAATTAAGCTTTGTTGGATATCGAACTTGCCACTAATATATTCATTGTAGGCTTCTGCGAAACTAATGTAGATCTGATCAAATGCATTATTAATGGTTTCACTCCAGCGCATATAATCATCAATTATAATTTCGTCTTTATGGACCAAATAAAATTCTTTTACGAAGCGCCAATATGTTAAACGAACATTACTCAAAGCTTGAATTACATCTTCTATAGGTGTATTACTTTTCACTCTGCTACGGGCGACAACCGCTGCCCATTTTATTTTATTCTTCTCAAAGATTTCAGGATCATCAAGTAAACTGCTGATGACTGTTAAATTTGTGAGTTTATTTTGTTCCCGAAGTGTTTCTTCCATTTCTGGATGTGCAGTTAGCGAATAAATAGAGTTTTTTTCCACTTTTCTCATTGCTAGCCAAGAAGTTGTAATTTCAGGTAGCTTTGCTAGTAAATACTCATAAAGCTTAACGTCGAGCTGTTTCATCTTATATCCCCCTGGATACATTCCTCTATGTTATCGAATGTATATAATTAATTGATTAGATTCAAAGTCAAATATATTTAATATGACCCCGAGAACCGTTATGTATTTGTATATAGATTCATAATACGTGATTCCGTATTCTTTTTCATATTGCGCAATCGGAAACATATACTGTTCGTCAGTTGGGTTCGGCAAAAATTTCCAGGGCCTTGGAGACTCCTTGGATTTTTCCGCATGCGCATCTAATAATGTAGTATAAAAACTTTCTACCATTTCTTTTGGTAGATCATAAGATATAATAGAATCCACTGTTTCAACAGTTTCTAGATTTTTTTGCAACCAATAAACAATTGCATGCTCAATAGGTGCTGAATGAACACGTTTCAAAAGGCTTTCGGATATAAGTTCAATTTGAAGATGTAGTTTCTTATGATACGTAATATACAAAAACTTCATTTCTTCATCTCCTGTGTAAAAGACCTTTTTATAAACATTTATATGACTAGTATACCTATTCCCACACCTACTGTTCTAGTATTCTTAATACTTTGTTCCGTCATATCCGTATTCCTTCAGTAATTCTTCAAAACTTTTATTTTTTTCACGTTCTTTTCGCTCTTGAATGCGTTTTTCTTTTTCTTGTTCTAGTTTTATTTCTTCTTCCACTTTCATCTCCCGTTTCATTCCTTTTAATTTAGCTAACATATCTTCACTTACTAAATCTGAAAGTGAAGTTGCAGAATCATCTACGATATGGTTGCTCCGATTATTTGATACTTTTCGTTGTTTTTTTGACATACTAATCACTACTTTCTATTTGATAAAGAGTTGCATATTATTGTTATATCAAGTTAATTGACAAGGTTTTTACATTGCCCTAATTCACTTATTTTACGTACAATAGATTGAAGGAGGGATGTTTATGTATAGTTTACCAAAGAACGTAACGTTAATCGAGGTTGGACCACGCGACAGTTTACAAAATGAAAAAAACAGTATCCCAACTGATCAAAAATTAGCTTTTATACACGCTTTACAGCGGGCAGGTATACATGAAATGGAAGTTACTTCTTTTGTATCGCCTAAGTGGGTTCCTCAAATGTCAGACTCCAAAGAAATTATGAATCGGGTAAACAAACAAGGCAGGCAACTTGTTCTCACACCGAATGCACATGGTGTGGAGAATGCCCTAAAAGCTGGTGCAGATAGTATGGCGGTGTTTGTAGGCGTAAGTGATACATTCAACCAACATAATATCAATCAATCCACTACAGAAAGCACGGAGACACTACGACCAATTATCAATCGGCTCAAAAATAATCATCAGTTTGTGAGAGCCTGTATTTCTACAGCATTTCATTGTCCGTATGAAGGTTTCATTCCACTTGAAAAAACTCTAGCTCTTTGTAAGAAGTTTGTTGATATGGGTGTAGATGAATTAAGTGTGGCAGATACTGATGGTATGGCAAATCCTTTAGCCAGTTTTACTCTGTTTCATGAACTGAAAAAGCAATTTCCAGACATTTTGCTCACAGCACATTTCTATGATACCTATAAATTTGGGTTAGCTAATATTTACGCCTCTATGCAAGCAGGGATTGATATGGACAAAATATGTGCAGCAGTGGATGAAGTTGCACCTTATCTATCACGTCCTATTGAAACAGCCATGTATAACTTATATAGGAGAAAACAGTAAATAGGAAGGAAGATTTTGTTGAGACGTAGAGTAATGTATATTTTCGGTATCACGTCAAGTGTTTTTACAGCGCTTCTAACATTTTTCGGGATACTTGTCACTAATCGTCTAATGTATTTAAAAACCAAAGATTCAGAAGTTATTTTGCAGCGCGAGATGATTGCTAAACGCTTTGATCGTCAGTGGTTTGAAACTATTAGAAAAGATGACATTTGGATCCCTTCACCTAACGGCTATAACTTACGCGCGATTTTCTTGCGGCCTTTGGATACAACGCGAACGGTTGTCATTTGCCATGGCGTAACAGAAAACAAAGTGAATTCCATCAAATATGCACGTCTGTTTGAACGTTTAGGATTTAATTCTGTTATTTTTGATCATCGGCGGCATGGTGATTCTGGTGGAAAAACAACAAGTTTTGGATTCTATGAAAAAATGGATCTGAAAGAAGTTGTAACAGCTGTTCGTAAACGTGTAGGTAAGCGCGCTTTAATTGGCATACACGGTGAATCCATGGGAGCCGCCACTACGCTTTTGTACGCAGGTACCTATGAAGATGAGGCAGATTTTTATATAGCCGATTGTCCATTCTCAGATTTCTCAGAGCAACTATTGCATATCATTCGTACGGAGATGCCGTTTAAGACTTCTATGAGTTTGCGAATCGCCAATTTATTTTTAAAAATTCGTGATGGCTATACTTCAGCGGCGGTTTCCCCCCGCGAAGTGATGAAGTTTATTGATAAACCCGTGTTATTCATCCACAGCATGGAAGACACGTTCATTTTGCCCCAAATGACGGAAGAGTTATACGAATTAAAAGAAGGCGATAAAATGATGAAGCTTTTTGCGAAAGGAGCACATGCCAAATCGTATAATGATAACCCCGATGAATATTTACAAACGGTTCAAAGGTTTTTGAATCGCTTCCGTTTATATTCATGACAATATAATAGAAAATAAAAAATCTCCGTGTTAGCGAATTTGCTAATCACGGAGTTTTACTTTATTTTTTTTTGGCTGGCTTGTCTTGAACCTTGTTCATTTGAGCCATCATTTGATTAATTTTCTTTTGAGAAGGTTTCTGTCCCATTTGCATCATCATCATACGTAACATTTGTTCATTAATTGGCGGATTGTCCTTCAAATAATTCATCATATATTTACGTGCTATGAAAAAGCCGAGAGCTACTCCGCCGATCAAAGCGACGACGATCAATAAAATTGCTATCCATAAAGTCATTACTGCCAAACCTCCCTCATAAAAATAGTTCGATTACATACTACCAAGAAGGATTATACAACATAGCAGCAGTGAATAGCAATGACTGTATGCAAATTGTGCGGAAGTTTTTACATCATCGAATTTTCTAGTATCATGCGTTCAGAGTGTTTAAGTGGTTTGAGCCACCCACATTCTTCCTGTTCATTCATCACGGCAAAAAAACGATCTGTTGAAGAGGATAGCGCTACAAATAAATCTAGATCCAACATCCGTGATCCTTGACAATACACTAGTATACTATGCGTACCCATTTTGATGAAGACTTCTCCTTTGATTAAGTGTGTCAAACGGTATTCATTATGATATGAATCCAGTTCATCAAAACTTTTCGCCAAGTTATTCTGAATGATGTGATCTAGTTCTCTTTGATTTAATTGATCACATAAATATTCAATTTCATGATAGTTCGTAGAAGGACCTACTGTTAGTAACTCAAATAATAAACGTTCACGCCCCATTATGAAGGATTGATACGCTGACTTAATTTTAAAAATTTCATACTTCCTCATAACGAACACCTCCTACTATCTATCATAGAACTTGTCCTTAGTAAATCGTGTCAGTTTGCGGAAAACTTCCTCACTATTATTGTCGTAAAGCTGCGCAAAAAAAACACACGGCTCTTTAATAAAAGCCGTGCGTTAGGTCTGTTTATTTATTTACTAGATTTGTCATTTCCTTCACGACATTTTCAACCGTAAAGCCAAACTTTTCAATGACTAAGTCGCCTGGTGCACTTGCACCGAATGTATCAATTGCCATGACAGTTCCTTCATCGCCTGAGTATTTATGCCACCCGAGAGAAGCGCCCATCTCAATCGCCACTCTTTTCTTGATGTTCTTTGGCAGAACAGAATCTTTATATGCTTGATCCTGCTTCTCAAATAGATCCCAAGAAGGCATGGAGATAACACTAACGTCGATACCTTGCTCTTTAAGAGCTTTCTGTGCCTCAACCGCAAGACTTACTTCCGAGCCACTTGCAAGTAGTAAACCGTCCGCTTGCTCTTTAGTAGCAGATGATATGACATACGCACCTTTTGGTACATATTCCATCGCAAGTTCTTGTGATTTAGGCAATACTTCAAGGTTTTGTCTAGACAATACTAGGACAGTTGGCGTGTCTTTTGAAGTGGTAGCAATATGCCATGCCGCAGATGTTTCATTTCCATCAGCAGGGCGGATGATTGACAATCCAGGCATCGCACGTAATGAAGCCAATTGCTCCACAGGTTCATGCGTAGGTCCGTCTTCACCGACCGCCACGCTGTCATGTGTGAAGACATAAGTCACAGGTAAGCCCATCAATGCGGACAGACGAATAGCAGGACGTACATAATCACTAAACACGAAAAATGTTCCGCCAAACACTTTCACCCCGCCATGGAGAGCCATGCCGTTTAAAGCCGTCCCCATCGCGAATTCACGAACGCCAAACCATATATTACGGCCCGCATAGTTGTCTACAGTAAAATCACCTGCATTCTTAATCGTCGTCTTGTTTGAACCTGCAAGGTCCGCACTACCGCCGAATAAAGCTGGAACTGCTTTCGCTAATGCATTGATTGACTCACCGGATGCTGAACGAGTCGCTACAGAAGCACCCGCTTCATAAACTGGCATTTGTTCTTTTAAATCAGTTGGAAGTTCGTTTGCAATCGCTAGTTTAAACTGTGCTGCCAATTCTTTATGTTCGTTTTCATAGCTAGCGAATAATTCATTCCATTGTTGCTCTGACTGAACCCCCAGTTGATCTGTTGCTGAATTAAACCGGTCATAGACTTCTTCTGGAACGTAGAAGTCCTCTTCAAATGTCCACTTGTAATACTCTTTCGTAAGCGCCATTTCATCCTCGCCTAATGGTGCACCGTGTGCATCTGCTTTACCAGATTTATTTGGTGAACCATAGCCAATTACAGTTTTCACTTCTATGATTGTCGGACCGCCCGTATTACCTTTTGCTTTTTCAATTGCATCTGAAACAGATTTTGTATCATTGCCGTCTTCTACGCGTGCATAGTTCCAGCCATATGATTCAAAGCGTTTTCTAATGTTTTCAGAGAATGACATATCTAAATCGCCATCTAAAGAAATATCGTTACTGTCATAAAGTACGATTAGTTTGTTTAACTGAAGGTGACCTGCCATCGAGATTGCCTCTGCTGCTACACCTTCCATCAAATCACCATCTCCACAAAGTGCATATGTGTAGTGATCTACAATATCAAAACCTGGCTTGTTATACGTTGCTGCAAGATGTTTTTCAGCCATTGCCATACCTATAGACATACCAATTCCTTGTCCAAGTGGTCCAGTAGTTGCTTCAACTCCCACTGTATGTCCATATTCCGGATGTCCTGGTGTCTTTGAATCCCATTGTCTGAAATTTTTCAAGTCATCAATCGTCAGACCATAGCCACTTAAATGCAACAAGCTATAGAGTAACATCGAGCCGTGTCCTGCCGAAAGTACAAAGCGATCACGATTGAACCATTGTGGGTTTGATGGATTGTGGTGTAAATGTTGCGTCCATAGTGTGTACGCCATTGGCGCTGCGCCCATCGGTAATCCGGGGTGACCAGAATTTGCTTTTTCAATCGCATCGATTGATAATGTTCGGATTGTCGTTATTGCCAGTTGATCGATTTTTTCGGTCATGCTGTACATCCTTTCCGTCCTGTCTCATATGAGTGTTTTATAGTATATATTCCTTCTCTAGTGTAGTCAATTCCTCGGTTAATTACAATGTTAATCCTTTACCTATCATCAATTTAGTGGTTTTTGATTCGCTCTAGCTTGTTTGACTTTTTCAGGTGTTACGTCATTTCCTTCTGGGTCCATTACTTTGACCGATTCGATAGTTTCACGCATACTGGAACGGAATGTTTCCAAGTATTCCTTTCTGAGCTGGGTCTGTTCTTTTGCTTCCTCGATCGATAATCCTGTTGTTTTCTTTTTATTTGCCAATTCATTAATACGTTTTATTTTCTTTTCTGAGAGCATCTTTAAAAACCTCCATAAGTTAGTCGTTTAATAAAATGTAAACAACCTGGAGGAAAAGTGCAACCTATTAGTGTTCTTGTGCCATAAACTCTTTATATCTTCTATGAACCGTGGCCTTGCTGACAGCATGACCTAATCCATTTAACACGTTTGCAATTTCTTCATATGTAAGACCTTTGTTACGAAGCGAGACAATTTCTTCTATCGGAAGCTCAAGTCTTTCACGCCCCACTCCTTGGTCAATATTTCGCAAATTCTTCGATGGATCATAGCCCCTGTCAACAGCACGCTTCATCCCTCTACGTATTTTTGCATTATGTAGTTTGCGTTGGTATTCTTCTACGATTGCCAGAATTTCCAACAACATCGAGTCCATTTCATTCAATTCTATCGTACCGTTTGAATGATTGGTAATCACGATCGTTTCACTTTTGGCAATTACATGCAATATCGCGACTCTTGCATTGCCCCGCCCTAATCGTGTTTCGTCTTGAATGAATACTGCATCCACTGAACCGTTTTGAATTCGATCCAACATGGACAGAAGACCTTCACGATCCATGTCATATCCACTCTGACGATCTGTATAGATTCCAACGCAATCATATGATAATTCAGCAGCTAATTTTTCTAATTCTTCTTGCTGCCTTACAATAGATTGTTCTTGTGTTTCTTTTTCCGTACTCACTCGGCAGTATATTACACATTTCTTTTCCATCATTTAGATCCCCCTCCTATTTCAGCTACTCGAATATCTGTTTGTTTATTAATTTTAACAGGCACGCGCAGTAATTCACCTGAAACGATTTGATCCGTAGGTAATTCATTTAAAGACCGTACCTGTTCGATCCAGTGGGTAGTTGGTATATCTTCCGAGTAATTGGAAGCCAACTGCCACAGTGTATCTCCTTCATTAATAACGATCTCCATATAGTGATCTTCCTCAGCCATTTTATCGAATTGAACCCAAGCAAATGAAACACAAACTACTAATAATACTGCAAAATAATAATTATTTTTAATAAATTCTTTAATAATCTCCATCATAACTCCTCCTCTAATTTACGCTTTTAGAATACATGTTCGGAATACCTGTTCTTAATTATAAGAGAACATATGATTCTATGTCAAGTAAAATTAGAACCTTTGTTTGATTAGTAATCGAACACATGTTATACTATATTCAAAATAGTGGTTCAGTATTCCATTGCTTGCAAACTAGTAGAAGAGGTGAATCTGTTGAAGAAAATATCAAAGAGACAAGAAGAAATACTTGCGTTTATAAAAGAAGAAGTACGATTAAAAGGGTATCCCCCTTCCGTTCGTGAAATTGGAGAAGCTGTCGGTCTTGCATCAAGTTCTACGGTCCACGGTCATTTATCACGACTCGAAAGTAAAGGTTTCATACGGAGAGACCCGACAAAACCTCGCGCCATTGAAATATTGGATCCAGAGGGATTGGACGAGTTAAAAAGTGGTGTTATGCATGTACCGTTGATCGGTAAAGTTACAGCAGGTAATCCAATTACGACGATTGAAAATATTGAAGAGTACTTTCCTTTGCCGGATACATTCGGTTCATCTGAGGATGAAGTCTTCATGTTGGAGATTGTAGGGGATAGCATGATCGAAGCGGGCATCCTAAACGGAGACCGCGTGATTGTCAGACAAACGCATTCCGCAAGTAATGGTGAAATTGTCGTGGCTATGACAGAAGAAGATGAGGCAACAGTCAAACGTTTCTTTAAAGAGAAAGACTATTTCCGACTCCAACCGGAAAACTCCTCTATGGAGCCAATCATTGTAGATCAAGTTTCTATACTAGGAAAAGTGATCGGTGTATTCCGTATGATTCATTAATGATCAAAAAAGTGTATCGAGAAACCTCAATAGGTTTTCGATACACTTTTTTCTTTATACCAATTTCATTTCAAGTAATTGTTCCATAGAATCTAGTACTGCGGATTTTATATGCTCGTAAGTCAATCCTCCTTGAATATATGCCGTATATGGTGGCCTAATCGGACCGTCAGCTGTCAATTCAATACTAGAGCCTTGAATGAACGTTCCCGCGGCCATGATGACGTCATCAGCATAACCAGGCATATAGGAAGGCTCCGGTGCATATTGGGCATTGATTGGTGAATTTTGCTGAATCATTTGGCAGAATGCAATCATTTGTTTAGCGTTCTTAAAATTCACGGATTGAATTAAATCTGTTCGAAGCTCACTGTAATGCGGAGTCGTGTCCATACCAAAGCTGCCTAAAAATGCGGATGTGAATAGCGCACCTTTAACGGCCTGACTGACTACGTGTGGTGCCAAGAAGAAACCTTGATACATCTCCAGTAACGTATCGAGAGAGGCTCCTGCTTCAGCCCCAAGACCGGGAGATGTCATACGATATGCACACTTCTCAACCAAGTCTTTCTTACCGGCTATATAACCACCTGTTCTGGCAAGTCCACCACCTGGATTTTTAATGAGTGAGCCCGCCATAAGATCTGCTCCAACCTCAACAGGCTCTTTCATTTCCACGAATTCTCCATAGCAATTATCTACAAAGATTACAACGTCCTCTTTCATGTTACGGATTTCCTTAATAATCGCTTCAATTTCATGGATTCTGAATGATGGATTGCTTGAATAGCCTTTAGAACGTTGAATCGCCACGATTTTCGTCTTCGATGAAATCATTTCTTTTGCTTTTTCAAAATCAACAGAGCCATCTTCTTTCAAATCAATATGCCGATAAGAAATTTGAAAATCCTCTAGTGAACCTGTATCTTTGCCATTTCCCGAAACGATAGACTCCAACGTATCGTATGGTTTACCTGTGATATATAGAAGTTCATCACCCGGGCGCAATATTCCAAACAAGCTAATCGTAATTGCATGTGTGCCGGAGATGATTTGATTTCTTACGAGACAGTCTTCCGCGCCGAATACATCTGAGTATACTTTTTCCAATACATCACGACCGCTGTCATCATAGCCATACCCAGTTGAGCCTGATAAATGAAAGTCGCTTACATGATTTTGTTTGAATGCTTGTAAGACTTTTCTTTGGTTAAAAAACGCAATTTCTTCTACCGTCTTCACATACGGAGCGATTAGTTCTTCCGCTTCTTGTGATCTAGTTAGTAATTCTTCATTAATGGGAGTAATTTGCATGTGTAGTACCTCATTTCATTTTGTCATATCCTATTTTAGCAGATCGAGTCTATATACCAAACGAAAGACAACAAAAAAACAGGCAAGCGCCTGTTTATAGTTCGTCTTTTAAAATTACTGGTTTTGCAGGAGAATATGTGGAAATCGCATGCTTATAAATAAGTTGTTGCTTACCTTCCGTTTCCAGTAGAACCGTATAATTATCATACGACTTAATTAGACCTTTTAACTGAAAACCATTTAATAAAAAAATCGTAACAAATGTGTTATTCTTCCGTAAAGTATTTAAAAACGTATCTTGCATATTTCCTTGTGCCATTCAATTGCCTCCTTGTCACTGTAATGTAGTTATTCCATACTCACTTCTCAAAATCCTTTATTATCTTACAGGTTGTTTGAAAAATTTCTTTCTCTGACTGATTAGCATCTACCCACTGGACAGGCAACTTATTACGGAAGTATGTCAGCTGCCTCTTTGCGTAATTACGTGTGTTTTTCATTACCGCCTCTATTGCCTGCTCTTTTGTCAATTGTCCGTTAAAGTAGGAAATGAGTTCTTTATAACCTATCGCTTGTACTGATTGGGTTTGACGAATACCTTTATTCCAGAGTTGCTTTACTTCATTGAACAATCCCGCCTGAACCATTTGTTCCACACGCAGATCGATTCGTTTATACAGTAATTCTCGCGGAAGATCTAATCCAATAATTAAAGAATGGTACATGGGTTGATTTCCTTGTTGCTGTTCATGATCTTGTTTTGTTTGACCTGTCACTTCAAGGATTTCTAGCGCACGTACTAGACGTCTATGGTTATTTGGGTGTATTTTTTCCGAACTTTTCGAATCCAATTCTGCAAGTCGTGCATGTAATACATCCGCGCCTTCTGATTCAAGTTCCTGTTCTAAGCGCGCTCGCACTGCAGGATCAGCCGCTTGTTCTGTAAATCGATAATCAAACAAAACGGACTGAACATACATTCCACTACCACCGACAATAATAGGTAGTTTTCCGCGAGATTGAATATCCGCTATCCATTGTCTGACTGCTTGTTGATATTCCGCTACCGAAAACGATTCGGTTGGTTCTTTTACATCAAAGAAATGGTGCGGGATTCCTTGCATTTCAGAACGATGTATTTTTGCTGTACCGATATCTAATTCTTTGTATACTTGCATGGCATCTCCATTAATGATTTCCCCGTTAAATGAATTTGCAAGTGCTAGGCTAAGTGCTGTCTTCCCTGAAGCAGTCGGTCCTACGACTGCTAGTACATCAACGGGTAGGTTCATGTCGTTTCATCCATTCTACGATAGTCGTATACACATGTTTATAGTTGGTTTCCTGAAGCATTTCATGTCTTCCGCCTTCATAGAGCACGACAGTGACTTGCTGTTGATTCGCTTTATCAAATTGTTTGGCTACTTTCCAAACACCTTTCGCACGGTCTCCTACTAAATCATCTGTACCTGAGAGTAATAATATCGGCAGTTCATTTGGAATGTTCAATAAGAATTCGGGCGCTTCCAAAGAATTTAACCCTTCTAGCAATACACGAAACATTTGTGCAGTTGGCACGAATCCACATGCTTCGTCTGCTTGATATTCCGTTACACTTTCTACATTGCGTGATAACCATGCAAATTCCCCTTCATCAGGAAATTGTTTTGAGTAATTGCCAAAGACCAAACCATTCAAAAACTCATCCGGTTGCTCTTTAGGTAACGTATTTTCTCTGTACGTAGCTAGTGCAATCGCAGCATGTGCCATGAGTTCGGAATTGGTCCCAGTACCCAATAAGACCACTTTACTAACCGTTGAACCGTATAGTTGGATATAACGTCTTGCAACGAACGAGCCCATACTGTGTCCGATTAGTACGACCGGAAGCGCTGGGTATTGCAGTTGATAGGATTGATTCACTTCAAACGCATCGTCTACCAATTGGTCGAATGAAGCGGAGTCACCGAGATAGCCGTATACATAGCCATTTTCTACAGCTGTCTTCCCGTGACCCCTCTGGTCATGCAACGTAACGACATACCCTTGTGATCGCAAGTACTGTGCGAATCGTTCATAGCGACGGCTATGTTCAGCCAGTCCGTGAATGATATGCACACGGCCAATCGGATTTGTTTTAGGTATATAACTTATACTATACACTTTAATGCCGTCACGCATTTCTATCCATTGATCTGTCATGAACTTGCACTTCCTTTCGCTTCCGCAACCGCATTTTTTAAATCATTTTCATAGATGGTTTTCTCGCTTTCCGTATAGTGCAGTAACTTTGCCATGTAGTTTGTTACTTGTGTCGCCAATGATTCCACCACATCAATTTGGAAATATAAATCCCCTTTTCTACGGATAAAGAAATCACTTGGCGATGTGACCATTTCGCAATGAATACTATATAAAATCTCTGCACGTAAACTTATTGGCAAGTTATTCTCTTCCACTGAAATCGCATGAGCGAATTGGAACACTTGGTCACTATTTCTTCCATAAAATGAAGCAAGACGCGCTCCTTGCTGTGAAGTTAAGCCGAACAATGGTGCTCTTTTAGCTTGCAGATCAATAAATTGCTTTAAAGCTTCATCGTCTATGAAATCGCTTCCTGAAACGGTGATATTTTTTGTTTCACATCGCTTGATAGATGGTTTTTCTAGCTGTTCATCAATTCGATCCACTACGACTTCCGCCATCTGTCGGTAGCCTGTTAACTTTCCTCCTGCAATCGTCAGCATTCCAGGAACTGTTTCCCACAATTCATCTCTTCGTGATATTTCAGATGCATTCTTGCCTTCTTGTGCAATCAATGGGCGGATTCCAGCCCATGTAGATTCCACATGTTGACGTTGCAGATGAATACTTGGAAAGGTTTCACGAACCGCATCGATGATGTAGTGTATATCATCTTCTGTCGCTATCGGATGCTGTTTATCATCCGTATAAAATGTATCCGTCGTACCAATATACGTTTTATTATCCCGTGGAATGGCGAATAACATCCGGCCATCTGAGTTATCAAAATATACTGCTTGCTGTAACGGGAAAATAGATTGATCTACTACGATATGGACGCCTTTTGTGCTATGCAATTGTTTCGTTTGCTTGCTGTTGATTTTCTTCTGCAACTCGTCAACCCATGGACCTGTTGCGTTGATCACCATAGAAGCCGCTACGGAAAATCGTTCACCGGTTAGTTGATCACTTAAGACCGCTCCCACGACACGATCCTTCTCAAAGTTGAATTGTTCGCACTTCATATAATTCAGGCAAAGCGCACCTTTTTCTGCCGCTTTCTTTAGTACCTCAATCGTCAAACGCGCATCATCAGTCTGATACTCCACATAATGCCCGCCACCTTTTAACCGTTCCTTTTTCAGTAATGGTTCAAGTTCGGCCGTTTCTTCTTTCGTTAGCATTTCACGTCGTTCAGTGGGCTTAACACCTGCTAGTAAATCGTAAATGAGAAGTCCAGCAGAAGTAGAGTACTTGCCATACGTTCCTTTTTGATAGATCGGCAATAGCATCGGTCTGGACTTCGTGATATTACGAGAATTACGGAAGACGATTTCCCGTTCCCTTCCCGTTTCTGCTACTATTTTCACTTCTAGTTGTTTTAAATAACGCAAACCACCATGTATCAGCTTTGTTGAACGGCTAGATGTACCCGCCGCAAAATCTTGCATATCAATTAGGGCAACCGAAAATCCTCTAGCAGCCGCATCCAATGCGATACCCGCACCTGTAATTCCTCCACCGATAACTAATACATCGAATGAAAAGGTTCTCAAGTCCTGAATTCTGCTTGATCTTTCTAATGTAGAAAACATATAATCGCTCCTCTCTGATACGCACTGTTACATCACTCTTTTAAACATTTTCTCTAATTCATACGTTGTAAAATGAATCAATACCGGACGACCATGTGGACATGTATAGGGATTATGACAAGCCCCTAGATCAGTGAGCAGTCGTTCCATGTCTTCTTGTCTTAAGTAATAATTTGCTTTGATAGATTTTTTACAACTCATCATAATTGCACTTTCTTCACGCAATTTCTCGACATCTACTTTGCGTTTCTCGAGTACTTGCTCAATCATTTCTTCTATAATCGAAGTAGCTTGTCCTTCAGGGAACCATGAGGGATACTCTTTCACTGTATATGTCGCTGGACCGAACGCTTCCAAAAACACCCCGACTTCTTCTAGTGCACTCTTACACTCTTCGATCTTCACTTGCTCATCAGCCGAGTAGTGAAAAACAAGTGGCAAAAGCAATTGCTGACGTTCACCCGCATCCACCTGACCGAGCTTCACTTTAAAATATTCATATTTGATTCGCTCTTGCGCTGCATGCTGATCAATCAAATAAAAACCATCTTCATTTTGTGCCACAATATATGTCCCATGAACTTGTCCTACAGGTACAACGGAAGGAAAATGATTCATCTCCTGCTGTTTCTGCTCAACGACAGGCTCTTCGGGCACTGATTCTTCCCGCGACTCAAAAACGGCTTCAGGGAAGACAGGTGAAGGTTGTTCTATAATAGGTTCTTCCACAGGCGTAATGGTTGGCTGAGTTTCATGTTCATGTAACGGAATCGTTACTTCCGGCCGGCGATAAGGTGGCGTCCAAATTGTCTGCTGCTCTGAGTCTCTTTTTATAGGCTTTTCTTTTTTTACTGCGTCGGGAATAATAGTGACTCCTTGAATAGCCTCTTTGATGGCTTCCTTTATCAAAGAAAATAATTCACCTTCTTTACTGATACGGATATGGCGCTTCGCAGGATGAACGTTGACATCTGTTAAAATGGGATCTGCTGTAATATCAATGACTGCAATCGGAAACCTTCCAATCGGCAAGTACGTATGCATTGCATCAATAGCTGCCTGAGTCCCTGCATAGCTTTTAATCCAACGGCCATTCATTAGAAGTGAAATATAATTTTTTGATGCGCGTGTCATCTCAGGAAGTGTAATAAAACCCTTCACTTTGAAATCAGCATCTTCTTTTTGAAACGGTATCATTTTACGTGCAACCGCGACACCATATATATCTGATAATACCCGTAATAAGTCTCCTGAACCTGATGTTCTAAGAATTTCATGATGATCGTGAGTTAACGTAAAAGATATAGTAGGATGACTTAGTGCTAATCGATTTAATAAATCTATCGTATGTCCAAGTTCCGTCTGAATTGTTTTCATATATTTCAAACGTGCCGGTGTATTAAAGAATACATGTTGTATGTGAAAGTCTGTACCTTTTCGTAATGCTCCTGGTTCATATTTCAGAACTTTACCGCCTTCAATTTCCACTACAGCCCCTTCAACACCATCCGAGGTCCATAACGATACTTTTGATACTGCAGCGATACTTGCTAATGCTTCTCCACGGAAGCCTAGTGTACGGATTCGAAATAGATCATGCTCATTAGATATTTTACTGGTAGCATGCCTTTCAAAACAGCGGATCGCGTCTTCTTCAGACATCCCTTTGCCGTTATCGGTCACACGAATCGAAGTTAAACCTGCCTCAATAAGAGATACTTCTATCTTGGTACTTTGCGCATCAATCGCATTCTCCACTAACTCCTTGACGATAGAAGCAGGACGTTCCACCACTTCCCCCGCCGCAATTTTATTGGCCAGTGTGTCTTCCATGATGTGAATTTGATTCATCCGCTTCACCCCTTCTTCTCTATTGTCAAGCGTTCTTTCCACTCCATTATTTTTTGCATAGTTTGCATAGGTGTCATATTCATCAAATCGACTGCTTCAATTTCATTAAGTAATTTTTGAGTTTCCACTGAAAATGTCGGTTCACTATCAGTCTCAAACAAAGCCAACTGCTCCGAAACCGAAGACACACCTTTTGTTGAGCTGTCTTCCTCAAATCGTTGTAATAAGGTTTTTGCACGTCCAACCACGTCTGCAGGGAGACCCGCAAGTTCGGCTACATGAATCCCGTAGCTTCGATCAGCAGCACCTGGTAGTACTTTGTGCAAAAACACGACTTTACCATTTTGCTCTTTCGCCGCGACATGGACATTCAACAACCGATCCAAAACGTTTTCTAGTTGTGTCAGTTCATGATAATGCGTAGAAAACAATGTGTTAGCACCGATTTCTTCGTGAATATACTCCATCATCGCTTGTGCGAGAGCCATCCCGTCATACGTGGACGTTCCGCGCCCAATCTCGTCAAACAACAAAAGGCTGTGGGACGACGCATGGGCCAATGCATATTGAGACTCCATCATTTCCATCATGAATGTACTCTGTCCAGACGCTACATCATCTGCGGCCCCAATTCGTGTAAAGATTTGATCTGTAATAGGCAGTATAGCCTTTTCACAAGGGACGAAACAACCGATTTGAGCCATCACTACAGTCAAAGCGACTTGGCGCATATACGTACTTTTACCGGACATATTCGGACCTGTAATCAGTAACATATTTTCATCTTCAGCTAGCGTACAAGAATTCGGTGTATATAATGAATGGCTCATCATTTTCTCAACAACAGGATGTCGACCATTTTGAATGTCAACAGCCTTTCCTGTATGAAATTCTGGTCGGACATACTGATTCTTTTCGGATACTTTAGCAAATGACAGCAAAACATCTAGTTCACTAATTACAGAGGCCAGTTGTTGAATTCTTTGCACATCGCCCTTCACTTGGTCACGAATTGACTGAAATAAGTCAAGTTCCAATGTCTGGCTATCTGCTTCCGCATTTAGAATCAGTTCTTCTTTTTCTTTTAGCTCCGTTGTTATATATCGCTCCGCATTCGCGAGTGTCTGCTTACGCTCATAGCGTGATAAGTCAGCTAAATGAATATTGGACTTGGTAATTTCAATATAATATCCAAAAATCCGATTATAACCGATCTTCAACGTTTTAATTCCTGTTAGCTGCCGCTCTTTTTGCTCCAGCTGTGCTAGCCATGTCTTTCCGTTACGAGATGCATTACGAAGTTCGTCCAGCTTTTCATGATAGCCGTCTAGAATGAGTCCACCTTCTTTACTGGATATCGGTGGGTTTACTGCAATAGCATCCGTCAACAATTGGAATGTTTCCCCGCAAGGATCCATTCGATCAGCAAACCGTTGTAACATCGGTCGCTTCGATTCTTCAAGTAATTGTTTTAGTTTGGGTATATGTGACAATGAGTTTCGTAACTGTGCAAGATCACGTGCACTTGCACTGCCCATGGAAATTCTTCCCGCAAGACGTTCTACATCATATACATCCTGCAATTCTTCCAGTAATTCTTCACGCAAGAAATACTCATCCAGTAAGTTGTTTACCGTTTCTAGACGTTCTTCAATCGCTTGGCGCTGCGCCAAAGGCTGGTGAATCCACATCCGTAATTTCCTCGCACCCATCGCAGTAACGGTTTCATCAAGCACCCAGAACAACGTGCCTTCTTTTTTACCCGAACGAATAGTTTGCACGAGTTCCAAATTCCGCATGGAGTTCGCATCAATCGATAACTTTGCATCTTTCTCTATATAGATGAAAGGTCGAATATGACCAAAAACCATCTTTTGCATACGGAGTAGATATGATTGCAACTTACGGCAGACTTCCTGCAACTCTTCTGGCAGATGCTCATATGTATCGTGAGCGATGGATCCTGAATGCTCCGTATCTTCTATTGAGAGCATGATTTCGCGACTTTCAAACAGTTCCGCCAGCATCACATGAAGTTGTTGATCCACAACAATTTCCTTCATGCTAAGGGCTTCTATTTCTGCTAGTAACGTGCGCTCGCTTCCTTCAATCAACTCTACTTTTCCTTCTCCAGTGCCAACATCAAGGTAAGCTAATGCATAATATTGATTTCCCAAGCTATCGATGGCACCGATAAAATGATTGGCTTCGACATCAATTGTTTTACCTTCTGTTAATGTCCCAGGTGTAATCACTTTCACGACTTCACGTTTCACAATTCCCTTTACGTTGCGCGGATCTTCCATTTGTTCACATATCGCTACTTTATGACCCTTGTGGATTAATGTTTCAATATATCCAGTTGCGGAGTGATAAGGTATGCCACACATAGGTATACGTTCCTTTGCGCCAGAGTCCCTACTCGTTAACGTGATTTCTAATAATGCGGATGCGTTAATGGCATCTTCAAAAAACATTTCATAGAAGTCCCCTAAACGGAAGAATAAAAATGCGTCTGTATGTTGTTCTTTAATTTTCAAATATTGTTTCATCATTGGTGTATGTTCAGACATGGTAAACCCTCTTTTTCTCGCTCATTTTCTATACATTATACCAAACACCCTAGGAGTTAACGAATCAAAAGGGGTTGAAGTAATTTTAAAAGGAGAATAGACATAGGTCATCAACTAAATATATCTTTTAATGAAAACTATCCTAGCTTTTGATTAGCTGAGATAGTTTATGATTATCTATATCTATATTCCACAATCATTCTGTTTCGTGTTTAGAAGTCACTATAAATGGCACAGCAAGTGTGACTGAAAATAGGGAGCGACAGGTTTCAAAAAGATTTTCACTAAGCGATACTGACCAGGTACGAGTGTCACTCCAATAGTTTCTACAGAAAAAGAATGTTGAGTTTCTTTTCCTGGCGCAAGCAATTTACCCAAATTAGTAAATTTCGGATTTTCATAGAATACGGAATCAGAATATGTCAGAGTGTACCATTTGTCATTTTTCCTTACTTCTATTTGATAGTATTCACCATACTCATAAATGGTTTGACTGTCATTCTTTAATATCGTGCGGAACAACGGCGTTCCTTCCTCGTATTGATGTTCCACCATTAGGAATGTCAGACCTTGCTCATTCGCCATTAATGTCTGTTCGAGTGAAGGTGCTGTAAGTGTTTGAATTTCATTTCCTTTCGCGCATCCTGTCAGCAGTATCAAGACAGATAGAAGTGTAAGCCATTTTATCTTTACCATAGGATCTCCTCCTATCTATAGACTACATTTATTGTTACAAAATTCATTTGACCTGCATCATATTCTTCTACTCAACGTAAAAAATCAAATAAAAAAAGCCGGTGAATACCCGGCTTTTAGAATGGTGAATCTTTACGTTGTGGCGGTTGGTGTGGTCTCTCTTTATTCGGCACTTCATTATTCTTTTTTTCCTCCATCACAATAGACGAAGATTCTGATTCTAGTATCGGCCAATCTTCATCATATGGATGAGGATGGATGGTTACAGAGACTTTTGTTTCACCAATCATCTCAACCAATAATTCTCTTTCAATGGAAATTGAGAAGTTTTGACCACATTCAGAAATACTTGCCTCTGTACAATTCGGATGCTGTAATACCGTGACAATCGTTTCTTCTTTAGCAGATGTCGGCTCATCGCGGTAATGCAATGCGATTTTATCCTTATAAGGAATCGATTCAGTAAAGACGGACGTTTTGGAATGATCATGATGTGAGTACCAAACATTGACATCAAAACTACCTGTTACTTCTACATGCGAGCCGACTTTCTTTGCTTGTTGCGTGTGATTGATCACCCAGCAACCCAATATGCTGGAAGGACGATTAGGTGGCTTCAGCAGCTCAGTTGTTTCCGATCGATGCTTCCCTTTGGCAATAACAGCTTTCGTTACAATTTGTCGTAAATTTTTCAGTTTTCTTCCTCCTTCTTTGGCTTCTATCCATCCTATGCAACAGCTGCCCAGAAATTGAAAAAAATCGGCAAGGAATTTTATCCTTAACCGATTTTTTATTTAAGAAAGTGATTTTTTTTGAGTATTCTCTACGTATGATCCTGTTTCTCCACGTAATAGATCGCCGCCAGTAGACTCGATAATCTCATCCGTCACGCTGTTTGCAATCGTATTCGAAACCAATTGAAGCAAGTTATTCACTTCATCTTGTGACTGTTTAAATTCTTGTACCAATGGAATCGCATCAATTTCACCTTGAACTTGTTCGATTTTCTTTTCAATCGCTTTTAACGCTCGTTCTTTTTCGTAGTTTTGGAAATTCACTGCTTGGGTTTGAAGTGATTTCATACTAGCTATTTTCTCACGTACTTTTTGGTTTTCATTGATTTGTGCTTCTGCACGTTTATAAAACTCTACTTCTTCCGTGTTTGCCAGCATATGTGCCAAATCGCGTGCTTTTTCTATAATTTCGTCTTTCGTAAACTTCTTCTCCATTATCCCATCACCTTTTCTTGTTGGACTACTCCAATGAATTCACCATTGAGTGACCAAGATTTTGCTTCTTTAATACGAACTTCTACAATTTCACCAATTACGGAACGCGGCGCTACAAAATTCACTAGTTTACTTTTTTCTGTATAGCCCGCTAGTACATCGGGATTTCTTTTACTTTCCCCTTCAACTAGCACTTTAACAATTTGTCCTTCGTAAGGCTTCATTGCTTCAGCAGACATATCGTTCACTAGCTTGTTAAGACGTTGCAGGCGTTCCTTCTTCACTTCCATGGGTATATTATCTTGCATCTTAGCCGCTGGCGTACCTTCGCGTGGTGAATAAATGTATGTAAACGCCATATCAAAACCAACTTCACGATACAGAGACATCGTTTCCAAAAATTGTTCTTCTGTTTCATTTGGGAAGCCTACGATAATATCCGTTGTGAGTGATAGATTGGGTATTGCGGTTCTAATTTTATCCACCAGTTCTAAATAACTTTCTCGCGTGTATTTACGAGCCATAATCTTCAGCATTTCAGATGAGCCCGATTGTACAGGCAAATGAATATGATCTACCAAGTTCCCACCCTTTGCTAGGACTTCAATCAAATGGTCGTCGAAATCGCGAGGATGACTTGTAGTAAAGCGAATTCTTGGGATATCAATTAACCGTAACTCATCCATCAGATCACCTAGACGATACGCAATATCACCGAAATCTTTTCCGTATGCATTTACATTTTGCCCTAGTAAGGTAACTTCTTTATACCCTTGTGCGGCTAATTGGCGAACTTCTTGAATGATATCTGCTGGGCGTCTGCTACGCTCTTTACCGCGCGTATATGGCACGATACAGTACGTACAGAACTTATCGCATCCATACATGATATTCACCCATGCTTTAATCTTACCGTGACGGACTTTTGGCAAATCCTCGATCACGTCGCCTTCTTTGGACCACACTTCAATGACCATCTCTTTAGACATATACGCTTCATGTAAGATATTTGGCAAGCGATGGATATTATGTGTTCCGAAAATCAAATCCACTTGATCATACGTTTTTAAGATTTTATTTACAACAGATTCTTCTTGTGACATGCAGCCACATACTCCGATTAGTAAATCTGGGTTTGTCAGTTTGAGTGGTTTATAATGCCCTAATTCTCCAAACACTTTGTTTTCCGCATTTTCACGGATTGCACATGTATTAAGTAGTATGACATCAGCTTCTTTTACATTTTCAGTAGCATCATATCCTAATGCCATGAGAATACCAGCTATTACTTCCGTATCATGTTCGTTCATTTGACAACCAAATGTTCGAATAAAGAATTTACGACCTTGTCCCATTCCTTTAAAGCGCTGATCTATTTGAAAGTTATCGTGATATTCCACTTCTTCTTTCCCGCGTTTTTTTGCGTCTTTTAGAGAAGGCCCGCTATACACAGACTCGAAATATTTGCTATAGTCTTTTTCTATAATGTCTCGTTTCGATTTGTCATTTGTTACGAGTCCAGCTTGCAAGCGCTGTTCTTCATTCATTGCAGAAGCCCCTTTCTATTACTTATCGGGAAATAAGCATACCTGATGTTATTATACTGAACTTTTGTATGATATGACAGCAAAGCGGAAAAATGTCGCTGGTTTGTCATGAAAAAAAGACCACAGATGGATTCGTGGTCTTTTGTATTCTACTTACGTTCCTTTTTTTCAACGAAAAGTTTGAGCGCTGTTCTAGCTTCTCCGTTGATTTCGATATCGGTAAAGGCAGGTGCGCAAACTAGATCGCCTCCACTTGGTGCTACGAATCCTCTTGCGATAGCAATTGCTTTTACTGCTTGATTTAATGCACCAGCACCGACCGCTTGGATCTCGGCAAAGCCTTGTTCACGGATAACTGCAACCAATGCTCCTGCTACTGAGTTCGGATTTGAGCGAGATGATACTTTCAAGGGACTCACGATATTTCCTCCTTATTTTGCAATGTCTATGGAACGTGTATATTCCATACGACATCCTATGATAGGCAAGGAGGATTTAGACACCTAGATCATTAGTTTTTGAACGGATGGTCTTCGTTAATTCGGATTCTTTCAATCTTGAGCGCTTTACCGGTTTTGTCATCCAATTCCACAAACATGCCGTTTAGCTGTGGTCTTCCACTTTTCGGTACTTCAAAGCGGGTTGGCAAGTTGGTATAGAAGCGGTACAATACGTCCTCTTTTTTCATTCCTAAAATTTCATCATACGGGCCGGTCATCCCTGCATCTGTTAAATATGCAGTACCCCCTGGCAAAATTCGTTCGTCTGCAGTTTGGACATGTGTATGTGTCCCCACAACGACAGATACTTTTCCGTCCAAGTGCCATCCCATTGCAATCTTTTCACTTGTTGCTTCTGCATGAAAGTCTACAAAAACCAATGGTGATGTTTGCAAGGCTTCTTCTACTAGTTCATCTGCTTTAGCAAATGGGTCATCATGTGGCGGTAAAAATGTGCGACCATGTAAATTAATTACGGATAGTGTAACCCCATTTTTCGTAATGGACGTCATGCCTTTACCAGGTGCTTGTTCTGAGAAGTTGGCAGGACGAATCAAGTAATCCACTTCGTCAATGAAATCATAAATTTCACGTTGATCCCATGTATGGTTTCCCATCGTAATGACATCTACTCCCGAATGCAATAAATCATGATAAATGGATTTTGTAATCCCTCTGCCTGAAGCTGCATTTTCACCATTCGCAATAATTACGTCCGCTTGATATTTTCGCTTCAAACGCGATACATAATCCATTACCATTTCTCTTCCCATAGATCCTACAATATCTCCAATAAATAGTACTTTCATTTGTAATAACCTCTTTCCAAAATGAAAACAGCTTCCAAACGAATCGGAAGCTGTTTTGTGTTAGGTATTATTTTGCATACTCTACTGCGCGGGTCTCCCGTATGACCGTCACTTTGATATGCCCTGGGTAGTTTAATTCTTCCTCGATTTGTTTTCGTATATCACGCGCTAAGCGATGTGCGGTAATATCATCAATCTGTTCAGGACGAACAATGATTCGTACTTCCCGTCCAGCCTGAATGGCAAATGATTTCTCCACACCTTCGTATGATTCCGAAATTTCTTCGAGCTTTTGCAGACGTTTAATATAGTTTTCCAATGTTTCACTGCGAGCACCTGGTCTTGCTGCAGATAATGCATCTGCCGCAGCTACAAGCACTGCAATAACAGAGGTAGCCTCTTCATCACCGTGATGGGATGCTATACTGTTAATAACAACTGGATGTTCCTTATATTTCACCGCCAACTCTTTACCGATCTGCACGTGACTGCCTTCCACTTCATGGTCAATCGCTTTACCGATATCATGTAGTAAACCAGCACGTCTAGCAAGTGTTACGTCTTCGCCAAGCTCTGCTGCCAGTAAACCTGTTAAATAGGCTACTTCAATAGAGTGTTTCAAGACGTTCTGTCCGTAACTAGTACGGAAGTGCAAACGACCAAGAATTTTAATCATATCCGGATGCAAGTTGTGGACACCTACATCAAATGTAGTTTGTTCTCCTTTTTCCCGGATTAACTCGTCCACTTCTCTTCTGGATTTGTCGACCATTTCTTCGATACGTGCAGGATGAATTCGTCCATCCTGAACCAATTTCTCCAAGGCCAATCTTGCCGTTTCTCTTCGAACTGGATCAAAACCAGACAGAATAACGGCTTCTGGCGTATCGTCAATAATCAAATCAATGCCTGTTAGCGTCTCAAGTGTACGAATATTTCGTCCTTCACGACCAATGATGCGACCTTTCATCTCATCATTCGGCAAATTGACAACGGAAACTGTAGTTTCTGCCACATGATCTGCCGCAAATCGTTGCAATGCCAGTGATAGAATTTCACGTGCTTTACGCTCAGATTCCTCTTTAGCCCGTTGCTCAGATTCTTTTGTCATAACAGCAATATCCGTAGAAAGCTCTTCTTCTACATCTTCCAAGATGATTCGCTTTGCCTCATCTTTTGTTAAAGAAGAAATTCTTTCCAATTCGGTCTTCTGTGTAGTAACGAGTTGTTCCGCTTTGCGTTCCATCTCTTCAATATGCTGTTGTCTTTCTAATAGCGCATCTTCTTTGCGCTCTAGACCTGCTTCTCTTTTATTGAGCGCATCATCCTTGCGATCAAGGTTTTCTTCACGCTGTAAGAGACGGTTTTCCTGTTTCTGTAATTCCGTCCTTCTCTCACGGACTTCTGTTTCTGCTTCAATCCGCAGTTCGTGAGTTTCATCTTTCGCTTCTAACAGTGCCTCTTTCTTTACTGACTCCGCTTCACGCTTCGCCTCTTCGACGAGTTGGTTGGCAGTATGTTTGGCACCAGTTACTTTTGAATCATTCACATTTTTCAATATAAAAAAGCTAACAACTGCACCGACGATGAGACTTAGCAAAACGGAGATGAGTATTTCAATACCCATTGAGGTCACCTCCTCCTGCTTATTCTTTTCTTTTCAGTCGGCTCGTATAATCAATTTTGCCACGGCGAATACATTCACTTTACTAGTTACCGAAGCTTCCCGGTAATGTCCCGATGATCTGTGAAAACGCCTAAGGCTTAACTTAATCCAACGGGTAGTAGAAAACCTGCTGTTTCGGGACTAATTTTCTATTGATGTCACTACTTTTTACTTAACTTTTCATTTTGCTGAATTAAGTTAAAATCAACATACCGCCAAAAACAATTGATTGGTTTGTTAAATATAGGACGTATATAATACGCCACTTTAATTGTATAGTTGTATTTTTATTGTGTCAAGGAATGATGAAGGAAAATTCATTCCTATAGATGCTTTTTGTTTTGTTTGCAAGAGTCTTTCCACTTTATATTTCACTTATTCATTCAAAAAATATTTTAGTTCCATAAAGGCAAAAAGTATGTCATTCCCAAGCTCATGATCTAAGCAGGTCGACAAGAATAATTTTTATAAAAAAACCGCCAATAAAATTGGCGGTTTTGCTAACATATACGACTTACTTCTCTTCTGAAAGTGTAAGTAAATCATCAAGCTCGTCTTCTTCATTATGGGCTGCAATCACATAGTTTGTTGCATTCAAACCGTATGATTCACGAATCTTGGACGCAATTTCATCACGCATTTTCAAGTTTTCCTTCAAGAATTGTTTTGCGTTTTCACGACCTTGACCTAAGCGCTCGCCTTCATAAGAATACCAAGCACCACTCTTTTGGACTACTTCCAATTCAGATCCCAAATCTAGAATTTCACCTTCTTTTGAAATCCCTTCACCATACATGATGTCTACTTCCGCTGTACGGAAAGGTGGAGCTACTTTGTTTTTGACGACACGAATCCTTGTTTTATTCCCCATAATATCGTTGGCTTGCTTGATCGCCTCACCTCTACGTACTTCCAGACGAACAGACGCATAGAACTTCAATGCTCGTCCACCTGGCGTTACTTCCGGATTACCAAACATGACGCCTACTTTTTCACGAATCTGGTTAATGAAGACCGCAATAGTATTTGACTTATTAATAGCACCAGAAAGTTTACGCAATGCTTGAGACATCAAACGAGCTTGCAAACCAACGTGCGCGTCACCCATCTCGCCTTCGATTTCAGCTTTTGGTACAAGTGCTGCTACCGAGTCCACTACCACGATATCTACAGCACCTGAACGAACAAGTGCCTCCGCAATTTCCAATGCTTGCTCACCTGTATCTGGCTGTGATAATAGCAACTCGTCAATATTGACACCAAGCTTTTGTGCATAGACAGGATCTAGTGCGTGTTCTGCATCAATAAATGCCGCAGTACCACCGCTTGCTTGCACTTCTGCAATTGCATGCAATGAAACGGTTGTTTTACCGGAACTTTCCGGTCCATATATTTCAATTACTCGTCCACGTGGATATCCGCCTATTCCTAGCGCCGCATCCAAAGCTAATGAACCTGATGATGATGTATCAATTTGAAGATCTGTTTTTTCTCCCATTTTCATGACAGAACCTTTACCGAATTGTTTCTCTATTTGTTTTAATGCCATATCTAATGCCGCTTTACGATTGCTCAATTACAATTCCTCCTCAAACTCTTTTTCTACTCTTATTATACCTTTTCCCAACAGAATACACAAGAATTAAACGAACGGGCATTCGATAAATTGGTTATAGAAATTGAAAAACAAGCATAAAAAGCTAGGAAGAATGGATTTTTTCTAGCTAATTCAATAGCAAAATTCAATACTTCAGTTCTTTTTTCTCTTTAATTGTCTGAATGAGATAATGTAAAGCAAATTGAACAGAACGTTTACGATTTACATTACGTGAACCTGACAGCTGAAGTCTATAGGATGTTGTCTTCATACCTTCTGCTGCAATGCCAATCCAAACTGTACCGGCTGGTTGACCATCATGTGGTTCAGGGCCTGCAGCGCCAGTCAGACTCACTCCAAATGTTGTGGTGAATCTCTCTCGAACGCTTTCAGCCATCGATTCCGCACACTCTGCACTGACAATGCCATGGTAATCAAGTAATGATTGTAGAATACCCAATTGCTCAATCTTCATCTCTTTATTATACACCACAAGGCCACCTTTAAGTGCATTGCCTATTCCCGCTTCTGAACCAAGCTCCGCCATAAACATTCCGGTTGTGAGGCTTTCTGCCGCAGAGATAGTCCAGTCATTTTGAAGCAATAATTCAGTCGTTTTGGAAGCCAGCGTATCATCATCCACACCATAGATAAACTCCCCTACAATAGAACGGATTTCCTGTTCCACAGGTGCTATCAATTTCTGCGCTTCTTCTTCTGTTTTGGCTTTTGCGGTAATACGTAGGTTAACCATACCCGGTGAAGCAAGTGGTGCAATTGTTGGATTGGTCTGCTTCTCAAGAATAGACTGGATACGGACTTCCAATTCCGACTCGCCAATTCCTTGCAACTTCAATACCTTTGAAGAAATTACATCTTGTTTGCCGTATACACCAAGTAAGTATGGAATCGCCTCTTGTTCAAACATGGGCTCCATTTCGTGAGGTGGGCCCGGTAGCAAAATATACTGCTTACCATCTTTGCCTATCGCTATACCTGGTGCCATACCATTTCGATTTGGCAATACCGTAGAACCTTTTAAAACAAGAGCTTGCTGTTTATTATTTTCAGTCATCACTTTTCCCACACGTGTAAAATAATCTTCAATCGTTTTCATCGCATCGTCATCAGATATAAGCGCACAACCCAATTCACTTGCAATAGTTTGCTTTGTTAAGTCATCCTTTGTCGGTCCAAGACCGCCACTAAAGATCAGGATGTCTGCACGTTGCTGAGCTAACTGAATTGCTTGTGACAAGCGTTTAGGATTATCCCCTACAACCGTGTGGCAATACACATCTATTCCAGCTTCAGCTAATTTAGCCGATATGAACCTAGCGTTGGTATTCGTGATTTGTCCCAGAAGAAGTTCAGATCCTACCGCAATAATTTCTGCTTTCATGAATACACTCCACTCCTCACATTGACTCCACTAAAATTTTGCGATTTTTAACAAAGTAATCGACACCTGACCATACTGTAAATACTAATGCGATGTACAACATGATGGTTCCGAACGGAATACCAATCGCTTCGAAGAAAATATTATGCAATAAAAGAAATGATATCGCTAGTAGTTGCGTAACTGTTTTAATTTTACCTAACTGGTTTGCTGCTACTACTTCCCCACCACCCGCTAAAATCAAACGTAATCCTGTAACCGCAAATTCTCTACTAATGATAACGATGACGATCCATGCAGGAGCCGCCCCCATCTCCACTAATAAAATAAAAGCGGCCGAGACGAGTAGCTTATCTGCTAACGGATCCAAAAACTTTCCCATATTTGTTACTAAGTTGTTTTTCCTTGCTAAGTATCCATCTAGCCAGTCAGTTGTAGAAGCTATGATGAAGATAATCGCGCCCACCAAATGTTCAACAGGCATTTCTACTCCACCTAGCCGAATCATTCCCCATCCAAAATCCACTGTAAGAAACAGGATGAAGACAGGGATCATAAATACTCTAGAGAGTGTAATTTTATTTGGTAAATTCATTACTTGTCCGCCTTTCTAACGGTAAAATCTATTTATAAAGAATAAAATAGCCACCTTTTTAGATGACTATTTTATTATGGTTTTTTTAACACAATGTTTTGTGGTACAAGGTCTGTTGGGTAATCTACACGTTGTCCATTAACAGTCAGTTCCGCGTTTTCGTAATTACCAACTCGGATTCTCAAACTTTCTGCATCGTTCGCTTGTATTTCGATTGTTTCGCCTTCTTGTACTACTCGGGCACCACTTGGTTTCGGCATTCGTTCGTTGCCATCTTGATCCGTTACTGAAATCCAAGATCTCCCCGTAGTCTTGATAACGACTGTGATATTTTCGGAGTCTGATAATTTGAATGTAGACGTTTCACCTATAGTAGAAGCGTGTTCAAATGGTTGCTTAGATTGCCCAATTTCACCTGAATCCCCTTGTGGATCAGCTATTACCGAAGAACCGGGCTCTGTTGATTCATGACCTATCTCCGGATCTGTTGCCTTGTCTCTTAGTAAAGTATAAACAATTACAAAAATCATAATAATTAATAGTGCTACAAGTATTTTTGGCATTGCTTCTTTTAATTGGAGACTCTGCTTTGAAACCGCACTACGTTGCATAGTCGCCGGCACAACTTTTTCCTGTTTTTCTTGCACTGCTGGTTCATACTCATCCTGATAAAGACTCAGAATTTCATCCGCATCCAAGTCAACCGCTTCCGCATACTCTTTAATAAAAACACGTACGTAAAAAGCACCCGGAATAATTTGAAAATCCTCATTTTCAATTGCTGACAGATAACGTTGTTGGATTTTCGTACTGTCTTGCAGATCTTCTAGAGTCAATCCTTTTAAAATCCTCGCTTCTTTTAAACGAGCACCTATTCCGATCAAATTCAACACCCACCTAACTCATTTCAATCAATTAAACATATTAAAGCCACCCATAGGGTTACGGTTGGATAGCGGATCATTTTTCTCTAAAATCTCATAAGTGATTTCTTGGTCTACTGTTGTCCGCAACTCTATGATAATATCAAAATCTTCAATTGTATATTCGGATTGTTTCACAAACATATCCGGATGCTCAACCACTTTAATTGTCGGCAAGCCCATAATTTCACGCACTAATTGCATATGACGTTCGTCGGAAGTTTTTCGTGTCACGATCCCATCAAGTATGAAGATGTTATCGTCCGAGAATTCATCCCCCATCATACTCGTCCTAATTGTTTGTTTAATCATCGTAGAAGATAAAAAGACCCATTTTTTATTGGCACAAACACTCGCCGCTACTACGGATTCTGTTTTTCCTACGCGCGGCATTCCACGGACACCGATTAGTTTATGACCATCTTGTTTGAAGATCTCTGCTAAAAAGTCCACTAAGATTCCAAGCTCACTTCTTATAAATTGATACGTTCTTCGGTCATCGGTACCGCGCTGAATATAATGTCCATGCCGAACAGCCAATACATCACGCAATTTAGGTTCTCTGATCTTATGGATGACAATCGCATCCATAGTAGAAGCGATCAACTCAAAACGTTTAATCTGCTGGTCATGATCGGTGTGAACGAGCATACCACGGTATCTGCCATCTACCCCATTAATCGTCACAATATCTACACGCAACATACCAAGTAAGGAAGCAATATCTCCTAGTAATCCAGGCCGATTGACTTGCAACTCATATTCGACATACCATTGTCCCATTCAACACACTCCTTCATAAAACTACTTTTTCCAGAATGCACAAGTATGCACTTAGTTCTATAATAGCGGATAGCCAAAGTGAATAAAAGAAAAAAAGAAAAGGACAACAGGCATTGTCCTTCTCCAAAGGCTTTACATATACCAACCACCATTGATTTGAATTATTTCACCTGTCATATAATCTGCTTTCCCACTCAACATAAATTCGACCATATTCGCTATTTCCTGCGGTGTCCCCACTGACAAAAGCGGAATCTGTTCAAGCACCATCTGACGTTCCTCCGCAGAAAACTCTTGATTCATGCGGGTGTCGATCCAACCTGGGGCAATTGCATTTACCCGTATGCCAGAAAAGGCGGATTCCTTTGCATATGCTTTGACAAAGGCATGCTGGGCACCTTTAACTGCAGAATACATTACTTCGCCTGCTGAACCTGTACTACCCCATATCGATCCGATAAATACAATATAGGAGACATCTTGCTTGCGCAGTTTTTCAGATAACAGTGCGATTAAACGAGCTGGATTCTGCACATGGACTTGCCATAATTCCGACATTTCCTTTTCGCTTGTCTCCGATAACAGTTTGACAACTGCCTGACCGTTGGCTACAACAATTGCTTGAACGCTTTGAATGCTACCCGCCAATTTCTCTGCCGCTAATTCTACTCTAAAATCAGCTTGCACACTACGGAATTGCTGGTTGGGATAATTCTCTTCTAACTCATAACGCAATAGATTGAGCTGGTTTTTATTTGCATTATAGTGCATATACAAAGACCAGCCCGCTTTTGCTAGTTGTTTGCAGATCACTTCCCCAATTCCTCCGGAAGCCCCTAAAACGAGTGCGAAACGCGTCATACTCATTGCGTCTTCGGTGGCATGACTTTAAAGATTGTATAGCTATTGTCATCGGAAAACATTGCAAATGCTTCTTTTAGTTTATCCATCGATAACTTCTCTAAAGTCGGTACGACATCGAATAAATTCATTTCGTTAAATTCATATCGCGTGTATTGATTGGCGATAAATTCAATGGAATTCAATGAACGCATAAATTGACCAATTTTTTTCCTACGCATTCTATTCAAATCTTCTTCAAGCACCGGCCAATTTGATTTTGCGTCTTTAATCGTATGACGAATCAGTTTTTCTAAGCGCTCCGGCTCATCTGTATCGGAACCGACCATCGCAAAACCGTAGCCTTCTTCCATGGTAAATTCATATGAGAACGATTCATCAACTAAGCCTTCCGCATTTGCTTTTTCATAAAATGCAGACGTGCGACCGAATAGACTATCTAATACGAGGTTTGCTGACAATTCCGCTTCAAGCATCTCTTGCCCCTGTAAATCTACCTTGTTACATTTCATACCGATATTCAATTTCGGTTTTGAAACGTCCATCGTCAATGTACGTTCAGATACATCAACCTCTGTTGACTCGGTCGGAAATTGGCGTTCAATCGCCTCTGGTTTATCGAATGATTTCTTTGCTTGATCCTCTTTGATAAATTCCATCATTTCCTCCGGCTTTACTGCTCCGACGATAAACAGTAACATGTTGGACGGATGGTAGAACGTCTCATAACATGTATATAAATGTTCCGCTGTGATGTCCTGAATCGACTCAACAGTTCCCGCAATGTCAATCTTCACTGGGTGGTTTTCATAGAGATTTTCAATTGTGCCGAAATATAGGCGCCAGTCAGGCTGGTCGTCATACATGGTAATTTCCTGGGCAATGATGCCTTTCTCTTTATCAACAGTTTGCTTGGTGAAATATGGTTGTTGAACAAAATCGAGTAATATTTTGGTGTTTTCTTTTAGTTTATTGGTTGCAGAAAAAAGATATGCCGTTCTTCCAAATGTTGTATAAGCATTGGCAGAAGCACCATTTAAACTAAACTTCTGAAAAACATCTCCATCTTCTTTCTCAAACATTTTATGCTCTAGAAAATGGGCAATCCCATCAGGTACTGTAATAAGTTCATCTTTGCCATGTGGTTTGAACGTACGATCAATAGACCCGTATTTCGTCGTAAACGTTACAAATGTTTTAGAAAATCCACGTTTCGGTAATATAACCACTTTCAACCCATTATCAAGTGTTTCAGTATAAATCTTCTCTTGTAGTTGATCAAAATTTACTTCTTTCATTCGGAAACATCCTCCTTACCTGACAGCAAATACACAATTTCCAATTGAATGGTCTTTGCCATCTCCTTTACGTCTTCCAATGTGACCGATTCCCACTTTTCGATTAATCGTTCAGCCGAGAAGTTCTCGTCTAATTCTTTATATTGATCAAAAATTTCAATCTGACTGCGGGCCGAATCGTTTGCACTCAAGATACTGTTTTCTAGAAGTGCGACTGTCTGACTTAACTCGACTTCTGTACTTTCACCATTTTGTAATGCCGTAAGTTGCTCAAGAATTAGCTTGACAGCTTTTTCTTCCAAGTCCGCATCAATACCTGCTGTGACGTAGACGATACCGTAATGCGAAGCAAATGCACTATTCGCATAGTATGCCATACTTTCCTTTTCTCGCACATTCATGAATAGTTTACTGTGGGCAAAGCCTCCGAAAACCCCATTGGTTACTTGCATCTTATGGTAATCCGGATGATGGAAAGATACCGGTGTATGGAAACCAAGATGAAGTTTACCTTGTTTCATGTCTTGTTTTTCTCTCACTGTATTCACGGAATCTGACACTTTCACATCCGGTAATTCATTTTGTTTCACTGCATCTCTAGCCGCAAACGGTAGGAACTGCTTAATTTGCTTAATGATATCATTTTCATCTATATCGCCTACTACATAAATATCAATCAAATCATTATTCATCATATCTTCGTATGTAGCATAAAGACTTTCATTAGTAATTTCCGACACCGCAGTTTCTGTACCATAAGCCGAAATGGATGCTGGGTGATCTGGTCTCATGATTTCAAGCATACGTTTCTGTGCAAAACGTGTTTTGTCGTCATAAATAGAACGAATCCGATCACGGACATTACGTTTTTCCCTTTCTGTAACGTCAGGATCAAATGCTTTATTCGATACATTCGGATCAAACACTACAGAACGAATCAATTGCCATAACTGTTTAAAGATATCTTCCCCTGCAAAAAATTCATCATTTACACATTCCGTATAAAGTGAAACCATGTGTTGAGAACTTCTTTTGGAGACGTCCGTAAATAATACCGTACCGTATAACTCGTCAAGCGCCTTGCGCATGGAACCTACTGTTGGATACTGCTTCGTTGAATCCTCCATTACATTCGCCAACACCGCACGTTCAGAGGCTTTCTTTTGATCCAGTGGTGCTTTCCACTTAATTGTCACATTAACTGTTTTAAACTGTTCCGTTTTACGTATATACAAATGTACACCATTTTGTAATTTTGTTTTATTGAACATACAAACACCTCGTTTACCTTATTATATGTATTCCTAGTCTCACTATACATTTTAGCCTGTCATTTGGAAAATGATACAACTTTCGCGCACTGAAGATCGTGTTTAGCTAAGACTGAAACGGAAGTTGAAAGAAATTCCGAGTAATATTGCTACAACCTTAGAAAAGCTACCTGAAGAATTCGTATCTCCAGATAGCTTTTCTGACATTTATCTATTTCCTTTAACGTAAGGTTTACCAAGTGCTTTTGGTGCTTTCGCTTTTCCAAGGAATCCAGCAAGAGCTAGGATAGTTAAAACGTAAGGGAATATATGGAAGTATACTGATGGGATATCTGCTAGTAACTTAATACTGGAAGAACTGATTGCTAGCGCCTGCGCGAATCCGAAGAATAGCGCAGCACCTAAAGCTCCCAGTGGATGCCATTTCCCAAAGATCATTGCTGCTAAAGCCATAAATCCTTGTCCATTAATTGTTGCATGCCCGAAATCATTCGTGATGGTCTGTGAATAAACTGCCCCACCAATTCCAGCTAGGCCGCCAGAAATTAGTACTGCAATATAGCGGATTTTTGTTACTTTGATGCCCATTGTGTCTGCCGCCATCGGATGTTCTCCTACTGAGCGAAGACGCAAACCAAATGGTGTCTTATAAATAACAAACCATGCGATAAACGCTACGACGATCGCCATAATTGAAGAGCCATAAACTAACTTAAAGAACATGGGGCCAATGATTGGAATATCTTCCAAAAACGGCACGTTGAATCTCGGGATTTTTTGTTGAATAAAATCTGTTTGACCTTTGCCGAAAATCATTTTTACCGAAAATAATGCGATAGCCAGACCTAACATGTTAATTGCAACACCTGACACTACTTGATCCGCCCGGAACGAGATAGACGCTACAGCGTGAAGTGTTGCAAATAGGGCTGAAACGAGCATTGCCACAAGTAACGCAATCCAAGGTGTCCAGGCGCCAAAGGTATCCGCAAAAAACAAGTTGAATAAGATACCAATGAATGCCCCCATAATCATAAGGCCTTCCAATCCGATATTGATGACTCCGGATCGTTCAGAGAATACACCGCCAATTGCTGTAAAAATAAGAGGAGCTGCAGAAGCAATTGTTATAGGTATGATAAAATATAATACATCTAACATGTTACTTCTCCTCCTTCTTATTACGCAAACGTATGAGTCCTACACGGATGATGTATCCACAGGCAACAAAGAAAATAACCAATGCTATAATAATTGAAACAATTTCTACTGGAATTCCTGCTTCGTTCGGCATATTATTCGCACCATATTTCAATGAGCCGAATAATGTGGCTCCGAAGATGACACCAAGTGGCGTATTCGCACCAAGCAAGGCCACGGCGATTCCATCAAAACCAATTCCTGTAAAGCCACCCATGGAGGACATATTACCAAACGTACCAAGCGCCTCCATTGCACCTCCAAGTCCAGCAAAAGCACCCGAAATGACCATTGCGAGAACAATATTCTTGTTTGCGCTCATACCCGCATAGCGAGCAGCATTATCGTTATATCCAACAGACTTCAACTCAAATCCAGTCTTTGTTTTCTCTAAAATGAACCACATGACAACAACCATAGCCAATGCTACGAATATTCCGTAGTGCAATGTAGAATAGTCCGTTAGATTAGATAAGAACTCTGACCGAAGCGAAGCCGATTGATGGATACGCTCCAATTTGAATCCACCACCGGAGAGTGTTTTAATTAATGCGTTCACCACGTGTAAGGCAATATAGTTCATCATGATGGTGACAATAACCTCATGCACTTTCAATGTCGCCTTTAAAATACCCGGCACAAGCCCCCACAGCGCCCCAGCGGCAGCTGCTGCTATCAGTGCGAAAGGTAAATGAATAATTTTTGGCAGATCGAATGCCATCCCTACATAAGCTGCAGCAAACCAGCCAACGATCAATTGTCCTTCAACACCAATATTGAAAAGTCCAGTTCTGAATGCAAATGCCACTGCAAGTCCGGCAAGTATGTATGGACTAATTTGACGAATGGTTTCACCAATTGCATAAGAATCACCAAAAATACCATTCCATAATGCTATATAGCCTGTGATCGGATTATAGTCACTGATCAACATCACAACAGCGCCTACTAAAAGTCCTAGAAGGATCGAAATCATTGGGACGAGTATATTGATCATTCTATTCGACATGATGTTCATCACCATCTTTCTCAGCGGCTAGCACCTTTTTCTCAGCAACATCTTTTGAATGACCCGCCATCATTAATCCTAGGGCTTGTTCCGTTGTCTCTTGAGGTGTTACGGTACCTACAATAGTCCCATCATAAATAACAGCGATTTTATCAGAAACGTTCATGACTTCATCTAACTCAAACGTAATGAGTAAAACTGCTTTTCCCTTATCACGTTGTTCAATCAAACGGCGATGAATAAACTCGATTGCTCCCACATCCAAACCACGTGTAGGTAATGCGGCAATTAGTAAATCCGGATTTCTCATAATTTCCCGTCCGATGATGAGCTTTTGCTGATTTCCTCCGGATAACGCCCTCGCTAATTCGTGTGCTCCTTGGGTTCTGACATCGTACTCTTTGATCAGTTCTCCTGCTCTCTCATTGATCTCTTTATAATTCATGATTCCGCCTTTAGATAATGGTTCATGATAATACGATTGCAACGCGCTATTATACGCCACCGAAAAGTCTAATATAAGTCCATGCTTGTGGCGGTCTTGAGGAATATGTCCAATACCGGTTTCGGTGATTTTTCGCGGCTTTTTATTTGTGATATCTTCATCATTGATAAAAATCTTACCGCTCTTTACTTTAGTTAAGCCCGTGATTGCTTCGATTAATTCCGATTGACCGTTACCATCAATGCCAGCAATCCCAACAATTTCACCGCGCCGTACTGAAAGGTTAAGGCCTTTTAATTTAGCAACACCACGATAGTCATTCACTTGAAGATTTTCTATCTTCAATACTTCTTCAGTCGGTTGGGATGGGCCTTTTTCTGTTTTAAATGTGACTTGACGTCCTACCATCAACGTCGCCAACTCTTCGGGATTCGTTTCCGATGTAATAACAGTACCAATTCCTTTACCTTTGCGGATGACAGTAACTTTGTCTGTGACGTTCATGATTTCCGCCAGTTTATGGGTGATCAAGATGATGGATTTTCCTTCTGCAACGAGCTTTTTCATGATATTCAATAATTCATCAATTTCCTGAGGCGTTAGTGATGCAGTAGGTTCATCAAATATTAGAATATCTGCTCCACGATAAAGTGTCTTAAGAATTTCGACACGTTGTTGCATACCAACTGAAATATCCTCGATTTTGGCGTAAGGATCCACATCGAGACCATACATCCTAGAAATTTCTGCAACTTTTTTTGCAGAATCCTTAATGTTAATAACACCAGATTTAGTTGGCTCACTACCTAAAATAATGTTTTCGGTTACAGTTAAATTCTCCACCAACATAAAGTGTTGATGCACCATCCCGATTCCGAGATCGTTCGCCACGTTCGGATCAGTGATTGCTACATTTTCGCCACGGACACGGATTTCTCCACCATCCGGTTGATACAAACCAAATAACACATTCATTAAGGTAGATTTCCCCGCACCGTTTTCACCCAGCAATGCGTGAATTTCGCCTTTCTCCAGTTGTAATGTAATATGATCATTTGCATAGAAATTTCCAAACCTTTTTGAAACTTCTAGCATCTCAATTACATAATTCATCCCCATCACTTCCTTGCCTATAATTGAATTCAATAGAATTAAATAGCACAACTCTTATCTTCAATAATACGTGATAAAGCCCCTATATGAAAAGTTGAAAGCTTTGCCATTTTTTATAAGTAGCCTGCCAATATTTTTTATTATTAATCTTAAAAATTAATAAAATAAAAGTTCCAGAACAAATATCAAGGAACCTTTATTTTATTAACTTAATGAAATGAAGGCCGGATATAAAACCGGCCTTCAGTTATTTAATGACCTTATTTCTTCTTTTCTACAAACTCTGGTACTTCAATTTCACCATTTGCAATCTTTTGTGCATGTTCATCAATTTGATCCAAAACGTCCTGTGGAATAGCGCCACGTGAATCAGCAAGACCTAAACCATTATCTGAAAGGCCGTAGACTTTTGTTTCACCACCAGGGAAGTTACCAGCCATCGATAAATCAGCAATGTCTTTAACTGCTACGTCTACACGCTTCAACATAGATGTAAGTGTAACGTTGGCATCTCCCACTTTTCCTTCTTCATACTGGTCAGAGTCAACACCGATTACCCAAACGTATGCATCTTTATCTGCTTGCTTACGTTCTTTCGCTTCTGAGAATACACCGTTACCTGTTCCGCCTGCAGCGTGGAAAATAATGTCTACGCCTGAAGAATACATACGGCCCGCCTCAGCTTTACCAAGTTCTGCTTTATCAAATGCACCTACATATTTTGAATCTACTTTGATTTCAGGCTTAACTGATTTGACACCTTCAAGGAATCCAGCTTCAAAACGCTCGATTACAGGATTGTCCATGCCACCAATGAAACCAATCTTATTTGATTTTGTCATTAATCCAGCTGCGACACCAGCTAAGTATCCGCCTTCTTGTTCTTTAAAGAGGATGCTAGCTACGTTTGGAGCATCTACTTCACCATCAATAATTGAGAACTGAGTATCTTTTTGTTGCGCTGCAATATCTTCAATTGCATCTTCCATCAAGAAACCTACTCCGTAAATTAGGTTAAAGTCACGACGAGCCAAGTTGTTAAGGTTTGTTGTATAATCTTCTGGGCCAGTTGACTGAAGGTAATCGTAGCCGCCAGTCCCCTTTTCCCATCCTTGTTCTTCTCCAAACTCTTTAACGCCTTTCCATGCAGATTGGTTGAATGATTTATCATCAATTCCTCCAACATCAGTTACCATAGCAATTGAAAATTCGCTTTTCTCACCGCTGTCCCCTGTTGCCGGCTTTTCACCCGCATTGTTTTTGCCTTTATCGTCAGAGCCACATGCTGCTAACATTGTACCTGCGGCTAACACTAAAGACATCGCTAGACCAAATTTTCTTTTTTTCATCAATAATGACCTCCCTTGGCTTATTTTGGTATTATGTTAGGACGTTGTACGTCTTATACCCCTATCGACATTACTTTTTACTTAAAAACTGAATATGAAAAGAATCGTGTTAGTAAAATATTCGCGAACTTTTTACCCGACCCGTAGATGATGTTCATGATAACAGTGATGAAGTTACATTACATGGTAGCGCTTTCGGTTCTACTAAATATCGGATGACGGACTCTATTTCAATAGCCTGCAATGATAATTTCCTTCTGCCTTCACTATAACATTTACTTAGGTAGAAGGAAATATCTAGCCGAAATCACGAATAACTTCGACTTATCAAAATAAGGACGAAAGAAGACTTACATTTCCAGCTCAGATTTATTGAGTAGTACATGTCTTGGCTTACTGCCTTCAGGCGGCCCAACCACACCCCGCGCTTCCATTTGATCCACTATACGTGCAGCTCTAGCATAACCGACTCGGAAACGACGCTGGATCATCGATACGGACGCAGTTTGCATCTCCACTACCATTTGTACGGCTTCATCATATAACTCATCGGTTTCTTCATGCGGTGCTAATACTTCAACCTCCGTCGGAATCATCTCTTCTTGATACTGAGCTTTTTGCTGTTCGATAACAAAATCTACTACAGCTTCGACCTCTTCATCCGAGACAAATGCGCCTTGAATACGCGTAGGTTTTGAAGCGCCCGCAGGCAGGAATAACATATCTCCCCGTCCCAATAACTTCTCGGCACCGCCACCGTCCAAAATAGTTCGAGAATCGATGGCTGAAGAGACAGCAAATGCAATTCGTGACGGAATGTTTGCCTTAATGATTCCTGTAATGACATCAACACTTGGTCGTTGAGTAGCGATAATTAAGTGAATCCCGGCGGCCCTCGCCATCTGTGCGAGACGTGTGATGGAATCTTCTACGTCACTTGATGCCACCATCATTAAGTCTGCCAGTTCATCGACGATAACAACAATATATGGCATGCGTGGATGTTTCTCATCATGTTCTTCATTCCACTGTTCAATATGGTTATTATACCCTTCAATGTTCCGTGTGCCGGTATGGGAGAATAACTCATATCTGCGCTCCATCTCCGATACAACACGTTGCAACGCTTGCGCCGCTTTTCTCGGATCCGTAACGACAGGCGCCAACAAATGTGGAATACCATTAAATACGTTCAACTCTACCATTTTCGGATCGATCATCATCATTTTCACTTCATGTGGTTTCGCCCGCATGATAATACTCATAATGATGCCGTTGACACAAACACTTTTACCACTGCCCGTGGCACCCGCAATTAATACGTGGGGCATTTTATTGAGTTCTGTCATCATGGCTTGTCCTGTCACATCACGGCCTAAACCTACTAGCAACTTGGATTCATGAGAATTATTTTCTTTAGATTCCAACACTTCACGTAAACTTACCATCGCCACTGCATTGTTCGGTACTTCGATTCCAACTGCTGACTTACCAGGGATTGGTGCTTCAATACGAATACCACTAGCTGCCAATGCCAATGCAATATCATCCGCCAAACTAACAATGCGACTTACTTTTACACCTGTATCAGGTAGGATTTCATATTTAGTGACTGCTGGTCCTAAGTGGACTTGTGTCACTCGTGCTTTGACGCCAAAGCTTAGGAACGTTTTCTCTAGTTTCTTGGCGTTTGCCTGAATTAAATTATATTCTCCAGACTGATCACTTGCTACAGGTGGTTCCAATAGATTGGTGGATGGCAAAATATACGATTCGTTTTCTTGTTCTCCGCCCATTACTGGATAATCAACCGCAGGATCTTTAGGATCAAGGGTTGTGTCTACTTTATCTATCAATTCCCTTTCTTGTACAACTTCTGGTTGTACAGCCTGTTCGATTTTTGCCGTGAAGCTAGAGATAATTGGTTCACTGACCGGTTCTGGATGTTCTTGTACTGATTCCATTTCAGCAGTGTTTACTAGTTTTGGCTTACTCTTTCTATTACTGCGCGCACTTTCTTTACGTTTTTCTTCAGGTGACTTGACAGGTTTCTTTTCTCTCGCCATCCATTTGTTCTTGATACTATTCATCAAGATAGGTGTTTGTTCGACCAAGATGGGAATCAAAGCCTTTCCCGTCAACAAGATCATGCCAATGAGCAGTAACAGTACACCAGCCACTGTAGCGCCTGATGAATCAACCAGTGAATAAAACATTGCGAATAGTACAGCGCCTATCATACCGCCACCTAGCGTCCCCGTTTGGTCATGTATACCATCATTGGTGATGAGAACTTTCCATGTTTCCTTCAGTGCGGAATTTGACATCAGAACCTTGCTTTCATACAATGTCTGAAATAAATGAACATGACTGAACAACAGCATACTACCTAAAATGAATAAACAACCGATGACGATTCGGTGCTTATATCCGCCGATTTGTCTCTTGACCATGAAAATCAATGCTTGCACAATAATCAAAAATGGCAATGCAACATACCAATTACCAAATAAGAATCTAGAGAAAGCCGATAACCCTCGACCGATTACGCCGTATTCAAAGATCATGATAATTGCGATACCGATTAAAATGACACCTAAAATTTCAAACCAGAGCGGTTGCATTTGACTTTGCTGTTTTTTCTGTTGTCTTTTCTTCGCTGGTGCTCTCTTTTTAGCACGTTTCTTCGCCATTTGCTAACCCCCTTTCTAAAAAAAAGATTTCCAGCCATAAAGGCATGGAAATCCAATTGTTCTTTAATTAGTCAACAAACAATATGGATCAGTATTCCATGATAATTGGGATAATCATCGGGCGACGTTTTGTTTGCTGATATAAATACGAACTCAAAGTCTCACGGATCTCTTGTTTAATGTTTGTCCATTCAAATGTTTCTTTATTCACGTACTTCTCGACAATTTTAGTAATCAGTTTTGTCGCTTCTTCAAATAATTCCTCTGATTCACGTACATAGACAAACCCTCGTGAGACGACTTCAGGACCTGCAGCGATTCGTTTTTGCTTTCTGTTCAATGTCACAACGACTGTAAAGATCCCGTCCTGCGATAACAGCTTACGGTCACGCAACACGATGTTTCCTACATCTCCTACACCAATACCATCGATCAAGACGTTACCAGCCTGGACTCTACCCGCCATGCGAAGCTTTTCATTCTTGAATTCAACAATGTCGCCTTTATCCGCAATGAAGATACGGCTTTTAGGTAGACCAACTTCTTGAGCGAGCTTGGAGTGTGCAATCAGCATACGATATTCCCCTTGAATCGGAATAAAATATTGAGGTCGCATTAAGTTTAACATCATTTTCAAATCCTCAGCAGAACCGTGACCCGAGACGTGTACATTTCGTGTGGACGTCAGTACAGTCGCTCCAGCCTTTGCTAATTCATTCATCATCTTGTACATGGAAATTTCCATTACGGGTGACGGCGTGAATGTAATCAAGACCGTATCTGAACTTTTGATATTAATTTCTCTATGATGTTTACGGACGATTTTTTCCAATGCTTCTAGTGGCTCACCTTGGTTACCTGTTACAATGATTACGATATCCTGATCATCATAGCGCTCCATGTCTTTAACTGGAATTACAATATCTTCTTCCACTTGTAAATAACCTAATTTTAACCCGACCTCAAAGTAGCTTTCTAAACTTTTACCAACAACTGCAACTTTCTTTTTCTGTGCTGCAGCCTGATCTAGTACTTGCTGAATACGAATGAAGTTTGATGCATACAACGCTACTAAAATTCTTCCTTGTGCTTCGTGGAATGTTTTAAAAAGACGTTTTTCGATTACAGACTCAGATGTCGTATAACCTGGACGCTCTGCTTCTGTAGAGTCGGACATCAAGATAAAGACTCCTTCTTCACCAAGTGTAGCCATTTTCGCAATATCAGGGCGATATTTGCCTTTTGCTGCTTGGTCGAATTTGAATTCCCCTGTATTGACGATTGCACCTTCACTTGTATGGAAGACAATTCCTAAAGAATCCGGAATACTATGCGTTGTGTAAAAGAATGTCACATGCGTACGCTTGAAGTTCATTCGGCTTTTGCTTGTCACTTCGAAGAATCGGACATTAGATGGTGCCGGCATTTTTTTCAAATGTTCTTTCGCCAAAGCCAATGTCAACTTTGTACCGTAGACAGGAGCTTGTACTTTCTGTAATAAATAAGCAATAGACCCAATTGCATCTTCATGACCATGAGTTAAGAATATTCCTTTGATCCGATCTTTATTCTCTTCAAGATACGTCATGTCAGGTATTACAAAGTCAATACCTAGCATTTCCGTTTCTGGAAACATTAACCCCGAATCCATAACAAATAGTTCGTCGTCGATTTCAACGACATACATAGACTTTCCAATTTCCCCTACTCCACCTAGTGGAATCACTCTAATTAATTCATTTTGTATTTTCGTCACATTGTTTCCTCCTATATTCTATTCCCGCCCACAACGACTAAACACCATTATACGAGATAGTAGGCGTTCAGTACAAACAAAAAAAGCCGGAATGGTCGTCCGGCTTTTATTTATTACAGAATCCGTGTTCTTTTTTCAAATTTTTCAAGCGCTTCGTCGATGATCGCGGCTTCATTTTCATCCATTGCCACAAGTGGTAAACGAACGCCGCCTGTTGGTACACCTGCTTTTTCCAGCGCATATTTCACAGGCACAGGATTCGGCATCGAGAACAATGCTCTGAATACCGGTAATAATGAACGATGAAGTTCAGCGGCTTCTTTTATGTTGCCATTTTGGAAAGCTTGAATCATTTCTTGCATTTCATTTCCCACGATGTGTGCAGAAACTGAAATAATTCCTCTACCGCCAATTGCAAGCAATGGCAAAGTCAATCCGTCGTCACCACTGTACACTTCAAAATCGTCCGCGGTTCCTTCAATGATTTCTGCCATCTGCTCCAAATTTCCACTTGCTTCTTTGATTGCTTTAATATTATCGATTTTCGATAATGCAATAACGGTTTCTGGAAGCAAATTGACGATGGAACGGCTTGGAATATTATATAACAATACAGGCAATGTTGTAACGTTAGCAATTTTTGAAAAGTGTGCATACATACCTTTTTGGTCTGGCTTATTATAATAAGGTGTCACGAGCATGATTCCGTCAGCCCCTGATCGCTCGGCAGCCTTAGTCAGCTCTATGGATTCCGCAGTATTGTTTGTCCCTGTACCTGCAATCACTGGAATACGCTTATTCACAACCTTTACTACAAAATCCAGTAATTCCTTCTTCTCCGTAACAGTTAGCGTCGGTGATTCACCAGTTGTACCGCTTACGATGACAGAATCTGTCCCATTTGCGATCAAATGCTCAAGCAAGCTGGTTGTTTGGGCGTAATCAATCGTACCGTCAGGAGAAAAAGGAGTGACCATTGCTGTCCCTACATTTCCAAGTTGCACATTGACCATTCCTTTTCGTTATCATTCTTAATTCTACTTACACAATTTATTTGATAAGTGCCTCGGCGATTTGCACGGAGTTTAATGCAGCACCTTTTAATAAGTTATCCGATACAATCCATAGGTGGAATCCTTTGCTGTTATCTAAATCTTTACGGATTCTTCCTACAAATACTTCATCTTTATCTTCTGCATAAAGTGGCATTGGATAGAGCTGTGAAGCCGGATCATCTTGCAAGACAATTCCTGGGGCATTTTCGATCAATGCCTGGATATCTTTCACTGTGACGTCGTCTTGATCAATTTCAATGTAAACGGATTCTGAATGTCCGGATACAACTGGTAATCTGACACACGTTGCTGCTACTGCCATGTTTTGATCGCCGAATATTTTCTTTGTTTCATTGATCATTTTCAGTTCTTCCAATGTATAGCCCGACTCATCAAATGAATCAATTTGTGGAATCGCATTGAATGCGATTGGATAATGACGTTTTGCAGAAGCGGATGGTAATACTTCTGCTTCAATTTCACTACGATCCGTGAATTGCTTGCTTTGTTCCGCTAGTTCATCAATCGCTTCCACGCCGGCACCTGAGACTGCCTGGTAAGTAGATACGATGAGCTTGCTCAGTCCATATTGATCTTTAATAGGCTTAAGCGCTGCTACCATCTGAATGGTAGAACAATTTGGATTCGCAATGATTCCTGAATGGTTTTTCAACTCTTGTGGATTCACTTCTGGAACGACAAGTGGCGTATTAGGGTCCATGCGGAACGCGCTTGTGTTATCAATTACAACCGCTCCGCTTTTCACTGCGTCTTGTGCAAACTTCTCGGAAATACTTCCACCGGCACTAAAGAATGCAATGTCGATCCCTTCAAAAGCTTCCGGCGTTGTTTCTTGTACAACGTACGTTTTTCCACCCGCTATGATTTCATTGCCCGCTGAACGTTTAGATGCTAGTAACTTAATGGAAGTGGCAGGAAAATTACGTTCCACCAATTTCTCAAGTATTTTTGTACCTACCGCTCCGGTCGCGCCAACAATTGCAACAGTAACACTCTTCATCTATATCTTCCTTTCAATTATTAACAAGCAATAGTAGGGACAGATTGTCATGTCCTCGTCTCGTTAATTGTGATTGAACGAATTATAACATATATTGAAGAATTTAAAAATCTATTTTCATGCATTATTATGAATTATTAGTAACGGTTGTAATTGTTTACTTTCTATCGCGGATGCAACAGTAGCAGGTAATAATGAGAAATCCGATATTAAGGAGTTCGGTTTTTTTATGCAATCGTCCTGACCGAATGGAATAAAAAAGACGTGTTTCATATTCAATAACTTCATGAGATTCATTCCGTTAAGTCCTAGTGCGTCATTTGTAGAAATACCAAGTACTACCGGTTTACCATTACGCAATGTTGCTTTAGCTGCCATCAAAACAGGTGAATCAGTAGCAGCATTTGCGAACCTACTCATGGAATTACCCGTAAGCGGTGAAATTACCATGCAGTCAAGCGGATTGGATGGTCCGAATGGTTCTGCTTCAACAATACTTGTCACTACCTTCTCGCCTGTCGCTTCTTCTATTCGTTTAATCCATTCTTCACCCGTACCAAAACGCGTTGCAGCATGAAGAACTGAATGTGTAATAATTGGAACGACAATCGCTCCCTCTTTTTGCAACGAAGCGATCATCGGAAGCAGTTGGTCGTATGTGCAGTGTGAAGCAGTGATGCCTAATCCGATTCGTTTTCCTTTGAGCATTTAGTTCCCCTTTCGTCTATACTTATTCTCAAAATCGCGTCAACTAATACAGCTGCCGCATCCTCAGGAAAATGCTTCCCGGGCAATTTGAGGTGTATCGTATAGTATTCAGCGGAATTGGAATGCTTTAGGCACCCAGGTGTTGAAGAGACATCAAATACATGTAAAGTACCGCTTTGATTTGTATCGAGCCATGGGGCTGGAATAGTGTTAACTAAATAGCCATGTCTGAATGTTGTGGCATCATGGAGTTTTAGAGTGTTATATCCAAACACCTCTGCTTCCGCCAATTGTCCGTCAGCACGTGCAACGATGGTGACAGTGGCCTGCAATTGATACAATGTATGGGCAATTGCTTTTCCTACTCTGCCAAATCCAGCAATATAAAAATGCTTACCTGCAATCTGTCGTTTGGTATGTTCATAAAAGACATGAACGAATGCTTCTGCAGTCAATTGAGCATTTCTCCAAATGAATTGCTCATTTTCTAGATAATTCGTATGCGTTATACCTTTCTCAGCAAGCTCTTGTCTCCATTTCGCCGAAGTATTACCGGAATAAACAGAAGAGCCCTTTTTCAAATAGTCTACGGGTATGCTTTGTTCCATCATCAACAAAGGAAGTAGAAGATGATCAGGCTTTGTATCTATCAAAGTTTGCTTTAACTGTTCATCAAACGTATCAGAACATATATATTCACTGTCGATTCCTGATTTTACCAATAGTTCATTCGCAATGCGCAAACGCTGATCGGTGCCTACTACAAGCCATTTAGTCATATTCTTCCACTTCCTTTCTATTCAGTTCATGTGTTTTGCCAAATAAAATCCGATCTTCGCCCACCAACACAATTTCATGCCAAGGAATATATTCAATTATATCTTGATCTTTTTGCCTAAAAAGAGTTTTTCCTAATTTTTTCCGTATTTCAAATCCGATGATTGCTCCTGTTTTGCGGTCGAACAGCAAATCTGTTTCTGCCAAGAAGCCATACCTCATGCCTTCTTCTACTTGAATCAGCTCTTTTTGTGCCAGTTCTGATAATTTCATGAAAGCCCTCCCCTTTAAAGATCTCTTTCATCATATGTATCAGAGGCGAGAAGTCGACTAGTTCTGCAATTTTTTTAATTGCTGAATACTTGATTTAGGCGCGATAATGGATAGTGCACGATCACTTTCTAACATTTGCTGTCCCAGTCGATAGACATTTCGTTTTTCAACATTCTCAATATGTTCAACGACTTCATTGATCGTCTGATGTTTGCCAAGCACTAATTCATTGCGTCCGTTCCTATACATACGCGATTCAGAGCTTTCCAAACCAAGAACAAAACTACCTTTAAGTTGTTCTTTGGCATTTCGCAATTCTTTATCTGTTAGACCATCATGGAGTACTTCCGCAATGACCTGATCAATTGTACGATACGTCTCTAAAATGTTTTCCGGAGAGGTTCCGCAATAAATCACAAAGGAGCCAGCATTTTTATATGCGGCATAATATGTGTGAATCGAATAGGCTAGACCGCGATTCTCTCGAACTTCCTGAAATAACCTAGATGACATCGTTCCGCCGAGGATACTATCGAATAAGCTTAACTCGTAAATTTTATCGTGAGTCGAAGGCAGAGAAGGATAACCAAAGCATACATGAGCTTGTTCAATATTTTTTGTTTTGATGATTTGTTGTGCTGTAAAATTCGGTACTTTTTCGTCTTTTATCGAAACAGAAGCCTGGTCTTTACTTTGATAGCTTCCAAAGTTTGCTTCAATCAGCTTGATTAAACGCTCATCATAATTTCCCGCAATGGAAATAACCAAGTTTTCAGGACGATAATGTTTCACCATGAATTCTTCAACCATTTCTTTCGTAAATGACTTTATTGTTTCAATCCTTCCACCTACAGGCTTTCCAATTGCATCCTCTGAGAACATTCCGGCCCATAATCTTTCGTCCACATCTTCATCAGGCATGTCTTCAACAGAAGATATTTCATCCAGAATGACAGATTTTTCTTTTTCCATCTCTTCTTCTTTGAATTGGGAATGGAAAAACATATCAGATAAAACAGTTAATGCGTATGAAGCATGATGACTTAAGACTGTAGTGTAATAGCAAGTCATTTCTTTAGAAGTAAAGGCATTTAGATCGCCCCCAATCTGATCAAACTGCTCAGCAATCATTCGTGCACTTCTTGTGTCCGTTCCCTTAAACAACATATGTTCAATAAAATGGGCAATGCCCTCTTGCTCTTTAGTTTCATTGGCTGAACCTGCATGCACCCAGACACCGATTGCCACGGACTGTAAATGCGGCATTTTTTCATGGATAATGCGTACACCATTTGAACAATTATATTTTTGAATCACAGACTTCACTCCTTATTGTAAGAACAAAAAGCCTCCTTCGCCGCAACTTGTGCAGGAAGAGGCTTTTTTCACGAATTGATTACTCTTTGTTAGCTTGTTCTTGTTCTTGTTCTTTTTCTTCCTGAATGACTACTTTTCGTGAAAGATTCACTCGACCTTGTCTGTCGATTTCAATTACCTTTACAAATAGTTCATCATCCAATTTTAATACATCTTCTACTTCTTTCGTACGTGCTTCCTGAATCTCAGAAATATGAAGTAGGCCGTCTTTGCCCGGGAAGATTTCCAAGAATGCACCGAACTTCTCAATACGCTTAACTTTCGCCAAGTAGTACTCGCCTACTTTTGCTTCACGCACAATATTTTCGATCATATTCTTAGCTTTTTCATTCATTTCAGAGTTTGGCGACGAGATATAAATCGTTCCATCTTGCTCTGTATCGATTTTCACTTGAGTTTCTTCAATAATTTTATTAATGACTTTTCCACCTGGTCCGATCACATCACGAATCTTGTCCGGTTTGATATGGATGACTATAATCTTCGGTGCGTACTCAGATAATTCTTCACGAGTTGAAGATATTGTCGTCAACATATGATCAAGAATTTTGATACGACCAATTTTCGCTTGCTCAAGAGATTCTTCCAAAATCTGACGGGATAAACCATCAATTTTGATATCCATTTGAAGAGCAGTAATACCATTATTAGTACCTGCTACTTTAAAGTCCATATCGCCTAAATGGTCTTCCATTCCTTGAATATCTGACAGAATGGAATAGTCTTCTTCTTTTTTGATCAATCCCATAGCAATTCCAGCTACAGGTGCTTTGAGTGGTACACCAGCGTCCATCATAGCCATTGTAGAGGCACAAATTGATGCTTGTGAAGAGGAACCATTAGACTCCAATACTTCTGCAACTAGACGCATTGTGTAAGGGAATTCCACTTCATCGGGAAGCATAGGCTGTAATGCCCGCTCTCCCAATGCACCGTGACCAATTTCACGACGACCTGGACCACGAATCGGACCTGTTTCACCGACACTAAAGTTCGGGAAATTATAATGATGCATGAAGCGCTTAGACTCATCTGAACCTAGACCATCAATAATCTGATTTTCACCAAGCGCCCCTAATGTACATACACTTAGTACTTGTGTTTGTCCACGTGTGAATAATGCAGAACCATGAGTGCGAGGTAAGATCCCAGTTTCGGATGATAGTGGACGAATTTCGTCAAGCGAACGGCCATCTGGACGAACTTTGTCGACTGTAATTAGACGACGTACTTCATCTTTCACCATTTGCTCAAGAACCGCTTTCACTTGCTTGATAGTCTCTTCGTCAGCTTCGGCTTCTGTGTAATGCTCAAGTACAGCTGCCTTCACTTCGTTGATCGCTTCCTCACGTGCATGCTTTTCTTCAGTTTGGATTGCTGTCATTAGTTCGTTTTCACAACGATCTTTTACTTCTTTACTGATGTCTGCATCCAATGTGAACAATTCGATTTCGAACTTTGGTTTGCCAATTTCAGCTACAATTTTCTCTTGGAATTCGACTAATTTCTTAATTTGATCGTGACCAAACATAATTGCTTCTAACATGATCTCTTCAGAAACTTCTTTAGCTCCTGCTTCGACCATATTAATTGCATGTTTTGTTCCCGCAACGACTAAATCAAGTTCTGATGTTTCAAGCTGACTCGGTGTAGGATTGATGATGAATTCTCCATCTATACGACCTATTTGAACGCCTGCGATTGGTCCATCAAATGGAATATCTGAGATAGATAAAGCCAAAGAAGAACCAATCATAGCTGAAATTTCAGATGAACAATCCTGATCCACTGACATAACAAGTGAAATTACTTGGACGTCGTTACGGAAGCCTTCAGGGAATAATGGTCTTATCGGACGGTCAATCAACCGACTAGTCAATACTGCATTTTCTGAAGGACGTCCTTCGCGCTTGATAAATCCTCCTGGGATTTTACCAACCGAGTACATGCGTTCTTCATAATTCACTGTAAGTGGGAAGAAATCTAGAGGTTTTGGTTTCTTAGAAGCTGTCACCGTGGAAAGTACTGTTGTTTCGCCATAGCGGACAAGCACCGCACCGTTAGCTTGCTTTGCAAGTTGGCCGGCTTCGATTGTAAGCGTACGTCCTGCCCAATCGAGTGTATAAACTTTTTTCTGTTCTGACATTGTAGAACTCCTCTCTATTGTATAACTGTATACATCTTGTATGTAATTATTCATAGTGTATCAAACGTGATACATATATGCGAAATATTTCATCTTAATTCCATAGAAAAAAGCGGGCAAAGCCCGCTTCTCAGTCTTATTAACGGCGTAAGCCAAGTGATGCAATAAGATCACGGTAACGTTGAACGTTAGTTTCACGTAGATATCTCAATAGACGACGACGTGTACCAACCATTTTGTACAAACCACGACGTGAGTGGTGATCTTTCTTGTGAGTACGTAAGTGGCTGTTCAGGTTATTGATCTCTTCAGTAAGGATAGCAATCTGAACATCAGCAGATCCAGTATCATTTTCATGAGTCTTGAATTCGTTAATCAATTCAGCTTTGCGCTCTTGTGTAATAGCCATCCTTTTCACCTCCTAAATAAAAGTATCCCCGTCCCCCGAGCAAACGTTGGTGATTCGTGTTGCCAAGAAGAGGTTCGTGTAATGAACACTATTGTATCATATCACGGCATTATGTCAGTTGCAACAACCAACTAGTCGGTTAATAAGTCCTTTGCCGTTTGCTTGTCTTTTCCAATTTGCATTTTTAATGCATCAAGTGAATCGAATTTTTGTTCCGAACGTATACGGTACAACCATTCAATTGCCATTTTTTGTCCGTACAGATCCATATTGACGTCCAGCAGATGTACTTCAGCTGTAGGAATTCGATGTTCTGGATCATGAAATGTTGGCTTTACACCCATATTGCAGACACCGCGGTACCATGTATCTCCTATCAGGCAACGCACGGCATACACACCACTAGCGGGAACTACATGTTCTTCGGCAGTTTGGATATTAGCTGTAGGGAAACCTAACTGACGTCCCCGTTTTTCTCCATGTATTACTTCACCCATTGTACGGAATGGACGACCGAGAAGTATCGCTGCCGCTTCTACATCACCATTAGATAATAGTTGGCGAATTTCCGTGGAAGATACTTTGTTGTCTTGATTGAAAGTCACTTTAGAAATAACTGTTGTCCCAAACTCACCTTCCGATAGCTCCTGCATATCTTTCATCGTCCCAGAACCCTTTGAACCAAATGTAAAATCGAAGCCGGCCGTAACATGTTTAACACCAAGTCCTTTGATAAAGATATCGATAAATCTTTGCGGTGAAAGACTAGCCAATTCCCAATCAAAACTGACGATGAATAGGGTATCCACACCAAGAGATTCAAGCACCCTGATTTTTTCTTCAATCGGTGTAATATATCCAACATTTTTTCCTGAAAACAACTGTGATGGATGGGGGTCGAACGTCATGACAGCTGTCTCGATCGATAAATCATCTGCAACTTTTTTAGCACTGCGAATGACTTCCTGATGTCCTTTATGTACACCATCAAAAAATCCGATAGCTAACGAAGAAGCAAGATGTTGTCGAATATTTATCGAATCCGGATACCGTAATCTATAGATTTTCATTTCTATCTCTCCTTACTCACTAGCTAGCAGCATTTTTTCCGGTTTCATTAAACCGGGCTTTGTTGGATGTTTTTGATAGATTGCCAACACACGACCTTCGAACATCATCATGATAGAAGGGTGATTAGTTAGCAGTGGTACTGCGGGAAGCACTTGACCATTTCGTATAGATTCCAATGATGCTGCATCGATTTCAAGTTGTGGAAAATCAGTCAATACATCTTCGATAGGACGCAAAATTGTCTGTACTTGATCTAACTCCATCACTTGTGCTACTTCTTCGAGAGTTTTACAATGTGATTCGTCAAAATTACCCGAAACAGTTCGGACTAAGGAATTCATATGTGCTGGATATCCAAGCAGTTCGCCAATTTGCACAGCTAACGTTCGGATATAAGTTCCTTTACCACAACGTACTCTAATGGAAAACATTACTTCTTCGCCATTAAAAAGTTGATCTTCAGTAAATAAATCCATTTGATAGATCTGCACTTTACGAACAGGACGTTCTACATCAATGCCTTTCCTCGCATATTCATACAGACGTCTGCCGTTTACTTTTACCGCTGAATACATAGGTGGGATTTGAGTGATTTCACCTGTTAGTTGCTCTAATGCTTCTACAATTTGATTCCTAGTGAATTCTTTCTGTGTTAAATCACTTATTACAGTCTCGCCTTGCGCGTCTTCGGTTTCCGTTGAGCGCCCTATAGAAACGGTTGCGATATACTCTTTACCTGCATCTGTAATATATGAAGCGACTTTTGTGGCTCTTCCTATACATATAGGCAAGACACCTTCTACTTCAGGATCCAACGTGCCTGTATGTCCGACTTTTTTTGTCCGTAATATCTTTCGTAACTTAAAGACACAGTCATGCGACGTCATACCTTTCTCTTTCCATAAAGGTAGAATACCGTTCATCTTACCCCTTCTTCCTAAATTCATTCAGAAAAACTTGCTCTATGTAAGAAGGGAGGAAGTCATGCCGCCTAAGCGACTATGAACTTCCTCCTCGTGTTTATTGTTCATTTTCGTCTTTTACTTTGCGGATCAAACTTTCAATCCGATTACCGTAAGCGACTGATTCATCGATTTCGAATTCAATTTCGGGTGTTTTGCGAAGGCGGATTCTCTGACCAATTTCTGATCGAATGAAACCTTTTGCTTTGGAAAGCCCAAGTAACGAATCTTCCTTTTCTTTATCCGTTCCTAGAACAGAAATAAAGATTTTCGCTTGTTGTAAATCTCCAGTTACATCAACACCGGTCACCGTCACAAATCCGATACGTGGATCTTTCAGTTTTTGGCCGATAATATCGCCCAATTCCTTCTTCATTTGCTCTGCTATACGATTAGCACGCACTGACATGGCAATTCACCTCGTTCTTTGCTCATAAGTAGTCAACTGTACACGTAGTCATTTCCCAATCAGGATTGGATTCAAACAGACGAATCGCACGTCTCACTTCCCGTTCCGCGGCGTCTTTGGAAGATGCCACGGCAACTAATGCGAATGTAGTACGTTGCCATAGATCTTGATGATCGATTTCTGCAACCGATACATTATAGGAGTTTTTCACCCGATCCCTCATCCTATTCAAAACGGCTCGCTTTTCTTTTAAAGAAGCCGCTGCTGGGATGTAGAAAGAACATTCCGCGTAAACAATCATACTCTTTTAATTTCTTCCATAACGTACGCTTCGATGATATCTCCTTCTTTGACATCATTGAATTTTTTAATTGTAATACCACACTCATAGCCTTTTGCAACTTCTTTTGCATCATCTTTGAAACGCTTCAATGTATCCAATTCGCCTTCAAAGACTACAATGTTATCGCGCAAAACACGAACGCCAGCATCTCTTGTGATTTTGCCATCGATTACATAGCTTCCTGCAATCGTTCCGATCTTAGATACTTTAAATGTTTCACGAACTTCTGCCTGACCTATTACTTTCTCTTCATACTCCGGATCAAGTAGGCCTGTCATAGCTGATTCGATTTCTTCAATTACTTTATAAATAACACGGTGCAGACGAATATCTACGCCTTCTGCTTCAGCGGCACGTTTTGCATTGGTATCAGGACGTACGTTAAATCCAATAACGATCGCGTTAGATGCAGCTGCCAAAGATATATCGGACTCATTGATCGCCCCTGCGCCAGTGTGGATAATTTTTACATTAACGCCTTCTACTTCAATCTTCATTAGAGAAGCCGCCATTGCCTCAACCGCACCTTGTACGTCTGCTTTAACAATTAAGTTCAATTCTTTCATTTCGCCTTGTTTCATTTGATCAAACAAGTTATCGAGTGTTACACGTGTTTTCTCCACACGCTGTTCTTGAAGCGCTTCTCCAGCACGTGATTCAGCGATTTGACGAGCCGTTTTTTCATCCTTAAATACGACGAAACGGTCTCCTGCAAATGGAACATCACTCAACCCAGTAATTTCTACTGGTGTTGAAGGACCTGCCTCTTTTACGCGACGACCAAGGTCACTGACCATTGCACGAACACGACCGTACGTATTCCCGACAACAATTGGATCTCCTACATGCAATGTACCATTTTGCACAAGCAAAGTAGCTACAGAACCTTTTCCTTTGTCGAGTTGCGCTTCAATTACAGTACCTCTAGCTCTAATGGAAGTATCAGCAGTAAATTCGCCTACTTCTGCAACTAATAGAACCATTTCGAGTAACTGATCAATTCCCTCACCTTTTAGTGCAGAAATTGGTACGAAAATCGTATCGCCGCCCCAGTCTTCTGCGACTAAACCGTGTTCAGTTAATTCCTGCATAACGCGGTCAGGATTTGCAGAAGGTTTATCCATTTTGTTAACTGCAACAATGATTGGAACTTCTGCTGCTTTTGCATGGTTGATCGCTTCAATTGTTTGTGGCATAACACCGTCATCGGCTGCTACAACTAAGATTGTCAAGTCCGTAACTTTCGCACCGCGCGCTCTCATCGTTGTGAAAGCTTCGTGGCCTGGTGTATCAAGGAATGTGATTTTCTTGTCGTTAGCTGTAATTTGGTATGCACCAATATGCTGAGTAATGCCACCCGCTTCACCTTGCGTTACTTTAGTGTTACGAATAGAGTCAAGCAACGTCGTTTTACCATGGTCAACGTGACCCATAATTGTGACAACTGGTGGTCTTTCTGTTAGTTCACCTTGTACTTCTTCTTCCTCTTCAGGATCTTCGAAGTAGATCTCCAAGTCTGTTACGTCAATGCGGATCTCTTCTTCTACTTCCACGTCGTATTCCGCACAAATTAACTCAATTGCATCTTTATCTAATTCTTGGTTAATGGTTGCCATTACACCAAGCATGAACAACTTTTTGATGATTTCAGAAGGTTCTTTACCTAATTTTTTAGCTAGCTCACCCACTGATAATGACTCATAAAAAGTAATTTTATCCGGTAATGGTATTTCAATCTTTTGTGCAGGTACCGCCGGACGGTATCTACGGCGACCTTGATTAATCCCGCGTGCTGGTGGTCTACCACCGCGCCCCCCGCCTGGACGTCCACCTCCGCCAGCTGGACGTGCTGAACCTGCACCCTGCTGACGTGGTGGTTGCGAGCTACCCGCTTTCGGTGCGGATGTAGATTGTCCTTGAGGACGAGTGGAAGCTGGACGGTTAGATCCGCCTTGGCTACTTGCAGGTCGGTTAGTACCTTGCGCGCCAGTTGTTTTATTTGTGTTGTTTGGACGATCAGTTCTCTGGTTTGCTGGTTTGCTCGCTGGCTTAACTGTAGCAGTTTTCGCCTCTGGCTTTTTAAGATCACCAAACTTCTCATCTAATTTTGCAATAGATACTGGATCCAGTTCTTCCATATGGCTCTTTATTACAATATTACTTTTACTTAATTCAGCAGCAATATCTCGACTTGTTTTGCCTATTGATCTGGCATATTCATGTACTTTCATTTTCGTCATTAGCCCACCTCCGATTAAATTCATTGAGAAGCTCGGATAACTTTTTTGCGAATCCTTTATCTGTTAGTGCCAAAACGACTCGAGCTTCTTTTCCAATTGCATGCCCGAGTTCTTCACGGCTTCCAAATACATGCTTCTCAACGTTGTACGTATTACATTTATTCGTTATTTTTTTCATAGTGTTCTTTGATGCATCATCAGATAGGATAACCAGATGCGCTTCGCCTGCACGAACTGACTGTACGACTAAATCTTCACCCGTTACAATTTTACGTGCACGTGCCGCCATACCAAGCAATTGATAAATAGGTATCGAATCTTTTGTCATTTAATTGCCTCTCGACGAATTGCATGCAAAAGGTCTTCGTATACTTCTTCCGGTACTTTGACATTCAATTGATGTTCAATCGAGTGTTGCTTACGTGCTTTTTCTACGGCATCCTCCGTTTTGGAAACGTATGTACCGCGGCCTGACTTCTTTCCTGTCAAATCCACGTATACTTCGCCTTCTTTCGTACGGACAATTCGAATCATTTCTTTTTTAGGTAACATGTCACCAGTCGCTGCACATTTACGCAAAGGGATTTTTCGATTGTTCGCCATCAGCATGCAATCCTTTCCAAATCAATCTTCTTTGTCTTCATCTGCGTATAAATCAAAATCTTCAGCTGATTCAGCTGGCGTTTCATCTTCATACTCATAAGCTTCTAGGAACTCATCTGCACTACCATCTACCTCTTCTACTGGCACTGCAAGAGATTCCTCACGGGGATAGATCCCTAATTCTCTGGCATCCGTTTCACTTTTGATATCAATTTTCCAACCCGTTAATTTAGCAGCCAATCTTGCATTCTGGCCTCTTTTCCCGATTGCCAAGGAGAGTTGGTAATCTGGTACAACAACAGTAGTAGAACGCTCTTCTTCATTTACTTGTACATCAATAACTTTTGAAGGGCTTAAAGCATTTGCGACGAAGATGACCGGATCTTCAGACCACTCTACGATATCTACTTTTTCGCCATTCAATTCGTTCGAAATAGTTTGGACACGTGCTCCTCTTGAACCTACACAGGAACCTACTGGATCCACTTCTTCGTTTGTTGTATAGACAGAAATTTTTGAGCGATCGCCCGCTTCACGTGCAATCGATTTGATTTCTACTGTACCATCATATATTTCAGGCACTTCAAGTTCAAATAAACGCCGTAATAGACCTGGATGTGTTCTGGAAACAAAGACTTGAGGTCCACGTGCTGTTCTTTCTACTTTTGTAATGTATACTTTGATGCGATCGTGGGGTGCATATGATTCTGTTTGAATTTGTTCGCTTGACGGTAACACCGCTTCCACTTTCCCTAATCCAACGAATAGGTTTTTCGGATCCATACGCTCTACGATTCCGTTGACGATATCTTCTTCACGATCGATATACTCTTCATAGATCAAACCGCGTTCAGCTTCACGAACACGCTGGGTTACAACTTGCTTAGCAGTCTGGGCAGCAATTCGTCCAAAGTCACGCGGTGTGACTTCTTCCTCAACGACATCATGTAGTTCATATACTGGATTGATGAGTTGTGCATCTTCCAATGAAATTTGTAATCGCTCGTCTTCTACTTCTTCTACTACATCTTTACGTGAATAGACAGCCATTGTGCCTTTGTTTAAATTCAAGTCCACACGCACGTTTTGTGCTTGGTTAAAATTTCGTTTGTACGCTGTCACAAGCGCTGCTTCAATTGCATCGACTATTACGTCTCTTGAAATACCTTTTTGCTGTTCAAGAGCTGTCAGTGCGTCGAGTAGCTCACTACTCATGTTCATCACTCCTACATTCCAATTGTTGTTGCTCTTGGTTCCTCAGTCACTAGCGCAAGGCTAGACAGAGGTTGTTTTTCGCTTTAAAAATCAATTGCCAGTCGTGCGAATGCAATTTTTGTTTTGTCAATTTCCACTAGTACTTTTCTCGTCTTGATCCGTATTTCCACTTTTGCATGTTCCGGTCCGTACCCGAGTAAATACCCCTCGAATTCTTTCATTCCATCAATCGGTTCATACGTTTTGATGAACACGTATTGGCCCACGGATTTTTCAAAATCTTCATCTTTTTTCAAAGGTCTTTCCGCCCCGGGAGAAGACACTTCAAGGAAGTAATTTTGCGAAATCGGATCCACAACGTCTAGTTCCTCGCTAAGTTTATTACTGACTGCCGCACACTGATCTATGTCAATATTACCTTCAGGTGTATCGATGTAGACGCGTAAAAACCAATCGCGACCTTCTTTCAAGAACTCAACATCAACCAGTTCAAGACCCAATTCTTCAACGATCGGCCTTGCTAACTGTTCGACTTCCTCTATAATTTTACTCATATGGTATCCCTCCCGAAATTCAAAATAACAACAGAAAAGAGCGGGAAGCCCCACTCTTTTCCGCAAGACGTATAGCAAAAGTTGTTTTAATCGTATCACAAGGCCATTTACAATGCAACTGAAGCAACCGCTGCAAGCCCATTAGAATAGGGATAGTTGGTTCGCTTCAGGCATCCCCTCCAAGCAACCGAGGTTATCCAAATACTCCACAACCGTTTTAGAAACTCGACCTCTCTTCTGGAAGTCTTCTTTCGATAAAAATTCACCGTCTTTTCTCGCCTCAACAATCGTCTTTGCAACGTTAGTTCCTAGTGAAGGAATCGAGTTAAATGGCGGAATCAGTTTATTGTCTTCAATAAGAAACTGTGTCGCATCCGATTTATAGAGATCAGGTTTCGCAAATGTAAATCCTCGCTCAACCATTTCCAACGCTATTTCCAAAACAATTACTAAGCTCTTCTCTTTCGGAAGTGCGTCCAATCCTTTGCCGTTGATCTCTTTAACTTTCGCTCGAATACTTGCAGAACCTTTACACATCGTCACCAAATCGAAGTCGGTCGCTCGAACGGTGAAGTACGTCGCATAATACATAATTGGATGATGCACTTTGAAGTATGCGATTCGTAGTGCCATTAATACATATGCTGCGGCGTGAGCTTTCGGGAACATGTACTTGATTTTTTTACAAGATCCGATATACCAACCTGGAACTTTATTCTCTTTCATTGCTTCTTCAAATTCGGGAGTCAATCCTTTTCCTTTACGTACAGATTCCATAATCTTAAATGCAAGTGAAGGTTCAAGTCCCTGATAGATCAAATAAACCATAATATCGTCACGACAGCCAATCACTTCTGATAGCTGACAAGTTTTATTCTGGATTAATTCCTGTGCATTGCCAAGCCAAACATCCGTACCGTGTGACAGACCAGATATCTGTATTAATTCAGAGAAAGTAGACGGCTTCGTTTCTTCTAACATTTGTCGCACAAATCGTGTTCCAAATTCCGGCACGCCAAGAGTTCCTGTTTTGCAATCAATTTGTTCTTCTGTTACGCCAAGAGAAGACGTACCACTAAACAATTCCATAACGCCTTTATCGTCGGGCGGAATAGTCATCGCATCGATGCCTGATAAATCTTCCAACATTTTAATCATCGTCGGATCATCATGCCCTAGAATATCTAATTTCAATAAATTATTATCGATGGAGTGGAAATCAAAGTGTGTTGTCTTCCAGCTTGATTCTAGATCATTCGCTGGGAATTGAATCGGTGTAAAATCAAAAATGTCCATTGTATCAGGCACTACAATAATCCCACCAGGGTGTTGTCCTGTATTTCGTTTCACGCCTGAGCACCCTTGTACAAGCCGGTCAATTTCCGCACCACGCATTTGGATATCGTTATCATTCATATACCCTCGAACATATCCATATGCAGTTTTTTCAGCTACTGTACCTATTGTTCCTGCACGAAACACATAATCTTCTCCGAACAGCTCTTTTGTATAGTTATGCGCATGCGCCTGATACTCACCACTGAAGTTCAAATCGATATCTGGAACCTTATCACCCGCGAACCCAAGGAAGGTTTCGAACGGGATATCCTGACCATCTTTTTTGAACATCGTCTGGCAATTTGGGCATGCTTTATCTGGCAAATCATATCCTGAACCAACTGAACCATCATCAAAAAATTCATATGTTTTACATGACGGACAAACATAATGTGGCGCCAACGGATTCACTTCAGTGATTTCCATCATGGTTGCAACAAATGAGGAGCCGACAGATCCCCGCGAACCAACTAGATAGCCATCGTCTAATGACTTTTTCACCAGCTTATGCGAAATTAGATAAATAACTGAGAAACCATTATCAATAATAGACGTTAATTCCTTTATGATTCGCGCTTCAACGATCTCTGGCAATGTTTCACCGTATATTTGATGTGCCATAGAATACGTCAGATCACGTACTTCGTCTTCCGCCCCTTCAATTGTAGGTGTATACAGGTCATCTTTAATTGGTTTCACATCACCAATACGTTCTACAATTTTCAATGGATTGTCTACTACAATCTCTTTTGCTACGTCTTCACCTAAAAACTCAAATTCTTTCAACATTTCGTCTGTCGTACGGAAGTGAACTTCAGGCAGCGAGTGTCGATTTAACGGATTTGCTCCACCTTGTGAACGAACAAGAACTTTCCGGTAGGTCGCATCCGTCTCATTTAAGTAATGCACATTCCCTGTTGCACAAACTGGCAATCCCGTTTTTTTACCAAGCTTGATCATCTTCCGCATAATATCCTCGAGGTTCCACTCATCTCGTATTAAATCGAGTTCGAGTAAATGCGAGTAGACGGGCTTTGGATGAAGTTCCAAATAGTCATAAAAGCTTGCGATTTCTTCTACTTCTTCCATCGGCTTTTGCATTAACCCTTCAAATACTTCACCTTTATCACAGCCTGAACCCACGATTATCCCTTTTCTATATTTCACAAGTAACGAACGCGGTATACGGGGCACACGATAGAAAAAGTCCATATGCGAAATAGATACGAGCTTAAATAAGTTTTTCAGCCCTTCATCATCTGTCGCAAGTAAAGTACAATGTGAAGGTCGTGAGCGTTTATAAGCATCCCCTTCACCAATATTCTTATTTAGATCATCCAGCCACTTGATACCTTTTTCTTGTGTCTCCGATAGCAGGCGTAAAAACAGATACGCAGTAGCTTCTGTATCGTAAATGGCGCGGTGATGCTGTGTTAATTCAATATCGAATTTTTTAGCCAATGTGTTCAAACGGTGATTTCGCAGTTCGGGATAAAGGAAACGAGATAGCTCCAATGTATCGATGACCGGATAAGCGATTGTTTCTATTTTTGCGCGCTTACATGAAGCATAAAAGAAGCCCATATCAAACGAAGCATTATGTGCAATCAACACTGCATCCCCGATAAACTCTATAAACTCTGCCATTACGTCTTCAACTTCTGGTGCATTTTCTACCATGTCATCTGTAATACCCGTCAGATTCGTCGTCACGGACGACAACGGATGATGCGGATTGGCAAAGCGTTCAAACCGATCAATGATTTCTCCATCTTTCACTCGTACAGCTGCAAGCTCGATAATCGTGTCGTACACAGCTGACAAGCCTGTAGTCTCGACGTCAAATACAACGTACGTATCTGTTTCAAGCAGACGGTGTTGCTCTTCATAGACAATCGGAACACCGTCATCCACCAGATTGATTTCCAAGCCAAACAACACTTTAATACCATGTTTTTTACCAGCGTTATAAGCATCAGGGAAAGACTGAACGTTCGCATGATCAGTTATCGCAATCGCTGGATGTCCCCATTTAGCTGCTTGTGCCACTAATGCTGGCGCTGAAACGACTGCATCCATTTGACTCATGGATGTGTGCGCATGTAATTCCGCACGTTTCTGTCCATCAGGCGCTTTGTCTATTCGTTCAATAGTGGGAATAACGGCAATATCTTGCGCCATCATGATTAAGTCACGTACGAATGTATCGTTCTGTATACCACCGCGAGCTCTTACCCACATACCCTTTTTAAAGGAATTCATAATTTCTGCATCTTCATTATCACGCGAAAACATTTTGACTAAGATTGAATCGGTGTAGTCTGTTACTTTCAGTGTCAATAATGAACGGCCACTTCGCAACTCTCGTACTTCCGCATCAAATACAAAACCTTCAATAATTAAACGTCTTTCTTCGTCTTGTATTTCATGGATCGGAATAACTGGCTCGCCTGCCTTGATCGGTGTACCAAGAGATAATACTCTGTCAGAATCACCTTGCTCGCTTTTCATCGTTTCACGTTGTTGCAACTGATGATACGCTTGCTTGGATAACAGGTCTTCTTCCTGCTGCTTTTGCGAAAGAAATTGCTGACGTTCTTCTTCTGCGTTATGGCATTCAACAATCGATACATCGAACATATACTTTGGAAAACCGAATTGCTGATAGAGTGACGATAATATATCCACATATTTATTTTTTAATGTTTGACACTCCAAATCGTTTGAGCAAGTAAGCAATAATTTCTCGCCGTGTATCTTAGGCTTTTGTTCCACTAAACATTGACGTATAGGAGGAGATATATCCGCTAGCTCATCTAGGATTAGTGGCCAATAATCTATTATTAATTGTTCATTCACTTCATTTTTTCTAACTTCCATTTCAATATGGACATTCGCAATAGCTGCGAACGATTCATGAACACGTTGTTGCATAATTTGGAATACTTCGATAGGTAACACTTCATCGAGTGTTATATTGAATTTCCACACTCTTGTTTTCTTCTGTATAGTTACACGATTTAACTCACCGTTTTGAAAATAGGTCATGAACTGATCATCTGTCAGTCCGGTCTGTTGCAGCAAAGTTAAAAACTTTTGAGCGGCATCCATCTAAATTTCCTCCATTCTATCGCGAAAAGAAGGGAAGTTCCGTTAACGGACTCCCCTTCTTGGATTAATCTGCACTAAAGAAGGATTGTAGCTTTTCCAACACTTCTTCTTTTTGCCAATCTATTGACTCGCCACTATGGCGGTACATAACCTCCACAATGCCTTCATTTGCTCTTTTACCAATTATAATGCGTACTGGCAAACCAATCAAGTCAGCATCAGCGAATTTCACACCCGCACGTTCAGCACGATCATCATATAACACATCGTATCGATACGATTCTAGAACAGCATATAACTCATCCGCCAGCTGCGTTTGTACTTCATCCTTAACATTCGTTGTAATCAAATGAATATCAAATGGTGCTAAATGCTTCGGCCACTTCAATCCTTTTTCATCATTGAATTGCTCGGCAATTGTAGCCAGTAACCGAGAGATTCCGAGACTATAACTTCCCATAATGAAAGGCTTTTTTCTGCCATGTTCATTGAGGAATGTTCCTTTCATCTGTTCACTGAAGACGGTGCCTAATTTTCGTAAATGTCCCACGCCTATACCTTCAGTGAATTTAATCGTACCTATTCCATCAGGAGAACTGTCCCCTTCTTGAACGAAACGAATATCTACATAATCATCAATAGCAAAATCACGTTCAGGATTGACATTCAATAAGTGATAGTCGTCCATATTCGCTCCGGCTACTACGTTCACCATTGCTTTGACTGCATGATCGGCATATACCCTTACACCAATCGGTAGTTTCACAGGCCCAATCGAACCGGCATGACAGCCTAATAATTCTTCAATCTGTTGTTCTGTTGCCAGCTCCATATGTTTCACATGTAGAAACCGCTTCAATTTATATTCATTGACGCTATGATCGCCTCGACAAATGACCATAACAAAATCATTGTCCACTTTATACACCAATGATTTGATTATACGCTCCGGACTAACTGATAAAAATGAAGCGAGATCTTCAATCGTTCGTTGATTCGGAGTCGAGATTTTTATCATCTCTAACTGCTTTTCATCGGACGGCTCGTATTCTACGTGGACTTCGGCAAACTCCATATTCGCAGCGTAGGAAGAACTATCGCTATAGGCTATTTGATCTTCTCCGTTTTCGGTTAACGCTATGAACTCATGGGAACCTGTTCCACCATCCGATATTACCATGCGGAAATGCATACCAAGACGGGTTAGCATATTGGTGTATGCCTGCATGACTTCTAAATACTTTTCATCCAAACTCTCTTGCGTTGAATGGAATGAATAGGCATCTTTTCTAATGAATTCTCTGCTATGAAGTAAACCCGCACGTGGCTTTATTTCATCACGGAATTTTGTTTTGATTTGAAAAATTGTTAATGGTAACTTTTTATACGATTGAACTTCATCACGCAGTAGGTCAATGATTGCTTCTTCATCGCTTGAGCTCAAAGCCAATTGATTGGTCTGTCTGTCAGCGACATGGAACATTTCCCTGCCGTATGAATCCCATCGTTCAGTTTCCTTTAGAATACTTGAGCTTTGCAACGCAGGCAAAGAAATTTCCACGCCTTCAATAGCTTCCATTTCCTGTCGGATAATCGATTCGATTTTTCTAAATACTTTTTGTGCAAGAGTTAAATATGTGTAAACACCATTGGCATTCTGTCTAATATAACCTGCCCGCAATAATAACTGATGCGAACGCATCTCTATTTCAGATGGATTTTCACGCATTGTGGGTATAAACGTTTTCGATTGTTTCATCATATACTTCCACCTTTTTTAGAAGAAAAATCGTTGGATGTCATTCCATGTCACAACAAGCATCAAAACCATTAATAACATGATACCTACAAAATGCACCATACCTTCTTTTTGTTTATCAATCGGTTTACCCCTTAAGCCTTCAAACAAGAAGAACAATAGCCTTCCGCCGTCCAACGCAGGTAATGGCAGTAAGTTCATGATCCCTAGATTGATACTTAGCACAGCGCCCCAATTCATTAAATTGAAAATACCATGTTGAGCCACTTCTTCTGTCGCTTTATAGATTCCTACTGGACCCGACAGTGCGTCTATTGTGAACTGACCCGTAATGAGCATACCTAATAATTCAAAGATCTTCACAGTCCATGAATAAGTCTGCTCGGCTCCGAACACTATGGATTTAATAAATCCTTTTTCTAATGGACTTGAATACATAACACCAATTTGACCAAATTCCTGTCCAGCATCTTCCACCGTATCAGGTACTACATCCAAAACCACTTGCTTCCCCGCCCGATCTACTTCAATTGACATCGGGATTCCGGCGCTTTTTTGGATTGCTTCGGAAAACTCCATCCAGGAATCAATCGACTTACCGTCGACTCCTGTGATTAAGTCACCTTTTTTCATACCAGCCATCTCCGCCGGCGTATCCGACTTCACTTCCGAAATAATCGGTTCATTGGTTGGTACACCATTCATTAAACCAAGAGCTAGAAATATGAAAAACGCCAAGATGAAATTGAAAAGCGGCCCTGCAAATATTGCCAATGCTCTGCTCCCCAATGATTTGGACTCAAATTGACGATCGTAGGGAGCGATTAATGTCTCCTGCCCTTTTTCAATAATCAAAGCTGTTCTAGAAATTTTCAGATGAACCAATTGTCCATCTTCGTCATATCCTTCAATATATAATTTTTTATCGAGATCGGATGACTCAACTTCCACGTTTAAAATATTCGGATTGGAAACATTTCGATTTAAGTAAATCTTTTCTATTTCGTCTTGAGCATTCAATAATAATCCTACACGGTAACCTGGCTGTAATTCAACTGTATCGAAATCTTCACCAGCCATCCGTACATATCCCCCTATAGGTAATAGGCGGATTGTGTATTGCGTTTCACCTTTGCGGATCGCTAAAATTTTAGGTCCCATTCCAATAGCGAACTCTCGAACCATGATGCCAGCTTTCTTGGCAAACAAGAAATGACCAAACTCATGAAATGCTACAAGTGTCCCGAATATTACTATAAACGCAATAACCGTTTCCATTCAGTAACCACCTTCACCGGCTATAATAGCCTGAAATTAATCTTGATACTTCACTATACCATAGACTTTTTTTCGCGTATTGCGATCTGTCTCCAAAATTTCTTCCAAATCGGGATTTTGAATAGTTTGATGCTGCTGCATTATGTCTTCAATGATTTCTTCGATTTGCAAGAAAGGAATATGACCTTCCATGAACAGTTGAACCGCCACTTCATTTGCCGCATTCATCGCTGAAGGCATAGTGCCTCCTTCCCTACCTGCATCATATGCAAGTGACAAGGCTTTAAATCGTTTATAATCCATTTTTTCGAAATGTAACTTGCCAATTTCATCGAGACGAAGACGTTTAGCATCAGCCATTTGAATACGATCCGGATAGGTAAGTGCGTATTGAATCGGAACACGCATATCTGGTGAACCTAGTTGCGCCATGACACTTGTATCTTCAAACTCCACCATCGAGTGTATAATACTTTCTTTATGTAGTAGACATTCTATTTGATCATATGGCATCGCAAATAAATGATGGGCTTCTATCACTTCCAACCCTTTGTTCATCATCGTTGCTGAGTCGATAGTTAGTTTATTACCCATCGACCAGTTTGGATGCGCGAGTGCTTGTTCTACTGTAACGTGCTGAAGTTGATCCCGCGTGTAGTCCCTAAAGCTTCCACCAGATGCTGTTAATATCAAATTTGTGACTCTCTTCGGATTCTCACCATTTAACGACTGGAATAATGCAGAGTGTTCACTATCTACTGGAACAAGTGGAACATTATGACGTTGTGCTGCTTCTACGACAAGATTACCGGCTGCCACCAGTGTTTCTTTATTCGCAATGGCAATCGTCATGCCGGCTTTGATCGCCGCAAGTGTCGGTCTTAGTCCTACACTACCAATTACTGAGTTTAGCAAGACATCTGCTTCCAGTCCAACTGCCGCTTCAATTAATCCTTCATCACCATGAACGAATTGAATTTTAGGAAATTCTTTTTTTAGGCGCTCTGCATCCGCCGCTTCTAAAACAGAAACTAATTTGGGTTGAAATCTTGTAATGATTTCACTTGTTTTTTGTATATTTCTTCCTGCCGACATCGCTGTTAATTCAAAGCGATCAGGATGAGCTGCAATAATGCTTAATGTTTGAGTCCCGATTGAACCCGTGGCACCAAGCAAATTGATTTTCTTCATATTATGAACTTCCTTTCCATTATCCTATGAATTGAACAAAGTGAAGCAACGGGAGTACAAACAGTAAACTGTCAAATCGGTCCAAAACGCCTCCATGTCCAGGCAGCAGCTTCCCTGAATCTTTCACGTTATAGAAACGTTTCAGTGCTGATTCAACTAAGTCACCCATTTGTCCTACAATTGATGCCACTATTGTAATGAGAATAAACGACACGAATGACGTGGCGATAGGGTAGAACATATTATAAATCAACGTAATCACGACCGCAGAAATTATCCCTCCAATAAATCCTTCAATCGTTTTATTAGGTGAAATATCCGGCCATAATTTTCGTTTTCCTATTTTACGTCCAACAAAATACGCACCAGAATCTGTTGACCAGATAATGAGTAATGCGTAGCCTATGTACTCTAAACCGAATAGTCGAGTTTCGATCAAATAATAAAAACCAATACCAACATACAGCGCACTAATTGCACTGAATGCAATATCTTCGAATGTCCATTTATTTTTCATTATTACAGTATAAACCAATAACAATAATATCAATACATAGATCATTTCGAGCTTTTCTAAACTCAGGAAACTTTCAACCTGTTCTGTCCACCTTGATGGTAGTAAAATGACGAGCAGAAGTAACCAAGAGAGTAATCCACCGGTAGAAAAAAGAGACATATTACGCATACGCAGTAGTTCATATAAACCTATCGTAGATATCGCAAAAATCATCATTATAAACGGTAATCCACCAATGATAATCAATGGCACAAAAAACACGAGAGCTACAATAGCAGTGATGATTCTTTGCTTCATCTTTTCTGATCTCCTTCCAAGCTTCCAAAGCGTCGATTTCTTTTTTGGAAATCTTCTATTGCTTGTAAAAAGCAGTCTTCATCGTAATCTGGCCATAATACATCCGTAAAAATGAATTCCGCATAGGCAAGTTGCCATAGCATAAAATTAGACAAACGTACTTCACCACTTGTGCGAATTAGTAGGTCAGGTTCCGGCAAATGGGCTGTCATTAGCTTGGATTCAATTAAACCTTCATCAATTTCCTCCACTTTTAATGTTCCGGAAGCCACTTCTTCTGCCATCTCTTTCATTGCATGAACCAGTTCTACTCTACTCCCATAATTCATAGCAAAATTCAAAATTAACCCTTTATTTTCTTTAGTTTGTTCCATTGCTTTCTTAATCGCTTTTTCTGTATGGCTCGGAAGCGCATCCATATCTCCGATCATTTCCACTTTGATGCCTTTTTCCATTAACTCAGGCAAATACGTATTAAGAAACTCGCCCGGAAGATTCATTAAAAAGTCAATTTCCATCCTGGGCCGCTTCCAATTTTCGGTTGAAAATGCATAGAGGGTGAGTGCTTTTACACCCATGGCATTTGCAAAATTGGTAATTTGCCGAACCGTTTTCATTCCTTCATGGTGGCCTGCAATTCGTGGCATTTTACGTTGCTTCGCCCATCTACCGTTTCCATCCATGATAATCGCCACATGGTTAGGAATTTGTCTATTTTTAACGGCTTCAATCCGTTCGTCCAGCAACTGAATGTCTGCCGTTTTTTTTCCCATTAGTTTTCTAAGCATAGCGTTCCCCCACTTGGCTCAATTCGGATACTCCTACTGACTATCCTACCAAATTGCATGGTAAATAGCATGCAAAAGAAAGAAAAGAGCGTCCTAAAAGTAGGACGCTCCTCCTTATAGAAAGTTCTGTACTCAGATTTCCAAGATTTCATTTTCTTTATCTTTTGCAGTTTGGTCAATCTTTTCGATAAATTCATCTGTCATCTTTTGTACTTGTTCATTGTAACGGCGTAATTCATCTTCAGTAATTTCTGCATCTTTTTCAAGCTTCTTCAAATCTTCATTGCTGTCACGACGAACATTACGAATCGCTACTTTTGCATCTTCCGCTTCACGTTTTACATCTTTCACTAAATCTTTACGACGCTCTTCTGTAAGTGCAGGTACAGCTAAGCGAATAACTGATCCATCGTTAGACGGTGTGATTCCGATGTCTGATTTCATGATGGCTTTTTCGATTTCACTAATTGTAGTCTTATCATAAGGCTGAACTACTAACAAACGTGGTTCTGGCACAGAAATTCCAGCCATTTGGTTTAATGGTGTAGGTGCTCCATAATAAATAACAGAAATTCTGTCTAATAAGCTCGCGTTAGCTCTTCCAGCACGAATAGAAGCCAACTGTCTTGAATAGGCACTATGCGCTTTATCCATACGTTCTCTCGTCTGATCCATTACTTCTTTTGTCATTGCTTATTCCTCCTGACGACCGTCCCGATTTCATCACCTAGTACGGCTTTTTTAATATTACCATTATCCATAATTGAGAATACTACGAGCGGGATATCATTGTCCATACATAGAGTCGAAGCAGTGGAATCCATCACTTCAAGTCCTTGACTAATCACTTCAAGATAGGACAGTTCTAAGTATTTAGTAGCTGTTGAGTCCTTCATCGGATCAGCAGAATACACACCGTCAACGTTGTTCTTCGCCATTAAAATGACATCCGCTTCGATTTCAGCAGCACGCAGGGCAGCCGTTGTGTCTGTGGAGAAATAAGGATTACCCGTTCCTGCCGCAAATATTACGACACGTTTTTTCTCTAGATGACGGATTGCTTTCCGACGTATGTAAGGTTCAGCTACTTGTCTCATGTCAATGGAAGACATTACTCGTGTTTCTGGTCCTAGCTTTTCAAGGGCATCCTGAAGAGCAAGTGAGTTCATAACCGTTGCAAGCATTCCCATGTAGTCAGCTGTTGTACGGTCCATTCCCATTTCACTTCCGACTTTCCCACGCCAAATGTTTCCGCCACCTACCACTACTGCTACTTCTACACCAAGTTCTACTACTTCTTTCACTTGGCTTGCAACTGATTTAACAACTTCCGGAGACAATCCGAAGCCTTGGTCTCCAGCTAATGCTTCCCCACTTAATTTTAACACGATGCGCTTATATTTTGGAATACTCATGTTGGCCCTCCTGCAATTTCCTATTCTCAAAAAAGAGGAACACATGATGGATGTGCCCCTCTGTACGATTGGATTATACTTAGTTACCTTTTACTTGGCTCATTACTTCGTCTGCAAAGTTGTCTTCACGCTTTTCAATACCTTCGCCTACTTCATAACGAATAAACTCTACTAATGTTCCGCCAGTTGTTTTCACGAAATCGCGAACTTTTTGATCAGAATTCTTAACGAAAGCTTGATCCAAGACACAGATTTCCTCGAAATATTTCCCAAGACGTCCTTCTACCATTTTCGCTACGATATTTTCTGGCTTACCTTCGTTTAAAGCTTGCTCAGTCAATACATTACGCTCTTTTTCTACTTCGTCAGCAGATACTTCGTCGCGTGAAATGTATTTTGGATTCATTGCTGCGATATGCATTGCGACATCTTTCGCTGCCTCAGAATCTGTTGAACCTTCAAGAACAGTCAACACGGCAATACGTCCGCCCATGTGTAGGTAAGGACCGAAAGCGTCTTGATCTGTTTTCTCACGGATTACAAAACGGCGAAGAGTAATTTTCTCTCCAATTTTAGCTACTGCGTTTGAAATGTGTTCAGACACTGTCAAACCGTTGTCTAATTTCGCTGCGTTAGCTTCTTCTACTGAAGCAGGTTTCGTTGCAAGTAAGAACTCAGAAATTTCCTTAACAAGAGTTTGGAAGCCTTCGTTTTTTGCTACGAAGTCTGTCTCAGCATTCACTTCAAGTATAACTGCATCATTACCTTGAACTAAAATGTTTGCAACACCTTCAGCTGCAATACGATCTGCTTTTTTCGCTGCACTTGAAAGGCCTTTTTCACGCATATACTCCATTGCTGCAGTCATGTCACCGTCTACTTTAGTTAATGCCTTTTTGCAGTCCATCATACCTGCGCCTGTTTTTTCACGAAGTTCTTTAACCATTTGGGCTGTAATTGTTGCCATTTGAAAATTCCTCCTATTAGATATCATTTGAAATTTCTTTTTGCTTTAAAAAGAGACGATAAGGGGTACGCCACTTATCGTCTCATCATGTACTCATTTCAGTCTGCAGTAACAGTTGCTGTTTCGTTTACTGTTTCAGCTACTTCGTCGTCTTCACCTTGACGGGATTCAATCAAAGCATCTGCCATTTTGCTTGTAAGTAAACGTACTGCGCGGATTGCATCGTCGTTCGCAGGGATGACATAGTCGATTTCGTCCGGATCACAGTTAGTATCAACGATTCCAACGAGTGGAATATTCAATTTGATTGCTTCAGCTACCGCGATACGCTCTTTACGTGGATCTACGATAAAGATTACATCAGGCAAGCCTTTCATGTCACGGATACCGCCTAGGAATTTCACAAGACGTTCGTGTTCTTTATTTAATTGAGAAACTTCTTTTTTAGGAAGTACGTCGAACGTGCCATCCTCTTCCATTTTCTCAATAGCTTTCATACGTGCTACACGTTTTTGAATAGTACCGAAGTTCGTCAATGTTCCACCCAACCAACGTTGGTTGATGTAATACATTCCAGCACGTTCTGCTTCTTCTTTGATTGCTTCTTGTGCTTGTTTCTTCGTACCTACGAAAAGGACTTTACCACCATCCGCACCGACTTGGCGCATGAAGTTGTAAGCTTCCTCTAATTTTTTGACCGTTTTTTGAAGGTCGATAATATAGATGCCGTTACGCTCCACGAAGATAAATTTCTTCATTTTTGGATTCCAACGACGTGTTTGGTGTCCGAAATGTACACCAGCTTCTAGCAATTGTTTCATTGAGATTACTGACATGTTTAATTCCTCCTATTGGTTTTTTGTCCTCCGCGTACTTCCTACGAATAAGTGACCATAATGGCACCCACTCATTCATCCGCACGCGTGTGTAGTAATACCATCTATTAAATTAACACAACTCTACGTTGTTTGCAACTACTGTGTGTAACTTCAGTCAAACTTAATTATCAATTCGATTTCCGTCTTACCTTTTTTCAACTTTCTTGCAATATCCTCTATTGATTTACCTTCGGCATACAGCTGTTTGGCTTTTTCTTTGTCGTCCAGGTCGTCAAATGATTTTGAATGTAGTTCTGAATTCTTTTCTTTCACATTCTTTTCAGTTTCCACCGTCTTTTGGTAGGAACGTAAAGCGAAATGTAAAGGAACCGGATGTGGCTTCTGTCTCGAATCAGACACTTCTGTTATTGACTGTTCGCTTGGAGCTGAGTTTGTGGTGGGCTTCATTTGAGCATCCGTTCGTTGATTCAATTGATGAATCAAACGATCGTTTTCTTCTTTGATTTCTCCTAGATAAGCTAATATGGATTGATCCATTTCTTTCATAAGACGTTGTTGCTTTTTCTCCAGATTATTAAATTTTGTAATTTTTACGTACAGCAATGTCATGACCATAAATCCGATAATTTGTAAGATGAACAAAAGAGCTAGTAGAATTCCCATACTATTATCCACTGTAATCAACGAACGAACCTTTAAACGGATGCTTGGCTTGCTGTTGTTCTTTCTCTTTTTTTTCTTGTTGTTGTGACTCTTCGCTAGGCTGCTGATCTCCATCCATCTTTGCATATGGAGATGATTTTAAAACCGTTTCCTTGCTTTTTAAGGCTTGTTTTTCTGTTTGCAAATTGGCACTGTCTTGAGCAAGTTGAGACTGTTGCTGCTTTTGCTCCGCTATTTTACCTGCCTCAAATGTCTTCGGGATAGCAATTTGAAGTTCGATAGCTTTCAAACTCATAAAATCCCTCCGTCGGTAATTTCAGCCGCCAACAGCGACCGTAACTTAAATAATGCTTTTGAATGTATTTGTGAGATTCTCGATGTAGATAAGCTTAAAATTTCTCCAATTTCTGTTAGCGTCATATCTTCCTGGTAAAACAAACTAAGTACCAATTGTTCATTTTCATTTAGTTCTTTGATTTTCGTTATCAAGTCTTCAATCAATTCGCCTTTGACCGCTTGTTGTTCAGGTGTTTTCGTTTGATCATCCTGCAATACAAAGGTTTGATCGTGATCATCTTCATCATTCATTTTTTCATCAATGGACAATACATTGGCAAAATACTGTTCATGCATAGTTTGATAGACTTGATCTGTTGTAACGCCTAAATGATCTGCTACTTCCTCGGGTGTCACCGTTCGCAAGTAGGACTGTTCGAGCTTACTAATTTCTTCATCCATTTTCTTAGTTTTTTCTCTTAGGGAACGTGATAACCAATCTTCTTTTCTTAAACCATCTATAATCGTACCCCGAATCCGGAATGAAGCGTATGTGTCGAATTTCAAATCACGCGAAGGATCAAATTTCGTTAACGCGTCGAAAAGCCCTTGATAACCAAGAGATTTGATTTCATCACGTGATACGTTTTTCGGCAGTCCAGCACTGATTCGTTGGACGTGATAATTCACAAGAGGTGTATACATTCGTACTAGCATATCACCTGCATCAGGATCACGGTTTTCGATCCATAACTTCCACTGATGTCGTTCAGTTACATCTTGATTTGTCATCGAATTCACGCCTTTCCTGTCAGGTTCCTTCTACCGATTTTATGTCTTATGTATAAGTATAGCAAATCACAATAGATAAAGGCGACTAATGTATTAGCCGCCTTCGTTTGTACTGTTAAATTTCCTGCGTTCCAGCATTGACGGTACGAACAAACAGGATACTCGTAGCAGGATCAAATTCAATTGTACGTCCACTGGATCCGCCTGTATCTTCTGCGACAATAGGGATTGAATATCTTTTCAATTCTTTTTTTACCGCTTCTACATTGCGAGGACCTATACGGATCGTATCATTTGAACCGAACTGAAACATTTGTGCTCCACCCGCAATTTTCGCTTTGATGCTGAAAGGTCTAACTCCTTCAGATTTTAAAAGTTCCAACATTGCATGAATGCCCGTATCTGCGAATTTCGCTACATTTAGTTTTGTTGACTTACCCAACTCGCTATCAGGCAACATGACATGCACCATACCTGCTATTTTTTTCGAAGAATCATACAGTACTACACCAACACACGAACCCAGTCCTGATGTGCGAATCGTATGAGGGGATTTTGCGATATTCATATCAGCAATCCCTACACGCACTACTGTTTGAACGCTTGCCATCTATAAGACACCCAACGAACTAAATATCGTGCGATATGAGGGTGGATCAGGTAATAAAAAGAAGTGCCCCGCTAAACTTGACACACCCTGTTCCCCTTCTTGTAATATTTCCGTCTCAATGACGATAACTTCATCACTGTACTGGGATACTTCGATCAGGCCGAAGCTAACAATGGCACCCACCATGTCAATACTTAATGAAGGTACAGTTGGATAGATATTTAATGATGTAAAATCAGAGAGCGCCGACAAATAGGAACCTGACAATATATTCCCCAACTCTTGTAGCGCAGAAGCACCCATTCCCAAATCATCTACATCCGTAAATGTAAATGCCGCGTCCCCTGTCAATTTGCGAATAAATTGTGTAGCAGATTCAGTAGTCAGTACAAAAAACATTGTGCCCGTCAAATCACCTTCAATGCGTAAAAAGATACCCGCCACCACTTTTTCCGTACCACCTGCTAAATCAAACATTTCATCAAACGTAACCAGCTCCACGTTAGGTACACGCATGTCAATTTTCTGACCTAACAGTTGAGATAATGAAGTTGCAGCATGTGCTGCTCCAATATTCCCGATTTCCTTTAAGACATCCAGATGCATCTCGGTGATGTCATTTTTAGAATTCATCCGTATTCCCCTTCTTTATCGGTTGCAGTACTTTTTCCAGATTTAGCATAACCAATAATCGCTTATCAACTTTCGCCACTCCTGAAATGAATTCGGATTCCACAGATCCCACTACTTCCGGCTGAGGACCTATTGCGCTTGTCGGAACATCCATTACATCATTCGCATCGTCCACAATTAATCCTACTTCTGCACCCGCATGCGAAACGATAATAATGCAACTTGTCTCATCAAACTCTTTATACTCCATATCAAAACGTTCACGTAAGTCTACCACTGGCGTCACTACGCCACGTAAATTTAACACGCCTTTAACATAAGAAGGCATACGGGGAACACGTGTAATCGACAGCGATTTCTCGATGGATTCTACTACGTCTAAGCCAATCGCATATTCTTTATTCATCAATTGAAAGACAATTACTTTCATTTCGCTTACTTCCGTTACTTTTGTCATGTCATCACCTCGATTATTTAATCAATGCATTACAGTCAACAATTAATGCGACTTGACCATTTCCTAGAATCGTAGCACCAGATATCGCAAAGACACTCTGCAAGTATTCACCGAGAGATTTCAGAACGATTTCTTGTTGGCCAATAAATGAATCTACGACTAACCCAGCTAAACTGTCACCTTTACGAACGATCACAATAGATTGGAACTCATCTTCTTCATTACTTCTATTCTTCATTTCAAATATGTCTTTTAAGTCTACCAAAGGTACAATGGTTCCACGGAAATCGATGACTGACTGATTATGAGCATTTAAAATATCAGACTTCTGAATAATGGCAGTTTCAATTATAGACGACAACGGAATTGCATAAATTTCTTCATCCAACTCTACTAACATTACAGATATAATAGAAAGAGTTAGAGGTAATTGCACCTGGAATAACGATCCTTTTCCTTCAGTGGAATCAATCGAAATATGTCCGCCAAGAGATTCAATAGTGTTTTTTACAACGTCCAAACCAACGCCGCGACCTGATACATCCGTAATGGAAGCGGCAGTGGAAAACCCTGAAGCTAATATCAATTCCGCTACTTGCTTATTTGTCAATGTATCCGCAGCTTCCGGACTGATAATGCCCCGTTCAATCGCTTTACTAACTACGCGTTCACGATTTACACCCGCTCCATCATCCTCAAGCTCAATAAATACATGGTTACCCGAATGATAGGCTCGTAATGTCACAGTTCCAGTCTCTGGCTTGCCATTCGCGATTCGCTCTTCCGGCATTTCAATACCGTGATCTAGAGCATTTCGAATCAAATGAACAAGGGGGTCTCCTATTTCGTCGATAACTGTACGGTCAAGCTCTGTTTCAGCGCCGACAATTTCTAAATCAATTTTCTTATTCAGGTCACGCGCCAATTGCCGAACCATTTTGGGGAATCTATTGAAGACTGTTTCTACAGGTACCATTCGCATGTTCAAAATGATGTTTTGCAAGTCTCCTGATACCCGAGTCATTCTTTCTACCGATTCATTCAATTCCGGGTTATGCAATTCACTGGCAATCGATTGAAGGCGTCCACGGTCAATGACCAGTTCTTCAAATAAATTCATTAAAATATCAAGTCGATCAATATTGACCCGTATCGTTTTATTGGAATTGGAAGTAGTGCTCTTTTTGGTCTTGATAGTTTCTTTAGGCGTCTCGTTGGTTGTTGCGGCTTTAGTAACAGGTACGACCGTTGTTTCGACCACACTAGGTTCTGGGTCACATGTATTCAATGAGGCTTGCTTGTACTTCTGCACGTATTCATCCGTGATGTGTGTAATATGTACGTCTTCTATTTCAGAAACTTTCAGTACTTTCGCCTTTAAATCTGCAGCATCTTCTTGGGTTAATAAGACAATCGTAAAGTTCTGATCAAAATCCTCATTTTCTAATTGTTCTACTGTAGGAACCGTTTTGATGACTTCGCCTGACTTTTCCAAAATTTCAAAAGTCATGAATACACGAGCTACTTTCAACAAGCAATCATCACGTAATGTGACAGTGATCTCTAATGCATTAAAGCCTTGTTCAGCAGATTGAGAAATAACCGTTAATTCAAACTCATCATAAGGAATTCCTCTCGAAGTGACGACCTCCATTGAAACTTCCTCGGCTGTTGCTGCAGGCTCGTTCATTACATTTACTGGTTGTCCTGCTTCAATGCGATTGAGAGTGTCTACTAACTTACTCACGTCTTTTTTTCCATCGCCACCTGATTCAATGTCTTGTACCATTAGTTCAAGATCATCCACTGCTTCAAATACCACATCTAAAATCTCCGTTGAAACATGGATCTTTGAGTTTCGAATCGCATCAAGGACGTTCTCCATCTTATGTGTTAAATCTGCAATATCTTCATATCCCATTGTCGCCGACATTCCTTTAAGCGTATGTGCAGCTCTAAAGACTTCATTGACAATTGCCAAATCATCCGGATTATTTTCTAACGCTAGCAACTGTTCACTACAAGCTTGCAAGTGTTCTTTACTTTCTTCTATGAACATATCCAAATACTGACTTACATCCATTGTAAAGCCCCCTAGTTACTTCAAATTTCCTATTATCGCATCAGCGATTTGTTGTATATCTTTGATTTCGTCACTGAGACCTGCATCAATTATAGCTTTGGGCATGCCATATACAACTGACGTGTTTTTAGATTCCGCTATAGTAAACGTTTTACATGAAGCACGTAATAACTCCATACCTTCTTTACCGTCATAACCCATACCTGTCATGATAGCCGTTATATACCCAAGTTCTTTATGTGTTGCTGCTGATTCTAATAACACATTTACCGCTGGGCGATGTCCTGAACGCGGCGCTTCGTCTCCGTCTAATACGATCTCATAGCCCGTTCTAGATTTCTCAAACTTCAAATGCAAGCCGCCTGGTGCAATATAGGCTGTACCATTTTCGATCGGTTCACCATGTTCTGCTTCTTTAACGGTTATTTCACTCAAATTATTCAGTCGTTCGGCCAATGACTTGGTGAAGCCAGGTGGCATATGCTGGACAATTAGAATTGGATGTGGGAAGTTCGCTGGAAACTTTGTAATGACTTCCTGCAAGGCCCTTGGTCCTCCGGTCGATGTACCTATTATAACAAATTGTTTAGCAATAAGTGTATTTTTTTTAGGTATGTTTACTGTTTTAATAGGAAGTGTCGAAGTGCTTCTACTTTCATTTGCAGTATTTTGTTTGCTTGGCGTTGGTGTATGACGGTTATTTGTGGATGTTATTTGACGCGTTAGTGTGTGAATTACCACATTTGAAGCAGCAAATACTTTCTCCACAATTTCTTGTTCGATTTCATGAAGATTTAACGAAATAGCTCCGCCAGGTTTTGCTATCACGTCGACAGCACCGTATTCTATCGCTAGAACTGCATTTTCTGTATTATGTTTTGTCGTACTTGATAATATCACCACAGGGATTGGCATGTGATCCATAATAAACTTTAAAGCTTCCAGTCCATTCATCACAGGCATTTCAATATCCATTGTAAGGACATCTGGTTGAAGATTGCGAACCTTTTCCACTGCATCTTTGCCATTTCTAGCGATGCCGATGACTTCCATCATGGGGTGTTTATTCAACATATCAGAGATTAACTTCCGCATAAAAGCTGAGTCGTCTACAACAAGAACGCGTTTTTTCTTTGCAGTAATCACATTACACCCGCCCCTTTAGAAAAACACCTTTGATTTTATCTATGAATCCAGAAGTTTCAATAGAAGTGTTCGGTTTGTTGCTGTGTAAAAATGTATCAGTTATTGCCAGCATTCGCTTGCTAATTTTTGAATTGGGATATAATTTGACGAAAGGGATCTGAGCGATAACTGCATTACGTACATGAATGTCATCTGGCAAAAACCCTAAAACACTAGTATCTATGGATAAAAACTTTCGCATGGCTAACTGAAGCCGTGCGACAGAATCACGTCCATCTTGCTCTTTTAGAACACGGTTACTCACTATGTAAATAGATTTATTCGCATCTTGCAGACATATAAACTTAATCATTGAATACGCATCCGTAATAGAAGTTGGCTCCGGTGTCGCTATTAATATAATCTCATCCATCGCCAAGATTAAATCAATTGAACTCTTCGTTGCTCCTGCACCCATATCAAATAAAATAACATCATATTCCATCTGTAAAATAGAAAATGCCTCAATCAATCGATCAAACATTTCACCTGACCACTCCACCACATTTTCCAGTCCAGAACCACCTGCTATAAACGCAAGATTGTCTTCAATAGGAGTCACAACGCTCTGCAATTGTTGCTTATCAGACAAGTAATCTTTTAGATGAAACATTGGCGTAGCCCCAAATAATATATGAATATTCCCCATCCCAATATCCATGTCCACAATTAATACTTTCTTCCCTTTCGCTACGAGTCCGTAAGAGAAATTAGCGGTAAAATTCGATTTGCCTACTCCGCCTTTTCCACTAACGATGGCTATTGAGCGAGCTACTTGTCTTTGACTTTTCATCATTTTTAGTCGAAGTGCTTCCGCCTGGTCATGCATGTGAATCACCTGCTAATAGTAGGTCCACTATCTTTTCCAAACTGGCTTCTGTCAAATCTTCAGGTACCTCTTGTCCGTCTGTGTAGTAGGATACACCTATACCATATTTCAGAATTAAATTAATTATAGATCCGACTGAATCGGTTTCATCTGTCTTGGTAAATATAAATTTCTCGATTGGAAAATTAGTAAATTGTCTAATGATGGTATCCATATCCTGTTCCTTTGATGTGGTAGATAACACAAGAAATGTTTCCATATCCAATGAGAAATCAATGAGTTTCGATAAATTATCGACAAATTTTGCTTCTTTATAATTTCGGCCCGCTGTATCGATAAATATGAGATCGAGATCTTTTAACTTTTCAATTGCGGTACGGAAATCTTCTTCACTATAAACGATTTCAACCGGAGCCTGAAGTAAATTGGCATAAGTGCGCAATTGTTCGATTGCTGCAATTCGATACGTATCGGTCGTAATGAAACCAACTTTCTTTTTTTCTTCCAGTAAGGCACGTGCGGCAATTTTCGCAATGGTCGTGGTTTTTCCTACACCAGTCGGCCCTAGTACATTAATAAACTGTTTCTTATAAGTGATTCCACCGAAAGGTATGTCGTGAAGTCGATCGCTGAACCATGTTCTAATCAATTCCATTTGCTGTTCTTCAGTAAAATCGATCTTGTCTTGCTTCATTCGATTGAATACAAGATTACCAATCTCTGTAATACATTTACTTTCCAGACCTTGCATCTGTAACTTCTTCAATATAGGTAATAGTTCATCGGGATATTTTTCAAATGCACGATCCACTGGCTGAATATCTTTTAGCATTTGTTTGATCTCCCGCATTTCGTGTTCAATTTGTTCAACAGACTCTGGCTCCGCAATGGATTGCACAGAATGGACTCGTGATTCATAAATACGTTCAGCATTCGTTTTGTCATAGCTTGCTACTACTTCTACTGATCGTTTACGAAACAGCCCCAAAAAACCTTTTGTTTTCGTGACGTTTGAACTGAGGATGATCGCGTCGTCCCCAAAATCTTCACGGACTTTCGCCATAGCATCCACCATTGTAGATGCTGTATACTTTTTCATTTTCATTAAATATCCACCACCCCTACACTTTGCACTTCCACTGATGCTTCCAATTCATTATAAGACAGTATAGGTACCTGTGGGAAATACCGCTCCGTGATTTGACGTAAGTACATACGAATGGCAGGTGAACATAAAATGACAGGAGATTGGTCCAGCATAGCTACCCGTTCGATTTCTTGCGCAATTCGTTCCAAGATTATTTGAGATTGTGATGGGTCCATTGAAAGAAAGTTTCCTTGTTCAGTTTGTTGAATACTATCCGCAATGAGTTTCTCTACTTTTCCAGCGACTGTTAATACTTTTAACGCCCCATTACCTACAACAAATTGACCTGTGATCTGACGTGCCAATGATTGTCTGACGTATTCTGTCAGAACATCTACATCGGACGTGTACTTCGAATAGTCTGCTAGTGTCTCAAAAATGATAGGTAAATTACGGACGGAAACTTGTTCGTTCAATAATTTAGCAAGCACTTTTTGAATCTCGCCAATTGATAATGGAGTCGGTGTAAGTTCATCAACCAAAATCGGATATGTTTCATGTACGTGATCGACCAGTTGTTTGGTTTCCTGACGTCCAAGTAAGTCGGATGCATTGGCACGAATGACTTCAGTCAAATGAGTAGATACAACACTTGGTGGATCCACGACTGTGTAACCCATGATTTCTGCTTCTTCTTTCGCTTCTTCGGTAATCCATTTCGCTGGCAATCCAAACGAAGGTTCAATAGTATCTATTCCTTCTATTAAATCTTCACCGCCTGGACTCATGGCTAGATAATGATCTAACAATAGTTCACCCCTAGCCATTTCATTCCCTTTGATTTTGATTCTGTATTCGTTCGGTTGTAATTGTATATTATCCCGAATACGAACGACTGGAATGACGAGACCAAGTTCAATCGCTAACTGACGTCGAATCATAACGACTCGATCCAGCAAATCCCCACCCTGGGTTGCATCTACAAGAGGGATGAGACCATAACCGAATTCAAACTCTATCGGGTCGACATTCAAGAGGTCAACGACATTTTCAGGCCGCTTCAACCCTTCAGTCTCTACATTTTCTTCTATCTCCAATAATTCATTTGGGTCTTCATCTACTTTACGTGACATCATAAATGCCCCCATTGCCAGTGCACCCGCGATGGGAATGGTTAAGATGTCATTAATCGGTGTAGCAAGGCCTAGTAAAAAAATTGTAATAGATGCTACATAAAGTAACTTTGGTTGTCCTAATAATTGATTCGTGATATCCGTGCCTAAGTTTCCTTCTGATGCAGCACGGGTAACTACAATACCCGTTGCCGTGGAAATCAACAGTGCTGGTATTTGTGAAACAATACCATCCCCGACAGTGAGTGTAGAGAATTGAACTGCTGCTTCCGCAAACGGCAATCCCATCTGTACAACGCCAATAATCATACCGACCAATAAGTTGATCATTACGATAATGATTCCGGCAATGGCATCCCCTTTAACAAATTTTGTCGCACCGTCCATCGCACCATAGAAATCAGCTTCGTTACTCACTTTTTCACGACGTGTGCGAGCTTCTATATCGGAAATCATTCCTGCGTTTAAGTCGGCATCAATACTCATTTGCTTACCTGGCATTGCATCAAGAGTAAAACGTGCAGCAACTTCAGAAACACGCTCCGAACCTTTTGTTATAACAATAAACTGAATGATGATTAAAATAACAAAAACTACTAGTCCTACAACAATATTTCCACCCGTAACGAATGTACCAAAAGTGTCAACTACTCCACCCGCATCACCTTCCGAAAGAATCGCACGTGTTGTAGAAACGTTAAGACCTAGACGGAATAATGTAAGTAATAATAACAATGATGGAAAAATAGAGAATTGCAGTGCTTCCTGCATATTCATAGCAGTTAGTAAAACCATCAACCCAAGTGTAATATTGATAATAATCAAGAAACTTAATAACCAAGGTGGTAATGGGATGACAAGCATCGCAATGATCATAATAACCGCCGCGAGTACTCCTATATCTCTAAACTGCATGCCATCCCTACTTTCTTCAATAACTTATATTTTCTTTTGAATACGATATACATACGCTAGAATTTCTGCGATTGCTTTAAAGAATTGCTCCGGTATTCGATCTCCAATCTCTACCTCATCATACATAGCACGTGCTAGAGGTCGATTTTCTACCATTACAATATCGTGCTCCGACGCAATCATTTTAATTTTTTGTGCGACAAAATCTGCACCTTTCCCAACGACGATTGGTGAATCCATCTGATCTTCATCGTACTTTAGCGCAATGGCATAGTGAGTAGGATTGGTGATTACTACGTCCGCTTCAGGGATCTCTTGCATCATCCGACGCATGGCCATTTCACGCTGACGTTGTCTAATACGGGATTTGATAAGCGGGTCACCGTCCATATTTTTACTTTCATCTTTAATATCTTGTTTAGACATTTTAAGATTTTTTTCATAGTCAAATTTCTGATAAAGAAAGTCCAAGATAGAAATAAACAATAATACCAATGATGCGATAATCCCCATCATTCCGACTAACTTTGCTACAGTCACCAATGTTACTTGCGGTGTCTTAAATGCCAAGTCCAGCACTTGGTCCAGATTACTCCATACAATAAGGGTTGTAACGGTCCCAATAAAAGAAATTTTTAATATGGATTTCAATAACTCTACAATTGCACGAATAGAAAAGATTCGCTTTAATCCTTTAATTGGATCTATTTTCTTTAAATCAAACTTCAATGTCTCTGCAGTAAATAAGAGACCAAATTGTAGCAAATTCGCTGCAACACTTGCAACAACTGCTATTAACATAATTGGCAATAAAATGATCGCCATTTGTTTAATAACGCTTATGTATACTAACATGACTTGTTCTTCATCCAGCGATTTGATAGGGATAAAGTGTGTAAAAGATTCACGGAAAAACACAAAGAAATTATCCCGCATAAAACCTGCGGCAAAGAACATAAATGTAAAAATTGAGAAAAGTACAATAGCAGCTGTTACGTCTTGACTTTTTAGTACTTGGCCTTTCTTCCTAGAATCTTCCCGCTTTTTCGGAGTAGCTTTTTCCGTCTTCTCACCGGCAAAGAATTGTAAATCTAGCCTTAGTAACAAGTTAGCCACCCCCAAGCAGTATCATCAGATTTCTCATCGTCACAATCATAATTTCAAACATTTTCTTCATTACGATTATAAAGACACTAGACATCGTAACGATTACCAAGAAACTGACACCAATTTTAATTGGAAACCCCACTACAAAAATATTTAATTGTGGTACGGCACGTGCAGTAATCCCGAGTGCCAAATCGACAAGAAATAACGTAGCTACTACTGGAATCGCCATTTGAAACGCAATCGCAAAAGATTTCGCAAAGGTCAAAACGATAAATTCTGCCATGTTAGGACTACCAAAAGGCGGCCACATAGACGTGATCGGGACAAACTCGTAGCTGTAAAATATCCCATCCAACAGCAAATGATGACCATTGACTACTAATAACAATAAAATCGCTAACGAATTAAGAAATTGCCCTAGCAATGGTGACTGCGCACCCGTTTGGGGATCAATAACGTTCGCAATAGCAAATCCCATCTGAAAATCAATAAATCCACCAGCCACTTGAATAGCTGACATAATAATAAAAGCGGCAATGCCGATTGATAAGCCGACTACCGCTTCTTTAAGTACAAGTAATATGTATTGACCATCGATTACCAGTTCGGGCATCTTGATAGAGTAAGACATCATCCAGGCCAGTATTGCCCCAAATAATAATCGTTGCGTAGCTGGAATGGTCTTGTAAGAGAATAATGGCAGTGTTACGAAGAAAGAAGTAACACGGGTTAGTATAAGTAAAAATGCGGGCAACGACGGAATAAGTTCATTCATTTAATCACCCAACGTACCTAGAGAGATTGGAAAAGATTTCACTAGCATAGCCGGTGACATAGGATAACATCCAAGGTCCAAAAAATATGATAGCAACCATAACCGCTATGATTTTCGGCACGAATGCCAATGTCTGTTCTTGAATTTGTGTAGTTGCCTGAAAGATACTTACGGCAAGCCCCGTTACTAACGCTACGATTAAGAGAGGTCCCGAAGCGAGGAGAATAACCCAAACTGACCGTTCTGCAATGGATATAACAAATTCACTCGTCATTCAAATCCCCCCTAAAAGCTTTGTAGCAATGACTGGATAATGAGATACCAACCGTCAACTAGTACAAATAATAATATCTTGAATGGTAATGAAATCATAACGGGTGGAAGCATCATCATACCCATAGACATAAGCACACTGGCTACGATCATATCGATAACGAGAAAGGGAATGAAAATCATAAAGCCCATTTGAAATGCTGTCTTAATTTCACTGAGGGCGAAAGCTGGCACCATCATAGTTAGCGGAATATCTTCAATTGTATCCGGTCGCTCCATCTGGTTATAGCGCATGAATAATTCTAAATCTTTCTGTCTTGTATGTTGACTCATAAATTCTTTGAATGGCACACTGGCCCGCTCGTATGCTTCGTCCAAACTGATTTCTTCATCAAACAAAGGTGTTAATGCTTCTTCATTCACTTGAGATAATACAGGCGACATGATGAAGAACGTCAGAAATAATGCTAACCCAACCAAAACTTGGTTAGGAGGCATTTGCTGTGTAGCTAGCGCCGTCCGAACAAATGACAGGACGATAATGATCCTAGCAAACGAAGTCATCAAGATTAAAATTGCTGGTGCAAGTGACAATACCGTAAGTAATAGCAACATCTTAATGGAAGTTGAGACATTGGTGGGATCACTGTCAGAGAATGTGCCCAGAAAATCAACCATCGCGGTCGCTCTCCTTCCGATTTAAATGTTTTAATTGCTCTTTTCTATCAGATTTGATTTCATTCATTTTGGTAGAAAACAATTGACTAAAAGTGGCTTCTTCAGAAGGTGTTTGCTCAGCCTTTGAATAAAATCGAGTATACAGTTTTGAAAATAGTCCTTTCTGAACTTCATCACTTTGGTCATAACGTGCAAGTAATTCAGCAATTTCATCAGGATTTTCTATTTCCTTTAGCAACTGTACATTTTCTCCAACACCGACCACAAAATAGTGATTACCCATTTTCACTAGTTGAATGGACTTATTTTGACCTAATGGAACGCCGCCCATATTCGTCATCAGTCGATTCGAGTCGAAATTTCTATTACGTTTGTTCATGAAGCGCAGTAACCACACGAGTAAACCAATTACAAATACAAAAGCAAAAAGAGTTCGGATATAATCTTTCGCTGTGGGACCTTTAGGCTCGTCCAATTCATTATTGGTTACTAGTTTTTTATCACTTTTTGCAGCAGGAGCTTTCTCTTCGCAGTCTTTATCTTTTCCAATACAGTCTGATACGCTGACATTAGGATTTGTTTCTGCATGTGCAAATGGTGTGATAGTAAAGCACAGAAAGAATAGTAGTAAACAATAGATAACTCGTTTTACATTCATCTGTTGCTCTTAGCTCAACGCTTTGTCGATCGCTTCAATCACACGGTCCGCCTGAAATGGTTTAACGATAAAGTCTTTTGCTCCAGCTTGGATTGCATCGATTACCATTGCTTGTTGGCCCATTGCAGAACACATGATAATGGTTGCAGATGGATTAGTACTTTTAATTGCTTTTAATGCCGCAATGCCATCCATTTCAGGCATCGTGATATCCATTGTAACCAAATCCGGCTTCAACTCATTATACTTTTCAATAGCTTGAGCACCGTCTGCTGCCTCTCCTACTACTTCATAATTATTCTTTGTTAAAATATCCTTGATCATCATGCGCATAAATGCCGCGTCGTCTACTACTAAAATTCTTTTTCCCATTCATATTCCCTCCAAGTATCTTCTATCGTAAATTATTTAATCGATCCATTTGACTTAAAATATCCGTAATACGGACTCCGAAGTTTTCGTCAATGACTACGACTTCTCCTTTTGCAATATAGCGATTATTGACTAATATATCGACCGGCTCCCCTGCCAATTTATCTAGTTCAATAATTGAACCACCAGACATTTCTAGTATTTCTTTAACAGAACGTTTCGTACGTCCTAATTCTACTGTTACTTGAAGCGGTATATCAAGTAGCAAATTCAAATTATTTGATTCTTCTTTTTTTAAAGAAGGTGCTTGGAAACTCGCAAACTCTGCTTGCTGAACATGCACTGGCTCCTGATTCTGACGTGGTGTTGCGGTTTGTTGACTTGGTGGTGCTTGATATGCAGATTGCGGCTGTTGCATTGGCGTATGCTCTGGTGCATATGTCGGTTCTGGTTCCGAATATTGTGGTGCCTGTGGACTAGGTGGTACTTCCATCATCGTAGCCGCTTCTTCTTCCCCCATTAGTGAAGACACTAATTTTTTACCGAACTCCAATGGGAACAATTGCATAATATCAGAATCAATTAACTCACCAACTTTCAAATTGAAAGACACTCGAATCAATAAATTATGCGCAGGAATATTTTCGGTTCCCTGATCTACTTGAATATTCATCAAATCAATAGTGGGCGGTGAAATGTCTACTTTTTTATTGAAGATGGTAGACATCGAAGTCGCTGAAGATCCCATCATTTGATTCATTGCTTCTTGCACTGCACTCAAATGAATTTCACTTAACTCTTGATTTGGAGTAATACCGTCTCCTCCAAGCATTAAATCTGCAATGATTGCCGCATCACTTTGTTTGATCACCAACAGATTGACACCGCTTAATCCTTCAGTATATTCCACCTTGATTGCTACATATGGATGGACAAAATCCCCCTCCAAATTATCACGTTGGATTAGCGACAGCTGTGGTGTTGTGATTTCTACCTTTTGACCCAATAAAGCAGAAAGTGCTGTTGCCGAACTACCGAACGAGATATTACCAATTTCACCTAAAGCATCTTGCTCCATTTCGGTCAAGTAATCGCTAATATTAATCGTTTCCGATTCAGGTTCGTCTGCTTGGATAGGTTCCAGAGTTTCACCCCGTAACAACGCTTCAATCTCTTCCTGTGAGAGAATATTATCACTCATCATCGTCATCCTCTCCCGTAGTCAATATTTCCAGTATTTGAACAGCCATACGATTACGTAATTTCCCCGGCTGTGCTGTGAATTTAGGCTTTTCCCCTATTCTTATTGTTAAAGGTTCCTCAATGCTTGTATCCAATGAAATCACATCACCAAGCTGCAAGTGCAGGAAATCTTCAATAGAGATCTGGCCTTTTCCAAGGTCAGCAACTATAGGGAGTGTTGCATTTTTAATTCGTCTTTCCAATTCGACACTTTGCTCAGCGGTAGGTTCTTTCTTATTCGTCTGCATCCAGTACTGCACAGAAAGATTCGGAATAATAGGTTCCAACACAACGTGCGGGATACACATGTTGATCATACCGCTTGATTCACCAATCATAATATTGAATGAAATCACGACTACTGTTTCATTCGGTGAAATCATTTGAAGAAATTGGGGATTGACTTCCATTTCCGTTAAATACGGATCGATATCAATTAACCCGGACCAAGCTTCACGTAAGCTATCAAATGAACGTTCAAACAAATTCGTCAAGATCTTCGTTTCAATTTCTGTCATATTGTCCGTTTTTCCTGAACTCGATCCAAAACCACCCATCAATCGTTCCAACATCGAGTAGGCGACATTTGGATTGACTTCCATCAAAATATTCCCTTCAAGCGGGGATACATCAAATATATTGATCAATGTCATATTGGGTATCGAGCTGATGAATTCTTCAAACGGAATCTGGTCTACTGACATGACATTAATTTGTACATACGTACGCAGCTGAGCGGAGAAGTACGTCGTCAGTAATCTGGCGAAGTTTTCATGGATCCTAGTCAAACTCCGAATCTGATCTTTAGAGAAACGAAGTGCACGCTTAAAATCATAGACACGTACTTTTCTTGTTTCTTCTTCTTTCTTCATTTCTTCTGCTGACATTTCACCTGTCGATAAAGCTGACAGCAGCGCATCTATTTCATTTTGGGACAGTACATCTCCCGACATAGGCCCACCTCCCATCGCGCACATTTCTCTTGTAGATCATTCCGGCCGTCACTGGATGATATATGAGACAATATACACCTTCTGTATTTCACCATCTTGCATCAGCTCGTTTAGCTTCGCTTTTATAGTATCTTCAAATTGCTGTTTCCCTGCTTTTCCTTCAAGGTCTTTCGCTGTCATTTCAGACAGTTCTTGAATAGCGAGGTTCTTCACTTGGAAATCACGCTTCGTTAATTCCTCCGCTGCTTTTTTACTGTCTGTCTGGATTTTTAGGGATATACGGACAAAATTACGGCCAGACAAATTCGTCGTAATTTCTTCCATATCCACTGACGCCTCAATAATTTCATCAATTGACGGTGCTTTTTCCTCTCCGTCACTATCCTTATTGAAATTCAATATCAATACGACCGCCACGACACCGATCAACGTAATACTCACTAAGATAATCAATGAAATCGTCAATAATTTATTCTTCATCTTCTTCATCACCTCGGATATGCGGATTGGATAGCAGCTGGACCGCTTGATAAAATTCAATGATTCGGTTATTTACTTCGTCAGCTGAATCAAGCACGACATATTTTGACCCAGTCGTCAACGTGATGGTCGTATCTGGAAACGACTCGACTCTCTCTATGTACAATGCGTTTAACGTAAAAGTCGTTCGATTCAATCTCGTCACTTTAATCATATGTAAGGGGCCAGGCCAAGGCCGGCCCGACCCTCCTTCTCAAACTATACTATGTTATCGTTTCAAGTTTACTAGTTCTTGTAAGATTTCGTCTGAAGTCGTGATAATCCGTGTGTTGGCTTGGAAACCACGTTGTGCAACAATCATTTCTGTGAATTCTTCGGATAGGTCCACGTTGGACATTTCTAGGGAGCCGGATTTGATTGCACCGCGGCCTTCTTCTAGTGGAGCTCCTGTCCCATCTACCGCTTCTCCTGAGTTAGCACTTTCTTGAAATAAATTTCCACCAATTTTTGTTAAACCACCTGGATTTGAGAATTTGGCTAATGCTACGACATCTTCACCTTCTAAAGATCCATCCAATACATATTTAACTACTCCATCTTGCCCAATTGAAAGTGATGTCGCTTCTAGTGGGACTTTGATTGGACCTCCACCGTCTTTAGAAAGATATCTTCCATCTCCATCGACAATATTTCCATCTTTGTCAAGATAAAAGTTTCCTGCACGAGTATATAGATTTTCACCATTTCCATCTTCAACTACAAAAAAGCCGTCGCCTTCAATAGCTAAATCTAAAGTGTTCCCTGTAAATTGTGTAGATCCTGGACTGTGCATAGTATCAATAGCAGCTAGTTGTGAACCTAACCCCACTTGTTTTGGATTCACACCACCTCTATTATCTCCAGGTCCACTTGCCCCCGCCACAGTCTGAGAATACAAATCCTTAAAAACCGTACGCCCTTTCTTAAAGCCATACGTATTCACGTTAGCAATATTATTACCAATTACATCCAACTTAGTTTGGAAATTTTTTAATCCAGAAATTCCTGAGTACATTGAGCGAATCATAAATAGTTTCCCCTCTCGGTTTTAGAGTGCACCGCGTCAGTCAGTCGGCGGTGCGATGGCATCCTGTTAAGGTCCTGCCGTGTTTAGCTGAGTAGTATCGTGCCGTCAATATTCGTAAATAGTTGGTCCTTCGCTTCCATGCGGTTCATCGCGGTGATGACAGTTGAGTTTTTTGCACTGACAATGAGTGCGGCTTGATCAGTCAACACGAGTGAATCGCGGATTCCCTTCCTCTTCGCCTCGTCTACTTTCTCTGAGATGTGCGCCCATTCTGCATCGGTCATTTGAATGCCTCGTTCTTGCAGCCGATCGTTAGCATGTTTACTAATCTTTAGTTTTTCAGGCTGCGTTGCTTGCTGTAAATGTTCGAGAAATGACTGCTTTGACTGTGCTTGTATTTGTCCTTGGCGTATGGGTGGTGGTGATGGAATGCGATGGATATCAATCTTGTTCATAACATCGCCCCATTCAATTATTCACTTATAGTAGTAAATTGATTTCCTTCAATTTTCGTGCCGTCTTGCAACACATAATGCAGACTACCTTCTTTATTCGTAACCGATACGACTTTCCCTGTACGTTCTTCTTCGCCTTCCATATAGCCTATTGTCTTACCAATTAACATACTGGCTTGTACTAGGCTGCTTGGTTGACCGACTGCTCCAGTTCCTGAACTAGATCCATTTCCCATTACTTCCGAAATGTTTCCAGGCGAGAGTTCTTTGCCATCCGCCATCGTAAAGATTACTGAACCATTCATATACTTAATAGACTGTATAACGCCAGTCCCTTCATTAATAATCGGCTTGTCGTCTTGACCTTTTTTATCTGATACTTCATGCCAACGAATTTCTTTACCTACAAAGCTATTGTACTGAATTAACTGACTCTGGTTTTGTGAATCCGCGAACTTTTCAAATGCTTTTGCCAAGTTCATGGTTTGTTCCAATGATGAAAATTGTGCCATTTGTGCGACAAACTCGGTATCTTTCATCGGATTGGTTGGATCTTGGTTAGCCATCTGGGCAATTAAGATTTTCATAAAAGCGTCTTTCCCCATCGTATCGGGTCCTGTTTTCCGTTGATCTCGTTGCTTGTTGACTAAATACATCGATTCAGTAATCGCATTTTTCGTTGTTGCTGAATTTGTTCCTTCTGGCAATTTTTACGCCTCCAATTCAATCATGAATTCTTGGAATGTTTGTTCTTGTTCATCCGGATTTTCATTTTGTTCGGTAGCTTGTTCTTTTTGTTGGTGATTCTGCTTATTGAATGCCTGTTCTCGATCGCTCTTCGATGGATCTTGCAGCGTTTGTGATAGGTCAATTCGGTCAACTTGCAGATTTTGTTGATTGAAAGCTTGACGCAACTGATGCATCTGGCTATCGAGCATTTCACGTGCCATCGCAGTAGATGCCAAGATTCTCGCAGTCATTACACCGTTTACCTCCAATAATTCAATACGAATTTGTCCGAGATGTTCCGGATACAGTTTGACTGAAATGCGATTCATTCCATTCGTCTGGCCAAAGTTTGCTCGGTTCAAAATGGCTTGGAATTCCCGCATCAATGCCTCACTTCGGCTTTCCGGTACTTTCTCTGTAGCATTCATTTGGAATACTGGTCTAGTTTCAGTAGTAGCGACAGCTGACAATGGAGCCACTGTTTCACTTGGCTTTGACTGGTGATTTTGCTGCTCGGTATCTGCGCTCATTTGTTCTGTCGAAATTCGAATGAAGTTTTGCATAATCGATGGAATTTGTACAGTGTGTTTCACTTCAGGTTGTATGATCTTTTGTTCTAACTGACTTGCGATTTGTGAAAAAATCGGCTGGATCGTTTTCACGAGATCTACTTGCTTTGTAAACAAATCCATCTTAGCTGCTGCCAGTTCAACTGCTTTAAGCAATGCGATCAATTCTACTGCGAATTTTGGCGGTAATTGTCCCATAGCTTCTTTAATATTTTCAGTGGGTAATTGCTGTAATACATCGAGCATAAACCATATGTCTCCTGTTGCTGCCAACTGATCAAATTGTTCTTTGGTCATACCGGCATCTTCTAGGACGTTTGTAGTCGTTTCTATTAGTTTATCAGGTCCTTCACTGATTAGTTGTGCTAATTGTTGCAGACTAGGAAACTTCTGCAGACTTACTATATCCGTTAATTTTATTTCAACATCTTCATTTACTAACTGTGATTGATGCAGTCTAGACTCTTTTAATAACTGCGCTACAACGGGTGACTTAACAGATTGCTTCAACGCCTCAACCATTCCTTCCAACTTTTCTAAGGAGTCGGTGTTGAGAACATCTTCTACTAATGTAGTTAGCTCTGAATTAGTACCCACTATTTGTTGCTTCGCCGGAACAGAAATAGCAGACATGAGACCCTGAAACACACTTCCAAATCCTTCACTCTTATTATTAACTGGAGAAATAGATGATTTCAAAGGCATGCCTGAAGAACTCACATTCATTAATAGTCCTAAATTCACTTTTTCACCTCCCTCAATTGCTATTATACTACTTTGTAAGCATAGAAGTATATTTAGCTGCATCTTCAGGGGACATTTTCTCTAGGATAGCTGCTAAAGTAGCGGGCTTTAGACTAGATAATATTTGGACAGCTTCCGCATCTCCCATTTTTGTAATAACAGGAGCTGAAGATTTGGCCGACATTTGCTCGTAAGTCGTTATAATTTCTTTGAAATCACGCTTAGATTCACTTTGCGCTAGTTTTAATTTTTCGATTTCTTCATTCAATTTTTCTTTTTCTATTACAAGCGTTTCGTTCGAATCTTTTACTTGTGTAAGTTCATCTTGAACTTCAAATAATTGCGCTTCTTTTTCTTGAATCTCTGCTTGAAGAGAAATGACCCGTTCCTCCAATATTAGATCTCCTTCGACCTTTTCATCAGGTGCTTTTTGTTCAAGGAATGGAACTTTTGACGTCCACTCTTTCGCCTGATCAAAGACGTTTACATCAGCTACTTTGGCTATGATTAAAACGACAGCCGTTGTGAACATAAGAGGTATGATGATCCAGGCGAGCAATATTTGGAAAAAGCCAATAGACTTTTTGCTTTGCCTTTCAACTGATTCTTCAGCCTCTTTTTTCATTTTCAATTTAGCCACTTTACCACCCGTCTTCTCTTGAACGAAACTTCATCGTCGATAGTTCGTCAATTCGATTTATCTCTACGTGTTCCATTTCGGCATCATATTGTTCTTTCCCAATTTTCTTCATTTTTTCAAACTTCTTCACTTCGATATTTTTCTCCAGCAATTGTGATTCATACCAATTCATTTTCGAACGAGACTTCATCACTTCTTGCTGAATATGATCAATCGTTAGGTCAAGTGTATTAATGAATCGGGAGTAACTGTGCAAATCATCGATGGAAAAACCTGTTGTCATTCGTTGTTGCTGTTCTTCTAAGACTGTTTCTTTCTTTTTCATCTGGTCATACAGTTGTGTTGCGATTTTTTCAAATTCTTCAATCGCCTCTTTATAAGCCATTTCTGTTTCATCACGTTCTTGTTCCCGTAAATTCAGCACTTTATCAAAACGATAATGGAAAGAAGTCATCTACGTTCTCCTCCTCCAGAAGCTAACGCAATCATTTCATTTACCGTATCCTCTAATTGAATATTCTCATTAAATTTCTGTTTTAGAAAGTCGGTAATGATTGGTTCATATTCAATCGCTTCATCGATTTCGCGTGACGTCCCTTTTTTATATGCACCAATATTAATTAAGTCCTCAGATTTATCGTAGGCATAATACAGTTCGCGTAATTTTGCGGCCGCTTTTAAATGGTCAGGATCTGCAATGTGATTCATCAGACGACTGACACTTTTCAAAATATTGATCGCGGGGTACTGACCTTTATTGGCAAGCGTACGATCCAAGACTATATGACCGTCAAGAATGCCTCGCACAGCATCCGCTATCGGCTCATTCATATCATCACCATCAACTAGCACTGTGTAGAATGCAGTGATCGCTCCTTTTTCATTAGTTCCACTACGTTCTAATAATTTTGGTAGAATAGCGAAAACAGAAGGCGTATAGCCTCGCGTTGCAGGCGGTTCACCTACCGCTAGACCAATCTCACGCTGCGCCATGGCTACGCGTGTGACGGAGTCCATCATCAACATAACGTTCAGACCTTTATCCCGGAAGTACTCTGCAATAGCAGTTGCTGTCATGGCGCCTTTAATTCGCATAAGTGCGGGCTGATCAGAAGTCGCTGCAACTACGATTGTTCTTTTTAAACCTTCTGGTCCTAGGTCTCTATCGATAAACTCACGGACTTCCCGGCCACGTTCTCCTATAAGGGCGATAACGTTAATATCCGCTTCTGTATTGCGTGCAATCATCCCTAACAATGTACTTTTACCAACACCCGAACCTGCGAAAATCCCTACACGCTGACCGCTACCCACCGTTAACATTCCATCGATGGCTTTCACCCCTACAGCTAACTTGTCGTTAATAGTAGGACGTGTCAAAACGTTCGGTGGACTGTTTTCTGTACGAACAGTTGCCAAACCTTTAGGTAACGCGCTTGAATCAATAGGTTTCCCCAAAGAGTCGAGGACTTTTCCCAATAGATTCATACCTACTTTCACTTCAAGAGGCTTACCTAATGTTTCGACTAAGCAGCCACTTGAAATATTGCGTATATCGGTGTAAGGCATCAGCATGACAATTTCTTCCCTAAATCCTACAACTTCTGCTTGAATTAGAGAACGTCCCCCTTCAGGAACATTTAAATGGATGAAACATACATCTCCGATCGACGATTCAGGACCTTCAGATTCTATTAATAATCCTACAACCCGTATTACCCGACCATATTTTTTCAATGTGTTGATGTTTGGAATGATTGGAATTAAATCTTCGGCTTTCTTCAAATTCACACACCATCTTCCATGATTTTCACCAATTGCACTTTCAGTTCATTCAGTTGCTCATCTACACTCACTACGATTCGACCATGGTTCGTTTCGATAAAACAATCTGTTGCATTGAAATCTTCATTGACAAAAATAAGGAATGGAGTTTCGGGCGGAAAGATTGAAGCAAGTTCAGAGCGATGTGTCGTTACCATTTTAAACTGTTCAGTCGGTACGAATAATTTTACCTCTTTGCTCTCTTGTGCTTCCTTAATCCCTTTACGTACGATTGATAAATAGGTCTCGTCGTCTTCCTCTAACGCTTTATTAATTATTCGTTCCGCCGAGTGCATTCCGATATTTAAAATTACTCGTTCTTGATTGATTAAATATTGCGTTGCGTTCTCGTAAGATAATGTAGTAGTTTCGTTCGCAGCCTCTACCATTTCACGCATTTCCGCTATTGCTTTATTGCGCCCATCATCGAATCCGACTTGAAACCCTTCGTCATATGCCCGTTGTTGCAGTTCCTCTTTTTCACTCTCCCAAGCTGCATGCATCGATTCGATATCCGCTGCTGCTTGATCCAATCGCTGTTTAATTTCGGTATCTACAATATTCTTTCGTTGCTCCATCTCTTGCAACAAGCGATTGCGTTCCATGAACATCTCGCCTGTGCTAACTGGCTCCTCCACTGTCTCAGCGGGTTCCATCGATTGCAAATTGCGTATGGATATTGCTTTTGTGGGACGTTGATTCATTACAGTTCGCTCGGAACGAAACAGATTAGACAATGATGTCATCTCCTCCACCACGCGCTATGATGATTTCTCCGGCATCTTCAAGTCTGCGAATGATCCCTACAATTCGAGATTGCGCTTCCTCCACGTCACGAAGTCGAACAGGACCCATTACATCCATTTCTTCCTTGAAAGATTCTGCCATACGTTGTGACATGTTCTTGAATAATATATCTTTCACTTCTTCACTGGATACTTTCATCGCTAAAATCAAGTCTTCATTTTCACAGTCACGGATGACACGTTGAATTGAGCGGTTATCCAACGTGATAATATCTTCGAAAACAAACATTCTTTTGCGAATTTCTTCGGCTAGCTCAGGATCTTGAATTTCAAGAGCATCCAGAATCGTTTTCTCTGTTGAACGATCTACGCCATTTAACACTTCAACGACTGCGTCTACGCCACCTGTTTCGGTAAAGTCTTGAGTTACAGTAGATGATAATTTTCGTTCAAGTACTGCTTCTATCTCACTGATTACTTCCGGTGAGGTTGATTCCATAGTAGCTATTCGTTTGGCAATATCCGCTTGCATTTCTTGCGGAAGCTGCGACAAGATTAATCCCGCTTGCTCCGCTTCCAAATAAGACAAAATTAATGCAATTGTCTGCGGATGTTCATTTTGGATAAAATTTAGTATTTGCGATGGTTCCGCGCGTCTTGCAAAATCAAACGGTCGCACTTGGAGTGAAGATGTCAGACGGTTAATGATTGCTTGGGCATGTTCTTTTCCGAGTGCTTTTTCAAGTACAGTCTTGGCATAGCCAATCCCACCCTGAGAAATATAATCCTGCGCAAGAGCGATATTATGAAATTCTTCAATAATTTCTTCTTTTACAGAGGATTCCACTTTTTTCACACCGGAAATCTCCAACGTCAGTTGCTCAATCTCTTCTTCATTCAAATGCTTATAGACTGAAGCCGACACCTCAGGCCCCAATGAGATAAGCAAAAGAGCAGCTTTTTGTTTTCCTGACATGTCTTTATCTTTCTTAACCAACTAAACCCCTCCGTTACTCCTTGGCGATCCATGTTCGCAATAATTTCGCAAACTCTTCTGGTTTATCTTTAGCCATTTTTTCTAGTTGTTTTCTACGAGCTGTCGCTTCTGTCTCTTGTTCCATATTGATGTCATCGACTTGTACTGAATCAAATTGAGTCTGAGCTTGTTCCATTGCCAACTCTTCTTCCATTTCTGCTTCGTTGCGTCTCTTGCGCACGAACAGTACAACAAGAACAATGACTGCAAGTAGCAAGACACCGCCAATCAAATATACCCACCAAGGGATGACAGTCTTAGTATCTTCAAACGCAACGTTTTTCCCTTTTAACGGTTGAACCGAAACGGCTATTTTCTCAGCTAGTATTTCATCGGTTAATTCTCCAGCTACTTCCTTGTCCAATGAAGTACGTACTATTGTCTCTAAAATTCGTTCAACATCTTGTCGCACTTCTGGAGCCAATGAAGTTGGATCATCAGCAGTAGGCGGTTCAATCATAACTTGTATACCGATATTACTTATCTTGTATGGGCTCTCTACTATATCTTTTCTAATTCTATTTACTTCATTATTAATTGTTTCTTCTAGACGTTCGTAATCACCGTTTCCGCCTTCACCTTCAACATACGTAGTACGACTATCAGTCGGATCTTCCGCTTCAGGTGTACCGCCTACTGCAGGATTCGTACCCGAGAATGATTCAGTTATCCGTTGTACACTTAATGCAATACCTTCCATGTTTTCTGGATCGACAGGCGTCACAAGGTTCTCTTCACGTTGTTCTTTCTTAAAGTCGATATCTGTCGTAACAGACACAACTACTTTATCTTGTCCCATCAACGTACCGAGCATCATTTGAACCTGTCGTTGTAAGTCACGCTCGATCGTCTTTTTCACGTCCATTTGATCCGTCACATTAGCCCCGTAAGAATTTCCTGAATCTTTTAGATCAAAGTACTCAAAATATTGGTTCTGGATGACGATATTCTCATTAGATAGATTAGGCAAGCTCTTTGATACTAAATTATAAAGTGCTGTAATTTGTTGCTCTGAAAAATTTTGTCCGGGATTCGTCTTTAACATGATCGCTGCACTAGCTTCTGATGTTGTGTCATTTACGAAAATTCCCTCTGTCGGTAAGGTAAGCATTACTTTTGCGTCCTTAATACCTTCTATACCCTTTATTAGATTAGCTAATTCTGTTTGCATCGCAGCAAGCTTAATCATATTAAATTCATTATCGGTAGTACCAAACCCCGCATTATCCGAGAAGAATGAATAATCGATTAGACCGGAATCTGGAAATCCTTCTGCCGCTAGTGATACACGTAGATTATCCAGTTGTTTTTCAGGTACCGAAATTGCAGTACCGCCCGGTTCCACCAGGTATGGTACTCCTTGTCCATCTAAGACTTCTTTTATACGTCCAATCTCAGATGGCGACACTTCTGAATAAAGCGTTACATATGTAGTACGGGACATAGTCATTGTTAAAAAAACCGCCAGCGCAATAATGCCAGCCGCTATCGTTATATATATATTTTTTTGATTCTTTGTTCGACTTCCCCAGAAAGCTTTGAGATCCGCCCTGAGCTTTGTCAATCTTTCTTTCATTCTAATCCCCCGGTCAGCCTCACTAGGCGCAATTCCATTTACGCCTAGTGCTTTCTATCAATTAGACAGGCATTCTAATGATTTCTTGGTATGCTTCTACCACTTTATTACGCACTTCCATTGTTGCATTGAATGCGATACTCGCCTTTTGTGCCGAGATCATCACATTATGTAAATCGACATCTTCACCTTTTACAAGTTTTGCTGTCATAGTATCCGAGACCTTTTGTGTTTCATTTACTTGATGAATCGCGTCGTTTAACATTGCCGAGAAATTCTGTTGAGCTTCAAAAGGTGTTTTTTGTGCTTTAACTTCAGGTTGCTGGATTGACATAGCAGGCATAGCACCTGTAATTGATTGTATTGCCATCTAGTTCACTCCTAATAGAATACTAGTATATTATTTTCCGATCTCCAATGCTTTCATTAACATAGATTTATTTGCATTCAACGCTGTTACATTCGCTTCATACGATCTAGTTGCAGACATTAAATCAATCATTTCGCGTAAAGGGTCGATATTTGGCATTTCCACATACCCTTCTTCATTCGCATCTGGATGAGAGGGATCAAATACCAATTTGAACGGTGTCTCCCGATCTTCTTTCACACGTGTTACGGCCACTCCATTTCCTGCATTCCCATGTGAGTGAACTCCCTTTGCCGCTTGCAAAAATGAAGAAAACTGTCCTTCCTTCGGTTGTAACGTGACGGTTTTTCTTCTATACGGCTGCCACTCGCCATCTACTTGCTTGGCCCGAGTTGAATCAACATTCGCCATATTTGAAGAAATGACATCCATACGTAAGCGTTGAGCAGTCAATGCAGAAGCCGATGAATTCAGACTATGAAATATACTCATCATCAACGTCCCCCTTTAATAACACTTTGTAATGAATTGAATTTCCCATTTAATCGCTCTATTAGCGCGGAATTATAAATTTGATTTGCCGCTAAGTCTGCCTGTTGTTTGTCCATATCCACGCCATTGCGATCTTGTCGGTAACGGAAGTTTGATATGTCGAATGTTTTACTTGGCATAGAATGTGTAAAGTCTAAATGCTTGGAGTCGGTCTTATATGCTTCTAGAACTTTACTATTCTCATTAGAAAACACTTCTTTAAAGTTAACATTTTTAGTTTTATAGTTGGGTGTGTCTACATTCGCTATATTTTGCGAAATTGCTTTCCCTTTCGCAGATGAGTAATTCAATCCTTTTTCAAGCAGGTTGATGGTACCACCATAAATCTCCATCGTTTCCCCACCCTTCCCTCATTTAGTCCATTTTTCGCGGTTTTAATCAGAATTCTACTTATACCATACTATTCTTTAATACTATTTTCGATAAAATTATTCCTTATTTTTCTACTACTCTATTGTAGCGGAGACTAATGATTTTTGTCCAATGTTTTATAATATTTTTTATAGTATAAAGTAACTACTTTATATATTTCATAGTAATAAATACATTACTACTAATTACTTAGTATCATATAAATTCGTTTTACATATAATTAGTAAGTGCTGTTTTATATGTTACTTTGAGTTTCTTTGGCATAATTTGTCGTATTATGTAAATTAAAGTGCGATATCAAATATTATAAATTTCCCCACTATCCTCCCTTCTACTCATTTTAATAACTGAGTGAATATTCCCTACATAATATACAAAACAAGATGAGTCCGGTTCAGTAAAAGTGTTTATTTATTGAGAAAAATAAAAAACTGAAGAAAATCCGTAATGACGGAAGTTCCTTCAGTTTCTAATCACTTATCTTTCAATTGGTAGTCGTATTATGAATTGTGTTTTTCAAGCTCTTCTAGGAATTTATCGTTCAATACTTTAATGTACGTACCTTTCATTCCTAAAGAACGCGATTCAATAACGCCAGCACTTTCAAGTTTACGAAGGGCATTGACGATTACTGAACGTGTAATTCCTACACGATCGGCAATTTTAGACGCTACAAGTAATCCTTCGTTTCCGTCTAACTCTTTGAAGATATGCTCAATCGCTTCATGCTCGCTGTAAGACAATGAGTTAATAGCCATTTGTACAACCGCTTTGCTACGCGCTTCATGTTCAATTTCCTCGGACTTTTCACGTAAGATTTCCATACCTACTACTGTTGCACCATATTCAGCAAGGATTAGATCATCTTCAGTAAAACCATCTTTTAATCGCGCAAGAATCAAAGTACCCAAGCGTTCGCCACCACCAATGATAGGTACGATCGTAGTTAAACCTTCTTGGAACAGTTCTTTGTTTTCGACAGGGAATACTGTATGTTCGCTCTCAATGTCGATATTTGGAGATGTTTCATTAATCTGGAACAAACGAGTTGTATACTCTTCAGGAAATTTACGATCTTCAAACATCTTTTTCATGCGATCATTATCAATTTGGTGATGAATTTCTAAACCAAGTAATTTACCTTTTCTACTCACGATAAACGCATTACAATCAATTACATCGCTCAGCTCTTCTGCCATCTCTTTAAAGTTAACAGGACCGCCTGCACCTTTTTGTAACATTGCATTGATTTTTCTTGTTTTAACTAATAAACTCATTTCTATTGTTCCTCCTCAAGGGTTTCTTCTGACTTTAATGAATATTCTAAAGGTTTTCAATCGTTAAATAAACTATTACGTCTTCATTATAAAATAAAATGTGACAAATCTTTGTTCTTTACAATTCCATCCAGCTTTTCATCCACGTATGCTGGTGTAATCTTGATAGATGCAGGTCCGATTTCTGCTGCTTCGAATGATAAATCCTCTAACAACTTCTCCAAAATCGTATGCAATCTTCTTGCGCCAATATTTTCTGTTTCATTATTTACTTCAAATGCGATTTCAGCCAGTTTACTGATCGCTTCATCCGTAAATTCAATTTCAACCTCTTCCGTTGCAAGAAGGCGTTCATATTGTTTTAATAAAGAAAAATCCGGTTCACGTAGTATGCGCTCAAAATCATCTTTTTTCAATTTGTCCAATTCTACACGAATTGGGAATCTACCTTGTAACTCAGGAATAATATCGGACGGCTTCGACATATGGAATGCTCCAGCAGCAATGAACAATATATAATCTGTCTTAACAGCGCCATACTTTGTTGTGACTGTAGAACCTTCAACAATCGGCAAAATATCACGTTGTACACCTTCACGGGAGACTTCCCCAGAAGACTTTTGATTGCTACTTGCTATTTTATCCATCTCGTCTAGGAAAATAATTCCCGCCTGTTCAGTTAATTCGATTCCTTTACGTGCCACTTCATCTTGATCAATTAACTTATCCGCTTCTTCCGCTTCCAGTACAATTCTTGCATCTTTTACTTTCATGCGACGCTGAATTTTCTTCTTCGGCATAAGCGAAGATAAGGCGTCTTGCATACCCGACATTTGATCCATACCAGACCCTTGCAACGCATCAAATAAAGAGGGTTGTTGCGCTTGTACTTCTACCGTCACCATTTTTTCTTCGATGCTACCATTCGCAAGTTGTTCAGCGATGTCTGAACGCTTTCGTCTAATTTCGGATTGATCTTCTTTTTGTTCGGGTTCAGGTTGTGTTTTTTGACCGAAAAACATTTCGAAAGGGTTTTGACCTTCAGTATTCTTTTTCGCTTCAGGGACCAATAGCTTTACTAAACGTTCTTCCGCTAACTTTTGGGACTGCTCTTTTACGGCTTCACGCATATCTTCTTTTACCATTCGTACTCCGACTTCGGTTAAATCGCGAATCATTGACTCTACATCTCGTCCTACATATCCGACTTCCGTAAACTTTGTTGCTTCGACCTTTACGAAAGGTGCATGAATTAACTTGGCAATTCTTCGAGCAATTTCTGTCTTCCCGACACCAGTAGGTCCAATCATCAAAATGTTTTTCGGAATGATCTCTTCTTGTTCCTCAGCAGACAATTGCATACGACGATAACGATTACGCATAGCAACCGCAACTGCCTTTTTAGCTTTTTCCTGCCCAATAATATAACGATTTAAATACGCTGTTAGCGCTTTAGGAGTCATTTCTTGCTTCATCACTTAAAGCACCTCCACGATAATATTATGATTAGTAAACACACAAATATCGGCAGCTGTCTCAAGTGAAATTTTAGCTATTTCTTCCGCCGTTAATTCATGGCTGTGTTTCTTCAGTGCACGTCCAGCCGCTAGTGCATAATTGCCTCCGGAACCGATTGCCAATACCCCATCATCCGGCTCTATTACTTCACCAGTACCTGAAACAAGTAATAGTGTATTTTCATCCATAACGAGTAACAGTGCTTCTAACTTACGTAAGATCCGATCTCCACGCCATTCTTTAGCAAGTTCAACTGACGCGCGTTGAAGATTTCCATCGTATTCATTGAGTTTAGCCTCGAATAAGTCAAATAGCGTAAATGCATCCGCTACGGAACCAGCAAAACCAGCTAAGACTTTGCCGTTGAATAATCTACGAACTTTCTTCGCTGTGTGTTTCATGACGACCGACTCGCCCATCGTCACTTGCCCATCACCTGACATTGCACATTGCCCATTATGATGAATAGCAAATATCGTTGTTGCATGAAATTTCATTATAGTTCCTCCTAAGCACGAGGGTGCGTTTGTAAATAAGTTTGGCGTAAGTGTTCATTTGTGACATGGGTATAGACTTGAGTTGAAGATAAATGGCTATGCCCCAGTAGCTCTTGTACTGACCGAAGATCCGCACCTGCGCCAAGCAAATGTGTCGCAAACGTATGGCGAATCATATGTGGCGTAATATTAGTATGCAAGGACGCTCTCTTCATTAAGTCATCTAATACATAGCGCACGCCACGATCCGTCAAAGGATCTCCACGTAAATTGACAAACAGTTTTGTATGCTTCTTTTGCTTTATCAATTGTGGCCGACTACTGTCTGTATAGTTCTGCAATGCTTCCCCTGCAAAACTTCCAAATGGCACAAAACGTTCTTTCCGTCCTTTACCCATTACTTTTACAATTCCTAAATAATGATCCACATCTTGCACTTCGATTTCTACTAGTTCCCCAACACGGATTCCCGTCGCATAAAGCAACTCGAGTAAAGCACGATCACGCAAAGAGCGAAAATCCTCACCCGTCGTAACTTCAAAAAGCTTTTCCAACTCTTGCTGATAGAAAAAAGCAGGAAGGCGTTCTTCTTGCTTAGGATGATACAATAATCGAAATGCTTGATCTTCAATCCCGTAACGAGCATTAATGAATGTAAAAAATGACCGAATGGCTGATATTTTCCTGGAAATGCTTGTTCTTGCATACGAACGATCATATAAACGTGTAACATATAATCTAGCTACAGGATAGTCGACGTCTTCCAACTTCCCAATTCCCTCTTCTTGCAGAAACAATAAAAAATCCCGAAGGTCTTTTTCATACTCCGCGACCGTGTAGGATGAGTAGTTTTTCTCTAGTCGAATATAGGATACATATTCTTCTGCCAATTGTTTTATTTCAGGAATCATTTTATCACCTCAATACGAATTGATCATCGTACAACGTGCACCTGAAAATACGAAAGATTGTTGATTATATATAGTGCGATATAAACTATCAAAGCCGAATGTAGTCCATTACACACTATACATTAGCAAGGATTATTGGGCAACTTTGAAAAACTGATTCTTTATCATTTTTAAATTAAAGAACCATTTCCGTCACATAACAGTCAAATTACTTTAATGCTAAGTAATTATTTATCATACTGTTCATCATTTCCCTAATTGTAAGACGTTATACCAACTAGAAAGTTGCACAATGCGACCACAACAAAAAACTGAAGATAAAACTCCGATTAGATGGAGTCCTAACTTCAGTTCGTCTTTAAGTTGTTAAAGTAAAGTTTTTTATAATTTTGTCGTAGATTTAAATTCTTGTAATGCATCCAATGCGCGTGTCGCATGTTTGTCCGCTCGTTCGGCTTTTGTTCTATAGCGCCTATTCAGCTCAGGGAATAATCCGAAGTTGATGTTAATCGGCTGGAAGTTATTTGGGTCAGCTTCCGTAATATAACGCGCCATGCTGCCAAGTGCCGTTTCTCTTGGAAATCGGACCGGTCTCTTGCCTTTTGCCAATTGTGCCGCATTAATACCTGCAATCAATCCTGATCCTGCTGATTCAACATAGCCTTCTACCCCTGTTACTTGACCGGCAAATAGGATGGTTGGTTGTGATTTCAGTTGATATGTGCAGTTCAATACTCTAGGGGAGTTGATGAATGTATTACGATGCATTACGCCGTAACGTACGATATCCACATTTTCTAATCCAGGTATCAGTTTCAATACTTCTTTCTGGGCTCCCCATTTTAGATGCGTCTGAAATCCTACTAGGTTATATAATGTTCCCGCTGCGTTGTCCTGGCGTAACTGAACAACTGCTATTGGTTCTTTCCCTGTTTTAGGGTCTTCAAGTCCAACCGGTTTTAAAGGACCGAATAACATCGTTTTCACACCGCGCTTCGCCATCTCTTCAATTGGCATACATCCTTCAAAGTAAAGTTCTTTCTCAAAATCTTTTAAAGGCGCCACTTCAGCTGATGTTAAAGCCTCATAGAAACGCTCGAATTCCTCCGCGTTCATAGGACAGTTTAAATAAGCTGCTTCACCTTTATCATAGCGTGATTTCAAATAAACTTTATCCATATTAATGGAATCAGCCTCTACGATGGGAGCCGCAGCATCATAGAAATATAAATAATCCTCACCAGTTAGCTGTCTAATTTCTTCAGCTAATGCTGGAGATGTTAATGGACCAGATGCGATTACCGTAATCCCTTCCGGTACTTTTATCACTTCTTCATTGATCACTTCTATATTCGGATGATTCCGGACCTTGTTAGTGACGTTGCCCGCGAATTCGTGTCGATCTACTGCGAGCGCTCCGCCGGCAGGTACCGCGCAATTATCTGCCGCTTGAATAATCAATGAATTTAATTGGCGCATCTCTTCTTTGATGACACCTACTGCGTTTGTCAGATTATTCGCACGTAACGAGTTACTGCATACTAACTCCGCAAATTTATCTGTATGATGGGCAGGGGTTTGCTTCACAGGACGCATTTCGAATAATTTCACTTGGACTCCCCTATTAGCTAATTGCCAAGCTGCCTCACTTCCAGCTAACCCTGCACCGATCACATTTACAATTTGCGTCATTTCAACTACCTCTTTCTCATTATGTTGAATTATTTCTAACTTACTAGTTTTGTGGTTCTTCCTTATAATCACATTCCGTACATTGGATTTGAACACCTTTTTTCAATCGTTTTTCGACCATTGTGTGCTGACATTTCGGACACGGTCTCGAGATTGGTTTATCCCATGAAACATAGTCACATTCAGGATATTGATCACAACCAAAGAATATTCTCTTCGTCTTACTTTTTCGCTCGACGACTTCGCCTTCTTTACACTTTGGACATTTTACACCAATTGGTTTGATAATGGCCTTCGTATTACGACAATCTGGGAAGTTGGAGCATGCCATGAATTTTCCGTAACGGCCCATCTTGTAGACCATTGGAGAACTACATTTCTCACAATCTTCACCCGCTGGCTCATCTTTGATTTCAATCTTTTCCATTTCGGCATCGGCTACTTCTACGTGCTTTTCGAAATCACGATAGAAATCATCGATCACTGTACGCCATTCGATCGTACCTTCTTCCACATGGTCAAGACGTTGTTCCATCTGCCTCGTAAATTCGATGTCAATGATATCAGGGAAGTATTGATTAACTGCCTGATGAACGATTACTCCAAGTTCTGTCGGAATAAACCGCTTGGCATCTAGTGTGACATAGCCACGCTTTTGAATGGTGTCAAGAGTAGGTGCATACGTAGAAGGTCTCCCTATACCCAGCTCCTCAAGCGTCTTCACTAAACGCGCCTCCGAATATCTAGGCGGTGGCTGTGTGAAATGCTGTTTCGGATCCACGTCTGCATATTTAATACGCTCACCTTCTTCAAGTGGCGGTAATATATTTTCTTTTTCTTCTTGTTGGTCATCATTGCCTTCAATATATACTTTCATAAACCCCGGGAATTTCACTTGAGATCCCGATGCTCTAAAACGGATATCTCCATTTAAGAAATCTGCAGTCACTGTATCCAAAACAGCCGGTGCCATTTGACTAGCGATGAGACGTTCCCAAATTAGTTTATAAAGACGATGTTGGTCTCTTGTTAAAAACGCTTTCATGGCATCCGGGGGACGCATAGCTGAAGTAGGTCTTACTGCTTCGTGCGCATCCTGCGTCTTTGCTTTAGCTTTCGTTTTTTTCGTACTAGTTGAAATAAACTCTTCACCGTACATCGTATGGATGAATGACTTCACTTCTTCTCTTGCGGTATCAGAAATTCTCGTCGAGTCGGTACGCATATAAGTAATTAAACCAACTGTACCTTCTTTTCCAATCGCAATTCCTTCATATAATTGTTGCGCAAGCATCATCGTCTTCCTTGCGCGGAAGTTCAGCTTGCGTGCTGCCTCCTGCTGAAGTGATGATGTAGTGAACGGCAACGCTGGATTACGTTTACGTTCTTTCTTCACTACTGTGGATACTTCGAATTCGTCCGGTTTTATCGAATTGACGATTTTTTCCACTTGTTCTTGATTCGTTAGTTTCACTTTTTCAACTGCATCGCCGTAAAATTGCCCTTCAAACGTTTTATCATCTTTAGTGAATTGTGAAGTGATGGACCAATACTCTTCAGGCTCAAATGCATTGATTTCATTTTCCCGATCGATAATCAAACGCAAAGCAACTGATTGCACACGCCCCGCGGATAATCCTTTCTTAACTTTCTTCCAAAGAATCGGACTGATGTTATAGCCTACTAGTCTATCCAAAATCCTTCTTGCTTGCTGCGCATCTACTAAATCCATATCAATTGGACGGGGGTGTTTAAATGATTCTTTAATTGCCTCTTTTGTAATTTCATTGAACACCACGCGGCAGTCTGATTCTATATCTACACCTAATTGATGTGATAAATGCCAAGCTATCGCTTCTCCTTCGCGATCCGGGTCAGCTGCGAGGAAAACTTTCTTCGCTTTTTTCGCTTCTTTTTTCAAATCTTGAAGTATCGGTCCTTTACCTCGGATTGTAATATACTTCGGTTCATAATTATTTTCGGTATCTACACCCATTTGACTGCGGGGTAAATCGCGTAAATGACCGAGTGATGCACTGACTTTATACTTCTTTCCTAAGTAACGTTCAATCGTTTTCGCTTTAGCAGGCGATTCCACTATTACTAAGTAATCTGCCATATCGTTCCCTCCTCAGAGAGATTTCTTTATATTTATTCAGCAAAAGAATATCTGTTGCAAAATGTATAACAGTTTTTCAAATAAAGCAACCTTTTAAACATTTTCCAAAAAGAGGATATGCCCCATCACAGTAAAGAATCAATAATCTGATAACCACTCCACAACGGCTTGGCCCCTTCATCCAACAGCTTATTTGGACCTACTGAAAGAGGAGAATCTATGGCACCAGGTACTGCAAATATTTCTTTTCCATGATCGAGAGCATGCTCAACGGTACTCATCGTTCCGCTTCTTTCGACAGATTCTGTAATGACTAGCACGTTAGATAAACCACTGATAATCCGATTGCGCATAGGAAATGTCCACTTGGCTGGTGGAAAGTATGGTGGATACTCCGTTACAAGTAAATGATTTTCCGCCATTTCTTCAGCTATTTTTTGATTCCTTTTCGGATACATGTGAGAAAATCCATGACCTAATACGCCAATTGTTTCCCCGCCATAGTCGATCGCAGCTTGATGCGCCATCGTGTCAGCTCCGGCTGCTAAGCCTGAAACAATTGGGATCTGACGGTCAACGAGCGGTGGCACAATAAATTCCAGCGCCATTTTGGAATAGCTTGTAGCTGTACGGGAGCCAATTATTCCAACACGGGGATGTTTTTTCAATAAAAGTCTATTCCCTTTCGTATAAAGAACCGATGGCGGATCACATAATTGCTTTAATTCTTCGGGATAATTCGAATGATAGTATGTGATGGGTACCACATGGTTTTTCTTCAGCATATCTACTATAGGGAGACAGGAAATTTCTTTATATTTCGCTGGGAATTGCTTCGTTCTTTCTATGGGCAAATTAAAAATATACGACCATTGAAGGGCTGAGTAAGAATGTAGATCCTCCAATAAAGGGTTCTCCTGCAATAGCTTCGTAAAACGATTAAAAGGTACAGGATGGATATAATGTACGTACAGTAAATGTTGTTGTTGATTAGTATAGAGCATCGAATTCTCCTTTGTTCGACACTACAAGCAAGAGCACGAAAAAAGGAGTAGCAATTAAGCTACTCCTTTTAGTTTACTTCGTTTTACATTTCTCGTATAGTCCTTTTTCTTTCAGGACTTTGATTAACGTTTCACCTATGACTGAAGGTGTATCTGCAACTTGAACATCCGCTGCTTGTAGCGCTTTGATTTTATCAGCAGCTGTACCTTTACCACCGGAAATTATAGCACCTGCGTGTCCCATACGCTTGCCTTCAGGTGCAGTTTGACCACCGATAAAGCCTACTACAGGCTTCGTCATATTTTCTTTGATCCAAGCGGCTGCTTCTTCTTCTGCAGTACCACCAATTTCACCGATCATGACGACTGCATAAGTTTCTGGATCTTCATTGAACGCTTCCAAGACATCGATAAAGTTTGTACCATTTACCGGGTCTCCACCAATTCCGACAGCTGTAGTTTGACCAATGCCTTCTTGAGTTAACTGGTGAACTGCTTCATAAGTCAATGTACCTGAACGAGAAACTACGCCCACATGCCCTTTAGTATGAATATAACCTGGCATAATACCGATTTTCGTCTCGTCTGCCGTAATAACGCCTGGACAGTTTGGACCAATCAATCGTGTCTTTTTGCCTTCCATATAACGTTTCACTTTGATCATATCTAAGACTGGAATATGCTCCGTGATACAGATAGTCATGTCTAGTCCTGCATCGACGCCTTCCATAATGGCATCTGCCGCATACGGTGCAGGTACATAAATAATGGAAACTGTTGCACCTGTTTCTTTTACTGCTTCTTCCACAGTGTCAAATACCGGCACACCTTCCACCGTCTGACCGCCTTTACCAGGCGTTACGCCAGCGACAATTTTCGTACCATATTCCAACATTTGCTGTGTGTGGAACAGGGCAGTGGAACCTGTAATTCCTTGTACAATTACTTTTGTATCTTTATTCACATAAATACTCATGATTTGTACCTGCCTTTCTTATCCTATCAACTCAACGATTTTTTTCGCGCCCTCTGCCATAGAATCCGCTGCAACGATATTGATGCCGGATTCTTGTAGCAAGGCTTTCCCACGTTCTACATTCGTTCCTTCAAGACGTACGACAAGAGGTACTTGAAGACCAACTTCTTTAGCTGCCTCAATAACACCTTCAGCAATTACGTCACATTTCATTATTCCACCAAAGATATTAACGAAAATACCTTTAACTTTTGGATCGGATAAAATGATTTTGAAAGCGGCTGCTACTTTTTCTTTCTTTGCACCGCCCCCAACATCTAAGAAGTTAGCGGGTTCTCCGCCGTAGTAATGGATCGTATCCATTGTAGCCATCGCTAAACCGGCCCCATTTACCATGCAACCAATATTTCCGTCAAGAGAAATATAACTCAGGTCATACTTCGATGCTTCAATTTCTTTCGGATCCTCTTCATCAAAGTCACGTAATTCCATAATATCTTTATGACGGAATGTAGCATTGTCATCAAAGTTGAATTTCGCATCCAATGCAAGTACACGCTGGTCTTTTGTAACAACCAAAGGATTAATTTCAACAATCGATGCATCTTTTTCGCTGAACACTTTATATAAACCTAAGAAAAAGCTGACTGCTTTATTGATTAAGTTGCTAGGAATTTCCATATTAAACGCCATACGACGTGCTTGGAAAGGAACCAATCCAACTACTGGGTCGATTACTTCATAGAAAATCTTTTCGGGATTATTTTCTGCCACTTCTTCGATTTCCACGCCGCCTTCTGCAGATCCCATCAACGTAACTCGATCTGTTGCGCGGTCAACGACAAGACCAATATAAAATTCTTTTTCGATATCAATTCCTTCTTCAACAAGAAGACGCTTTATTTCTTGTCCTTTAGGACCTGTTTGGTGTGTTACGAGTTGCTTGCCAATTAAATCGGCTGCTACTGCACGCACTTCGTCAAGAGTTTTTACAATTTTGACTCCGCCTGCTTTACCTCGTCCACCTGCATGTATTTGGGCTTTTACCACAATAGGTACTGTACCGATCTCTTTTGCCACTGCCATTGCTTCTTTTGGAGAAAACGCGACACGGCCTTTTGAAACAGCTACTCCGTAATCTCTCAATAACTGCTTCCCTTGATATTCATGGATGTTCATACGTACTGCCTCCATTCGTTTTACAATTGCTTGATGTTCAACTACTGCTTTATTGTAATCAAACTGTCACAGATTGTCCAAGAATCGCTATTGCAAATCAAAATTCTTTAATTTCCAACAATTTAAATACGTGCTTACTTCACACTACCTTTTTCACGATCTAAACGATAAATATAGGCAAATACTTCCGATACCGCTTGATATAGTTCTTCAGGTATCGTTTCATTGACATTTAATTGACCAAGCAATTCTAGCAGACTCGGATCTTGTTGTACGGGAATAGCATGTTCTTGCGCACGCTCGAGAATATTCTCCGCAATTTTTCCTTTTCCTTTAGCTATTACTTTCGGGGCATCCGAAACTTCAGGGTCATAGGATAGTGCAATGGCCTCTTTTCTAGTAAAACGTTGTTCTTCTCTCATATTTTAAAATCTACTCCTCCCTCATCTGATTGGAAGGTACTAGCTGATAATTTGACCTCTTGCTGTTTTTCCGTGAATGGTTTAAAAGTAATACCCGACAGTTTATAGCCGACTCCTTCAAGACCTTCTTTTAATTGATCTTGAAAATCGGTCCCTACTACTTTTAAGGAAGGCATATCATTAAAAATCGTCAAGTTTACCACTTTGTCTTGCACATTCATATCAACCAAGGTCGTCGACAGTGATTCCAATTCCAAATAAAATAATATTCGCGCAAAGGCCGGGTCAATTTTTCCGTTTTCTTTCATTCGACTATTCCATTGCAACGTAGCATCGATTTTCTTGCCGAACATTTCGAGAGGTAGTTGCATGATCAGCTGTTGTTGCGCGCCTAAATCCCCTGACTGTAGTAAAGTCCCATTCATGCGAAGCACCATTGCCTCTGCTGCATCACGCAGTGGCGGGGATAGCGAAGGATCCTGTAGCATGCTCAGTAACTGTGGTTTTAATGCGCTAGCCAAATGTGCGATATCAGGTTCTTTCCCCCCGAGCATCGCCTCGTAATTCACACCTAGTGTACTTAATACATGTTGTATAGCCTCTTTCATGACCACACCGTTCATCGCCTGTGACACTTGAGCTTCAGCTGTCTGGATCAGTTGTTTTACTAAAATATTCCCCGATTTTTCGGCCGTTTGCATTAATGCACGAATTGCCTCATCCGCTTGATCAAATGGTAGTAAAAGTGACTGGACTGACTGTTGCACTTCCTTCATGACCGTTTGCTGCTGAACTGGCACATCCTGCCTGCTCGCTTGTTGGATCAATGTGTGACTAAGTTGTTCAACTAATGCTGTTTTTGCTCCCTCTGTCACTGGTTGTTGCACATATTGATTCAATATATTTTGCAATGCTTGTTTCATCGATTCAGGTAAAGCGGAATTACTACTCAGCTGTTGTGTTAGGTGCTGCATATTCACTTTGATTGTTTCTTGGTCAGATACTGGCAATTGGCTTATTTGACTTATGGCCGCTTGGACCGCTTGCACAGTTGCAGGGATAACTGTAGCTTGATGCGCAATGCTACTTGGTGCTAACGGCGCGGTTGTTGGTGTCGCAGTGGCTTGAGTCAATACTTTAGTGAATTGCTCAACGATAGTTGCTTTGGAACTAGCTGTCAGCGGCTGTTCGTTCAACTGATTAATTACAGTCCGCAACGTGTTTTTCACATGTTCCGGAAGTGCTACGTTGGGTAGTTGTTGCGTGATATTTTGCACAAGCGCTTTTATTGTTTGTTGATTTGCAGCAGGCGTTTGACTCAGTTGACTCACTAAAGAATGTATAGCTTTATTAGAATCCCTTTGATTTATCATGTCGTTAGTAGCATAGGCAGTTTGTGTATTTGCCTTCGTGACTAGCTCAGCCATCACTTGCGGCAAATTGGCCAACGATGTTTGAGCAGGCAATATAGCGGCATTTTTCAATAACTGTAGCGCGGTAAATCGATCTGCTTGAGTAGCTTGTGGATTTAGCAGTTGGGCTACACTTTGATTCAGCAGTTCTTTCCCTATCACTGTGCTTAAAGGAGAAGAAAGAGATTGAATAGTCGCCAGAAGCCGCTCACGCGTCGCTGAAGGGAGATTAGAATCACTTTGTATGTTAGCTAGCAAAGTCGACAATTGCTGCGCAATCGTGCTTGTATGAACTTGTAGGAGTGATTGAAATACAGCTGGCGTGAAAGGTAGTTTCGCTTCAGCGATTTTACCGAGCGTCGCTAGTGCCTCCGCTTTCATTCCATCCGGTAACGATTTCAGAAGACTGACAGCCTCTAGTATATTTTCTTTTGTCATAGGAATTTTTTGCTTAATAATTGTCGCGAGTATATCTTTCATTTCCTGTGTTTTAGGTACATGTAATGACTCCATTAACTGGGTTAGTTGTGATGACTGGCTTTCTCCACGCATCGGACCAGAAATGACCTGTAACTGTAATTCAGGTTCAGTGCCATTGACCTTGAAGTAATAATGATCTCCTGCTTGCATCGGCACTTCCAATTTAGCATATAACTGCTGATTTCCAACTTGCACTTGCGCCATTTGACCAGGAAATAATTGGGTAACCTTTCCGTGTATCATTTGTCCTTCTTTTAGAGATAACGGTTGGGTTTCCGTAATAGCCCTTGCAGATGTAGCAGATAATGAATGTAAATTCATTGTCGATCCCTCCACATCGTTTTAATCGGTTCGAAAGATTTGCGATGATGTTCACAAAGTCCATGCGTTTCAAGTCCTTGTAGATGTTTCGCTGTTCCATATCCGGCATTTTCATTAAATCCATACCAAGGGAACTCCTCGTGTAATTCAATCATTAGAGCGTCACGTGTTGTTTTCGCTAATATAGAAGCTGCTGCGATAGTTAAGCTTTTTTCATCTCCTTTTATGACGGAGTAACACAGGCATGCTGTCTGTAGATTCATTGCGTCTGCTATCACTACATGGGGCGCTATCCGAAGTTCACTTATAGCTATCTCCATCGATTCCTTTGTTGCTTGGTATATATTCAATTCATCAATTACTTTAACAGGCTGCACGTGTATAGCGTACGCCACGGCCTGTTCCTTAATCAGTCGGGCGAATTCTTCTCTTTTCTCCTTAGAAACTTTTTTCGAGTCGTCTAATCCAATTAGGGCAGTGCAATCCTCAGGTAGTATAACGGCAGCTGTAACTACCGGCCCCGCTAACGGTCCTCTTCCCGCCTCGTCAATTCCTGCAACCAATACAACGCGTGAAGATCTATATGAATCGTCAAAGGCTATTTTCTTTTGAAATTCTTGAATAATCGCTTGTTTTTTTTCGTATCGAGTGCGCCATTGACTAATTGCTTGCTGGACGCCTTTTCTACTGTCCGCTTCAAGTTCTGCAAGCCAATCATTCGGTTCTTGTAACTCTGCTAATTGATTTTTTATTTGCTGTATCGTTGTCATTTTCTTCACCTGTCCATCTAAAATATGATTGTCTAAGTAGTATATCGGTTTCTACATGATTTTTTCGACAAAAAAGCAACGGTTCGGAAACAGAGTTCCAAGCCGTTGCTTCTAGTCATTCGAATTCTTCAGGGAAATCGAATGTTAATTTACCTACTTGCTGGTCACGGATGTCTTGTACGATCATTTCTGCTACTTTGTCATAGTCAATTTCTCCACCAACCGTATATACTTTTCGACGTTCACCAATTTTATTAAACAATGATTGAATATTATCGCCCACCGTTGTCATTTCATAACGCTGTGCTAGTCTTTCAGGATAATGCGACTCTAAAAATCGAAGTCCATATACTGCAAGCTCTTCCATATTCAATACCGAGTCCTTAATGGCGCCTGTTAACGCTAACTTATACCCTACATTCTGGTCTTCAAACTTCGGCCAAAGGACTCCCGGTGTATCAAGAAGTTCTAATTCTTTCTCAAATTTGATCCATTGTTGCGCTTTGGTTACACCTGGCTTATTTCCTGTTTTAGCGATATTTTTCTTCGCTAATCGGTTAATCAAAGTAGATTTTCCTACATTGGGAATGCCGACAATCATTGCACGGATGGCTCCAGGACGTATGCCTCGCTGCTTCATGCGGTCATATTTCGGCTTCAGGATTTCTTTAGCCGCTTTGGTGACTGTTTGGAGACCTTTCCCTTCAAATGAATTGATCGCCACTGTGCGTAAGCCTTGATTTTCAAAGTAGGCAATCCAACGTTTAGTTTGAACTTCATCCGCCAAGTCCATTTTATTCAAAATAAGCAATCTTGGTTTTTGCTGGGTTACTTCGTCTATCATAGGATTACGTGAGGAAAGTGGCAATCTAGCATCAATTAATTCAAATACAATATCAACTAACTTAAGTTTTTCTGAGACTTCTCGTCTCGCTTTCGCCATATGACCCGGAAACCATTGAATAGTCATTCGAATCGTCTCCTTTCATTATTTCACAAGACCAAAATCTTTAATCGGCCAGAATACTACACTGGTACTACCGATGACTTCATCGATTGAGACTGCACCTATATGTCTAGAATCTTTACTTTTCCGACGATTATCACCCATCACAAATATGTGATCTTCAGGCACTGTTTCTGCATCGATTTGCGGTACATCCTGTAGTGTAAAATCTTCCGTCAGCGTACCATCTTGTACTTCCGATTTATATTGATCAAGGTACGGCTCTTCATATGCTTTACCATTTACATAGAGTACATCATCTTTATATTCCACTGTATCGCCTGGCAGTCCAATTACACGTTTAATATAATCTTTCTGCTCGGGTGCATGGAATACTACGATATCAAAACGATGCGGTTCACCAATCGTATAACCGATTTTATTAACGATCATGCGGTCACCATGTTCCAATGTTGGCATCATAGAAATACCGTCAACGACGATTGGTGTGAATAAAAAGATACGAATAATGGCGGCTAATCCAAATGCGATCAATAATGCTTTAATCCATTCCAGTCCTTCACTTCTCGTTTTTTTCTCTTCCATCAATCCAGCCTCCTGCCCTGTCTGTTTTTATTGTACAGCCAATTGTCTTTCTGAGCAAAAAGAAAGGAGGCCAAATGCAAGGCCCCCTTCGTTTCTGTTTATCTTATTAGCGGAGTTCTTTGATACGCGCTGCTTTACCACGTAGTTTACGTAGGTAGTACAACTTCGCACGACGAACTTTACCGCGACGAGTTACTTCAATTTGAGCTAGCTTAGGCGTGTGTAATGGGAATGTACGTTCCACTCCAACACCATTTGAAATTTTACGTACAGTGAAAGTTTCGCTGATTCCGCCACCGCGACGTTTGATAACAATACCTTCGAATAACTGGATACGCTCACGAGTTCCCTCGATGATCTTCACGTGCAAGCGAAGTGTATCGCCAGGACGGAATGAAGGGTGTTCAGTGCGCAACTGCTCTTTTGTAATATCTGCAATTAGTTTTTGCATGTTTTTTCTCTCCTTCTTTTCTGATGCTCTTGCACGTTTTGCTTTGCAGCGGAACAACAGTAAAATAGGCGCTCTTAAAAAGCGCTTAATAAATCATAGCACACGCCTGTTAACGAATCAAGCAAATTTAGTCTCTTTTTTGTATCCATTGCTGATAGAGCTTTTTCTGATAATCTGTTAAGGGTGCTTCTTGCAATAATTCTGGACGACGCTGTGCCGTGCGAAGGAATGCCTGCTCTTCCCTCCACTTATCAATCTCTGCATGATTGCCCGACAACAGCACAGGAGGCACTTCAAAGCCGTTGAAAGTAGCGGGTCGAGTGTATTGTGGATGTTCTAGCATACCCGTTGAAAACGAATCGTGGACAGCTGATTGATCGTTTCCTAGCACGTCAGGGAGTAGCCTCACTACACTATCAATGATGGCCATAGAAGCTACCTCACCACCCGTTAATACAAAATCGCCAAGTGAAATTTCATCCGTAACCAAATGTTCACGAATTCTTTCATCGTATCCTTCATAGTGACCACAAATGAAAACAAGATGTTGCTCTTTCGCTAGTTCTTCCGCTTTCTTCTGCGTGAACCGTTCGCCTTGCGGACACATTAAGATAACGCGCGGCTTACTACTGCTTGAACTTGTGACAGCATCTACAGCCGCAAAGAGAGGCTCGGGTTTTAGTACCATTCCCGCGCCACCACCGTACGGATAATCATCCACTTTTCTATGTTTGTTTGTTGCGTAGTCACGAAAATCTGTAACCTTAAACGATGCGGCTTGTTGTTCTTGCGCTTTTTTCATGATTGAAGAATGAAATACACCTTCAAACATCTCGGGGAACAAAGAGAGCACATCGATTTTCATCATGAAAGCAACCCATCCATCAATTCAATTTTGATAATTTGCTTATCTATATCCACATCTTTTACCACATCTTCGATATACGGGATATAATGCGGCTTGCCTTCAGCAGGCGTTACCTCCCATACATCATTTGCGCCTGTTTCGATAATTTCAGAAACCGTACCGATCTCGTCTCCCGTTTCTGTAATCACGCGGCACCCAATGATTTCATGATGGTAAAATTCATTTTCTCCGAGTTCTGTCAATTCTTTCTCCGAGACCTTGATTACGCCGTCTCGGAACTTCTCGACGTCATTGATATTCGGATAGCCTTCAAACATAAGTAAATCAAAGTTTTTATGCTTCCTATGACTGATCACCTTCACGAACGTAGGTGCTTTGCTTTTCGGCATGAAGATCGCGAGCTCACTTCCCACTTCATATCGCTCATCTGGGAAATCTGTTTTGGACATTACACGAACTTCACCTTTAATACCATGTGTATTCACAATCGTGCCTACATTAAACCATTCCATTATTTCGCCTCCATTATATGAGTAAAAGTATTTATACGTGCAAAAAAGGAAGGAACCGAGGCTCCTTCCTTTTGGATCAATCCAAGATATCCAAATACACTTTTTTGCCGTGGTGGCTGCCTGCTGCTGAGTAAACAATCGTACGGATCGCTTTTGCCACACGACCTTGTTTCCCGATCACTTTACCCATATCCTCCGCATTCACTGATAACTGATAAACGACTCGTTGAGACTGTTCTTCAGATACCACTTTCACGTCGTCCGGGTAATCGACTAACGGTTTTACAACTGTTTCAATCAGCTGCTTCATGTCCACCCCTCCAAATTACTTGCTGTATTTAGCGTTATGGAATTTTTCCATGATACCTTGTTCTGAGAACAAGTTACGAACTGTATCAGATGGTTTAGCTCCATCTTGAAGCCATTTCAAAGCCAATTCTTCGTTGATTTCAACTGTTGCTGGCTTTGTAAGCGGGTTGTATGTACCAACCTGATCGATTTGACGGCCGTCACGTGGTGCACGTGCATCAGCTACTACAATACGATAAAAAGGAGATCTTTTAGCTCCCATACGTTTTAGACGAATTTTAACTGCCATTATTATCTACACCTCCGAATAGTTTCACACAAGATAGTATATTACCAAGTTTTCATTTGTTTGTAAAGGGTTTTTTCTTAACACCCTCTATTTTATTTAAAAAACGCATCAAAACCAGGCATTTTACCTTTTTTCTTACCTTTTTGTTGCATGTTGGTCATTTGCTTAACCATTTTTTTCATTTCTTCAAACTGCTTTAGCAAACGGTTGACTTCCTGGGTAGAAGTTCCAGATCCTGTAGCAATTCTTTTTTTTCGGCTCGCATTAATAATTTCTGGGTTTTCCCGTTCTGCAAGCGTCATGGAATAAATGACGGCTTCTACACGCCCCATTTGACTCTCATCCACTTTGGCATTGTCGAGTCCTTTGATCTTGTTTGCACCCGGCATCATTTTTAAAATTTCGTCGAGTGGTCCCATTTTTTTCACTTGTTGCATTTGATCAAGAAAGTCGTCAAGTGTAAAGCTTTGTGTGCGCAATTTCTGCTCTAACTCTTTCGCTTTATCCTCATCCACGTTTTCTTGTGCTTTTTCAATCAAAGACATGACATCGCCCATGCCAAGTATTCGTGACGCCATACGTTCTGGATGGAATGGTTCAAGTGCATCCATCTTCTCACCCATACCGACAAATTTGATAGGCTTTTCAGTAACGGTACGAATCGATAACGCCGCACCACCACGTGTATCCCCATCAAGTTTTGTCAATATGACGCCAGTGATTCCGATTGTCTCATCGAAACTTTTTGCCACGTTGACAGCATCTTGACCTGTCATGGCATCCACTACGAGGAATACTTCATCAGGATTCGTTAACTCTCGAATATCTTTCAATTCTTGCATAAGTTCTTCATCTACATGGAGTCTACCTGCAGTATCAATGATTACGACGTCATTATGCTCACGTTCTGCCTCTTCCATTGCTTTGCGAGCAATTTCAACAGGAGACTGATCGGTACCCATAGAAAATACGGGCACAGTAATTTGTTTACCTAAGGTTTCGAGTTGTTGAATCGCTGCTGGGCGATATATATCTGCCGCTACAAGCAAAGGTTTCTTATTATGTTTTTTACGTAAAACTGTAGCCAATTTACCGGTAGTTGTTGTTTTACCAGCACCTTGCAAACCTACCATCATGATGACCGTAGGCGATTTACGCGCGAATTGAATGGGATTTTGTTCTCCACCCATTAGATTCGTTAATTCGTCTTTTACGATTTTCACCACTTGCTGACCAGGTGTCAAACTCTTCATTACATCCTGACCTACTGAGCGCTCGCTGACCGTCTTGACAAATTGTTTAACGACTTTCAAGTTAACGTCTGCTTCAATTAGTGCAAAACGTACTTCACGCATCATTTCTTTTACGTCAGCTTCGTTAATTTTACCTTTGCCCGTAATTTTGTTCATTGTTACTTGCAGGCGTTCGGCTAGACCTTCAAATGCCATAGACAATCCCCCCTATTCAAAGTCTTTTAAGGTATGTAGCAATTTCATGAAGCGATTTGAATTTTCGATAGGCACCATTTCTTCTAGCAACTCTACAATTTCAAGTCGACCTTCATGTTTTTCGAACAGATTGAGTTTCTTCTCGTAATCTTCGAGCATTGCCTCAGTCCGTTTCACATTGTCATACACAGCCTGTCTCGATACACCATATTGTTCAGCGATTTCACCGAGAGAAAGATCATCTAAATAATATAATTGCATATATAAACGTTGTTTGTCAGTTAATAATGATTGATAAAAATCAAAGAGGAAGTTCACTCTTGTCGTTTTTTCAAGCAAGATCACGACCCCCTTCAGTCACTATTATATAGTATCGCGCATGTGTATTGCCGTCAAGTACTTTTACTTGTCTTCTTCGATTTCAGCTTCATGATCATCTGTTTCTTCCATTTCTAATCCGTTCGCAAATAATCCATAGACATATTTCTCCGGGTCGAAAGGTTGTAAATCATCGATGCCTTCACCAAGGCCAACAAACTTCACCGGAATATCGAGCTTATTACGAATCGCGAGCACGATACCACCTTTCGCTGTACCGTCTAGTTTCGTCAATACAATACCCGTAACATTCGTTACTTCGTTAAATGTCTGCGCTTGAATTAATGCGTTCTGTCCAGTCGTCGCATCCAATGCCAACAATACTTCATGAGGGGCCCCCTCAATTTCGCGGCCAATAACGCGATGTACTTTTTCCAGCTCATTCATCAAGTTCACTTTATTTTGTAAGCGACCTGCAGTATCACAGATTAAAACATCCACGTTACGCTTCTTAGCTGCTTTCACCGCATCAAAAATAACGGCAGCCGGATCTGAGCCTTCCGCCTGACGTACGACTTCCACGCCCGTACGCTCTCCCCAGACAACAAGCTGTTCAATGGCACCCGCACGGAATGTATCCCCCGCGGCCAACATAACGGTTTTCCCTTCTTTTTTAAGTCGGGCAGCCATTTTACCGATCGTTGTCGTTTTACCCACACCGTTCACGCCAACCATCAAAATTACGTTCAGTCTACCTTCTTCGATATTCAGTTCACTAGAAACTGCTTCACCTGAATTATAAATTTCTACAAGCTTCTCAGAAATTAATGACTGCATACCTGTCGTGTTTTTAATATTCTTACGTTGTACTTCTTCCTTTAGCAAATCAATTAATTCCATAACGGTTTCAAAACCAACATCCGCTTGAAGTAACAATTCCTCCAGTTCTTCGAAGAATTCTTCATCGACGACACGGAATCTAAACACTAAATCGTTTACTTTCGATGTAAATGAATCGCGTGTCTTAGTCAGTCCATCTTTAAACTTCTCCGCTACCGCTTCGTTTGTTCCTGATATTTTATCTTTAATCTTCTTGAAGAAAGACATTCATTTCACTCCTTAGCTACTGATTTCTTCTGCCACTTCAGATAGTTTAACAGAAAGCAATTTCGAAACACCTGATTCTTGCATCGTAATGCCGTATAGGACGTCTGCACCCTCCATCGTGCCTTTTCGATGTGTGATCACGATGAATTGCGTCTGGTCCGAAACTTTCTTTAAATAATTACTATATCGTACCACGTTCGCTTCATCCAGTGCCGCTTCCACTTCATCTAATATGCAAAAAGGCACAGGACGAACTTCAAGAATAGAGAACAGCAAAGAAATAACAGTTAATGCACGTTCTCCACCAGATAACAAACGTAAATTCTGCAATTTCTTTCCTGGAGGTCGTGCCATGATATCAATTCCGGTAGTCAGTAAATTGGTTGGATCCGTTAAAACAAGATCCGCTTCTCCCCCACCGAACATATCCTTAAACACGCGGCGAAAATGGCTGCGGATTGCTTCAAACGTCGTCTCGAAGCGACTCTTCATTTCCTGATCCATTTCCGCCATAGCTTCTTGTAACGTATTTTTAGCTTCGACCAAGTCATTCCGTTGTGATTGTAAAAACTCATGACGCTCAGATACTTCTTCGAATTCCTGAATTGCATTCGGGTTGACAGGTCCTATTATAGCTAGTTGTTGCTTACAATCTTCTACCGTCTTGCGTAGTAGCGGAATATCCAATGATTCAAAATGCAATTCATTCGGTCGTAAGCCATACTCTTCATCCAGTCGATCTTTGACCGTTTCAAACTGTGTTTCAAGCCTGGATAACTGAATCCTCAGTGTGTTCAAGCGTTCGGAAATAATACCTGCCTGTTGTCTGATCATTTTTATACGCTCTTCATGATCACGAACACGTGTAGCTTGCTGAACACGCTTAGCTTTTTCTATCTCAATCGTTTGTTGCAAGTGTCTTTTTGTATCATTTGCTTGCTGACTCTGCTTCTCTATTTCTTCAGGTGTTAATTCCTTACCGATCACAAACTCCTGCACATAGTGCTGTTCTTCTTGCAAGCGGCTAATTGTCAACTCCAACTCATCTATTTGAGTGATAGTTTCCAAAATACTGCTTGAATGATAGGCGTTCTGCTCTTTTAATACAGCACTTTTTTGCTGTAAGTCATGTAATCTCTTCTGTAATGACTGTTGTTCTTCACGTCTATTCTCTACTAGTCTCTCTAAACCTTCTAGCTTTTCTAACGTCTCTTGAAGTTCACTTTTCAATACTTCATGCCGAGTTTGTAAATTTCGTTTTTTGGTCGATAACTGCTTTTCTGCAGAGACTGTGTCAGTACGTCCGATTTCAATTGTGGATATTTCCATGTCGACAGAACGCAATTCCATTTCTGTTTCTTGTAATGACGCATGAATGATGGACTTTTTCTGTTGGGTTTCCTCTAACTTTACGCGCAATTGATCACGAAGATGTAAACTCGCACCCACTAAATTACGAGTTTCAGACGTTTGTGCAGTAGCCTGTTGAATAGATTCATCCATTTTTTGCAGTTGATTGGTAAGAGTCTCCAGCTCAGCCTTGCGGGAAAATAGCGTGGTCTGCCCTTTCGCACCGCCACCGGTCAATGAACCGCCTGCGTTTATAATATCCCCATCAAGTGTCACTATGCGATAGCGGTGTCCTATCGTTTTAGCTAAACCTGATGCAGCTTCAAGATCATTGGCAATAATCGTCTGACCCAATAAGTTTTTGGCAACCGACTCATATGCCGCAGACGTTTGAATGAGTTCAAATGCCGTACCGATGAAGCCCTGCTGTTGAGAGAGTACGTGTCGGCTATTTATAGGAAGCTCACGCGGCTTCAAGATATCCATAGGAAGAAACGTAGCGCGACCGAAGTTTTTCGTTTTTAAATAACCGATGGCTCGTCTTGCATCATGCTCAGTCGTAGTAATGATGTGTTGCATAGCACCGCCAAGGGCTGTTTCAATTGCCTTAGTATAGGCTGGCTCCGTCTTAATGAGTTCCACTACAGCTCCTTCGATCCCTTGAATACGTTGTTGTTTCTTTGCATGGAGTACTTCTTTGACACCAGAATAGAACCCCGAAAAATCCTTTTCAAGACTTTCTAGGGCACGGAGTCTTCCTTGCATTTCGGATTGTTTACGCAATGCTTTCTGCAGAATTTGCTGTTGCGTAGATAGACGTTGCTCTTCTTCTGTTAATTGTTGCTGACAAGCTCTAGCTGACTTCTCGAGCTCATCTAGCTGTTTCTGAACAGTCTTTTTTTGCTCATTTTTTTCTTGCTGTTCTTTAGCTAATTGTTGTTTGCGTTCGGAAAGTAATGTAGTTTGAACTGTAATCTTTTCTGTAGAAGACTTTTCTCCCTGAAGCCGCTCCTCTACATGCCTGATTTCACTGCGCACAGTGGCTTCCTCATTGAGGCGCTCAATATAGACTGATTTCAACTGTTCAATTTGCTGTTCTGTTTCTTTTAATGAACTGTTTAACATGGCCGTGACTTGCTTACTTTCTTTCGTCACTTCTTCAAGTTCATGCTGAGCAGTTTTCTGCTTCATCTGCATAGCACGATGTTTATCTTTTGCCATTCGTTGAGTGTCCTCTGCTGATTGCAGCTCTTGTCTAATACGCTCCACTTGCTGCTTCGTATTGCGGGTCTTTTCAACGGACAGCAATCTTCTCCCTTCCCACTTTTCAGCTTCTGCTGTCTGTTTAATCAATTCATTTTGGAACTCATCCAGTTGAAGCTCTACTGTCATAAGAACCTTCTTGTCAATATCCAGATCGTTTTCATATTGTGTAAGAGTATCCGAAATCTTTCGCTGTTCAGTTTCATCATTTTTCACAACTGCCGCTTTTTCAGAAATCTGCTGTTGCAAAGTAGAAGCGTCGTGATGGAGTAAACGAACATCTGCCTCTCGAAGTTCAGAACGCAAATTAGAAGCTTTACGAGCCGAACCTGCTTCTTTTTCAAGAGGAACAAGTCGATCATCAATTTCTTTTAATATATCTAGTACACGATCTAAATTATCAGTCGTCTCAAATAATTTATGCTCCGCTTGCTGTTTATGGGTTTTATACTTCAAGACACCTGCCGCTTCGTCAAAGACATTGCGTCTTTCATCAGCACGGCTATTCAAGATCTCATCTACCCGACCTTGCGAAATAATGGAGAATGCTTCTTTACCCAATCCTGAATCCATAAATAGTGTGGTGATGTCTTTTAACCTACAAGTCTGGCCGTTCAGAAGATATGCGCTATCTCCAGATCGAAACACCCTTCTAGTTACACTGATTTCCGTGTAATCAAGCGGAAATAGATTTTGAGTATTATCCAAAATGAGTGTGACTTCTGCAAAATTAACTGCTTTCCGTGAGTCACTGCCTGCAAAAATGACGTCTTCCATTTTACTGCCACGCAATGATTTTGCCGATTGTTCACCGAGCACCCAACGAATCGCATCAATAATATTACTCTTTCCACTTCCGTTAGGTCCTACGATGGCCGTTACTCCTGGTACAAAGTCTATATGGATTTTTTCCGCGAAAGATTTAAAGCCTGCGATTTCCAGCCTCTTCAAAAACACGATTAGTTCTCCCCTTCGGTTGTCTGCATCAATAAATGTTCTATCGCACGACGGGCAGCTTCCTGTTCGGCTTCTTTCTTGGACTTGCCAATTCCTTTTCCAAGTGGTTGTTCATTCAGATTAACTACTGTAACAAACTTTTTCGCATGTGCAGGACCTTTTTCTTCAATGACTTCATACTGAAGGGGTCCGTTATTTTTTTGTTGCACCAATTCTTGCAGGCGACTCTTATAATCTGTCACATGCGAAAAAGCTCCGATACTAATTTTCGGAAAAACGATTCGCTTTAGAAACTCTTCAACGACTTCCATGCCTTGATCCAAGTAAAGCGCACCGATATACGCTTCAAATACATCTGCTAATAACGCAGGGCGCATTCTCCCACCAGTTAGTTCTTCACCCTTACCAAGAAGAATATAGTCTCCAAAGTTCAATTCATTTGAAAACTTAACAAGTGATGGCTCACAAACAATCGCTGCACGAAGTTTCGTCAGTTCCCCTTCGCTTTTTGCCGGTTCTGTACGGAATAAAAATTTAGATACTCCAAGTTCTAATACAGCATCTCCAAGGAATTCCAATCGTTCATTATCGGAAAATTTCTTGCGACGATGTTCATTGACATAGGATGAATGGGTAAATGCATTATACAATAGATTCTCATCCTGAAATTGAACACCTAGTTTCTGCTGGAGTGTACTAAATTTCTCGCGTACAGCTTGTGGCAATGTAGGGTGTGATACGTTTTCTTTCGAAGTTCTCTTATTTTTCATAAACTACTCTGCCTCTCATCTATTAATAGTCTGTACACACTTAGAAAGCGAAAAGAGACGCTTTCCTCTTTTCAGATGAAAGGAAGAAAGTGTCTCACAAAAAAGGTCATTCGCCTACTTTTGCTGTAATGTACGTTACTGCATCTCCGACAGTTGCAATTTTCTCTGCATCATCATCAGAAATTTCCGTTTCAAACTCATCTTCAAATTCCATAACAAGTTCTACTACATCTAGTGAATCAGCTCCAAGATCCTCACGGAAAGAAGCTTCAGGTTTTACTTCGCTTTCATCGACACCTAGACGGTCGACAACTACTTTTGTTACGCGCTCAAGTACTGTTGACAACATAGTCACCTCCTCTCAAGGCCAAAGTCGGCTCATTAGCTACTATTGAATTATAGAGGTTAGCCCCCTCGTTACGCAACCATAAATAGCGCTTTCATAGAAGTAGTTCTTTTACATCACCATGCCGCCATCTACATTGATAGTCTGACCCGTAATATATTTTGCTTCGTCGGATAGTAAGAATGCCACAACGCTCGCTACATCTTCCGCACTTCCAAGCTTGCCTAAAGGGATCGTTGACAATAGTTGCTCTTTCATATCATCGCCCAACTCATCTGTCATATCCGTTGTGATGAATCCTGGAGCAACAGCATTTACTAAAATATTACGTGCTGCCAATTCTTTTGCAGTTGTTTTCGTCAATCCAATAACTCCTGCTTTTGCTGCCACGTAATTTGCTTGCCCTGCATTTCCTACAACTCCTACAACAGAAGCCAGATTGACGATTCTCCCTGCACGCTGACGCATCATTTGGCGCGTAACAGCCTTAGTGCATAGGAAAACTCCCTTTAAATTAATGGACAATACATCATCCCACTCGTCTTCTTTCATGCGCATCAATAAATTATCTCGCGTGATGCCAGCGTTATTGACGAGGAGATCAATGCTACCGAATTGTTTAATCGTCTCATCCATCATAGCTTTCACTTGATCAGCATTGGAGACATTTGCTTGAAATACGAGCGCTTCTCCGCCCGCAGAGCGAATTTCGGCTGCTACAGTCTCTGCTCGATCTTGGCTACCGCTATAGTTGACGACTACTTTAGCACCTTCAGACGCTAAGCGTAAAGCGACAGTGCGCCCAATCCCTCTAGATGCTCCTGTGACTACTGCTGTTTTCCCATCGAATCTTCCCATCATGACCATCCTTTCGCTTCTTCAAGCAACTTTTCAAGCGTTTCTTCATCATATACTGGGTATACTTTTGCTGTACGGTCTATTTTACGGATTAATCCACTCAATACTTTTCCAGGTCCACACTCTATGAAACGAGTAACACCCAGTTCAAGTAATTTTTCAACAGACTCTTCCCAACGTACCGGTGAATACAATTGTTCAACTAGTAATTTTTTTATTTCGTCCTGCTTCGTTACTTCATCTGCCGTAACGTTTGCGATGACAGGAATTTCAGCATCCTTCATTTCGATACCCTCAAGCGTCTTTTGTAACTCTCCAGCTGCTGGCTGCATTAGAACTGAGTGGAAAGGTCCGCTTACATTCAATGGCAATGCACGTTTCGCACCTGCTTCTTTCAAGGCTGTACACGCCTTATCCACACCCTCTTTTGCACCGGAAATAACAATTTGGCCGGGGCAGTTTAAGTTGGCTGGTTGTACAGGATGTCCGGACTCTGTGATATTCGCTGTAATTGACTCCAAAACATCACGATCCATTCCAAGTATGGCCGCCATGGCACCTTTACCTGCAGGTACAGCTTCATTCATATACAGACCTCTTTTATGAACAGCAACTACTGCATCCTCAAATGAAAGAACTTTGGATTCAACAAGGGCCGTATACTCACCCAGACTGTGTCCTGCTGTATAATCTGGTATAATGCCTTCTTCTTCCAAACGCGCAGCGATCATTGCACCTACCGTGAGTAGAGCCGGTTGAGCATTATAAGTCAACGTCAATTCATCTTGAGGGCCTTCTAGCATCAATGCACTCAGTTCAAATCCAAGAGCTTCGTCAGCCTTTCGCATGAATTTCTTACACGCTTCGTTCTTCTCTGTGAATACTTTCCCCATCCCTACAGCTTGTGAGCCTTGTCCTGGAAAAACAAATGCGAGTTTACTCAAGATTCCTCTTCCTCTCCGATTGTTTTTTTCATTGTTTCGCATACTTGGTATTGTACCATGGTTCTCGCTTGGCGAACTGCATTAAAAAATGCATTGGCATTCGAAGAACCATGCGCTTTGATGACAGGATGGTTCAAACCAAATAAACCTGCTCCACCATACTCCGAGTAATCCATCTTATTTTTTAAAACCTTGAGATCATCTTTCACTAATCCAGCCGCAAGCTTAGTTTTTAACGAAGACATGAACACTTCTTTGATCATGGAAAACACATTCATTGCAGTACCTTCAATAGTTTTCAATACCATATTACCCGTAAAGCCATCTGTGACCACAACATCTGCCACGCCATTCAATAAATCACGCGACTCCACATTGCCGATAAAGTTTATGGGTGCAGCTTGTAACTCTTCATAGGCATATTTTGTAAGCTCATTCCCTTTTCCAGCTTCTGTTCCGATATTTAATAATCCTACACGCGGCTTATCAATTCCGCGCACTTTCTCCGCGTAGATACTACCCATGACGGCAAACTGCGCCAACTGCGAAGGTTTACTATCTGAATTCGCTCCAGCATCCAACAACACGAAGCCGCTGCCGTCAATCGTCGGTAAAGTCGGTGCTAGTGCTGGTCTTTGAATCCCTTCCAAGCGACCTACGATAAAGAGTCCCGCTGACATGAGAGCACCTGTATTACCGGCTGACACACATGCCTGCGCTTCTCCATCTTTTACGGCTTGCGCCATACGGACCATGGAAGCATCTTTTTTCTTTCGAATTGCACGCACAGGCTCATCATCAGGTTCAATGACTTCGGAGCAGTGTACTACTTGAAGGCGTGGATGTGTTTCGAGAAATGGTGCCATTTTTTGCTCATCACCAAATATATGTATCCTAATGTCATCAAATGCATGAAGACTCTGTAATACACCCTTCACAATCTCCCCGGGTGCATTGTCTCCACCCATTGCGTCTACTGCAATAATCATATGTAATTACCCGCCTTTTTTTGTTGTACGATACATCTGAAACTCTCCCGAGAAAACAGGCTCACTTTCTACTGTCGACAGGACGTCGACGACCGTACTTTTATTTTTCAAGGTTTCCTTGCGCACAGTAGCACGACACACTACGCGATCACCGGCTCTAACTGGCTTTTGGAAGTGCAGTGAGGGACGAACCGTCAATGCCAAGTCATCATCCAAGACTGCTACAGCTAATGAATTCGCCTGCGCAAATAAATGATGACCTCTGGCAATACCATTTCGTTTAAACACATGCACTTCTTTTACATCAAAAATCGAAATGGCTTTATTATCCAATTCCACATCAATAATTTCTCCAAAAATTTCTTCAGCTTGCATAGACTTCACTGTACCTAACATTTGTTGCGACGCTACGGATTTCAATCGCTCTCGCAATTCCGGAATACGACATTCCAGCCGATCCAGCCGCACGGTTTGGATGCTCACAGAAAAATGCCTGGCAATGTCTTCATCTGTCAGGAATGGATCTTCTTCAAGCAGCGTTACGAGTAATTGTTGCCTCTCCTGTTTAGGAACTCTCAATTACTACACCCCTTTAGATTAGCACTTGGTATTAATACTAAGTATATAAAGAGGTAAATGAGATTGCAAGAGGTTATCGAATATACTACGTTCACATCTATCAGTCTATCCGCTTATCAGTGAGTGCACCCGATTGCTCAAGACGTCCGCGTAACGTTGCGTACTCGTCATTTGTCCAAAACGCATCCGAATTCAACAAGCGTTCCGCATCATCACGCGCTATTGAGAGTGCCTTGAAATCATGGACCAAGTCAGCCATTTTAAATTCTGGCATTCCACTCTGTTTCTTACCAAAAATATCTCCTGCCCCGCGTAGCTCCAAATCTTTTTCAGCTAAAATAAATCCGTCGTTCGTTTCCGTCATCGATTGCATGCGCATCTTTCCTTCTTCTGTTGACGGATTAGCGAGCAATACGCAATACGACTGATCTGATCCTCGCCCTACACGTCCCCTTAATTGGTGTAACTGAGCCAAACCGAATCTTGTTGCATCATAAATCAGCATGAAGGTTGCGTTCGGCACATTGACACCTACCTCTACTACTGTCGTGGAAACAAGGATATTTAACTGTCCTTCACTGAATTCCCTCATGACCTGATCCTTTTCGGCTGGAGGTAATCGACCGTGCATCAAACCCACATTATAGCGTCCACCAAAATAATTACTCAATTCGGCATGTACTTCGACTGCGTTTTGGACATCCAATTTATCAGATTCCTCGATCAAAGGACAAATGACATACGCCTGCCTTCCTGCACGTAACTCTTTCTCCATTTTCTGTAACACAGGTAGTAAGGAGTCTTCTTTCAACCAATGTGTTTCGATTTCTTTTCGTCCTGCCGGTAGTTCATCTAAGATCGAAACGTCCATTTCACCAAATACCGTAATCGCTAATGTTCTCGGAATAGGAGTCGCTGTCATGAATAGTACATCGGGGTTTAAGCCCTTATCTCGCAAAACACGACGTTGTTGCACTCCGAAACGGTGTTGTTCATCCGTCACAACAAAGCCTAGTTTATGAAACTGCACTTCAGGTTGGATGAGTGCATGCGTTCCGATTAGCAAGTCAATATCCCCGGCTTCCAAGCGTTCCAACAACTCTTTTCTTGCTTTCGCTTTTGTAGATCCAGCAAGAAAAGCAACAGTCACACCGAATGGTTCGAACCAGTTGGCTAATAATTCAGCGTGTTGTTCAGCCAATATTTCCGTCGGTGCCATCAATGCGCCCTGGAATCCTGCAGTAACCGCTGCATATAGCGCTATGGCTGCGACAGCTGTCTTACCTGACCCCACATCCCCTTGCAATAAACGATTCATGCGGAGTGGTGATTTCAGCTCTGCACATAATTCATTCACCACACGTTTTTGCGCATTTGTTAATTCGAACGGCAATGTACTAATGAACTTCTTCAATAAATTCAAATCATATTGAATGACGAGTCCTTTTTCCTGTTCTTGGCGCAACTTTTTCATTCCTTGAATTTTTAACTGAAACAGCAATAATTCTTCATAAACAAAACGTCTGCGGGCATGCTTAACGTCTTCAGCTTTAGTTGGGAAGTGGACCATCTCCAATGCTTCAGCTATAGAAGGTAGCTTGTATACATCCAGCATCTCACGCGGTAGTGTCTCTTCTATATCTTTGGCAGTTAAGTCTATGACTGTACGCATATAACGACGAAACGTTTTTTGATGCATAATTCCCTTCAAACTATAAACCGGCTCAAAATCAGTTTGCTCACCGGCATGTAAACGATTCACCGTAATCGTCTGACGACCACGGTCCCATGCACCGGTAACATTTATTTGCATTCCTGTGAGCAGACGATCCTTTAAGTAATGCTGATTGAAAAATACAGCTTTCACCAAATGATGGCCGACCAATAAACGGACTTGCATTCTAGAGCGATTTTTCCCGGAATAAAATACTGTCGGTTCGGACTCTACCCGACCTTCCACTGTGACACGCTCGCCATGCGGTGTTTCAGTCAAATCTGTCATACGAAAATCTTCATGGCGATATGGGAAAGTATATAACAAATCTTCAATCGTCAGAATTCCCAGCTTTCCGAATTGTTCAGTTGTCGTTTTGCCTATTCCTTTTACTGTACCTACACTGTTTTTAAAGATGTTCTCCACGTGAAAATTACCTCCTTTCCATACCTTGTTGGAAAACGAATGTTCCTCTTTTTTAGTTTACCATGAAAAGACAGGATAATAAAAACGTTGCCCCCACTTACAGGACAACGTAATGTATTTATTCAACAGAGATAATATATGGATAGAGCGGCTGTTTTCCAGCGTACACTTCTATATCCACATGCTCGAATTGTTCTTCGATATAGCTACTGATCATTTCTGCTTCTTCATGCGTCACATCTTCACCATAAATAATCGTGACAATCTCATCTTCTTCATCGATCATGGAAGAAATGAGATTCTTCGTTACATCCTCTAATGAAGAATTAGAGCTAGTGATTTTCCCTTGTGCGATTCCCATGAAGTCATCTTTATGAATCGTTACACCATCAATCGATGTGTCACGAACAGCATAAGTGACCTGACCAGTTTTAATAGTAGAAGCCGCTTGTAACATTGCTTTCGCGTTCTTCTCGACTGTCGCTTCGGGGTTGAATGCCAAAATAGCCGCTAAACCTTCAGGCACGGATTTCGTTGCCACAACTGCCGCTTCAATTTCTAACACTTCAGCCGCTTGCTCAGCCGCCATAATGATGTTTTTATTATTTGGCAAGATCAATACGCGTTCCGCACCGATTTCCTGAATCGCTTTGACGATATCTTCCGTAGATGGATTCATCGTCTGACCGCCTTCAATCACGGCAGATGCCCCGATACTTTTCAGTAGTTCTGCGATACCTTCACCCATCGAAACCGTTACAATTGCGTATTTATGCTGAACCGGCTTTGCTGTCGACGCTTCATCCCGATTCATAATATCACTGTGTTGCTCACGCATATTATCGATCTTCATCTTCGTCAATGAACCATATTTCTGTCCATAAGATAAAGCATCTCCAGGTTCTTCAGTGTGAATATGTACTTTTACTACTTCATCATCTGAAATGACGAGCAGTGAGTCACCTAGTTCGCTTAAGTCTTGACGGAATGTTGCCTCGTCAAATGGTTTGTCGAGCAACTTACCCGAATCCAATTTGACCATGAATTCCGTACAGTAGCCGAACTCGATGTCTTCTGAGTTCATGAAGCCTTGTATACTGCGGTGATGCTCATTCATCACTAGGTCATCCATTGAGTGCATAACTACCTTTTCAGGTAAGTCCTCACCTTTTAGGCATGCCAAAAATCCTTCATATACATATACGAGACCTTGTCCACCACTGTCTACTACTCCTACTTCTTTTAGAACCGGCAATAGATCAGGCGTCCGTTTCAGAGATTCCTTGGCCTCTTCTACAATAATTTCTAGTAACGCTGTTAAATCCGCTGTTTCTTCTATATGCTCAACAGCTGCATTGGCTGCATCCTTAGCGACTGTCAAAATGGTTCCTTCTACAGGTTTCATAACAGCTTTATAAGCTGTATCTACACCATATTTAAGTGCTTCCGCAAATTGTTTTACATTTACTTCTGCTTCATTCTCAATTTGCTTGCTGAATCCTCTAAATAGCTGGGATAAAATCACTCCAGAATTCCCACGGGCACCCATTAGCAATCCTTTTGAAAATGCCTGTGCCGTCAAGCCAATATGTTGTTGCGCATTTCTTTCTGTTTCTTTCGCACCGGATGTCATGGATAAATTCATATTCGTTCCCGTATCACCATCTGGCACCGGGAATACATTTAAAGAATCTACATAATCGGCATTTTGATGAAGATGGTGCGCACCCATTTCTACCATCTTCGCAAATTGCAATCCATTGATTGAAGTCATTGACTTAAAGGCCTCCTTTTACACGTTCGTTACACGAACTCCCTGAACAAAAATATTTATTGAACTTACTGATAAACCTAACGTGGTTTTCACTATATATTGCACTTTTGATTGTACTTGATAGGCCACTTCAGTAATTTTCGTGCCATAGCTCATGATGACGTAGATATCGATATGGAATGCATCTCCCTCGTTACGAACAATCACGCCACGAGAATAGTTTTCTTTGCGAAGAATTTCTGTAAGCCCATCGCGAATTTGGTGCTGAGAAGCCATCCCCACAATTCCATAACACTCGACCGCAGCCTCTCCGACCACTTGCGCAATTACATCATTTGTAATATCTATCGTACCATGCTCATTTCTCAGTTCGATTGACATTCCTCTTCTCCTCCCATCTCTAGACACATCATACGTACATTATACGGGAATTCATCAGGAATGAAAGTATTGAAACCGTTAAAATATAGTGTAAAGGAAAAAACCTTGAAAGTAGCAAAAAAAATTGTTGCATCGATACGAAGCTTATGATAAAGTACTATGGTATGCGAATTGTAACGTGAATCGCTAAATAAATTCACGAGGAGGAACTAAAATGGCTAAACAATGTGTTATTACTGGACGTAAAGCTCGTTCTGGAAACACTCGTTCTCACGCTTTGAACTCTAGCAAGCGCACTTGGGGCGCTAACCTTCAAAAAGTTAGAATCCTAATCGATGGCAAACCTAAACGCGTTTGGGTATCTGCAAGAGCTTTGAAATCAGGCAAAGTACAACGAGTATAATAATCTAAAGCTGAAAGCGCCTGGGTAGCCTCGACAGATGTTGGAGGAATTACCATAAAGGCGCTTTTTTGCCTTTCTGGTAATTTCGAAACATTCCGAGAGGCTGGCGCTTGAGGCTAGATGTAATCTAAAGCTGAAGACGGCGCTTAGCCGCGTCAGACACTGGAGGGCTAGAAGAAAAAGGCGGTTTTTGCCTTTATCCTCTAGCCCGAAGTGTTCCGAGCGGTTGCCGTCTGAAGCTAGATGTAATCTAAAGCTGAAAGCGCCTGGGTAGCCTCGACAGATGTTGGAGGAATTGCCATAAAGGCGCTTTTTTGCTTCCCTAAAAAAGAAAAAACACAAAGCACCTTCTTAGGCGCTTTGTGATTTTTCTTTTTTGCGTTTTTTTGTCTTGGTGGCTTTTGGATTGGCAGCAACGGTTGTTTTTGTACGGCTGTCCTTTTGGAAAGCTACTGCGCACTTTCTTACAATGTTACTGACAAACTTCGGAAGCGTGAATGTGTATACTCGCAAATCCCCCAACTCCTTTCAGGAATCTGAACTCCTTACCATTAAGCATATGCCTTCACGGAAAGAGATAGTACAAACATCCGCCACTGTTTCATTACTTGTAAAACGTGTTACCCCCATTTCTAATCGTTCATTCACCGTTTCATATTTGAATCCTGTCAACGTCAACCCTGTCACGACGGGGCCAAACGAGAAAAAGGAAGTGTATGGATAGCGCGCGTCTTTCTTTACACGTCTCACGCCAGGAAGCATGACACGGATATCATTCGTAGTATTGTGTATCTTGAATTTCACTTTACGATTTTCCGCTTGCATGCGATACAATAAATGCAAAGCAGACTGTAAGTGATCCAAGCGACCACCTGTCACGCCGGTCAAAATAATATAATCAGGTTCATATGCAAGCGCTCGCTGTACAGCTAGTTCTGTGTCTGTCTCATCTTTGTCTTCATTCGCACGATGGACAATTTCTACGTTCGAATTGATTTGTTTTAACTGTTCTTCCGTCACAGAATCGAAGTCGCCAACTGCTTCATTGGGCTGAATGCCTTTTTCCAATAAATACAAAGCACCGCGATCTACACCGATGTACACAGTATCTTCTTGAACGTATTCAGCTAAGTCAACCACTTCCTCTATAGGGCCTGCTGCACACACGATAGCATACTTCATTTCACCATCACACTCTCACCTGCTGATTTAATAGCTTGGAGTGCTTTTGCCCGGTCTTCTTTCCCATAGATTGCTGAACCTGCAACAAAAATAGTCGCACCCGCTTCCACACAAGGTTTTATTGTTTCTTCGTTGATACCCCCATCAATCTCGATTTCAATAGAAAGATTTCGTTCTTTGATAATATCGGAGAGTTGCTTCACTTTTGGTAAGACGGAATGAATAAACGACTGTCCACCAAAACCTGGATTGACTGTCATGAACAATACCATATCAATATCCTCAAGGACATGCATGATTTGTTCAACCGGTGTATGAGGATTCAATACTACACCCGGTTTCGCACCTGTCGATTTAATCAATTGGAGTGTTCTATGCAAGTGAGGACATGCTTCTACGTGTACAGTAATATAATCTGCACCCGCTGCCGCAAAGTCCTCGATATAAGCATCTGGATTTTCAATCATCAGATGGACATCTAGCGGTAACTCCGTCAATGGTCGCAACGCTTCGACGACAATGGGACCCATCGTGATATTCGGTACGAAATGTCCGTCCATTACATCGATGTGAATTAATTCAGCTCCTGCTTTTTCTACTTCTTTCACTTCTTCACCAAGTCTAGCAAAGTCTGCGGCTAAAATAGATGGTGCAATTTTTATCATAATCAATACCTCGGCTTTCTATCCGTAATTTCTTGCAAGAACAGTAAGTAATTTTCGTAGCGACCTTCCAAAATGATTCCTTTTTCTACTTGTGCTTTAACTGCACAACCCGGTTCTTTGACATGAAGACATCCTCTAAATTTACAACCTTCACCCGCTTCTGAGATCTCCACAAAATAATCCCGCAGTTCTTCTTTTTCGATATGTTCAAAATCGAGAGAGCTAAACCCAGGTGTATCGGCTACCAAGCCATCCGCCACTTCCAATAACTCTACATGGCGTGTAGTGTGTTTTCCCCGTCCAAGCGCGTCGGAGATCACACCGGTTTTTAGTTGCAATTCAGGTAATAACGTATTTAATAACGTGGATTTGCCCACCCCGGACTGACCTGCTAGTACAGTAGTTTTACCACTAAAATACGGGCGAAGTGTTTCGAGTAATGAATGCTTGTTCTCCACATTACGCAAAACGGTATAACCGATACGTTGATAATACGCGAGATTTTTTTCATTTTCTTCTAGTGTATTAGGGTTGGCGATATCTTCTTTAGAAATATACAAGATTGGTTCTAATTGATGTGATTCAATGACTGTCAAGAAACGATCGAGTAAACGAAGACTCATATTGGGTTCCACGACCGAAAAGACCAGTAATACTTGATCTACATTGGCAATGGGCGGTCTGACTAACTCGCTTTTCCTCTCATGGACATCTGTAATCGTCGCATCATTGGCTCCGTCAGGTACATACGTAACGAAGTCTCCTACCAAGGGATTAATTTTCTTTAATCGAAAAACGCCCCGGCTTTTACATTGAATTAAATTCCCATTATGTTCTACGTAATAAAAGCCACTGATTGCTTTACGAATTTGGCCTTCAGCCATCGAACTCCTCCTCTATTCTAAATCTGTATAGTTGAATTTATCTTCTTCAATCACCGTTTGATCACGCATGATTTTATATCCTCCGCGCTCGCCTTCAAGAAGTTCGATTGTAAACTTACGTGTCGTATCTTCTGTAATCTCAAATTCCTCGACAGGATCATTCATCGTGTGTGTGCGATCCTGTATATAAATCTGGACTTTCTGAGGAATCGGCTCCAATTGAGGTTTCGTTTCTGTTTCTGAATCTATTTCATCTCCATCATCTTCATCCGTTGATTCTTCAGGATCGTCATACGGGATCATCACGGTCTTCACCAACAATTTAATCGGCTTGGATGCAGGCCCTTTCGAAACTACGACATCCACCCGTTCCCCTTTCTCCATTTTTTCCCCTTTGGAAGGTTTCTGAGAAACGACATATCCTTTATCCACTTTATCTGAATGTTCCTCACTTACGATGTGAATTTTCAGGCCGGATTTCTTCGCATACTCTTCTAGTTGTTTTGCAGACATACCCGATAAATCATCAAGAGATTGCAACTCTTTGCCTTTACTTACAGTGAAGATTAACTCTGTTTCCTCAGGGATAACAGACTGATCCGCTTCAGGTTGCTGGCTAAGAATCGTTCCTTTTGGCTCATCCGAATAGACTTCAACTGATTCAATAGGTAAAAATCCGTAGCCATCTAAAAAGCGTTTAGTCGCTTCAAAGTTACGGCCCGTATAATCACTAAGTACCATAGGATCTTTCCCAGCGCTAATAAATAATTTCACACCGTCTCCTTCTTTACGTTTCTTTCCCGCTTGAGGTACTGTTTTAATGACTTGTCCTGCTGTGTACTCGTCGGACGTCTCTTCAAAACGCTCATCTATAACAAAGCCCTCTTTTTCGAGTATCTCTGTCGCAACAAGCTCTTCTTCCCCTACTACTTTAGGTACGATAATCTCTTTTGGTTTCATCATCATAACCAAAAAGAATACCAGTAACGCAAGTAGCAGAATACTACTTACTAATACATACGGCCATTTCTTCTTTTTCTTTTTCACAGGTGCTACTAATTCGGGTTTTACAGAATCTATTTTCATTGTGTCTTCCACAACAGCGGATTTCGCAACGTCTTTAATAACAGGAATAGCCATTGTCTTATCATCATCAAACGGCAAGGCAAACTTGCTTTCATTCAATCGTTCTGGAGATAAAACAGTTAGTAAATCATCATACATTTCATCTGCAGTCGTGTAGCGATAGAATGAATCTTTAGCTGTTGCCTTTAAAATGACGTTTTCTACACTTTGAGGTATTTCAGGATACTGTTCACGGACGGATGGTGTTTCTTCTTGCAAGTGCTTTAATGCAATCGCTACCGCTGTCTCCGCTGAAAACGGCAATTCCCCTGTCAGTAATTCATAAAATACAATACCGAGTGAATAGATATCTGATCGTTTCGTAGCCATACCGCCTCTGGCTTGTTCAGGAGACAGATAATGGACAGTTCCAATAACAGAGTTTGTCTTCGTATGTGCCGTTGAATTTAAAGCCATGGCAATTCCAAAGTCTGTTATTTTCACGTCATCTTCACCGTTCATCAAAATATTTTGAGGTTTAATATCTCGATGAATAATACCGTTATGATGAGCGTGTGATATGGCAGATACAAGCTGCTTCATAATAGATACAGCATGGTCCGCCGATAATGCGCCGTGGGTATGGATATAGTCTTTTAGTGTTTTGCCGGCTATGTATTCCATCACTAAGTAATGGAGTTCGTCTTCTTGACCGACATCGAAAATATTTACAATATTGGGATGTGTCAGGCTCGTAGCAGAAAGTGCTTCGCGCTGAAACCGTTTTTTCAATTCATCTTCATTGGAAAAATCATAATGCAATACCTTGATTGCTACATCGCGGTCGAGAATGATATCATGCGCCATGTAAACTCTGGACATACCTCCATCACCGATCACCCGAATAATTTCGTATCGCTTACCGATTCGTTTTCCAATCATACCGGAGTCACCTCAATTTCAGGTATAGCCAGCAATATTACTGTAATATTGTCTTCCCCACCACGCTGGTTCGCCAAGGCAATGAACTCATCTGCTTTGTCTGCTAAAGAACTTTGCTTCGACATAATATCGAGCATAGTTTCCTTTTCGACTTTATTGCTTAAACCATCTGTACAAAGTAATACATACGACTGTGACAATAATGAAAATGAGTAGCGATCAGGTACAATAGATTTCTCTGAACCGACCGCTTTCATAATCCAATTCCGTTGCGGATGGACTTCGGCTTCTTGTTCCGTAATTTCTCCGCTATCAATCAACACATTAACAAAAGAATGATCCTTTGTTATTTGGCGAATCGCTTTGCCTGTCACTTGATAAATTCGGCTGTCGCCCACATGAAAAACTACACAGTGATCATCCAATATTAGTGCAAGGTCTAGCGTAGTACCCATGCCTTTATACGTGGCATCTGCTTGGGCAGTTGTATACAATAACTGGTTAATATCGACCACCGCATCATACAACAAGTCAATCCAATCCTGCTTTGTTACGACTTCTTCGTCGGCGGACATGAACCGCTCGCCTATCATACGCACCGCTGTGGAACTGGCATAATCTCCGCCTTTATGACCGCCCATTCCATCAGCAATGACTGCAAGTACCGTCTGCATTTCAGGATGAACGAATACGGCGGCTTCATCTTCATTGACAGTTCGCTTTCGTCCTGTGTCTGACCGTATTTCATATTCCATAGGCTACCCTCCATTCCAATTGGTCAGGTTAGTGAATTCTTTGTAACGTCGCTACAAAGAAACCGTCAGTTTGATGGTCGTGTGGTAATATTTGTAAATATTGAGGTTCATTGTCATCTTCCTGAATATGGTGCGGGACGAGTGCAAAGTCTGGTTGCTCTCTCAAGAACCATTCCACTATCTCTTCATTTTCTGACTTATCAATCGTGCATGTACTGTATACTAAAAGTCCGTCTTTTTTGACCAACTGACAGGCAACTTCAAGTAGTTCTTTTTGAATGACTGTCAGATTTTCAATATCTTGTAAAGTTTTTTTATATTTAATTTCAGGCTTTCTGCGAATAACCCCTAGCCCGCTACACGGCGCATCTACTAACACCCTGTCGAAAGATTGAGGTTCATATGTTTTCAATAACTCTCGGCTATCCCCACTATTTGTATGAATGGAAGTCAACCCGAGACGCTCTGCATTTTGTTCAATTAATCGTAATTTATGGGGGTGCAGATCATGTGCTTGAATTTCCCCATCGTTTTTCATACGTTCTGCAATATGTGTGGTCTTGCCGCCGGGAGCCGCACACATATCCAGTACACGCATACCTGGCTCCACTTGTAATGCGATAGCCGGAAGCATAGAACTCTCGTCTTGAATGGTCAGCAAACCTTGTTTAAACACTTCTGTGGAAGCGAGATTACCTGACTCTACTTGAACACTGCTGTCAGAAAGAGTGCCAGCTATTGCAGTAATCCCTTCTTTTTTCAGCAAGCCGATTACTTCCCCTATATTGGTTTTCGTTCTATTGATTCGAGCAGTCGTGATGGGTGGCTGATTATTGACAACTGCCGCAGCGGTTGCTTCTTCCATGCCGTATTGCTCAATCCATCTTCGGATCAACCATTCAGGGTGACTTGTCTCTATAGATAAACGAGTAACAGGGTCTTCTATTTCATCTAAAGAAGGTACGCCTTCACGCAAAATCGAGCGCAATATACCATTGACCATGGATGAAACACCTTTGTGTCCACGCTTATTCGCAATTTTCACTGCTTCATTGACAACGGCGTGCTCAGGAATTTTAGATAAGTAAATGATTTGATAAACGGACAGACGAAGTAGCTGTCGTACCCATGGTTGTAGTTTCCCTCTAACAAATGGTGCTAAATAATAATCCAGTGTCATTTGTTGTTGTAATGTACCGTAAGTTAGTTCCGTCAATAACGCACGGTCTTTTGGTTGAAGATCATAAATTTCAATCGTTTTATGAAGCAATAAATTACTATACGCTTGCTCTTCTTCAATTTGCATCAACATGGATAATGCCGCGTCACGTACATTACCGCGCCAAATTTTCTTTTTATAATTTGTCATTCAAACGTGTCTCCCACTTGCCATTTGGATCCGATTCCATTTAAGAATACGGTAGCTGTCATTCGTTTTTTTCCTGCTGGTTGTAAATCGGTAATTGCTAATGCTCCTTCACCTGTCTGCACAATAATACGGTCCTTTTCCAAACCGATGATTTCTCCAGGTTGTGCATCTGAAACTTGTTCTTCCAACTGGGTCCACCAAATTTTCACTTGATCACCAGCAAACTTTGTATAGGCGACAGGCCAAGGGTGCAACCCCCGTACTTGGTTATAGATGGATCTAGCTGAGCTTGTCCAATTAATTCGTTCCTGTTCTCTCGAGATGTTTCTAGCAAACGTTACTTGCGTCTCATCCTGTACTATACGCTCATTCGTGCCTTCAATGATCGATGGTAATGTTTCTTTTAATAATGTTGTTCCTGCTACAGATAGTTTTGCAAACATCGTTCCCGTATCATCTGTTTCATCAATTGGAGTGGTAACTTGTGAAATGATATCACCTGCATCCAGTTTTTCCGCCATGTACATGATCGTGACACCCGTTTCCTTTTTGCCATCGATAACAGCCTGGTGAATCGGTGCGCCTCCACGATAGTTAGGTAATAAAGAAGCATGAACATTTATACAACCGAGTTTAGGCGCCTCGAGAAGATCATTCGGAAGCAATTGACCGAATGCAGCGGTTACTATTAAATCAGGTTGTAGTTCGAGGATTTCCTGCAACTCTGCGGAGCCTTTTAGCTTCTCAGGCTGAATGATAGGAAGTCCTAAACGCACCGCCTCTTCCTTTACAGGAGGTGGAGTCAACACGCGCTTACGACCAACGGGACGATCCGGTTGTGTCACGACGGCAAGAATCTCATATCCCTCATTATATAGCATCTTCAAAACACCTACAGAAAATTCAGGCGTCCCCATAAAAATGATTTTTGTCATTCGTCATCCTCCTCTTCGAATTCAGATGGATCAACGACACGTTGAATCTTCTTATCAAATAGAACGCCGTTCAAATGATCGATCTCATGTAAGATTGCACGCGCTTCATAGCCTTCTGCTTCTAATTCATATAACTTACCACTACGTTCTTGTGCTTCAATCCTTACGTGGAAAGGGCGCTCTACTTCTCCGAACAATCCAGGGAAACTTAAGCATCCTTCTACTTCCACTTCAGATCCTCCAGTTGCCGTGACGACAGGATTGATCATTTCAATAATATCTTGTCCTTCATCGAAGTCTACTATTGCCACACGTATCGATTTACCAACTTGTGGAGCAGCTATACCCACGCCGTCATGTTTAATCATCGTTTCATGCATATTATCTAGTAAGATACCCAATTCATCATCAAATACAGTCACTTCCTCACATGGAGTCGTGAGAATAGATGATGGGTGCTTAATGATAGTTAATATAGTCAAAATAATTTCCTCATTTCTTCGTAGAAAGGTCAAAAGATCGATGTTGGTTCACGGTTAATCGACATGACCAAGCCATCTTTTGCCCAACTTGTTTTGTAGTGTTTCAAAAGTTGTTGCAGAACCGGTATAAGTGCGGGTTCACGTTTGTATTTTATCAAACATTGGTATCGATATCTATTGTTGAGACGACTGATAGCAGCTGCTGTCGGTCCAATGATGACTGTGCCTTGTGATAGTCGCTCCGCCATAAATTCAGTGCCTTTGTGTGCATAGTCAGCTGCTTTTAATACATCTTCATGACTAAACTGTACAACCGTCACGTAATAGTACGGTGGATAACCAAGTTGTCTTCTTCTATCCATTTCCATTTCGTAAAAAGGTACAAAATCTTGTGTTTTGGATAATTCAATCGCGTAGTGCTCAGGATCATATGTCTGAATGACTACTTCACCAGGTAATTGATCACGACCAGCTCTCCCACTCACTTGCGTCAATAATTGGAATGTTTTCTCGGCAGCGCGGAAATCGGCCAAATGGAGAGATGTGTCAGCTGCCAATACGCCTACTAAAGTTATACGCGGAAAATCCAGTCCTTTGGCTATCATTTGTGTTCCAAGTAAAATATCTGCTTTTCCTTCACCAAAATCATATAGCAAACGTTCATGGGCACCTTTTGTATTCGTCGTATCGATATCCATCCGTATTACGCGGGCTTCAGGTACCAATTTATATAATTCTTCTTGCGCTTTTTGTGTTCCTGTTCCAAAGAACCGAATATGCTCGCTTGTACATTCCGGACATTCGGAAGGTACTCGTTCTTCATGGCCACAATAATGGCATTTTAAACTTTCACTGGCACGGTGGTACGTCAATGAAATATCACAGTTTGGACATTCGACAACTGTTCCGCAATCACGGCAGAGAACGAAGCTCGAAAACCCACGTTTATTAAGCAGCAGGACAATTTGTTCTTTCCTTGCTAATCGTTCGCGAATCCCTTCAGCAAGCGCTACAGAAAACATCGAACGGTTTCCTACTTTTAGTTCTTCTCGCATATCTACCACTTCAACACTTGGCAAAGATTGGTTTTTGGCTCGTTTGGATAATGTTAATAATGAATACACCCCTTTGGAAGCCCTAGCATAAGACTCCAATGACGGTGTCGCACTTCCTAATATAACAGGACATTGATAGTATTCAGCACGCCAAATCGCTACATCACGTGCATGATACCTGGGTGACTCTTCCTGTTTATAGGTAGTCTCGTGTTCTTCATCGAGAATCAATAATCCTAAATTCGTGAAGGGAGCAAATACTGCTGAACGTGCACCAATTGCAACTTTCACTTCACCACGATGGATTCGGCGCCATTCATCATACTTTTCGCCCGCAGATAAACCGCTATGCAAAACCGCAACTAATTCTCCAAACCGCCCTTTAAATCTAGCCGTCATTTGAGGTGTCAATGCGATCTCAGGCACTAGCACAATCGCTTCTTTCCCTTGCTTCAACACGTGATCGATAGCCTGTAAATAAACTTCCGTCTTACCACTTCCTGTAATACCATGAAGTAAAAAGGTTTCCTGAATATTGTTGTCACTCGACTGTTCAATAGCGGAAAGGGCTACTTGCTGTTCGTCTGTTAGTTGTTCCGGCTTGCCACTATCTTGCATTTTGGGTGTTTCTAATTCTCGGTACACTTCCACTTGCGATTGTTCTACTATCTCTTTATCTACAAGTGATTTCAACACAGTAGCTGTAACGCCGGATTCATCGAGGATTTTACTCGCTTCTATAGTTTCTGTCGGATGCTGCAACAGCCAACGAAGTAGTTCTTGTTGTTTTTTTGCATTTGGATGTACTTCTTCTAACGCCATTTCAAGTTGTCTCGTATCCGGCACATGAATCATTCGCACTTTTTTCATTTTGGTTTTCTGTTTGATCGCCGTATCAATTTCGACAATTCCTAGTTTATTATATTTCTTTACTTCATTTAATAAATTCGCATCTTGAAGTGCTTTTAAGGTGATTTGTTTGCGATTGCCTAAAAACGCGCGGAATGATTCATCAAGCTCATCTGGTTTGATGACAGTCATAATCTTTTCATATTTAGCACGCATAGCTGCAGGTAACATGACTTGCAGTGCATCGATTTCATAGGCGATCGTTTCCGTTGCCAACCATTTCGACAAAGCTAATAATTCCGCAGACAGCACTGGCTCCAAATCTATAATCTCCGCGAGCGGTTTAATTTTATTTTGGTCTAGTTGGCTTTCTCCTTTGATACCCGTCACATAGCCTGCTACTTTTCGTGGACCAAAAGGTACTTTTACCCGTAAACCTGGCTCCATCACATGTTCCCAATCGATAGGTACTACATAATCAAATGGCCGGTCAATCGGATAGGCCGCTACATCTACAATGACTTCAGCAATCATGCAGTTTACTACTTTCATGCTGAAGGATGGTTTCAAATAACCGTTCGGCCAGTTGAGTTTTTGGCATGGCGGCAAAAGGAATAGTTTCTCCTTCTCTAGAAATCAATGTCACAACATTTGTTTCACTGCCAAATCCGCCACCAGGATCCGTGACATCATTGACGATAATATAATCTAGATTTTTAGATTCTAATTTTTTCTGTCCGTAGGCAATCGCATCCGTCGTTTCAGCTGCAAAGCCAATTAGCAATTGATTTTCTTTGCGTTTTCCAAGTGTTTTTAGGATGTCAATCGTCCGCTCTAATTCCAGTACATCATCGCCATCTTTTTTCTTCATTTTTTGATCATGTATGTTTTTCGGTCGATAATCTGCAACAGCTGCCGATTTTACTACAATGGACGCATCATCATACTGACTGATTACAGCATCGAACATTTCAGCAGCACTTTCTACATGGATCACATGGACGCCTGATGGAACCGATAGCTCGACCGGTCCTGAAATAAGTACAGTATGTGCACCCAGCTTCTGTGCTGCCTCCGCCATTGCGTAGCCCATTTTGCCACTTGAAAAATTAGATACATAGCGGACAGGATCTATACGTTCACGAGTCGGACCAGCTGTAATCACAACTTTTTTACCACGTAAAGGTTGGTAAGATCCTTCATTAAAATGCTTGCAAATTAACTCCGTAATTTTTTCGGGCTCTTCTAAACGCCCCTTACCCACATAACCGCAAGCTAAAAAACCTTCTGACGGTTCGATAAACTGATAGCCATCCCTATGCAATTGATCTATATTACGCATGACAGCAGGATGGGCATACATATGTACATTCATTGCGGGCGCAATCCAAACGTCTGCTTGTGTTGCAAGTAAAATAGTCGTCACCATATCATCTGCAATTCCGTGTGCAAGCTTGCCAATTACGTTAGCTGTTGCAGGCGCAACGACTACTAAATCTGCCCAGTCTGCTAAATCAATATGCGCAATGACACGGGAATCTTTTTCATCAAATGTATCAAAATACACATCGTTTCTTGACATGACTTGAAAGGATAATGGCTGAACAAATTCTTTCGCAGAATCAGTCATCACAACTTTTACATTCGCGCCTGCCTGACTTAATTTGCTGACGAGTGCAACAGCTTTATAAACCGCAATACCACCTGTTACGCAGAGTAAAATGTTTTTATTATCTATCTTCATGGAACTCTCGTCCTTTCTAAAAATAATAAACTCCCTGAGAACGGTTGAATTCCAAGGGAGTTGTTTTTTATTTCAAATCAAACTTCGTCTTCATAAATAATTGATTCATCTGCTGCTACGTTGATTAAGACGCCCGCTGCCACTTCTTCAAGAGCCCTGCCAACACTTTTTACTGACCGGTATGAATGAAGTGATTCGTTCTGTTTTTCTTGTAGTTCACGTGCGCGCTTAGCTGCCAGTGTAACCAGAGTGTATTTAGAATCAACTTTTCCTTTTAGTGAATCAACTGATGGATATAACATAGTTTATTCTCCCTCCAACATTTGTAAGTATCTCATTTCCACACGTTCTCTTCTGCAATGCTCTGCCGTAACAATTGCATTGATTCGATCACATGCTTTGGAGACCTCGTCGTTCTCTACTACATAATCATACAGATGCATCATTTCGAGTTCTTCTCTTGCTTTTAATACACGGTCTGCAATGATGTCAGAAGCTTCCGTACCTCTTCCAATCAAACGAGTTTCTAGATCACTTAAACTTGGAGGTGCTAAGAAAATAAATAGGCCGTTTGGTACTTTTTCACGCACTTGGGCAGCACCGACTACTTCAATTTCAAGGAATACGTCACGACCAGCATCGAGCGTTGCGTTAACGTAATCGAGTGGAGTTCCGTAGTAGTTCCCTACATATTCTGCATATTCGAGAAGCTTTCCTTCTCCAATCATTTCTTCAAATACTTCTTTTGATCGGAAGAAATAGTCAACGCCGTCAACTTCACCTTCGCGCGGGTTTCTAGTAGTCATGGATATGGAGTATTCGTAGTTGGTGTCCGGACTTGTAAATAATTCTTTTCGTACGGTTCCTTTTCCGACGCCGGATGGACCAGAAAGGACGATTAGGAGTCCTCGATGTTTGTACATGTAATCCCTCTTTGTTATGTATTCATTAGCACGTCATACCTAACTATAACCTATACACCAGACAATTAAAGCAGATAGCACCGTTGATTTCCGTTCCAGGTGGGACGCTTTCCGCGGGCATGGCTTGAGCCTCCTCGTCCGCTTCGCTACCTGCGGGGTCTCAAGGCTCATGCTATTCCCGCAGGAGTCGCCCGCCTGAAACGAAAATCAACTAGATATCCTATATTTTTAAAATTGAAAGAAGTATTAATACAAAATTGTCTGATTAGACTACGTAGGCCCATGTGTGCAATCTGTTCATATTATACCATAATCATACGATGAGTGCTAAAATGGAACAAAACGATATGAAAGAGGAATCCGTATGGCATTTGATGGTTTATTTACAAAAGCAATAGTAAGCGAATTGCAGCAACTGAAGACGGGGCGGATTTCGAAGATTCATCAGCCGAATTCACAGGAAATCATTTTTCAAGTCCGAGCTAATAATAAAAATCATAAATTATTAGTATCGCTACACCCTTCATTTTCACGATTACAGTTGACTGATGAAGTGTTAACGAATCCTTCCGAGCCACCGTTGTTCTGTATGGTATTACGCAAGCAACTTGAAGGTGGAATGATTACATCAATTGAACAGCATGAGAATGACCGGATTGTGAATATTCACGTCCAGGCTCGAAACGAATTAGGGGACCAAATCGAACGGAAGATAGTCATTGAAATCATGGGGCGACACAGTAACTTAATTTTACTCGACGCTTCACGAGATATGATTATTGACAGTATGAAACATTTACCGCCTTCCGTTAATAGTTACCGGACTGTTTTACCTGGACAGCCTTATATTCCAGCACCACCACAAGATAAAGTAGATCCGTTTGAAGTAACCGAAACGGAATTCAATACAATAGTAGGTGCTTTACAAGAACCAAAGGATATAGTACAGCATTTCGCAGGCTTTTCCCCATTAACAGCTGCGGAATTGCTATATCGTTTACAGGATGATAATCAATCATTTACTGTGTGGCGATCATTTCTTGAGAGTTTCAGCTTACGTACAATGAAACCCACTACCGTGGAAAACGATAGAAAAACTTTGTTTTCCGCAACTGCATTAACCCATGCACAAGGAATCACTCAATCGTTCTCCACTTTAGGTGACTTGCTGGACAAAGTCTATTTTGCTAGGGCAGAACGAGAACGCGTAAAATCCCAAGCTATCGATCTAGAGCGTTGGTTATCAAATGAGATTGCCAAATTGGAAAACAAAACAAAGAAACTTCAAAAAGAACAAGAGACAGCGCAAGACTTGGATACATTGAAATTATACGGTGAATTATTGACTGCGAACAGCTACATGCTGCATAAAGGCGATAAAGAAGTGACTGTAGAGAATTATTATGAACAAGGCACAACCGTCACAATTCCACTCGATCCAAGAAAATCACCAATTGATAACGCACAACGCTACTTCTCGCGTTACTCAAAAGCAAAAACAGCACTGATTCGAATTGCAGAACAGCTTGAAAAAACTAAAGACGACATCGAATACTTCGAAATGGTCAGACAGCAAGTATATCAAGCTTCACCAATCGATATTGAAGAAATTCGTCAAGAATTGGTAGAACTTGGGTTCATGCGTGCTCGTAGAAATAAAAAGAAAGTAAAACTACAGAAACCAAAACCGGAAGCATTCGTTTCTTCCACTGGTATTCCGATCTCAGTAGGGAAAAATAACAAACAAAACGACTACCTGACATTCAAACTTGCCGCTCGGGATCACATATGGCTTCACACAAAAGACATACCAGGCTCACACGTCGTCATTCACGACACCGATCCAGACGCCCAAACAATTGAAGAAGCAGCCGCACTCTCTGCATACTTCAGCAAAGCCCGGGAATCATCTTCCGTCCCAGTCGATTATACGCAAATTCGTCATGTTAAAAAGCCTTCAGGAGCAAAACCAGGCTTCGTCATTTACTTTGAACAGAAAACTGTGTTCGTTACACCTGACGAAGATTTAGTACGTAAATTACGGAAATAATGCACTGTATGGCTATATGTTTTGAACATCTTAAGACAGAAGTGAATTCCTTTTATTATAGGTTTCTATTCTGTCTTTTTTTCTTTAAAAATGCATCATCGTTCCACATTAAAAGATGACACCAGTTGATCGTAAGTGGAAGGCGGCGAGTGCAAAGATGTGCTCCTATCACTACACTTTTACTCGCAAAAGCCGTTCTACGTGACGGCACTTCCCGCAGGAAAGCATCCGCCTGGAACGTCGATCAACGTTGCCCACCCACTCACCACTCTTTCTTCTAGAAAGCAAAACGGCTCCCATTGCGGGAACCGTTTTTATTTATTTACTTACAGCGTGCCAAGCTTCAACTTCGTATGCCATTCCATCAATTCATTCATAGACTCTTCCTTAACCGCGCCTTCTTCCTTCGCTACTTCAGCAAGTGCCGCAAAGTTTGTCAAGCTATGATAAGAAAGTTTCGCTTCCGCAAACTTTTCGTCAGCCTTTTGCAACTCATATGTAAAGATCGAGACGATCCCACATACTTCCACGTCCTCTGCAATCAATGCATTCGCTGCATTTAAGCTACTTCCACCAGTCGAGATTAAATCTTCAATAATAACAGCCTTCGCATTCGCCTCGATTTTCCCCTCGATTTGACGGCTCTTGCCATGTGCTTTAGCTGTAGATCGGATATAAACCATAGGCAATTTCAGAATATCTGCAACCCACGCTGCGTGGGGGATGCCTGCCGTCGCCGTTCCTGCAATTACAGTAGTTTCAGGATAATGAACGCGGATCAATGCCGCAAGCCCTTCAGCAATTTCTTTACGCCCTACCGGATCTGCCATTGTCAAGCGGTTATCACAGTAGATAGGTGACTCGATCCCAGAGGCCCAAATGAACGGCTCTTCTGGATTAATTGCTACTGCTCCTACATTTAACAGGATTTGTGCAACTTCTTTTTCTCTCGTCATGATGTCGTTCCCTCCCACAATGTCTTTACATGTTGATATGCTTCAAGCGGATTATCGGCTCCTGTAATGGCACGGCCCACTACTATATGTGTAGAGCCTTCCTGCCTTGCTTTTGCTGGGGTGGCCACGCGCTTCTGATCGTGGACATCACCTTGTGCCAAGCGAATGCCAGGTGTCACTTTGAAGAAATCCTTGCCGCATACTTCTTCAATAATTTTCGCTTCCTGTACTGAACAAACCACGCCGTCCAACTGTGCGGATGAAGCCAATTTTGCGTAATGCTCCACAGATTCACGAAGCGGTACACGAATTAATTGTTCTTCGTTCACTTGTCGTTCATCTGTTGACGTCAGTTGAGTCACAGCAATTAATGCAGGACGCTGAACTCCCACAGCAGTTCCAGCGTCAAGTCCTTCAAGTGCCGCTTCCATCATTGTCTTCCCGCCAGCCGCATGGACGTTGACCATATCCACTTCAAGTGAAGCCAATACTTTCATTGCTGATTTTACCGTATTCGGGATATCATGCAATTTCAAATCTAAAAAGATGGAATATCCCTCTTCTTTCAATCGTGCAATCATAGCGGGGCCTTCTTTATAGTACAATTCCATTCCTACTTTGACATTGACTGAGTGATCAAAGGCTTGTAAGAAATCGAATGTCTTTTCAGCTGAATCAAAATCTAATGCAATAATTGGGGAGTGGTTCATACACGATGGCTCCTTCCAACTAATTCAGAAATATGATCGATTCCAAGTTCATCCAATTTAGCAGGTAGTTGCTCGATTATTGTTGGACAAATAAATGGGTCAACGAAGTTCGCTGTACCTACTGCTACTGCACTTGCGCCGGCAGACATAAAGTCCACAACATCTTGTACACATGTTACGCCACCCATTCCAATGATTGGAATATTAACCACTTGGCTTACTTCATAGACCATGCGAATCGCAACTGGCTTAATTGCAGGTCCAGATAAGCCGCCTGTTTTATTCGCAATCACCGGCTTACCTGTTTTTTCATCTAGACGCATGCCAACCAATGTATTAATCATCGTAATTCCATCTGCTCCGCCTGCTTCTACCGCCAATGCCATCGCTTTAATATCCGTGACATTCGGTGATAGTTTCACATACACAGGAACAGATGAAACAGCTTTTACAGCCGCTGTCAGTTCTTTTGCTATTTCAGGATCCGTTCCAAACAGGATCCCGCCACATTTGACGTTTGGACAGGAGATATTCAATTCGAGCGCATGCACGTTTGATGCTTTTGAAATTTGTTTCGCCACTTCAACGTAATCTGCAGTTTCAGATCCCGCAACGTTCGCAATAATTGGAACATCGAATTTCTCTAACCATGGTAATTCATTAGTCAACACGCCTTGAAGCCCAGGGTTTTGAAGACCGATAGCATTTAACATCCCTGAAGAAGTTTCAGCTACACGTGGTGTAGGGTTACCATAACGCATTTCTTCCGTTGTCGCTTTAATCATGATAGCTCCGAGCTGGGACAAATCGTACAGATTACCGTACTCCTTACCAAAACCGAAACAGCCAGATGCAGGCATAATGGGATTTTTCAATTCGAGTCCTGGCAATGTCACCGCTAATCTATTCATATCTGCACCACCCCTGCTGGAAATACTGGTCCATCTGAACATACTTTGACATATGCCTGATCTGTCGCATTTTCATTCGTATGACAGACGCAAGCAAAACAAGCACCAATACCGCAACCCATACGTTGTTCAAAAGATAAGAATCCTTTTTTATGCACATACGCTTTTTGTACGGCATCAAGCATCGGCATAGGTCCACAACTATAAAACGTTTCGAAGTCATGAGATAATTCACTCATGACGTTCGTAACAAATCCTTGTGTACCGTTACTGCCATCCACTGTTGCTATATATGTTTCGCCTAAAGCAGCAAATTCTTCTTCATAGAAAACTACTTGATCCGATTCGAAACCAAGTATATGAATGCACTTCACGCCTTTTGCTGTTAGCTGTTTTGACAATTCATAGAGTGGAGGCACACCGATCCCGCCACCAATCAATACAGCTGTTTGACCAGCCGATGTTTCTTCAATTGGGAAGCCATTTCCTAGAGGTCCTAGTACATTTACTGTATCTCCCTCACGTTTTTCAGATAAGAGCGATGTACCTCGACCCTCTGCGCGATAAATGATGGTCATTTCATTTTTCTCGGGATTAATTTCAGCAACTGAAATTGGACGTCGCAATAATGGTTCAAATGAATCCGACACTCGGATATGGACAAACTGGCCCGGAGAAGTAATTTCTCCGACCAACTTGCCTGTTAACTTCATCTCGAAAATGTTTTTCGCGATTTCCTGTTGCGATTCGACGGTCATCAAGTCTTGGATGATCATTGAACCACCTGCGGCTGTGGCATTGCATCCGTCTGGAATGTCATGGACTCGATAACGGATAACATCGCGGCAGCTGTATCAATCGAAGTTAAACAAGGAACACCATTCTCCACTGTTTCGCGGCGAATTCTAAAGCCATCTCGTGCGGGTTGTTTTCCTTTAGTCAATGTGTTGATGACCAATTGTGCTTGTCCTTTTTGGATCACATCGATCAACGTCGGACCTTCTGTGCCAATTTTACCTACTGTTTTCACTTCAATATTTTCTGCCTCGAGTACTTTAGCAGTACCTTCTGTTGCCACTATACGATATCCAGTTTCAATGAAACGTTTTGCAATATCTACAATTTCTTCTTTATCTTTATCGGAAACTGTCATTAACACGGTACCGTATTCTTTTACTTCCATTCCAGCTGCTACTAAGCCTTTATACAATGCTTTCTCCAATGTTATATCTTTACCCATAACTTCACCTGTTGATTTCATTTCAGGCCCGAGTGTAATGTCTACACGACGAAGTTTTGCGAAAGAGAAGACCGGTACTTTGACATAGACGCCTGCTGGTGCTTCTGCAAGTCCGTCGGTATAGCCTTGTTCTAAGATGGATTTCCCCAAGATAGCTTGAGTTGCGACATTTGCCATCGGGATATTCGTGATTTTACTTAAGAATGGAACTGTACGGCTAGAACGCGGGTTCACTTCGATTACATACACCTGTCCTTCCGAAATAACGAACTGGATATTCATTAAACCACGAATTTTAAGCCCAAGAGCCAAACGTTTCGTATAGTCAGCAATCGTTTCGATCATGGACTGTGAAAGGTTTTGCGGAGGATAGACTGCAATTGAGTCACCTGAGTGAACGCCTGCACGTTCGATATGCTCCATGATGCCAGGAATCAAAACTGTTTCACCGTCGCAAATTGCATCGACTTCAATTTCCGTTCCTGTTAAGTAACGGTCGATCAATACCGGATGTTCAGGACTAGCTTTTACCGCGTTCTCCATGTATTGAAGTAATTCCTCTTCATAGTAGACGATTTCCATTGCACGGCCACCTAGTACATATGACGGGCGGACTAAGACTGGATAGCCAATTTCTTTTGCAATAACGACTGCTTCTGGAACTGATAAAGCGGTCTTTCCAAGTGGTTGTGGCACACCAATTTCATGCAAAGCACTCTCAAATTTATCACGATTTTCCGCACGGTCAATATCTTCAAGTGATGTACCAAGAATTTTTACTCCGCGTGCTTCCAATTCATCAGCCAAGTTGATCGCTGTCTGGCCACCGAACTGTACGATGACGCCTTCTGGTTGCTCAAGATCCACGATATGCATGACGTCTTCAATTGTTAACGGTTCGAAGTATAACTTATCGGAGATAGAGAAGTCGGTCGAAACAGTTTCAGGATTGTTATTGACGATGATCGCTTCATAACCTGTTTGTTGTATAGCCCATACACAATGCACTGTCGCATAGTCGAACTCTACACCTTGCCCAATTCGGATTGGACCTGAACCTAAAACAATCACGCTCTTCTTATCCGTTCTTACAGATTCATTTTCGTCTTCGTACGTACCATAAAAGTACGGGGTATCCGATTCATATTCCCCAGCGCAAGTATCCACTTTCTTATAGACAGGAACTAGCCCTTGTTCTTGTCTCCAGTCGTATACTTCACGTTCTGTTGTCTTCCATAGCTTAGCAATCGTATTGTCCGGGAATCCAAGACGTTTTGCTTTATAACCAATGGCTTTATCGTATGGATTATCTTTCAATATCTCTTCGTAACGTACAATGTTTTCGAATTTACGCAAGAAGAATAAATCAATTGCACTCCATTCGTGTAATGTTTCAATTGTTACATCGCGACGTAATGCTTCTCCAATGAAGAATAGACGCTCGTCGCCTGCTTTGCGAATTCGTTGTTCGATCCATTCATCAGACATCTCACCACCGCCTGGAAGTGACAAATCGAATTGACCTGTTTCTAATGAACGAACAGCTTTCATGATGGACTCTTCAAATGTACGGCCCATCGCCATTACTTCACCTGTCGCTTTCATCTGTGTACCCAAGTTACGCTTCGCTGATTCAAACTTATCGAAAGGCCAACGTGGAATTTTAGTGACTACATAGTCCAGTGTCGGCTCAAAGCAAGCATACGTATTACCTGTTACCGGATTCATCATTTCATCCAACGTCAATCCGACAGCAATTTTCGCCGCTAGTTTTGCAATTGGATAACCCGTTGCTTTCGAAGCTAATGCAGATGAACGACTAACACGTGGGTTCACTTCAATAATGTAATAATCAAAGCTATGTGGATCAAGTGCCAGCTGTACGTTACAGCCACCTTCGATTTTTAACTCGCGAATGATGTTCAACGATACGTTACGGAGCATCTGGTTTTCACGGTCTGTCAATGTTTGGCATGGCGCCGTTACAATAGAATCTCCTGTATGAATACCGACAGCATCGACGTTCTCCATATTACAAACGACAATTGCATTATCTGCTGAGTCACGCATTACCTCATATTCGATTTCCTTGAAGCCTGCAATGGATTTTTCTAGAAGACACTGTGTAACTGGGCTATATTTCAAACCACTTGCTACGATTTCTTCTAAATCTTCATCATTATGACAAATTCCCCCGCCTGTTCCACCTAACGTGAATGCAGGACGAACGATCACTGGATAACCAATCTCCTTGACGAATGCATAAGCTTCATCAATATTATGGATAATCTCACTGTCTGGAACAGGTTCACCCATTTCATTCATTAATGTACGGAACAAATCACGGTCTTCCGCTTTATGAATCGCATCCAGCTTAGTACCCAAAATCTCAATTCCTAATTCGTCTAGGATCCCTGATTCATGTAATTCAATAGCCATGTTTAAACCAGTTTGTCCGCCTAACGTCGCAAGTAGTGCATCCGGGCGTTCTTTACGGATGATGCGGCTAACGAATTCAAGTGTGATGGGCTCGATATATACTTTATCTGCCATTTCTGTGTCAGTCATAATGGTTGCAGGGTTAGAGTTGATAAGAATAACTCGGTATCCTTCTTCTTTAAGAGATAAACAGGCTTGTGTACCTGCATAGTCAAATTCTGCTGCTTGTCCAATTACAATCGGACCTGAACCAATCACGAGGATAGATTTTATGTCAGTACGTTTAGGCATTAGTATTCTCCTTTCGGTTGCTTGCAGTCATCAATTGAATAAAACGTTCGAATATATAGCTAGAATCTTGTGGCCCTGGTGAAGCTTCCGGGTGGAACTGAACAGTAAATGCTTCTAGCTTCTCACTTCGAAGCCCTTCAATACACTTATCATTCAATGCAATATGTGTCACTTCGAGACCCGTTCCTGCTAAAGAGTCTTCAAGTACTTCATATCCATGACTTTGTGATGTGAGATCGGTACGATTCGTAATCAAGTCTTTTACTGGATAGTTGCCGCCAATATGACTGTTCTTCATCTTCGCCGTTTTAGCACCGCATGCTAGTGCGAATAATTGATGACCAAGTCCGATACCGAAGATAGGCTTCTTGCCTAGTAATTCTTTGATAGTTTCGACTGCCCCTTCTACATCCTCAGGGTTTCCTGGTCCATTTGATAATAAAATACCATCTGGGAACAATGCTAATATTTCTTTTGCCGATATATCATAAGGTACAACGATGACATCGCAATCTTTTTTATTTAATTCGCGTAAAATGCCATGTTTAATGCCATAGTCAATAACGACGACACGCTTACCTAAGCCTGGGGATGGATATGGACGTTTTGTAGATACTTTCGCAACCAAATCTTTTGGCAGTTCGTATTGTTGAAGTTCTGCAACAGTTGAATCGGTATCGATCTCTTCTCCTGCAGCTGTTAATTTACCGCGTAGCGCACCTTTTTCACGTAATAGACGCGTTAGTTTACGAGTATCAATCTCCTGGATACCTGGGATTCCTTTTAATATTAACAAGTCTCCTAGTGACATGCCGCTCCGGAAATTTGAAGGCTCTTCTGTTAGCTCTCTAACGACTAATCCGTTGATTGCTAAGTCGATAGATTCATAATCGTCTCGGTTAATTCCGTAGTTACCGATCAATGGATACGTCATTACGATAATTTGTCCACAACCTGAAGGACTTGAAATTGTCTCCTGATAGCCTGTCATACCTGTTGCAAATACAGTTTCCCCTATCGAAGCATTTTCTGCTCCGAATGCTTTTCCTTCAAAAATGGAACCGTCTTCCAATACTAAGTATCTTTTTGTCATCATTGACCATCCTTCCATACGATGTTCCCACCGAAAATTGTCATTACAGGCCATCCAGCGCATTCTACTCCGTCAAATGGTGTGTTCTTACCTTTTGAAACGAATGTCGTACGGTCGATTTTTTGTTGCTTTTCTAGATCCAGTAATACGAGATCTGCTTCAGCTCCTACTTGAAGCTTACCGTATGGCAAGTTGAACACTTCCGCAGGTTTTACTGTCATCCAGTCAAGAAGTTGTTTGAGTGTCCAATATCCTGGCTTTACGAAGTTTGTATATAGTAAGGGATATGCTGTTTCTAATCCTGTGATGCCGAATGGTGCTTTTGCAATACCTACTGCTTTTTCATCTGCTGTATGCGGTGCGTGATCGGTTGCGATACAGTCCAATGTCCCATCCATCAAGCCTTCATGTAATGCATCGCGGTCTTCGATGGCGCGTAGTGGCGGATTCATCTTCCAGTCCGCATCGTCTCCGGGTACATCATCTTCTGTTAATAACAAATGGTGGGGGCTGACTTCTGCTGTCACATGAATACCAGCTTTTTTTGCGTCACGGATTACGCGAACTGATTCTTTCGTGCTAACATGACAAACGTGGTAATGTGCGCCTGCCGCTTCTGCTAGTAAAATATCTCGTGCAATATGTACGGATTCTGCAATAGAAGGAATTCCTGGTAGGCCAAGTTCTTTATTACGTTTCCCTTCATGCATTGCCCCACCATAGATTAGTGTGTTGTCTTCGCAGTGTGCCACAATAGCCATATCGATCTTCGCTGCTTCTTGCATTGCTTCATACATCATGCCAGCTTCTTGTACACCTACGCCATCGTCCGTGAACGCAAATGCGCCGTGTTCTTTTAATTCAGACAGATTGGTACGTTCTTTTCCCGCTTCTCTGATGGTGATGGACGCATAAGGGAGCACACGAATCTTAGCATGATCTTTAATTAATGTGTTGATTTTTTCAAGATTTTCTTTTGTGTCTGGTACTGGACGTGTATTCGGCATTGGACAAATGGTTGTATATCCGCCTTTTGCTGCTGAATGGGTACCTGTTTCAATTGTTTCTTTATGTTCTCCACCCGGCTCGCGCAAATGAACGTGTACATCGATGAACCCTGGTGATACAAGTAACCCTTTTCCTTCAATTACTTCACATCCGGCTGTACCTAGTTGATTACCAATTTCCAAAATCTTTCCGTCTGCAATTTTAATGTCCGTTTCGACGATCTGGCCTTCCTCGTTTACCATTTGCACTTGTTGAATTAACGTGTTCATATTACTTCCGCCCCTTCAAAATAAGTTCTAGAACAGCTGCCCGAATATAGACGCCGTTTTCTACCTGTTTAAAAATTCGTGATTGCGGACCCTCTATTAAACTATCCGCTATTTCTACATCACGATTCACTGGAGCAGGATGCATGATGATTGCACCTTTTTTCATTCTTGCAGCCCGTTCTATAGTGAGACCATATTGCTCATGATAAGCAGCTTTCGTATAAGCCATCTCTGTATTGTGACGCTCATGTTGTACGCGAAGCAGCATAACGACATCACTCGTTTCAATCACTTCATCCCAGTTGTCAACACTGTCGAATTCTCCTGCCCATTCCGGTGGGCAGAGGAACGTGACTTCAGCTCCGAGCTTCCGCAAAGCTTCCGCATTTGAGCGAGCTACACGACTGTGGGCGATATCCCCCGCAATCAATACTTTCAGTCCTGCAAAATGTCCGAATTCTTCTTGAATCGTGAAGATGTCGAGCAAAGATTGTGTCGGATGCTGACCTGATCCGTCTCCTGCATTAATGATGGCAACATTCGTACGTTTTATCAGTTCCTCATAGAAACCATCGGCTGGATGACGAATGACTAGAGCATCCAACCCAATTGCTTCCAACGTCCTAATCGTATCATACAAAGATTCTCCTTTTAAAGTACTCGAGAAACTCGTCTCAAAAGGAATGATTTGCGCGCCTACTTTACGTTCTGCCATTTCAAAACTCGTTTTTGTTCTCGTACTAGGTTCAAAAAACAAGTTGCAGACGGTATATGTTCCAGGCAATTCCCTGAAGCCCAGCCGCTTAAAAATCGCTGCCCTATCGAGTATGAGCATGATCTCTTCAACTGTCAGGTCTTTCATTGAAACTAAATGTTCCATCAGATGTTCCTCCTTCACGAAATGCAAGTAATTCATGCACGAACTGCTTTTTTTCTATTCTTCCCGATCCATCAAAGTATCATCTGTTTTACCTGGCAACACGAGATTTAACAGAACGCCGACAATTGCTGACAGTGCCATACCGCCGATTTGGAATGTTTCACTTATATTGACAGTCGCTCCACCGATTCCGATGACTAGGATGATGGACGCGATAACTAGATTTCGTTGATTATCAAAATCGATCTTGTGGTCGATAAGCATCCGTATTCCTGATGAAGCGATGATACCGAACAACAGAATGGATATCCCCCCAAGTACTGCTGTAGGAATTGTAGCGATCAACGCCATAATTTTGCCTATGAAGGAGAAGAGTATCGCAAATACCGCAGCCCCCATGATCACATACACACTATAAACCCGCGTGATAGCAAGTACACCGATATTTTCTCCATATGTAGTTTTAGGTGGTCCTCCGACTAGTCCACTCATAAGCGTGCCCAGTCCATCACCAAGCAATGATCTGTGTAATCCAGGACTTTCAATATAATTGCGATCTACTACTTTACCTAGTACCAACTGGTGTCCTATATGCTCAGAGATCGTGACAATCGCTATTGGCACCATAATGATCAGAAGTGTCGGTGTTACGACAAATTCATAATCCACACCAGGAATCAGCATCTCCGGTACCGCAAACCACTTGGCTTCTACAACTTTGCTGAAATCTAGAATACCGATGAACGCAGAGTAGATGTACCCCACTACGATTCCTATAAGAACTGGCATCAAGCTGATAATTCCTTTAAAGAACATTAAGCAAAATACTGCAGAAGCAAGTGTTACTAGAGCCGCGGAAAAGTGTAAGCCGCTATAAACATCCGCTCCGTCAACATTGATCGTGCTGGCCATATTTACGGCTGTCGGTGCGAGCGCCAATCCAATCACCATTATGACCGGTCCCACAACGATGGGTGGCAATAATTTCATAATCCAGTTATAGCCTGTTTTATAAATCAGTAACGATATAATCGCATAGACCAATGCTACGAACATACTACCTATCATTGCACTGCCGATACCGCCAGATTGCGTCGCCATCTGAATGGGTACAATAAAAGCGAATGAAGAGCCTAGATAGGCCGGAACTTGAAACTTCGTCACAATAATAAATACGATGGTTGCGATCCCACTCGTTAATAGCGCAATAGCAGGGCTTAAGCCTACTAATTGTGGTACCAAGATTGTCGCGCCAAACATAGCGAACATATGTTGCAAACTCAGTACCAGCCAACGAATAGGTTGCGGTTTTTCATGTACATCCAATACTTTTACACTCATCTATCATTTCTCCCAGCTTTTTATAATGTGCGTGTGTGAATCTTGACTCCATCCGTTCCATCTTTTTCGATCATACTGACTACTACCCGTTCTTCATTTGAGGTCGGGATATTCTTACCAACAAAATCTGGACGAATCGGTAGTTCTCGATGACCTCGATCTACTAAGACAGCCAGCTGTATGGAAGAAGGTCTTCCCAAGTCCATAATGGCATCTAGTGCAGCACGAACCGTTCTGCCTGTATAAAGAACATCGTCGACCAAGATGACTTTTTGATCCGCTACATTATGTTCGATATCGACTTGTTGTACAAATGCTTCTCCTTGCTGGTTCTTTAATTGAAGATCATCCCGGTACAATGTGATATCCAATTCACCGGTTTTGATAGGTTTACCTTCGATTAGTTCAATCTTATCCGCTAAGCGTTTCGCTAAGATTGCCCCTCTTGTTTTAATGCCAACTAGGATGCAGTGATCAATACCTCGGTTTTTTTCGATAATTTCATGGGCAATACGTGTGACCGCCCGCGTGATGGCTTGTTCGTCTAGTATTTCTGCTTTTTCCGTCATATCAATAAGTCCCCTTTCTCTCTTACCTTTTCCATAAAAAAACCCTCCAGTCAGAGTAGACTGGAGGGCGGACGTGCAGAAAAAAGCATACATCGATACTTACCGCAGTAAGTTATCATGTAATTCCGTGCAACCTTCCCAGCCTCACAGGACTGACGTTAAAGGTATCGCTATTCAATTGCTTATTAGAGTATACATCCCTTACTAAACGTTTGTCAACGCCTATTAAGAACGTAATTCGTTTAGTAACTGTTGGAAATTTTCAGGCAATGGTGCAGTGAACTCCATGTGTTCATTTGTCGCAGGGTGATTAAAACCAACAGTTCCCGCATGTAGTACTTGTCCGCCAAAATCGATTGTTTTTCTTTGACCGTATTTCGGATCTCCTACAAGAGGATACCCAATATATCTCATATGCACACGAATTTGGTGAGTTCTACCTGTTTCAAGACGACATTCAACCAATGTATACGCGCCAAAACGTTCTAGAACCTTAAAGTGTGTAACAGCATTTTTCCCGTCATCCACGACCGCCATTCGTTGACGATCACGCTTGTCACGTCCGATTGGTGCATCTATTGTGCCGTTATCATGCGGAATATGTCCGTGAACTAAAGCAGTATATACACGATTAACCGATTTCGCGACGAGCTGATTAACTAATGAAACATGCGCTTTATCATTTTTTGCTACCATCAATAACCCTGAAGTATCTTTATCAATACGGTGTACGATACCCGGTCGCATGATACCATTGATGCCTGACAAATCTGTCACTTGGTACATCAATCCATTAACTAGAGTACCACTTACATGCCCCGCCGACGGATGAACCACCATTCCTACAGGTTTGTTGACAACCAATACATCTTGATCCTCGTATACAATTTCAAGTTGTAAATTTTCAGCTTCAACATCATACTCCTCGATTTCCGGCTGCTCGACAGTAACCTTATCGTCTGTTTTGACTTTATAGTTCGGCTTAACTGCACTGCCATTTACCTTAACATGTTCTTCTTTCACCCATTGCTGGATTTGTGTACGGGACCAGTCCGGTTGAAGAGTAGCCAATGCTTTATCTATTCGATTGCCTGTAAGTTCTTCAGTTATTTCATATTCAATTCTTTCCATTAGGACACCTTTTTCTTTTTCTTTTTTTCGTCAAGTATTACGTGTAACAAAATAAGTATGACAGCAATTGTCAATGCGGCATCCGCCACATTAAATATCGGGAAATCATAATTTATAACAGGAATCAAGACGCTGATGAAATCCACTACTTCTCCCCTTACTAGTCGATCGATAAAGTTCCCAATCGCACCGCCTAGCAATAGCATCAGACTCATACCTAGTAGTCGGTCCTTTTTACCTTCTGTATGGAAGAAGTAAACAATAGCTACTACTACTACAATGGTCACTATAAAAAATAACCACATCTTCCCTTCAAGCATCCCCCATGCAGCACCACGGTTACGGTGAGATAGCAATGCAATATAAGGATCTAGAACAGAAATATGTTCACCTAACTCCATATTTTTTACGACTAGCCATTTCGTCAATTGATCCAAGCCAATGACCAGTGCTGCGATTGCATAATAAACGATCACTTCATTACCCTCCGTCCAGCTAATTTCTTCTTTAGTTTACCACAAAAACACGTCTTTCATTATGTTTGTTAGTTCAACGATTCAAAAAAGCCATCATCATCCACGAATGAATGATGATGGCTGCGACATCAAAATTACTTACGCATAATTTTCTTTCACAACAGTCGCGCATCGTGTACATAGTGTTGAATGTTCTGCATCTTCTCCAACCGTTTCAGAGATTGTCCAGCAACGCTCACATTTTTCACCTTCAGCAGGTTCTACCAAGACCGTTGCATGCTCTAGTTTCAATCCGTTCGGTAAATCTGCATCTGTACTTTCTTCAAAGTCCGAGACGATGAAGAATTGTGCAAAATCGATATCGTCTGCTTGCAATATGCCGCGTTGAATTTCAGGCAACACAACAGTCACTTTTGCCTCCAATGATTTCCCAATTACTTTCGCGTTTCGCGCTTCCTCAAGAGCTTTCAAGACATCATCACGGATCTCCATCAAGTTATCGAAGCGCTCACGAAGCGTGTCCGCTACTTCACCTTTATGATCAGCTTCAGGCATATCCGTCAATTGGACACTATCTTCTTCAACGTACTGAATGTTTTTCCACATTTCATCTGCAGTGTGTGGCAAGATTGGTGTGATGAGCTTGACAAGTGTAATCAATGTATCATACATCACTGACTGCATTGCACGACGATCTGGATGATCCGCAGCTTCGATATAGACTACATCTTTCGCAATATCCAAGTAAAGTGAACTTAGTACACCTGTACAGAAATTATTGATTGCGTGGTAGACCGTAGGGAAAGCATACTGATCGTACGCTGTAAGAACTTCCTCGATCAAATCCTGCAACTTCACGTAGACATACTGATCAATTGCACGCATATCATCAAATGCTACACGATTTGTAGCCGGATTAAAGTCGGCTACGTTACCATGCAAGAAGCGAATCGTATTACGGATCTTACGGTAGACTTCTGAAACTTGCTTAAAGTTCGAATCAGACACCCGAACATCTGCTGTATAGTCTACTGACGATACCCATAGACGCACGATATCTGCACCAAGTTGATTGATGACTTTCGAAGGGACGATAACATTCCCTAGAGATTTACTCATCTTCCGACCATTTTTGTCCAATGTGAAACCATGGCTCAAGATACCTTTATACGGTGCAATACCGTTGATGGCTACGCTCGTTGTCAATGAAGAGTTGAACCAACCGCGATATTGATCGGAACCTTCAAGATATAAATCTGCTGGGTAACGAAGATCATCACGTTCATCTAGTACACCTTGATGTGTGGTACCCGAGTCGAACCAAACATCCATAATATCCGTTTCTTTCGTGAATTCGCCATTCGGGCTTCCTTCATGTGTATAGCCTTCTGGCAATAGTTCTTTAGCAGAACGTTCGAACCAGACATTTGATCCATTCTCGCGGAATAAATCTGCTACATGACTGACCGTTTCATCTGTAAGAATGACCTCACCATTTTCCGCATAGAATACCGGAATCGGAACACCCCATACGCGCTGACGAGAAATACACCAGTCGCCACGGTCACGGACCATATTGAATAAACGTGTTTCTCCCCAAGCTGGCGTGAACGAAGTAGTTCGGATGGCTTCGAGTAAATCACTTCTGAAAGATTCAATAGAAGCGAACCATTGTGCAGTCGCACGGTAGATAACCGGCTTCTTCGTACGCCAATCATGCGGATACGAGTGAGTGAAGAATGACAATTTTTGAAGCGCTCCGACTTCTTCCAGCTTTTCAGTCACCGCTTTATTCGCATCCTCATAGAACATACCTGTGAAAAATGGAGCTTCATCTGTCATGACACCGCGGTCATCAACCGGAGATAATGCATCGATTCCATATTGCTTGCTCACGTAGAAGTCATCTTCACCATGACCTGGTGCTGTATGGACACAGCCTGTACCTGCATCTGCCGTAACATGCTCACCTAACATGATTAATGAATCACGATCATAAAACGGATGTCTTGCAACAATTCGGTCTAGTTCTACGCCTTGAATTTCTTTTTCGATCGTGTACTCTTCCCATTCAAGCTCTTTCGCCAAATACTCGACTAAGTCCTTTGCAATTACAAACTTCTCATTCTGTACGTTTACTACAACATACGTAAATTTAGGATGAACGGAAATTCCTAAGTTTGCAGGAATGGTCCAAGGTGTTGTTGTCCAGATTAGGAACTTCACATCATGCTCCAGTACACCTTTCCCATCCGAGATTGGGAAGCTGACATATATGGAGGGAGACTTTTTATCCTGATATTCAATTTCCGCTTCCGCCAAAGCAGTTTCACTTGAAGGAGACCAGTAGACAGGTTTTAGTCCTTTATAGATGTATCCTTTTTTAGCCATTTCACCAAACACTTGTATTTGACGTGATTCAAATTCAGGCTTCAGTGTGATGTATGGATTCTCCCAATCTCCACGAACCCCTAAACGCTTAAACTGCGTTCGCTGATTGTCAATTTGTTGTAGGGCATACTCTTCACACATTTTACGGAATTCAGCAGTACTCATTTTTTTGCGATCAATCTTTTTATTTACAAGTGCTTGCTCAATCGGCAAACCATGTGTATCCCAACCTGGAACATATGGTGCGTGGAATCCAGACATCGATTTATAACGAATGATAAAGTCTTTTAACACCTTGTTCAGTGCGTGACCCATGTGTAAGTCACCGTTCGCATAAGGCGGTCCATCATGCAATATGAAGAACGGACGATCTGCGGTACGTTCTTGAACTTGCTGATAGATATTCTTCTCATTCCACTCTTCCTGTATTTTCGGCTCATTATTTGGCAAATTTCCACGCATAGGGAAATCAGTTTTCGGCATAAGCAATGTATCTTTATATTCCATTATAATTCCTCCTTAAAATATGGGTAATTCTTTTTATTGCTATAGAAATGAATTCGGCTAGCTCAAGCGCTCAACTGCTTAAGAAATCAGAAAAACCCCATCCCAAAAAGGGACGAGGTTCATTCTCGCGGTACCACCCTACTTGCAATCGCATAAAGCAATTGCCGCTTAGACACTAGTAACGGCAGTGTGAGACCGAGAACCAAGATCTATATAAAGGTTCTAGCTCAGGAGTGATTTTCGTTTTTGATTCACCACCAGGCTTACACCATCCCCGGCTCGCTATGGGCAAAATCAGAAAGTACTTTTTCCGTCAACGCTTCTTCGTTTCAATTTACTTTTCATTATAAAAATGTGTTCGAAAGTTGTCAAGCTTCTTTCGTCTGCTTCACTAGCTCTTCATCTAAACTATCTACATTCGGAATATCCAACTCTTGCTCAGCTACACTTTCGACACTGGATGTATCCAATTCATACTTCAACAGGTCATCCCAGTCTTCAGTATTGATCATATCTAGCTGTGCTTCTACCATCATCTTGAAACGGCTTTTGAATACTTTTGACTGTTTCTTCAACACTTCAACTTCAAGTGCAATCTTTCTTGCCTGCGCAAGTGCGTCGTTAACAAGGCGGTCCGCATTCTTTTCTGCTTCAGAAATGATTAACTTTGATTCTTGAATAGCATTTTTCCGAACATCTTCTGCAGCCTCTTGTGCAATCAGAATGGATTTTTGCATCGTTTCTTCTATTAAATTAAAGTGAGTAATCTTCACTTCATTATCAGAAACCGTTTTTTCAAGTTCTTCATTTTTCTTCAGGACGTTTTCATAATCCTTCATCAATTGTTCTAAAAATGCATTCACTTCATCTTCATCATAGCCACGAAATTTCGTATTAAACGTTTTGTTATGTATATCCGTAGGGGTTAAAGCCATAATACGCTTTCTCCTTTCAGTATGCTTACATAGTTTACAGTGTGATTGTGTTTACTACTTGATTAAACACTACTTTTCTTAATTTATCAAGGATTCAATTCAGACTAGTGCACCGATCATCACTCGAATTTTATCTTTCTTTGTACGTCCTTCGATACTCGTGATTCTAAAGCGGCCATACCCTCTAATTGACAGGACATCATATTCTTCCACTTCAAACGCTTGTTGATCAATCATAGCCCAATTCACTTTAACTTTCTCCGCCTTAATAAGAGACGAAGCTTTAGCTCTTGAACTGTTTGTTACTGTTGCTACAATGGTATCCAAACGCAATGAACTAACGATATGCAGATCTTCCGTCCACTCTTCTTTTACGTTAATAAAATCTTCCGTATTTGGAACTGGCTCTACTGAAATTTTCACTTTACCTACTTGCGTGAAATGGACGTGAATGTATTCAGATACCTCCTGAGCAACCGCAAATTGCACTGTCTCTTCAGTTAGTCGAATATCACCAAATCGTGAACGCTCAATTCCAACAGACAGTAAGGAACCAAGGAGCTCGGAATGTTTCATTGTGACGAATTTTTGTGGATAATTCACTTTATATACACTGATTTGAAAATCCTCTTTAGTTGGGGTGTAATAATCTGGATAGATTAGCACACGCTGTCGTTCAGCCTCGTTAAAGCCACCTTCTGCTGTCAAAGTGAGATCTGAATTCCTCACCATGGATTCCGTTATGAACCGCTGACGTGGATCCATAAACTCTGTTAGCTTGGGTGCATACGTATCTTCCACTTCTTTCACCCAACTATTCACTTTTTCAATAAACGGTTGTTCTTCTTTACGAAAATGTTGAAATATTGAATCCATTCTATTTCTTCTCCTTATATAAAAAAATCCTCACCTTGTGAGGATTTCCGAATTCAGTTTAGGATATACTTAACTTACTAATGCTTGGAAGATCATCAAATATATCTGTCCAATCCCTCTGCTGATTAATTGTAAAGACAGCAATGCAACAATCGGTGAAAAATCAATCATACCAAATGGAGGTATGAACTTACGGAAAAAGCCTAAATAGGGTTCAGCTACTTTTCCTATAAGCTGCCCAAATTTTGTTTCTCTTGTGGAAGGAACCCATGACATTAAAATATAAATGACCAACAGAATAGAATATAATTGCAAGGCCCCAGAAATAAATAAATACGAGTTGTTTAATAATGCGATCATAATAACATGTACACCTCATTCAAATTGTTCAACTTTCATTGGTTGAAAGCTCTAAGTTTCGTAGCCTATCGTTCTTGTTGTTCAGATAGAAACTCCGTAATTTTACCAGCTACTTCTACGTTGTCAGGTGCACATAGGAATATATCTGCGCCAATTCGTTGAATGTCGCCACCAAGGGCATAAACTGTACCACTTAAGAAATCAATGATACGAAATCCTTGATCACGCTCTATCTGCTGTAAGTTCACGACGACAGAACGGCGATTCTTCAGATGTTCTGCAATGTCCTCTACTTCTGCATAAGAACGCGGCTCCAGTAGAATGACTTTTGATGATTTTTGAAGACTTTGTAGACTAATCACAGGGGCTTGTGTAGATGAAGGTTTTTGCGGAGAGGCTTGAAGACGACCATTGACAGCTCGTTTCTTACCTCCTAGCTTCTTCATCTCTTTGCGAGCCATTGCTTGTTCACCTTTTGTAAGTTTACTTTGAGGTTTCGGTTGTTGAACTAAATCTTCTTCCTGTACCCAAAACATTTTTTCCAATCGTTTTTTAAGGCTCATTCAGTTTCCTCGCTTTCTGATCCGGCCAATGCAGTGCCGATGCGTATATGAGTTGCACCTTCCTCTATTGCGATTGTAAAGTCATTGGACATACCCATGGACAGTTTTGTACACGGTGCATAGGGTAATCCTTTTGTTGCGATTCGATCTCGTAGTTCACGTAAAGAACGAAATGTGTTGCGAACTACTGATTCATCATCCGTGTTTGGTGCCATCGTCATCAGTCCAATTACATGAATGTTTTCATAAGCCGCCAATTGTTCAAAGAATAGATCTACTTCATCCGGTGTAATGCCTGATTTAGACTTTTCACCTGAAACATTGACTTGTACAAAACAATCTAGCGGCTTACTTGCCCGCTTGTTCACTTCTTTCGCAAGGCTCATACGGTCAAGCGAATGAAGGCAGTCAATCGTGTCGATTAATTCTTTTACTTTGCGCGTCTGTAAGTTACCAATAAAATGCCAATTGACTGGATCTTCAATCGTTTCTTGTTTATCAAGCAATCCTTCGAGGCGATTTTCTCCTAAGTTCTTAATCCCAATATCTAGTAGCGATTGCGCTCTAGCGGAAGATACTTGCTTCGTGACGGCTATTAACGTGATGTCATCCGAGCTGCGATTTGACGTTTCACATGCTTCGTTTATTTGATTTTGTATAGTTTCTAGTCGTTGTTCTATTTGTCCCATATTATCACTACTTTTCATCAGCTTTATTTCATTGTATCAATTTGGGCACTATATATCAACGATAAGTCATTTATTGAGCCTTTTATTCTCAATCAAGATAATATCTTTACCAATCGTCATGACGTCATTGTAATTGATTTTTTGAACACCTTTTGACTTGCTGTCTGAGAAAAAGGAGCGTTCAAGTTCTCCTATATGAAGTTGCGCAATTTCTCCTTTTTCGATGTCAATTGTAGCATCTTGAACAAAACCGAGGAAAGACCCTTTTTTCAGTTCAATCACTTCTTTTTTCTGTAAGCTGGAAAAACGCATAGTTTCCCCTCCTTCTTTCATACTATGCATAGGGCATTTTAATGAGAACGTGAAAAATCACTTCACCAATTAGTAAATATACAGAGAAATAAGACTAGTGGGTTGGGATTTCCGTTGCAGAGGTGGACGCTTTCCGGGGGCACAATCTTGAGCCGCTTCCACCGCTACGTGCAAAGATGTGCTCCTAACGTTTCGCTTTTACTCGCAAAAGCCGTACTTCGCAACGGCTCTCGCTCAGTCCAGGGTCTCAAGATTGTGCTGATCCCCAGGAGTCGCCACCTCTTCCACTGCAATCCTACCGTGAGACTGCGATTAGTTTTAAACGTCATTGAAATTGGCTAGTGACTTAGTGGCGCCTTATTACTTATTTAAATTCAAAATCTATAAAGGCCTGAAGCTCAATGAGCGCTTACAACGCAGGTATGATCACTTAATTGCTTCTAAGAGCGTTCACCTAATGAATATGATCGCTTGTTGAGATCATTGAGCGGTCGTGAAGTTGCTATGATCACTTAGACGAATCTATGAGCGCTTGCGTATTGGGTTTGGGTTTGGGTTTGGGTTTGGGTTTGACTATATCTCCTCCCATCTATATCCAGAAAAAACAAAAGTGAATCGGAGTGGAAGGCGGCGACTCGGGGAGGATCAGCCCGACAGGTGAGACAACCAAAGGGAGCTACGCGACCTGGTTGGCTCACCGCGGGCCCTCCCGAACGCGTCCGCCTGGAACGCAGAGTAACGTTGCCTTCCCCTCACCCACTCACTTCGCCAACAAAAACAAAAACTGCCCTCCCCACTCTCAAGTGGCAAGGACAGTCGCTGTATATTAATCGCTATTACTATTTCTTCTGCTCAATTCCAAGCCGAATCTGCTCCATCGCATGCTTCTCAATTCTCGAAATTTGCGCTTGCGATATCCCAAGCTCCTTGGCAATTTCAGTTTGCGTCTGACCGAGGTAAAATCGTTTGGATACGATTAGCTGTTGACGTTCGTCCAGCTCGCTCATTTTATCTTTAATGGATACGTAGTTCATCCAGCGATCCTCTGATACTCTTTGATCATGTAGCTGATCCATCATATAAATTGGATCACCGCCATCGCTGTTCATTGGCTCATGCAATGACATGGGGTCTTGTATGGCATCTAAGGCGAAGAGTATATCTTCTTCCGGTATGCCGGTGATTTTCTCGAGATCTGAAATTCTTGGTTCGTGTTGATGTTCGTTGACATACTGTTCTTTTGCCCTGATGGCTTTATAAGCGATATCACGCAACGATCTGGATACACGAACGGCATGATGATCACGAAGATGTCGCTTGATTTCTCCAATGATCATCGGCACAGCGTAGGTGGAAAACCGGACATTATGTTTTAAATCAAAATTGTCTATGGCTTTCAACAACCCAATACAACCAACTTGGAATAAATCATCAGCCTGCTCTCCACGATAGTTAAAGCGTTGAACAAGGCTAAGTACGAGACGTAAATTCGCAAATACCAATTCATCTCTAGCAAATTCGTCACCGCTTTGCAAACGGATGAATGTCTCTTTCATCACATCTGCAGTTAATAAAGGCAGCTCGGACGTATTGATGCCACAAATTTCTACTCTTGTACGTACCATTGGCTCTTCCTCCGCATTCTATAGGTGAGTGTACAGAGTAGTGTGTCCTCAACTCTTTAGAATATGCGAATTCACGAATCGCCAATTTCTGCCGATAAGTCCAGTTATGAAATTGGCTGATTTAGTCGATCTCGAAGCTCAGAGATGATTTTCTTTTCCAATCTAGATATATAAGACTGTGAAATACCGAGAAGATCCGCCACTTCTTTTTGTGTCATTTCATTCGTTCCCATCAGTCCGAATCGTTGCTCCATAATATAACGTTCTCTTTCATCTAAAATGGAAATGGCATCGATCATATACTGCCGCTCCAGCTTTTTCTCAACATCGTCTATAATAATATCTTCATCCGTCCCCAAGATATCTGAAAGAAGTAACTCATTGCCATCGGCATCCGAATTTAACGGCTCATCAAATGAGATCTCTGAACGAATTCGATTCGTTTTACGCAAATGCATTAAAATTTCATTTTCAATACAACGGGAAGCATATGTCGCAAGCTTAATATTTTTATCCGCTTTAAATGTTTCGATTGCTTTGATCAATCCGATAGTTCCTATACTAATAAGATCTTCAATATTCGTGTTCGTATTATCGAAGCGCCTTGCGATATAGACAACGAGACGTAAATTCTTTTCAATCAATGTATCCCGTGCCGCAGCATCTCCATTCATTAATGCAGCAATCATTTTAGCTTCCTGCTCTTTATCGAGAGGCTTAGGAAGAGATTCATGTCCACCAATATAAAATATGCCGCCTTTTCGTCTGAAGAATCCCGCAATATAAGAAACCCATTTCTTTACTACTATCAACATATAGCCGTTCTCCCTTCTTCTTTTAGTACATCCATCGCACTCATTTGCAAAATAGCCGCTGCACCTTGAGGGTATTGATGCTGTTCTTTCGTCAAGACGATATATCCTACAGGCAATAACTCTCCTTCGAGCAACCAGCTATCATACTTGATTCCGACAGCCCACGAAGCACCTTGAACAGTCTGCAATCGTATTAACCGAAGACTCTTTTGATAAGTAGCAGGGAAACTGGCCAAGTCTGGAGATTTTTCAGGGTTCCAGGACACTAGTGCTGAAGCGAAGTCGACTGGCAGCTGTTCTTTGATTGCCGAAAAGCCGATAAAATGTACAGGATCTCCTGACAATGGTTCTACGCAATGATTACCCGTATCGATGAATACCTTAAGCGGAATAGATTGTCCCCATAAATTTAATTCTGAGTCAAGCGTGAAACTCATTAACTTATTCATCATGCGTGTGTCAATCCATTTATGCTTCACGATGTATAACGATAGATATGTTAGACCAATCGCTACGAATAAAAAGCTCTGATTTACGCTGACACTTATCTGAGCATAGATCAAGGTCAACATTCCCCCTGCGAAGAAAGCTGCGATCAGTACAGCGAGGATCGAACTTTTCCAACTACTAAACGTTTGTCCAAATGCAATATACGTCATTCCTAAAAAAGTGAAGATCATCGCTAGCAAAGAATACGGGAACAATGTAATAAAGAAGGCACCGAGAAATGCCGCACTCCATAACCTCCTTTTGCTCGTTTGATGATTTCCCACTTTATTAGTGAACGATAGGATGGCGTAGTTAAAGAGCATATTGATCCCTATCATCAGTTCTCCATACATATGCCGGCCTCCTTACAAACAGATTATCATGGCTTTAATGAAAAACCTGTCGGGCTTTGGTTTGTTTCCAATAAAAACTTCGACATATTTTTAAATGCGTAGAGTCATCACGGGATGTTGAAATCAAAAAAGCTTCCCGCATGAGAATTTCATCTCTTGCGGGAAGCTAGTTCTATTTATTATTTACGACGCGTACGATTACGTAAGAACGTAGGGATATCCAGTTGTTCTTCGTGCTGATGCTGATTAACCTGTGGCTGTCTTGGCTCAGCTTGTTGTTCGTAACGTGGTTGCTCTTCATACCTGCTTTGTGTTGGCGGTTGCTGTTGTACAGGTCGTTGTGGACGAACGCCCCCCGTTACACCAGCACCACGTTGTCTTGATGGAGCTAATTGTTCTTCGTTAAATCCTGTCGCGATGACTGTTACGATGATTTCATCTTTCAAATCGTCGTTGATGACAGAACCGAAGATCATGTTAACGTTTTCGTCTGAAGCAGTGGCAACAATATCGGCCGCTTCCTGTACTTCAAACAAGCTCAAGTTCGAGCCACCTGTAATATTCATTAGGACACCTTTGGCTCCATCGATTGATGTTTCAAGCAATGGACTAGAAATAGCTTTTTTCGCTGCTTCCGCTGCACGATTTTCACCGGTAGACATACCGATACCCATCAATGCAGAACCTTTGTTGTACATAATTGTTTTCACGTCAGCAAAGTCGAGGTTGATCAATCCAGGTACTGCAATCAAATCCGAGATACCTTGAACACCTTGGCGCAATACATTGTCAGCTTCTCTAAACGCTTCAAGCATAGGAGTGTTTTTATCTACAATCTCTAGCAACTTGTCATTCGGAATAACAATTAGCGTATCGATTGCTTCTTTCATGCTTGCAATACCGCCAGCTGCCGAAGTAGATCTCTTTCTCCCCTCAAAAGTGAACGGACGTGTGACAACGCCTACTGTTAATGCACCAATATCTTTGGCGATTTGAGCAATAACTGGTGCTGCACCCGTACCCGTTCCGCCTCCCATACCAGCTGTAACGAAGACCATATCTGCTCCACGTAAAGCTTCTTCGATCTGCTCTTTACTTTCTTCAGCTGCTTTTTTACCTACTTCAGGGTTAGCGCCAGCGCCTAGTCCTCTAGTCAGCTTTTCACCGATTTGTAGTTTGATTTCAGCCGATGATAATTTCAATGCTTGAGCATCCGTGTTAACCGCGATAAACTCTACGCCTTGCACTCCATGTTCAATCATACGGTTTACCGCATTGTTTCCGCCGCCGCCCACTCCAATAACTTTAATTACTGCTAATGCATCTATGTTCGTCTCAAATTCAAGCATTGATTTTCCTCCTCTAAATTATCTGCAATTCCCCGTCTAACATAATGTTTTACTCAAAGAAATTGTCGAATACTTTTTTAGCGCGTTTCATGAATCCTTGACCTTTTTCTTTCTTCGGTTTAACTGGCCGAGCTACAGGTTCCGCAACTTCATAAATGGAATCTGGCGTTTGAGGTGCCCCAACCTGCTCTTCTTCATAACCGAAGAACACATCTTCCATATACGCATAGCGAATCAAGCCAACCGCAGTAGAATACATTGGCTCACGGACACCAATATATTCTGGTGTGTACAATCTAGCTCTTGTTTTAAAGACATCACGAGCCAACTGTAAAATTCCGTCCAGTTTAGCCGTACCGCCTGTGATGACGATACCTCCAGGCAAGTCACGGATGCCTGTTGCATACAAATCTTCGAGAATCAATTCGAACAATTCTTCAAGACGTGAACCGATAACATCAGAGATATATCGCTGGCTATATTGATCTTTTGCATCTGACCCTACTACTGGTACTTCAAATAATTCTTCGTCTGAAGCATCATCATAATAGGCATGTCCATACTGATGCTTAATCATTCTTGCTTGTTCTGTAGGTGTTTTTAAGACGATCGACAGGTCTTTTGTAATATGGTCTCCGCCAACAGGTAATACAGATGTACTAATCAAACGATTTTCAGCAAACACCGAAACCGTAGTTGATCCTCCGCCAATATCAATAAAGGCAGTTCCATGATACATTTCATCTTCGGATAATGCGAATGTACCTGCCGCTAATGGCTGCAAATAAATTTCGCGTATTTGTAAACCAGCTTTTTCTACACAGCGTAAAATGTTATGTAGTTGAGTTTTGGACGTCGTAATTAACGTTGCGTCCATTTCCAATCTTACTCCCATCATACCACGGGGATCTGTGATTTCATCATAATCATCGACAATAAATTGCTTTGGCACCAAATTGACGAATTCTCTTTCGGGTGGAACATTCATTACTTGTGATGATTTCATAACTCTTTCTAGGTCATCATCTGTGATTTCACGATTTTCAGAGTTCACTGCCACAACGCCTTTGACGTTTTGGAACTGGACGCCATTTGCAGGTATGCCAAGAACTACTTCTTCAATTTTCAAGCCTGTCATTCTTTCAGCCTGTTCAATCGCTTTACGGATTGACTGGACAGTGGCATCAATATCAATAATTGTTCCTTTGCGAATTCCAGCAGACTGAACATTTCCTACACCGATTACATGCAGGGCATTTTGATCCATCTCCCCAATTAAGACTTTAATTGTGGATGATCCTATATCAAGTGATACGTAATGATTTGATTTACTCAATTATTGACACCTCCTTAATGTAACTAGTAACTTCCATTCTATTGTATTATGACTGCTTTGTCTAAATATTTTCAACACCCTCTTCTAAAAACATGTAATATTACGTATTTGTGTCGGAATTTTTGTTTCTCCCCGTCCATTTTGCGAGCAGAATTCTTCTGATGACCGCGATGTTTTGGAATAATCGTACACCAAAAGCGAAAACTGCTGCCAAATATAAATCAACACCTAAGTGTACACCAATAAAAGCAAGTGCTGCTGCTAAAAGTATATTGAAGAAAAATCCGCTGACGAATATTCGATCGTCATACACTTGCTGAAGATAGGCTCTGATTCCACCAAATAGTGTATCAAATGCAGCGAGAATCGCAATAGTTAAATAGTTATTATAAACTTGCGGGATCTGTATATCCGAGAGCAAACCTAGTGAAACGCCAAGGAGGAGCCCAAGTAAGGGTAGCCACATATTGTCATTACTCCTTTGTTTGTTCTTTTAAAAATCGATTTTCAAAACCGCCCGTCCAGCCTTGTAACGTAATACGGTCCATTGGTTCACTAATGGTCAAAATTAAGTCGTCCAAATAAAACTCATCTTGAATAGTAGTTGTCAATAATTGATTATACAACTCTTCACTTGCTTCCTTCGAAGGAGAAACGACTTTAATTTTGAAAGGTGGTGTAGAAACCACTTCCCCACTGACTGTCAGATTACCATTGATATCCCGAATCCAACTCAATGTAGTAAAGCGTTTGCCGTCAATCTCCAACTCATTACCTTGTTGTTGATTCACCACATTAATAAACCAAGCCAGCAGTTCAGATGATACTGGCTTTATTTCATAACCAAGCGCAATACTTTCTGGAGATGGCGCGACTTCTATTACAAATCCTGGACCAGTGGTCGGCATGAATCCCGCTTGTTTATACAATTTATCCAATGTATCTTGCAACACATTTGCTGCATTCGCTTCGGGTGATGCGTTATAAGCAGCAAGCGTCTGGTCAATTCCTCTGATTTCTTCTAAAAGTTCAGAATGGATTTTCTTTTCACTTGATAATTCTTTACGTATAGCCCATAAATCCCGTGTGTCTCGCGGAGATGTGGTATTCATCGTGTTATATTGTAAAGCCAATACAAATCCCACTATACCGAGAATCAACGTGAACTTCCAGTGTGTTTTTTGCTTCACTCTACCCCCCCACAATCCCTCATACTTCGTCACGAATCGCAGGTAGTTGAACTTCCTTCATTTCTTCTAATGTGACGACGATATTATCTCTCAACAAGCCATCTATAACACTGCCTTTTAAATGTAGCGCCGGTGATAGCACTTTCGGATCTCCTACTGCTTCTATAATAAAAGGTGCTGGAAATGTTCTACCATCAACCATAATAACAGGGCCTGTACATTTTATGTACGAATTCGAATTAATCCGTTGCCCGTTGATTGTCATTCCTTGCGCACCTGCGATTTTCAATTCATTGATTACACGTAAAACGTGACTCTCATGGACGATATAATCATTCGGATTTTGTATTGAAGGATCATAGTCCGCATCTTCCAATGTCACTTTTATCCCCGCACCTTTTGACGGTATATCGCCAAGCAACAATCGTAAATCTCGTGCTTTTTCTACAAGGACCGCATGATTTTTTTCTTTGTCGGAGAAATCCTGTTCAAACGAATGCACTTTTTTCTGTTTCTCTAGTAATTCATTCGTCAATTCCTTATTTCTTTCTTGCTGTTCGATTAAATCTGCCCGATACTGTTCTTCTTGCTGAAATAAATTGGTTTGCTCTAAATCCAGCATTTGTTGCTCACTGCCAATTGTACGGTAGGAAAACGCAAGCATGAAGCCTAGGACTAGAAATACGATGGATAGCACTAATTGCTTGCCGCGTTTCTCTCTAGTTTTCTTCAGTTTTTTGCTCACTTTCTTCCTCCTTATTCGTTTCTACATCGACCGGTTTATTTTTTGTTGTATTTGACTCTTCAGTAGGCTGTGGGATCTCCACATCTATCGGTACTGGTTCTTTGTAGAAATCTGTATAGGTTTTAAAGTACACGCCAATTTCAATATCTAGAACGCCTTTTTCTTCTTTAGGCAATTGAGCGATGATATCCGGATAGTAGGACATTTTATCAGCGAAACCTAGAATTATCGCATGAACTTCATATCCATCACTCATAAATACGTCAATTTTTTCTTCTCCTTGATAACGAAGCTCTGACAGAAGTTCGAAAACTGTACTATCCATCATTTGTAGTTCATTGATCATTCGTTCCGTTACTTCAGGATCGGTAAAACCTGATAGAATGGGGGCATGCGAAAGGATATCTGGATCGGTAGTTTCTAAGCGTTCACCATTTTCCAACAATAGATCATATTGTCCTTTATTCTCTATAAAGGCAACCGGTTCCCATTCTGTAACATGAATAGAAACATCATTATAAAAATCACGGTTCACCTGAGCATCCTTCACGCCAGGAATTTTCTTGATATTTTTTTCTATATCTTTAGCACGGAACCCCCATAGTGATTGCCCCTTATACAATCCACTCTGATCTTTATACTCCTTACCTTCGTGTAAAACAGTCTCATTAATGGATATATTCGAAACATCGCTTAATGAAGATTGGAAATACAACAAGGCAAGAAGAACAAGGACGAATATCACGACTAGCAAAAGAAAGCTCATATTGGCCTTTCTTCTGCGTTTTTTACGCATGGATGGAATCCGATCTTCAATATCTATTATTTTTTCCACATCCTATTCTCCCTTCATCCTGCCCTTTTATTCGCAGAGTAGTGTAAAATTGTTCCAACGGCAAGCCAAGTGGTCAACAGCGAGGATCCTCCATAACTAATGAAAGGCAACGTCACCCCTGTCACAGGCAGCAACCCTGAAACGACTCCCATATTTAAAAATGTTTGGAAAGTTACCATGGACACCATACCGGTGACAATTAAAAAAGAATTCCAGTTGTTCAGCCGAATCGCTATGCCGAATGCAGAAGCGAACAACAAGATAAACAGCAATACGATAGACGCTGCACCAATAAAGCCAATTTCCTCCGCAATGATTGAAAAGATAAAGTCATTTTGAGGTTCAGGCAAGTACAAAAACTTTTGACGACTATTCCCGAAGCCGTGACCGAATAATCCGCCTGGGGCAATTGCAAATAAGGATTGAATACTTTGAAATCCCGTACCGAGAGGGTCATTCCACGGATCAATGTAGGATTTAATTCGATCCAAACGATACGGTGCAGCTAGAATGAGTGCGATAAAAGCACCGATTCCTGAGACGAAAAGAAAGATAAAGAATGACAATGGATAGCCCGCCAAGAAAAGAATGACAAAAGCAGACACGATCATGATGACGGCCGATCCGAGGTCTGGTTGCAACATAATCAAAGTGGCAGGTAATAAAATCCAGGCAAAATGTTGCCATTGCCAAGACTTTTCTTTATGCTTCTTCATACCGCTGGCTAACTTCCCAAGTAAAGCCACCTTCACGAATTCTGCCGGTTGTAAACTGATCGGACCGAACGCGATCCAGCTTTGAGAACCATTTCTCACCGCTCCAATACCTGGGATCAATACAGCTATCAACATAAGAATTGAAGCGATATAGCAATACGTCCAGAATTTGGGATGTGATGTTAACGGACTTTTGACTAGCACATAAGCAACTGCCAAGGAAATAATCATATAAATGCCTTGCTTGACAATAAACGGAGAAGAATCTTGATAATGAACTTCTCCCCAATAAGATCCTGCCGATTGTACAAAAACTAATCCAATCAAAGACAATAGTAAGGCGGTTGTCAAAAAGATTATTCGGTAGGTTCTCTCCAGCGTTCGCATCCTTCCTCAAGTTAATCAGTCAGTTCTCCATTTTACTCACAAACTATTACAACGAATTTACAATTTCATAACAGCATCAATAAATTCGTCGCCTCGAATTTCAAAGTTCTTGTATTGATCCCAACTTGCACAACTAGGCGACAATAAAATCACATCGTCTTCACAACTACACGCATACGCCTTCTCAACAGCCTCCTGCATAGTCGATGCCTGTGCCGTCTCCGTTACACCACAAGACTTCGCAAACTCTGCAAAACGCTCTGCTGTCTCCCCTATCGTCACGGCTGCGCGAACATTTTTCATAAACGGTCGTAATTCTTCAAATGAATGCCCTCTGTCAAGTCCACCCGCAATCAAAACAATTGGCTTCTTAAATGAGGAAAGCGCACTTTTTGTCGCTAATGTATTTGTCGCTTTCGAATCATTGTATATGGTACGACTGTTCACTTCACGAACGAATTGCATACGGTGGCGAACACCAGTGAAAGAACTTAAGACATTTTCTATCGCTGTTTTTTCACACCCTGACAATATGGCCGCTGCTGTTGCTGATAAGATATTCTCTAAATTATGGCGACCCGGTAATTTAATATATTTAATTTCTATGAAAGGTTCACCAAGCCAATAAATCCAGTCTTCATCTGCCGAGATACCCTCATTGGTTTTTCCAAGTACTGTGAAAGGAACTTTTTGAGCTTCAAATGATTCTACCGATTCTTTGATTAACTTTTGATCCGCATTAAAAATCAAGTATTCTTCCGAAGTTTGATTGCGAGCCATTTGCAATTTTGCATCCAAATACTCTTGCATCGTTCCATGATAATCCAAGTGCGCTTCATATAAATTCGTAAATATTGCAATTCGCGGTGCAAAGCTTTCTGTTCCAGCTAATTGGAATGAAGAAGCTTCGAGTACGATTACTTCATTCGCATGGGCTTTTTCCGCCACTGTACAAGAAACCGTTCCAATATTGCCGGCAATCAACGGTTTTTTCTTTGCCATATTGAGCATGTGATAAAGCAATGTGGTGGTTGTAGTTTTACCGTTTGAACCCGTAATGGCAATAATCGGTGCTTCACTGAGAATACCTGCTAATTCCACTTCGGTCCAAATCGGGATATGTTGCTCAACAGCACTCGCTACCAACGAATTACTATAAGGAATCCCCGGATTCTTCACGATGAAGTCGAAATTCCGTTCTAGTAAATCACTTGGATGTCCCCCACCAATCACTTCAATTCCTTCGGTTTGAAGTTCCATTGCCTCTTCATTGCCTTCTAGCGGTTTAGAGTCATTAACCACAACTTCTGCACCTAAACGATGAAGCAAACCAGCTGCTGCCACTCCACTCTTCGCAAGACCAATTACAAGTACTCTTTTTCCTATGAATTGTTCTGTATTCTTCATCTACATGACCTCCAAGAAGACCGGTACCAGGGCAGCAAGCAATGCCACACCCCAGAACACAATCACTACTTTCCATTCAGACCAGCCTGATAATTCAAAGTGATGATGAATAGGACTCATTTTAAAGACGCGTTTTCCAGTCATTTTAAAGCTGATGACTTGAATGATGACAGATAGCGTTTCTACTACAAATACAATTCCGATGATCAACAACAATAATTCTTGTTTGATCAATACCGAAATCATAGCGAGTGCGCCACCTAGTGCCAATGAACCTGTGTCCCCCATAAATACTTTTGCTGGTTTGATATTGAATAATAAAAAGCCAAGCATTGCACCTGCTACTACAAATGCAAATAACGCAATATCGTTTTGCTCATATGCTAAAGCAAATACACCAAATGCAGAGAATGCTATAGTTGATGTACCACCAACCAGACCATCCAAGCCATCCGTTAAGTTCACGGCGTTTGAAAAACCTACAAGCCAAAAGACCAAAAATGCCACATAAAACACACCTAAATCTATTCCAATTTCTGTGAAAGGAATCATTACGCTAGTTTCGAATGGTCCTAGTTTCAGTAAGAAAAAGGCGACAATCGCAATGATAATCTGACCGATTAATTTCTGAAGTGATGTCAACCCTAAGTTGCGCTTCGCCACGATGATAATAAAGTCATCTAGGAAGCCGATGATTCCGAAACCAACCAGCACGATCAATAACACAATCGTATGAGTAGTTAATGTGTCGTTTATGTAAGATAAAGTGAGTGTTGAAATCAATATGGAAAGAAGGAAGATGAGCCCGCCCATCGTAGGCGTACCCGCTTTCTTTAAATGCGCTTGCGGGCCCTCTTCCCGTATGCTTTGACCAAATTTCAACCTTCTAAGTAATGGGATGATGATCACCCCGATAATCGCTGATACGAAAAATGCGACAGCGATTATCGTGACTGTGGTGCCGAGTGTCATGTCAAGTTCTCCTTCTACTATCAATTGCGTGTCAGTGAAGCACTGCTATTCTGTGTACAAATGAATCGTGTCTTCCACGGTCATCAAAGTATGGGGAGCAGGCAACTGTCGAATGACTTTCTTGCCTTTTCCATGCCACTTAACTTTGAACGTGTAATTTTGTGACAGTAATTCTTTTTCATTCATTCCAAGTAAATCGGGTGAACGGAATGTAATCGCGTCTCCCCATCGGTATTCTTTTTCCAACTGTTCTTTTCTTCTTTCAATATTAGCAATTGGAGCGATTTCTTCAATAATCCGTCCGACAATTGGCGCAGCGATGACTCCTCCGAATTGAATGGAATTCTTTGGACTATCAATAGCTAGATATACGAGCAGTTCCGGATCATCTGCAGGCGCAAAACCAATGAAGGAGACGATATAATCACCATCTTTATAGCGACCATTCTCTACCTTCTGTGCTGTCCCTGTTTTACCGCCGATCCGAAGTCCATCCGCAAATGCATTACGCCCCGATCCATTTGCTACAACCGATTCAAGCGCATGCCGCACTTTAGCTGATGTCTCCTCGCTAATTACTTGTCTTTTTAATTCAGGTTCGAATTCTTTTAACGTTTTGCCTTCAGAGTCCTTTATCGATTTGACGATATAGGGCTTATAGAGTTTACCGCCATTAATTGCTGCGGCAACTGCTTGCACTTGTTGGATGGGTGTGACTGAGATTCCTTGCCCGAACGCAGTGGTTGCCTGCTCTACCGGTCCAAATGCTTCTTTGGAAAACAAAATACCTTTCGATTCTCCAGCAATGCCTGACTCTGTCGAGCTACCAAAACCGAATTCACGAATATAGCGATCTAATCTTTCACTACCGAGTCGCTGCCCCATCGTAATGAAACCAGGGTTACATGAGTTTTCTACAACTTCTAAAAATGTTTGATCTTTATGTCCTTCTCGTTTCCAACACCGTAATCTAGCGTTTGCAACGACTTTATAACCAGGGTCATAAAAGTTTTCATTCTCCAAGTCGATGACGTCTTCTTCCAAACTTGCCGCCAAGGTAAGAATTTTGAATGTGGAACCTGGCTCGTATGTCATCCATACAGGCAAGTTCCGGTTATAGATAGTGGAATCGGCTGATTGGTATTCCCGTGGATCAAAACCAGGTACGGAGGCCAGTGACAATAATTCGCCCGTTTTCGGATTCATTATGATTGCCAGTGCCTGTGTTGCATCATACTTCTCCATTGCTTGGATCAGTTCGCGTTCCACAATTTGGTGCATCTTCAAATCGATAGTTAGTTCCAAGGTGGATCCATTTTTCCCATGTTCAAAACTATCCTCTACATGAGGCAATGCAATTCCTTTGGCATCCGTGAACAGTCGCACTTTGTCCCCTGTTCCGTTTAAAATTTCATCATACGCATACTCAATACCCGCCAAGCCGTTGCCATCATAGCCAGTAAAACCGATTAAACGTGCCAACAGATCGTCATATGGATAATGGCGGACGAAATCTACACCTACATACAAGCCAGCTACTTGTAGTTTAGTAATTTCATCTCCCTGCTCCTTCGTGATGTTTTTTCCTTCCGGAGCTAATTTCACCATATAGGTTTTTTTCTTCAGTTTTTCTTCTAACGTTTCCGGCGGCATGTTAAGGATTTTGGCAATTGCAGGTATGTCGCTAGAAATGTCAGGATTTTGAGCTGGCATGAAATACAGTGTGGGTGCTAGTTTATTACCAACAATCAACTTACCGCTTCGGTCCGTAATATTTCCACGCATGGCACCGAAAGGAATTTCGATGTCCCAATTTTCTTCTGCTTTTTCGGTCAGCCATTCATGCTTGACGATTTGGACATGAAATAGTTTTCCTATGACAAGTAATAGACAGATAAGAAAGCCTAGGAAGACTGCACGTAAACGTTTTTTGGACTGCATATCAATAAATGAACGCAATGACTCACTACCTTTTTTCTATCAAGGTATGCTGTGAAATCATGCGCTATTCATTAGCCTCCCATGATTTGCACTTCTTCGTTCTGTTCCTTATCTTCATTACTTTTCTTTTTATTATACTGCTGTTCAGGCGTCCGAAGTTCAACAACAATCGGATCTTTTTTGTTTACTACTGTTCCTTCTGTTACGCTTTGTCCCACAACGTAACCTTCTCCGTTGATTCGAATGTCTAACTTCGAAAGGTTCATAAATGAGAGCACCACTTTTTTAGACCAACCTGTCATATCCGGGAATGTCGTATCCCCTTTTGTTTCCAACAAAATAATTGAATCCTCCGGTAATTTCGTGTCGGCTTTTGGTATTTGTTTCGTTACTTTGCCACCTTCTCCGATTAATACAGTTTGGAAACCATCTTCCACCGCTAGAGAAGCTGCTGTTTCTGCGTCTTCTCTTTCATAATCCCCAACTTTTTTGACAGGAATCACTTGTTCATCATCAGGAGCAATGTTCAAATATTTTAAGCTATTTTCCATAATTGGATTAAACACTTTGGATACAGGATCAGACCCTTGTTCACCAGCTTTTAATTTAGGTTGCTGAACAGTTACATAAATCAGAAGCTGCGGATCATCAATCGGTGCCATTCCAAGGAACGAATATAAATAGTTCCCGGGGCCAGACATATACCCTTTTCCATCTGTTTTGGGAAGTTCCGCCGTACCTGTTTTACCGCCTACTGCATAATTTTCAAGATGATACTTTTGTGCAGTACCATTTTCTGATGTCACTGTTGTCGCAAGGATTTCCCGCACTTCTTTGGCTGTTGCTGCGGAAATCGGTGTTCCACTTTCTTCAGGTTCATGATTCTCCAGCACTTCATTTGTATTCGGATCAATGATTTGGTCAATTACATATGGTTTCATCATGACACCGTTATTCGCAATAGCAGAAGCAGCCTGTACCATTTGTAATGGTGTAACTGTAGAACCTTGCCCATAGGAAGTCGTTAGTCGTTCAGCCGGATAATTGTCGAGTACTACACCTGCCGCTTCATTAGGCAAATCAATTCCAGTTTGTTTACCAAAGCCAAACTTATGAACATATTCAATGAATTTCTGATCGCCGATTCTTTCCAGAAGATATGCCATTCCCACGTTAGAGGAGCGTTGCAACCCTTCCATAAACGTAATCGTACCCCAACCGTCTACATTCACATCTCTGATCACTCGGTCATAGATCCGATAAGAGCCAGATTTAAAGTAATCGTCCGGTGCCCATTTACCTTCTTCTACTGCAGCAGCCAATGTGAACATCTTCATAGGGGAACCTGGTTCAATCGTCTGTTCAACTGCATCATTCAACCAGTTTTCCGTCAGACCCTCTCGCGTCATCGGGTTAAATGTCGGTCGCTGACTCATTGCCAGGATTTCACCGGTTTTAGGATTAGATACGAGAACCATCATTTTCTTTGGAGAATACTCCTCTTCTACTTGATCCATTGCTTCTTCTACAAAGTTACTGATCGTCTTGTCCAAAGTAAGCTTAATCGTCTGGCCATCTTTGGGTTCTGTAATTTGTTTGCTAGCTGTGGGCAATAAATATCCCCAACCATCCGATTGATAATTCACTTTTCCATCGATACCAGTTAGTTGCTCATTATATGTTTTCTCAAGCCCCATTTTCCCTTTGGTGACGGTAAGATTGTTTTCCAATTCTTCTTTTTGAGCAAAGCCCACTAAGTAAGATGCGAATCGACCGTTAGGATAGAATCGTTTTTTACCTTCCACAAACAAAATACCCGATAATTTTTTTCTATCGAGTTCTTCCTTCATTTTCAAAACCGTTTCACGGTTCAAATCTTTACCCGCATGTCCAAACTCGATTTGCCACGCGCCTTCTCTAGCATTTTTCATTTTATCGTAAATTTCACGTTCTTTTAAAGGTAAATACTTAGCCAGTACTTTAGCCGTCTCTTTATAATCAACAACATGATATTTTCTTTTGCTGTTTTTACTAGCCGCTTCATTAAGAACAGCAACTACATGATAACTTAACGTATCCGATGCAATCGGCACATCGTTTCGATCTACAATTGCCCCGCGGTTTGCTTGTAAGACGGCATGTTTTTCATATTGGTTCGCAGCGATTTTCGCTAACTCTTTACCATCTACTTGGCCGGTCATTTGAATAAAAAGGATTCTGCCGAATAATATGAAAAAGAGCCCTCCGAATACTACAAACATTAGAAAGGCTCCCCATTGAAAGCGAAACTTCTTCATCGTCCTGGTACGACCTTTACGTTACTTTCGTTAAGGTTCAAACCACTCTCTTGTGCTTTTTTCCAAATACGTTCGTACGTGGATTTGTCACTTACTTGAATGGACAATTCAGTATTCTGTTTTGCAGTATCTTCAATTTCGGAATTCATCAACTGCACTTCTTTATTTACAGCGTTTATATCTGAATGTGTCTGTAAAAGCATTGAAGAAGATCCAATTGTAAATGCCGCAAATAAAGTAAACAATATCTTTTCACCCTTAGAAAAACGTTTTTTTACACGACGGACAACCTGCGGCTGATTTAAGTCTGTATGTTGTTCTATCTCCGGTGTCAGTGACGTATTAAGGTTCCGTTGTTCTAGTCCCATTGCTCTATTCCCCTTTTCTAATTTCTCTCTATAATTCGTAATTTCGCTGATCTGGCACGTTTATTATACTTTATTTCTTCATCTGTAGGGATGACCGGCTTTCGTGTAATAAGACGGAATTCCGGATCCATGCCCTCAGGTATAATTGGTAAGTTTGGCGGCAACTCCGGCATGGAAGATGCTTCCTTAAAAATAGTTTTACATAAACGGTCTTCAAGTGAATGAAAGGTAATTACGCTAATCCGACCATTTTCTCGCAATAACGTGAGTGCATCGGTCAAAGATTGTTCAGCTGCTCCCAACTCATCATTTACCGCAATTCGTATAGCCTGGAACACACGTTTCGCGGGGTGACCTCCGGTTCTTCTCGCAGCAGCCGGAATACCCATCTTAATAAGCTCAGCCAGTTCACCTGTTGTACGGATAGGTGCATTAGCACGTGCTTCTTCAATTTTGCGAACGATTTGTTTCGAGAACTTTTCTTCACCATAGCGGAAGAATATTCTGACCAAATCTGAATACGACCATTCATTGACTACTTCAAAAGCTGTCAATGGTGCAGAGGTATCCATACGCATATCTAGCGGTGCATCATGATGGTAACTGAAGCCTCGCTCGGGTGTATCCAATTGCGGAGATGAAACTCCTAGGTCATATAAAATCCCATCTACATGAGAGATCCCTAATTTCGCTAATTCACTTTTCAAGTCTTTAAAGTTTGCATGGACGAAGTGTACTTGTGCAGTATAGTTTGATAGTTTTTTTTGTGCTGCTTCAATAGCCGTCATATCTTGGTCGAAGCAAATTAGTTGTCCTTCGGATGATAGAAGTTTGACAATTTCTTCACTGTGACCTGCACCACCAAGTGTGCAGTCCACGTAAATGCCATCTTCTTTTACATTCAAGCCTTCAACGGCTTCATGTAGTAATACTGTCGTGTGGTTAAACATGGTTATTCCGCCTGCTTTCAAAATTCAAAATCAATAAGGTTTTCTGCAATGTCATTGAATGATTCTTCAGATTCCTCGTAATACGCTTCCCATAGTTCTGTAGACCAGATTTCAATCCGGCTGGATACGCCGATAATCATACAGTCCTTTTCAATCTTAGCGAATTCTAGTAGGTTTGCGGGTATATTTACTCTCCCCTGCTTATCGAGATTCGCTTCGCTTGCTCCTGAGAAGAAAAAACGAGTGAATGCTCGTGCATCTCTCTTTGTAACCGGCAATGCTTTCAATTTTTCTTCAAGCTTTTGCCATTCATCCAGTGGATATCCAAACAAGCAATTATCCAGTCCACGGGTTAAAATAAAGCCTTCTGCTAATTGCTCCCGAAATTTTGAAGGAACGATCAGTCGACCTTTTATATCGATTGAATGCTGATACTCACCCATGAACATATAATTCACCCCACTGTATGAAATAATGTACCACATCCCCCCACTTTCCTCCACCCACTACACCATTTTTCTTCGCATAATTTTTAAAATGTGTCAATAGTACTTCTTTCTAATTTATTTTCTCTTCTGTATCTCGTAAAAACTACTTTTTTCGCAATTTTCTCAAGTTAGCACCTTTGAGAATGTTCACTATCAATTGGAAAGTCTACAAGTGAGTACGAAGGCTAGAAGCTGTCGTTAGAGTTGCTTTTTGTCTGCCGAGAAAGCGGAGTGGACTACAGATCTTTTATCGAAGTTAGTATGGGGGATTGTGTTGCATTTAAACTGATCTACGTTCAATTTCACATTCAGTTCATCCGGAAAAAGCGAAACATAAGAGGAGTATCACTTAGACGATTAATTCTCTGCGATATTCCGGAAATACATCACCTCTGAAACGACAATCCCTACCACAACAAATTTGCTTACCAATCTTTTACACGCAAACAAAACCCGCCATGTATAGAACGAATGACGGGTTTGAGTGGTTTCTTATAAAAAGACTAACTGATGCGATCCATTATACGTATAAGGTTGTTTCAGTAGCTCGTCAATCAATCCTTCACCGAACTGGTTCATATAAAAGTATGGCGAATAGAGACGCTCTTGCAGGGAGCCTTCCGGAAATAGCTGTTGCGAAATAATGTGAAAACGTTCGTATTGCACGTGGTTCTTAAGCAAAATCGACTGCTCTTTTTTCCTCTGTAAATATTCAAACTGACTATTATGGAATTGCAGGTTTTTATCGAGCAATTGTAGCAGTCCCGGATCTGTCGCTTCTAGATGTAACTGTAATTGTTCGTACTGCATTTGTAATTGATTCTTCGTTTCTGCCAACAAACGATTGAATTGCTCATCTCGCTGTTGTTCTTGCCATTTTTCCAGTAGTTCCGGTAGTTCGTAATTCATTACTTGATTCATGGTAGTACCCGTAAGCTTTAACGCTTCCTGAACTTGCCTAGTGACCAAAGTAATTGAAAGCCTTGGTACGACTACCGGCATATTGATTCCCATTATGTGAAATGCCTCTTTTAATAAAGACCAATATGCTATTTCTCCAGGTCCACCGACAAATGCCAATACTGGAAATACGAGATCTTGCATAATGGGTCTTGTGGCTACGTTGTTACTAAGCAACCATGGCTCATTTTTCGCAATAGTATGCATTTCTTGTTCTGTAAAAGATACACCTACTTGTTCATTAATGAATTTGCTATCTTTTCTTCTGAGTAGTACCCTACCTGTATCATGAACATAAAACAGATTGGCATCCTGTTCTTCCGATTCGATGGGCTTTGCATGACCATACGTGTGAAGCTGTTGTTCTGCATAGTAAATGCTTTTCGCCATTGCTTCCGTATTTTCAATCATCTGTGAGAAATAAGGTGACTCCAATTGACGCAATGGCTTATAAGCTGCGTCCATAAATAATAATCCATGCGCAGTAAATAGGTCATTCATTAATGAAGTGAAGAAATCTGTGAAATTCTGTTGTTGTTCTACGGTTTGTAGCACATCACGCAACAATTTTTGCGTATAAGATGTCTCTCCATAACTTTTAAAAATCTTTCTAATATACACGGTCATTTCTTTTTGATCGTAATGTGTGTCTGAAGCCATCGTTTTTAAAATGGTCGGCTGTTTAAACTGCCGCTTCATTGCTTTTCCTGCCTCCGCAGTATATGTATGATTGATTTCGTTAATATCATGATCTTCCCCAGCAATCCAAAACACTGGCACTACAGGTTTGCCTAATTCTTTTCGTTGTTTTTGTGCCAATAAAACCACGGATATAGCTTTATGAACAGAATATAAAGGTCCTGTCAAAACCCCTGCTTGCTGTCCACCAATTACTACCAACGCATCTTCAGAAAGCTCTTGAATATATCGTGCAGCCAAGTCTGATATTCCAAATGGCTTCATATAATTTTCTACAGTAGCAGCCAGCTGTTCCCTTTGAAAAGACCGTCGTTGTAATTCTGCCGCTCTTTCTTCATACCCTATAGGTGTCATTTCATATTCAAAAAATTTATGGAAAAATTGTGGATCGTGACGATACGCTTCCATCAATTTATTCTTTTTCGGCAACTCCATTGTGTCCAAGTCCATCTCACAAACTCCTTTTTGTACCATACTACAGCCAGTATATCACCTCATCCGATCAGGTTGAATAGATACGCTTATGAGGACTCATTAGTTCACGTAGCGGATGATCTGCACTGTAATTCCGGTAATGAACAGTAGAAAGTATGCTGTTGTTAAGAGTAGAAAATACGCTCTCCACGTTCTGCGTAATACCCAAGACGTCCGAAACTCTTTTTCCCTCGAACGTTCTATTACTGCAAACCCGATAGCAACCAAACACAATATTCCGATTAACAAAATGGGAAGCCAAGCATCCCAAATTGCACGAATCAAAATCAAAACGGTGAGTACCATAAACGGCGTAGTCCAGTCTACTGCCCAACCGACCCTCTTCTTCTTAGGTAACCCTATTTTCTTTGCAACGATAATTAATACAACTAAAATTATAAAAGGGAACAATAATAACGCTCCAAGTATATTCGTCAACATCCGCCACATTCACTCCTGTTTATTCCAAGCAGTGTAGTCTCAAGCATTTGCAAAAAGGGAGCATCGCCGCCTTTTTGATTAATTTCTTTCAACACTGCCGTTAAAATAGTTTCAATTTCCATATTCCGACCCTTTATTCTATCTACCAGCATAGAAGATTGATTGTCGGCTGTTTTACGGCATATCTCTTCTATATCGTCATAACTCAATAGATCGCTATACTCTTCAAAGTTATTGAGCAACTCTTCACACAGCTGACGGAATAATAAATGGAAGTAGGGGTTTTCTAATAACTGTCCATTCCTAATTTCCAACAATGCTGTTAGTGGGTTGATCGCACAATTGATGAGGACTTTACGAAATAATAACTGTTTTGCATTTTGTTGTGTAGTAATGGGAAAATTATGTGGATCTATTTCTTGCATCCACTGTATCGTGGGAGCAATCTTTTCATTTCCCACGATGTTAATAGGTCCAATACCATTATGCGATACTGTCCGATCATCTATTCTCTTTGCACCATGCTCGACCGTCGCGAACGACACATGTCCAAGTGGATACTGCTCAATCAGCGATAGATGCCCAATTCCATTTTGAATGAATAATAAATCCGGTTGTATAGGTAGAGCACTGATTTCGGATAATACAGCGTGTAACGCATCATACTTGACAGCAATAATCCATAATGCGTCTAACGGCAACTCTTTAATATGTATGGTTGAATCTACTTCATATGTAAAGTTTTCTGGCTCTCTTACTAGACCACTACGTAAGTGTTTTACTTGTTCCTCACGTCTTACCCAAAAGATGACATTTGCCTGATGTTGAGCTAAATAGGAACCAATTAATAATCCAATGGATCCTGCTCCTACCACTACAAATCGCATAGTTTACCTCCTTAAAAAAGAGACCCAGTGAAGGCGTCTCTGTTGGTACATTTTATTATACAGGATAGACAGGATGTTTTCTCGAAGAATTCACAATTTTTTTCGTTTTATAATATTCGAATCTTTCAGCAAGCACTGACCGTAGATTATGAGGTGCAACGATTTCATCAATGATAAGTTCCGAAGCCATTTTATAGACATCGATTTCTTCTTTATATTCTAGCTGTTTCTTCTTTATAAATGCAATACGCTCTTTTGGGTCCGCAATGGCTTCGATTTTATTCGAATATACCGCATTGACAGCTGCTTCAGGACCCATTACAGCGATTTGCGCAGTCGGCAACGCAATACAGACATCCGGCTCGAATGCAGAACCTGCCATCGCGTACAGTCCCGCTCCGTATGCTTTGCGTACAATAACTGAAATTTTTGGTACAGTGGCGGAACTCATTGCCATAATTAGCTTGGCTCCATGACGAATAATACCTTGTCGTTCCACCTTCGTTCCTATCATGAACCCTGGTACATCCGCAAGGAACAACAACGGAATAGAGAAAGCATCACATAATGTAATGAATTTCGTTACCTTATCCGCTGAGTCCACAAACAGCACGCCCCCCTTTACTTTGGGCTGATTGGCAATGATTCCTACAGGACGTCCGTCAATACGTGCAAGTGTAGTGATGACTTCCCGCGCAAACAACTTCTTGATTTCGAACAAGCTACCGTTATCCACTAATTGATCGATCGCCTCATACATATCGAAAGGAGCATTTTGATTTTCGGGAATGATTTCTTCCAACGAACGACCTTCCTTTACCCCACGGGGTTCCGCTATTCTAGTAGACTCTTCAAAGTTCGCTGGGAGGTAGGATAGATACCTACGCGCTTCTACAATCGCTTGCTCTTCAGTATTTACTAGCACATCCCCACATCCACTTACCGTACAATGCATGCGTGCGCCACCCATTTCTTCTAGCGTCACTTTCTCACCTATAACTTTTTCAGCCATTCTTGGTGAACCTAAATACATTGATGCATTGCCTTCTACCATGATGACAATATCACAGAAAGCTGGAATATAGGCACCGCCTGCCGCAGAGGGCCCAAATAAAAGACATACTTGTGGGATGACACCCGATAAACGTACTTGATTATGGAAAATACGACCGGCTCCACGACGATTCGGGAACATGTCTAGCTGATCTGTAATACGTGCACCTGCAGAATCCACTAAATATAGTAATGGCACACGAAGCTTTTCAGCTGTTTCTTGAATGCGAATAATCTTCTCTACCGTTCTTGCACCCCAAGAACCTGCTTTAACTGTAGAGTCGTTAGCCATAACACAAACCGTTTGACCGTTGATTTTCCCAGTGGCTGTAACCACTCCATCAGCAGGTAGATCTTTCGCTTCACAGTTCGCAAATTTTCCATCCTCTGCATACTTACCGTCATCAAATAAAAAGCGCAACCGTTCTCTGACGAATAACTTACCCTGCTCTTCCAATTTTTCATGATATTTTTCTGCACCACCCGCCATAACATGGGCAGTGATTTTTTGAAGTTTTTCATTATACGTCGTATTTGTTGATTCGTTTGTCAAGGAACTTCCCTCCTTTCATTACGATTGAATGGAAACTAACACTTCATCTTCATCTACAAAATCACCTTCAGCACCGTGGATCTTACTTATCGTTCCATCTACTTCAGCTTCTAGCGGAATCTCCATCTTCATGGATTCCAAAATGACGACAACTTGTCCCTTTGTCACAGGATCTCCTTCTTTTACTTCAATTTGAAATATCGTACCTGCCATAGTGGCTTTTACATCTTGCATACAATCACTCCTCACATTTCGAATGCAAACACTCGCTGAAAATAACTTCTTTACAGATAGTGTATCTTATCTATGAAACCGTTTTCAAGTACATTTTAAACAGTCCCGATAGTGTATGCCTGTCGGGACTGAAAGTTTACTTACTTTTTGTTAAAAAGTTTTGGACAGCTTCATGATGCGCGTCACTTTCCCAAAGAATGGAACAGACGCGAGCTTCTTCCTGCATGGCGTGTTCAAGCCCGTTAGCCTCCCACTTCCTAGTGGCGATAGATTTATACGCACGGTGTACATTTCTATGTACTTTAAGCTGGGGAGCTAGAAATTGATCAAGAGCTGCTTGCGTATCCCCTTCATACACTTCAGTCGCCCAGCCAAGCTCTAGTAGGTGTTCAGGTGAATGAATGCTAGCACCGCCCGTGAATTGAAGCAAACGGTCATGTGGGCCGTTTTTCTCGAATAATAGGGTAGCTCCACCCCAACCAGCCGTGATCGCCAAAGTACCTTGAATGAATCCAGCTCTTGCATGTGATGCAACCAATCGGTAATCGCAAGCCGTTGCCAGTTCACATCCGCCACCAACAGCTGCCCCATTTACCAGCGCTATTGTAGGCATCGGTAATGTCGCGATACGATATAAAATACTCGCCCCCCTGCTAAGCATCGGAAACGCATCCTCCGCGGTCTGAAAGCCGTGAAAATCACTAAGATCTCCACCAGAACAAAATGCCAAGTCGCCTTCTCCTGTAATGACAGCAAAAGAAACTTCAGGGTCATCCTCGATTTTATCTAGAAAGAATTCGAGTCCCTCCATGACATCATAATTTACCGCATTTCGCATGGCAGGACGATTAATTGTAAAATATGCAATTGATTGATCGATCTTTATAGAATAAGACAAAAAAATTCCCCCTTTTCTTTTAGCATACCATTTTTATGCACAACAAAAAAGACTACCTTGAGCCATGGTCTCAAGGTAGCCTTTCATTCGTTGTGTAGAATCTAAATTATTCGCCTACAACGTCTTTTCCTTTGTAGTGTCCGCAAGATTTGCAAACGTGGTGTGCCAATTTCATTTCGCCACAGTTGTTACAAGTAGTCATACCTGGCGCTTCAATTTTGAAATGAGTTCGACGCAAATTTTTCTTCGTTTTAGAAGTTCTTCTCTTTGGTACTGCCATTGGGGGGCACCTCCTTATAAGGGTTTACTCTTTATCGGTTTCAAAAAAATTAGCCAATCCCGCTAAACGAGGATCCACTTTTTCTTCTGCTTCTTGTCGTTGCGCTTCCAATTCTTCATCGGTTGTATAGGACCAACCTTTACCTTCCACCTGTCGCATCTCATCTGCATTTTCACAGAATACTTGCAGCGGGATTTCAAGCAAAATCAGTTCTTCCAATACAGGAGTAAAATCAATTGTTTCCCCATCAACCGGATGAATTTCATCATCCATCTGAAGTGTCTCGTCGTCCCAGCTGAATTGCTCAACTGTTTCAATGGAGAATGGATAATCGACGTCTTCCCACGTACGTGCACAAGGCAAAATCATTGAACCTTCTAGCCGAAGCTGGCATGTTAACTTTTTCTCACCAATTGTACATGTTCCACTTACTCGAACAGGCTGAATTGCCCTAATTTCTTCATTCCTATTTTTCACGGAATCCAAATTCACTGCTTCGTCAAACAGTAGCGGGCCTTGCCTATGTTTCCGTAATTGATGAATGGACCATTTCATGTCTATCACCTCAAGACAACAATGTTGATTATAGTATTTTAAATAAGGGATGTCAAGATATTTTCTTGTCACCTTAACAAGTTTAACGGTATAATTCAATATACGCAAGTACAGAGGAGGATTTCATTGATAGCTACTGGTATTGTCGTCGAATATAATCCCTTTCATAACGGCCATTTGTTCCATCTCAACGAAGCTAAAAGGCTAACAGATGCAGATGTTATGATTGCTGTGATGAGTGGACATTTTCTTCAACGCGGTGAACCAGCGATTGTCGATAAATGGACACGAGCGCGCATGGCCCTTGCTAGTGGTGCAGACCTGGTCATCGAGTTGCCATATGCTTTTTCCACAGCACATGCTCCTCAATTCGCGAAAGGGGCCGTACAAATCCTAGACGCTCTCCGCTGCGAGTATATTTGCTTCGGAAGTGAAGAAGGTCGTATCGCACCATTTTTGAATAGTTTGGACACAATGAATACACAGAAAGAACTTTATGAAAAAACCATAAAGAGTTCCATACAGGAAGGGATCAGTTATCCGAATGCATTGCGAATTGCATATGAAGCAATTTCACGCACCACTGAAGAACCACTCGCTGATTTATCAGAGCCAAATAACATTCTAGGATTCCATTATATGCAAGCCGTAAAAGAAATTCAATCGAGATTGATCGCCGTCACGCTTGAGCGAAAAGGAACACATTATCATGATGCCGCATTACCTGAGGATACAATTGCTAGCGCAACGGGAATACGCAAGGAATTGTTTGCGACCGATGTTGCGCACGTTCAGTCTTTCATGCCTACAACTTCCTTTGAGCTTCTTCGTCAACAGCCTCATCAAAGTTGGAATCATCTCTACCCATTTCTTCGGTACACAATTCTTCGTGAAGGACCTGAGCAATTAGCGTCCATTGCAGATATTACGGAAGGTATTGAGTTTGCTTTATGGCGCGCTGCAAAAGAACATGCTACATTTCAAGAATTTATGCATGCCGTCAAATCCAAACGTTACACATGGACGCGCATACAACGAATGCTAGTACATGTTTTGATTGGTTATCGAAAATCAACCCGCGCACAAATTACGAGTCCATCTTATTTACGGCTATTAGGTATGTCTGCAAACGGACGAAGTTATTTACGCACAGTTAAAAAAGAAATGACTTTGCCACTTATCACTCGGGTAGGTTCTCACAAAGATCCATCACTTTTGTTAGATAGTAAAAGTACGGATATTTATATGTGTGGTATTCACAAAGAGCCAGGTCTTGATTTTAAAACACCGCCCATATTGCTGTGATGACTCACTTTTCCTGTAGTTTTTCCAAATAACTTAGTGCATCGTCAATCGTTTTGACCGGTACAACTTTCATCTTTGTGCCAATTTTATCCGCAGTTGCTTTCGCTTCTTCATAATTTGAGAGAAGCTGCGGATTCTTCTGTTTCACTTCCTCCGGTAATTCATCGTCAGGCGCGAAAAATATCTCCATATCTTGACGATCAGCTGCTATGATTTTAAAATCAATTCCACCAATTCGTCCCACTGACCCATCTTCATGCATCTCGCCAGTCCCTGCGATAGTATAGCCTTTCGTTAAATCGACATCCACTAGGCGGTTCATCAATTCCAGTGTGAACATTAAACCCGCTGAAGGCCCACCGATTTCTTCTGTACGTATATCAACCTTTGGTTCTGTCTCCAATTTAATCTGTTCTTCAAACTCTATTCCAAGACCTACTCGTCCGTCCGTCCCCGGAAGTTCTTTTAATTCTACCGGAACATCCAACAGCTGTTGTCCACGTTGTACTTGCAGATGCACTTTCTGACCTTCATGCATATCACCGATTTCACGCATAAATGCTTCTGTTGAAGCAAGCTTTAGTTGATCAATCGATCGAATGATATCTCCTACTTCGAGCTTTCCTGCAGAAGCTCCTGTCGGTAATACACCTGCAACAAAGACTCCCGTGAATTTTCTATTGATAGGTAATCCTGCCTTCTCAAATGCTACCGATATGGCATGTGTTTTAGAATCAGCCATCATTTTTTTCTGACGCACTCCATACTCCGCATCACTTTCACCATGTCTTCTCACTTGCGTGGCCGGCAACAACTTCATTTTATCTGAAATTTTTGACCAAGCGTACGTTACAGGTGTCGCCTTGCCAATCGCAATTGTCATCAAGCTAAATGTTCCTACATCGTCAGTATCTCCGCCTACTACTTCTACGAGTGGCGCCAAATCATAAGCTCCGCCGGGTCGAGAAATATACATATCTAACGGATAAAGTGCTAAAAAAGCCACTACTAGTAGGATTACCGCAGCGATTCCCCACTTACGCATGTTCATAAAAGCTCACCTCCATTAATAGCCTGTACGAATACTACATATATATTACGGTAGATTTTCTTGTATTTCAAAAATTAGGAAGGAGTGCGACAGATGCTTTTTATTTACGACCCTGCCGTATTGAACAATGAGTAACGTACTCTTCATCTGGGCGCTAATTATTTTATTTATTTTGCAACCAGATGTCGCACATGAAGGAGCCATTTCAGGCATCCAATTATTCACTCATGCGTTACTTCCCTATTTGCTACCATATATTATTTTAACGCAGTGGTTATTGAAAATGCCTAGCAAACAAGGCACTAGTCAATGGAGTCGTTACATAAAAGCTTATGTGCTAGGTTCATTTGGAGGCTTTCCGGTAGGAGCTGTGACCGTTAGCGAAATGAAAAAAAATGGAGAGATCTCTGCCGCTGAAAGTTGTTTGCTTGTCGCATCCTGTCATGCACCAGGACCTATGTTCATTATTGGCTTTGTGGGTAACGAATTATTCGGCAGCACGACAAGTGGTTGGAAATTGTTGCTCGCCATTCATCTGGCTAATATCGTGTTTTTCATATTGGCCATGTCGCTTGTGGGAAGTCGGCATCAGCAGCCATCTGTCCCATTCATCCCCCAACAACATAAAACGTCACCTTTGCTGCGCTCTATTAAAGACAGTTCATCCGTCATATTGTTAGTGGCCACAACGGTCATTTTCTTCTCTTCCCTCAGTAATGTGCTTTCGCATTCCATATCTTCTATCATCACTGTGGATATGGGCGTTACCAAAACTTTATTGCTCGCAGTGTTCGAGATGACTTCAGGTGTCCAGTCGGCTACCGAGCATTTTGCCGATGATGCGATTTATCCGATGCTCATTGCGGCTATCCTTTCGATCAACGGTATGAGTATTCATATGCAGGTTATGACGATCGCGAGGAGCGCTGGTATTCGCATACTTCCTTACGTGTTTGCAAGGGTCTGGAATACGTTACTCGTCCCTGTATTGTTCATTTGGATTTATTGAGCAAGTATTGAAAACTACTGCTGTGACACGTCTAGTTGTTTGGGAGAGCATGTGCGCTTCAAAGGGAAGTGTTCGTTGGTAAACTTACTGCTACACAAAAGGTGGCTGGGACATAACTTAAAAAACAGTCCGTTCCCCTACGCTACAAAAGGCGCGCTTGAGCCTCCTCGTCGCTAAGTGCAAATACATGCTCGTAACGGCTCTCGCTACCTGCGGGGCCTCAACATTCGCGCTGAATCTCGCAGGAGTCGACCTTTTTCCGCCTCGATACGCTCTTGATTACTAACTAATTAAACTTTATAAATAAGTTTCAGTGAATTAAAAAAGGTATGAAGGTGTCTTCTCCTTCATACCTTTTGTGGTTTTGTCCCAGCCTTTTTTATCATTTTTTAATTATTTATCCTAACTTTCCGAACTTTCTCATCAGAGCTACATTGACATGGGGGGGTACGAGCGTGGAGACATCTCCAGCGTAACGTGCCACTTCTTTGACCATGCTTGAGCTAAGGAACGAATACTGACTCTTTGTCATCACGAAGAATGTTTCAATACTTTCATCCAGTACCCGGTTCATCGATGTGATTTGCATTTCATACTCAAAATCCGAAATGGCGCGTAACCCACGAACTATGACCGAAGCGTTAACTTCTTGTGCATAATCTATCAACAGTCCTGCAGAAGTATCAATCTTGACATTGTCATATTTCGATATCGCTTCCTGAATCAAAGCAACACGCTCCTCCACTGTAAATAACGGTTTTTTTGAAGAGTTATTCATTACGGCAACACGGACTTCTTGGAATGTTTTTGCTGCTCTTTCTATAATATCTAAATGTCCATTCGTTACCGGATCGAAACTTCCCGGTACGATTGCGATTTGTGTCATGTCGTTAGCCTCTTTTCTTGTAAATCGTAATAGCAGTACTTCCATAAACAGCGGAACTGATTTGACCATATGTATCGTAGTGTTCAGGCAAGTCTATGTGTTTATCATGTTCACAAATAATAATTGCATCGTCCGCTAGCAACCCTTGTGTTATTACATCTTTAATTACATCATAGTATTCAACCGTTGCATAGGGGGGGTCTACAAATAGCAGATCAATAGAGACTTCTTTCTGCTTAAGAATCGCTGCTGCCTGTCGTGCATCTTTTTTTTCAATCCGCAGACATTCTTCCATTCGGCACTTTTCTGTATTTACTTTGATAATAGCACACGCTTTAGGATTCTTTTCAAATACAATAGCCTGTTCCATCCCTCTTGATAACGCTTCAATGGCAACGGAGCCACTACCGCCAAATAACTCAACAATAGTTCCTCCATCGAAGTAAGGACCGATTTTATTGAAAATAGACTCTTTTACCTTGTCTGATGTCGGTCGCGTAGACGTCCCGGGTAAGGATTTCAATGACGTACCCTTTCTCGAACCGGAAATGACTCTCATTCTTTTTCCATCTCCTTTAGTAACTTTTCAATTTGTTCGATAGAAATAGTTTCATCCGATTTATCAATTAACACTAAGAAGATTCGGCGCAACCAATTTTCATCAAAGTATAACGTTTTATTGATTGTGATATAAGGCTTTTCCGTATAATCATATTTGCGATTATTCATAATGTAGAAAGGTTGTACTTTAGAAAAACGATAGGTGCGATTTGGACTGTCGAAATAAATCGACTGCTCGTTTGAACGAATCGAATAGCCCATTTTGGACAATAATTCTTCTGCAGGGTAAAAACTTTTACCATCCTGTACTAGTACCTTCACTTCCGGAACTTCTTCCCCATCAAGCCATACAGTCCGTGGATCCAATAACAAAAAAGGATAGGTATACCGCTGCTCCTTCATCGTTTTATGAAAATAGTGCGTGTCGAACGCTAGTATCTTTGATAACGACCGATCCAAATCGGATGAAGATATTTTTTTACCTATTGTCTCCTGAATGTTTTGACGGAATTGTTGGTATTGCTCTGCAGAGATGGATTCTTTCAAACGAGTAAATGCTGCTTGTTCCGCTTTTGTTCCGATAGGCTCGTCTACAAGTATAGAGGCTATCATACTGCTTATGGACGGCTCGTCCGTTTGGAAAGTGAAACGCGACTGGACACTCATTCTGGCTACTTGTTTTATTACTTGCGACATATTGTCCGTTTTCTCTATAATAAAGCGTTCCGCATACAACGGCTGATTACTTGAAGCTAACACTACACTTATATGATTCCCGCCGATAGCTTCTAGCATTTTAACCAGTCGGTCATTATACTTTTTATCGATACCTTCACCGAAGATTGTCAGCTTGTTTGAAGAGTACGCAAGTGGCACGTCCTGTTTCTGCCAATACAGCTCATTAACAAATCCTACGCCACGATATAAACGATAAGTAATACGCTCTTTATTTGCCTTTCCTACACGTTCCAATCCAGACACCCACATGCCACCAATACCTTGCTCATCTGTCACGTGAAGAACTGTCGTGAGTGGCTTTGCCTCCCGAAGAACCACAAATGGCTCCTTAAATAGTTTACGCTCGGTAAGCGGTTTCTTTTTCAGCAATTTATACTGAACGGATTGTTGACCACTTTCACCTTCTTCAAATGCCACAAGAGAATCATTGAGTCGAGCGCATGCGGAGGAGTCCTCAGTTTCGCATCCGTGCTCCACACTTCCTTTCGGCCAGATAATCTCGTGTCTACCATCTGACAAGTTATAAAAGTGGTGACGAATGTACAATCCATCCGCTCGATTGATGACTTCGATTTCCTGACGATACGTATTTGAATTCGCGCCTTCTCCCTTTGCATTGGCCGATTGGCTGTAATGCAAATAAACGAGTCCTCCGTTTACTGCCGCCAAAAGAAATAAAATCCTTATAATAACTTTCAACGTACAACACCTCATCACATGGTATGATGGACACGAACCATTACTAATCGCCTGAAAGGAAGCGCTTGATTATGATCCAACAACGTTTTATCGAACTAGGGGAAGGCTATAGCGACATCTATGAATTACTCGAAATCATGTCTACAAACGCCGACCGAATTCATAAGTCCTATATTTTTTCATCCAAATATAAATCTAATGAACAATTGTCATTAGCAGTTTCTCTTACACCGGCAACTGAAAACAATCATTTCATGCCGATCTATATTTGCAGGGAAGGAATTCGTTATTCTGCGGACAAACCATCGAAACGTTATGACTTGTTTGTTGAGCATGCTGAGTCGCTAAATAAAAAGCCTGTCAAAGTTGAAATAAAACATTCAACTGAATTTGCTGAGAACGAGCTATTTTACCAATATATTACTGGTATCTTACGCTTAAACCACTTGTTGCCGCCGCTAAATTAATAAGCGGCAGCAAGTTACAAACCTGTTTTATAATCGTATTCTTTTGCTTTATCCGGCTTTGCATTTTCATATATCGTGCTAACAAAGGGACGCTGTGAAGGCAATACTTTCCGTACAGCCGATAAACGCTCCAACTTAGTGATTGTCGTTTCCACGTCTTCCATGTCACAGTAAAGCACAACGTATTTCATTCGTTTAGAAATATAATGAACATGCCCGAATTTGCGCAATGATTTTGCTTGTTTTAAATGATGGAGATAGACAATTATGCCTTGTCGATCAATCATGATTCTCCCCCTCTTTCTTACTTCATACAATACCATAGGTGAGAAAAGTCCTGCAACCTTGCATATGAAATGTTTGCGTATATATGAAACCAGGCCCGTCCTCAATCTTTGTTTGCACACCTTCTCTGGAATAGGTTACACTTAAGAAGACATTTATCTGAATCCAAGCTGTTTTGTTTTTTACAAGATGCTTGGATACAAGTATTTTCTGTTCAGTTGAAGTATAAACATCGCTAAACAAAAATGTGAAAACTCATTATAGTATTGGGGAGGTTTTAGATTGGGAAGGAAAACAAACGTTGCATTAACTGTCGGAGCTGCAAGTGTGGCTGCATGGGCGGCTACAAAAGTGATAGCAAAACAAGAACCACGTGCTGAAAAGAAAGCGCTTAGTTTTTCTGAAGTAGCTATTTTAACCGATGCACAACTGTGCCAAAATACAGAAGTTGACCCACTTACCGCTTATACCGAGATTGCTGATTTAGGTGTTCACGGATTCGCGGTCGATATACAACTCACGAAAGATGAAGACATTCTTTTAGTGCCTAACCGAGAACTTTTGCTTTCCAATGAAATAGCCGACTCTGCGGTAGATGAAATCCTGACAAAACATCATAATGCCCATGATCTTGATACTTTGCATAGTGATTTATCTAGTGTGTCGTTACGTGAACTGTTGGAAAAGTTCCCCCATCTTTTACTTGTCGTCTCTATGAATGATTGCCCTACAATATATGAAGGTAGTTTAATCCCTTCCAAACTGTGGAGATTATTAAAAGAGATGGATGCTACTGAACGTGTTGTAGTGACGAGTCAATACGATGAACAAATCGATCGATTTAATCTGTATGCGCAGAATTCTGTTGCTTTAGGTGCAGGAAGTGAAGAAATAAAAAAAGCATACGTCGCTTACACGAGCAAGTTCGGTCATCTGTACCGGCCAAACGCAGATCTATTCTGCCTGCCTGAAAAACTTGGTATGTTCCCACTTGCTTCAGAAGGCTTCGTCCGCTTTTTACAAGATCTCAATATAACTGTATTTTACGCATTGAATGAAACGGATGAACTTCCAAAACTAGCCAAATTGGACGCCGATGGTTTCATAACCAGTTATCCAAAACAATTGTTGACATTCTTTAATGAAAACTAAAGACTCAAAGTGACTAGAATGCTTACTGTGGACATGTTTTCACGCAAAATGCTACTTAACGTTTGCCTGCTCCTTTGATACTAACTTTATTTAAAAAGTAACCCCCTGCAAATTTGTTTCCGCAGGGGGTTACTCATTCTTATGAAATAATTTATGCCGAACAAGAACAGCTACCGCCTGAACCACAACCTCCGCCACAAGAGCTGTTAGAGAATGTGCCGTCGCCTGCTGGTACTTTCACGGCTTCTGAAACAGACCGGCCAATCAAGATACCAATTTCGTCCAACAGATCCTGTACGTCATTTTCAGCCAGACGCAAGGCAGCCACTTCATCTTGCAAATCCAGTTCACGCTTTTGAAGTCGAATTTCCTTCATAATTACTTTATAGTCTGGATGATAGCGCCCGAAACGCTGCACATCCTCATATTGTTCTTTCATTTTAGTGAAATCCATGATCTTTTTTCGCAGATCGACGTTTGAATATACACGGTTATGTGCGTCTTGATAGGTTTTCACCACTTCAGAACACAGCAGCACATCGGAAAGTTCTTCCGCCATATCGATGACTCGCATCCACTCATCTGTCATCATCACCAATTGCCGCACCTCCTATCACAACTATCATAACAAAAAATTAGTTCCTCGACTATTCATTTAGACTTTTACTTTTTGGCATTTCGATTACAAAATGATTTTTTTACTTCTTCCATATCGCAAAAGTGCGTCGTCTGATTCTCTATTTGCTGGATTTGTTCATGTCCTTTCCCTGCAATGAGCACAATCTCGCCAGGCTGTGCTTGTGTGACAGCGTATTGGATTGCCTGGTGACGGTCGATGAAGATTTCTACAGGCGTAGCAAATCCCGCCATGCCTGCCAAAATATCCACAATAATTTGTGACGGATCTTCCATTCTTGGATTATCTGAAGTCAAAATTACGTGTGAACTGTAGTGAGCCGCTACCGCACCCATTTGTGGACGCTTCTGACGATCTCTCCCTCCACCACATCCAAATACAGTAATCAACCGTTTGGAGGACTCAGACAAGGCTTCCAACACCGCTTGCAAAGCGTCTGGTGTGTGAGCATAGTCTACATACACTTCAATACCCGCTTCTTCGTATTTCTCCAGACGTCCAGTTGGAAGACGCAAAGCATGCAAATGGGGGGTTATTGCGCGTAATGAATAACCGAGTGCCATGAGAGCTCCTATAGCCGCTCTTGCATTCATTTCGTTATGATGACCTTGATTAGCAAGTAGAACCTTTTGTTGTTGCGTGCCATGAATATGTCGACTGCTAAAATAAATTGGTGGTGTAGTTAATTCCTCTCCTATAGCACGACACGTCTCGTCATCTTCATTCATCACAAGCTGATCAGCCAATGGAATGAGTAGTTTCTTGGCATCGATGTATGGCTGCCTACCTCCATGTTCTGCGTAATGATCCATCCCAATATTCAAAAAAACACCAACAGTTAACGGGCAGTGCGCTAAACGATTGGTGGATAACCCAATTGAAGACGCTTCAAGAACAATATGGGTCACTTGTTGCTTAATACATTTACGTAAAAAAGGATGTAATTGTTCAGCCGGCATCGTCGTCATAGAATTTCGAATCGTCTCTGTGAGCTTACCGTCAATATAAAGACCCGTCGTTCCTATAACAGCTGTTTTATGTCCGAGTTCTTTTAATAATTGCCCGGTAAAGTGACTGACTGTAGTTTTACCGTTTGTTCCCGTAATGCCAATGATGCATAATTCTTCAGCCGGGTTATCTGAAAACTTCGCACTTGCATAGGAAATAAATAGCGAACTATCAGGAATCAGAACGACCGTAATTTCTTCTGGTATGCGTGTTCGATCTAGGTTATCTCGATCGATTACCAACGTTTTGGCTCCATTTGTTATCGCTTTTTCAATAAATATCATGCCATCTGTCTTAACGCCTTTCTTTGCTACAAATACATAGTTTTTCTTGACCCTCTTTGAAGATTCCGTGATCCCATCGATCGTTCGCCGAATTGAACCCTGTAAAATAGTGCATGGCCAATCTTTTAGTAATTCAGATAAAAGCAAGGTCTCCCGCCCCTTCCCGAACATTTTATTCTTCAGAGAATATAATGAAACGAAGCATAAAGTATTCTATGAAAGGCGTAAGAAGAATGTCACGAAGAAAGTTGGGATTCTATGATTATCCAGAAGTTTGGCGGAATTGCCATGCAGAATCAACAACAACGTACCAAGTGTATTCAGCATATTCGACAAGCGTTGTCGAAATACCGTGCCGTCATCGTTGTAGTCTCTGCAATGGGTAGAGGGGGCGACGCCTATTCCACAGACAATTTACTTACTCTTACGGACTCCTTCTCAAAATCCGGGGAAGCCAGAGACTTGGCCGCTGCATGCGGTGAATTAATCGCTTCAGCTGTATTATCTGCAGAATTATCTACAGAAGGTATAGATAACACAATTGTCTATGGACAAAATACAGGCATTCGCACATCGGGAGATTTCTGTAACGCAACGATTGATAAAATTAACAGTACACATATTGTCAGTACACTTCAAACGCACTCATGTATCATCGTCCCCGGTTTTCAAGGAATGAATGTACAAGGAAAGTTTATGACTCTCGGTAGAGGTGGCAGTGATTTGACAGCGATCGCATTAGCCTCTGCATTGCAAGCTCATCATGTAGAGTTTTTCAAAGATGTACCAGGCGTCATGTCAGCAGATCCTCATACTACTTCTGATTATAAGCGTTTTGATAGACTCACATTCGATGAATTTCTTCCATTACTAAAATGTAATCGACCCATTATTCAGGAAAAAGCAGCAGTGTATGCAAAGCAAAATGCGATGCCTCTTCATATACGAGGCATCGCATCAAATGAGGAAGGTACATGGATTCTTCCTTAGTCGTCATGTATGGAGTTTTCCGATTCAGTCTGCGCCATAAATGACTGAGTATAGTATTTATTATAAACACCAATGCCGGTATGCGTGAAATTCGGATTCAGTAAGACATCCCGGTGTTTTGGAGAATTTAACCAACCATGTACAGTTTCAATGGCATCAATATAATTAAACGCTATGTTTTCGCCTGCTTTGCTTGGTGTTAGTCCAACATCTTTTAATCGATCAGCAAACACTTCCCCAGGTCCTTCATCATGAGAACTATATTTACGGAATATCATTTCCTGGCTATGCTTTCTTGAAAGTGTGGCCAGCTTATCATTATATGATAAAAGAGGCAGTTGATGGCCTTCACGCAATTGGTTAGTCAATTCAAATGTCTGTCGCTCCATCGCGCGATCCACTTCAGTCTGAACAGTAGATGAAGGCTTTGGCGCTTCCATCATTTCTCCAAGATAGGTCATGTCATAAGGCTGATGTTTCACCAAAGTAGTCGGATTGATGAACCGTACACCTTCGATCCCGCCATCTACTTGATCTATATATAATTGTACATACAAATTCTCATAGGGTATAAGAAGCCGATTCTTAATATCTTCACTATTTAACGAAAATGTATAAATATTTTCATTAATCGTCACGTCAATCTCGGATTCAATTGGCGTAAAGCGGTGAATATCCTGTACGTTTTGTCCGATTTTAAACGGAGCTAAATCTGTTGTAGGATCAGCAGTATATATTTGGTTCACTTTGCCATTCAAAACCCCTGCCATAAAACGCGGTTCTTCCGTATAAACCCACCATTCGTACTGAAAACTCGATGGTTCAATCCTTGAAGGTTTACCAAATTGTTCTTCCAGCTTATTAATTTTTTGCCCAACAAGTACTGACATGCCTTCATTGGGTCTCGGCATACCTTCTCCGCCTATCGATGGACCTTTTTCAGGAACGGCAATCGGTGAACCATGCTGTACCGGTGACTCTAGGGGCAAATTTTCACTTATTTTATCAGTCATGAAATAAAAGACTCCCATTACGATCAAAAGCAAAACAAGAATCTTCCATCCTACTCTCCACATGTTATCTTCCTTTCCACTCTTTATATACTACTCCTATAATAATATTACATATTACAAGAATTCATTTTGCGGTGAATATTTATTCAAAATGAACATCAATTCTAAATTGGTAACATTCTTATATTGTACAGAAGACACACACTATAGTCACCTATATCGGACAGGAAAGAAAGCGTTGACACAATGTTGTCATTGCAACTAAAAACGATTTGTTTTATGATATAATAGTATACGTATTCGTCAGGACGAACATAGAGGGGGATATACAGATGTATGTTGAAAATATTGGCCTTAAAGGCCTTGTAGCAGATTTACGAGTAATGGAAGAAATTATGAATAAGAACAATCTTGAAATTGATGGACAATGGGATTATGAACGTGTAACTTTCGATAAGAAGTATATTGTTAAAGAAGGTACATACTACTTGCGCGTCTTCGGCGATCTGGTTGAGGGCGATATCGATGGTAGAAAAGCTACGGTTCGTCTAAAGCAACCTGTTCTAGGAAAGCACTACTACCCACACGGCGTTGAGTATGGCGAAGAAGAAGACTTCCCTGCTAGCTTAGTTAAGGATTGCGAACTAACGTTAAAGAAGGTATATGACGAGTTAAAGCAATATAGTTTGTAATGATATGGGAAAGCCGAAGAGCTAAATGTTCTTCGGCTTTTTCTACTATTACTCCACTAATTTGGTTATAATAAAAACAGTATCTATGTGGAGGACGATCACTTTTGAAATTGCTCACAAAACGTAATATCATGATTGCATTCGGTATCATCGTACTATTGGTTATTATATTCTTTATTTTACCCGTTTCCATTCCTATTATTTTGGCTTTGCTTACGGCACTATTCTTAGATCCCCTTGTTAAATGGGTAGAAATACGATTTAAGTGGAAGCGTAAAGTTTCTGTTATTGTGAATTTTATCGTATTTGTTGGAATTAGTGTGCTTGTTCTTTTCTATACCGTCACTACACTCATCGGAAAAATAGTTAATTTTACAAAAGAGATTCCGAATCACTTAAATTCTCTCTCAAGTGTATGGATTAACACGCAAAGCAAGCTATTTCAGTACACAGTAGGCATGCCCGAAGATATTTTGGCTATGCTGGAGAACGAATTCAATGAAATTATCGAATCCATTCGGATTTCAATCATTACACTTTTAAGTTACGATCGAATTTTAGCCATAATATCGGATATCCCCAATTTCCTTGTTAGCTTTATTGTGTTCATGATCGCTTTATTTTTGTTCATGTTGGAATTGCCAAACTTGAAGAAAACTTTTTACTTTCATTTAACTGAAGCTACTGCAGAAAAAGTCCACTATATGATGAACAGATTACGTTTCGTCATAGTAGGATTCGTTAAAGCCCAATTGCTGGTCAGCTTAATTATTCTAGCCGTTTCCTTTATAGGCTTACTCGTAATCATTCCTAAATATGCAGTAGTGATGGCGTTGGTGATCTGGATTATTGATATCATTCCGATACTCGGCTCGATTATAATTCTCGCGCCTTGGTCGATCTACCAGTATGTTTCAGGCGATATCGCAATGGGGACAAAATTAGCTATATTAGCTGCAATCCTTTTGATTATCAGAAGAACAGTCGAACCAAAAGTAATGGGCTCACAAATCGGATTGTCTCCATTACCTACTTTGATTGCAATGTTCATCGGTTTGAAACTTTTCGGTATTCTCGGTTTCTTCATTGGACCATTGCTCGTCATACTTTTTAATACAGCGAGAGAAGCAGGCATCATTAAACTGAATTTCAAGATTTAAAACGAAAAGGGATATCTCCATGGAGGTATCCCTTTTCGTATATACAACGTACGACTTTATGAATTTGCTAGATATAAAAGACTGAAGCCCTCCCTTTAGGGTATGGCTTCAGTCTAAAAATGAAATATGAAATACTACGAATCACTTTACATACAGAAATTGTTTCTCTACTTTTCTTGAAGACATACAGCAACAAGCACATGACGATCCTTGTAATGACTGTAAAAAATCAGATAGCAGATGTAACATGGTTTTTTGGTATACTCCCATTTTTCTTTGCCGTATCAACTACCATCCAATCGCGACCAAAATAGAAGATAAGCTGATGAAAATAGTACCGATGGGCTGAGGGTAGTCCTATTACTCGCTAACTCCCTCTTGCACAATCAGCCATGCATAGTTAAGTTATGACGTTTGAGTAAATCTTTTCGTGTAATTTCATCCGCATTTTCTTTTTCAAACTTTGACCAGCTATAGAAAATGCGGCCAATAACGACTACATAAACAAGTTCTTGAATAACTTTCATCAAGATTCCACCTAATTGCTGATCATACAGCGTAGGCATATTTGTGAATAGTTCAGGTCCCGAGATGCCAAGGCCAGACAGACCTGCTAAAGTTCCGCTTGGTACACAGAGTGCCATCGCTTGCAGCCATGCTTCACCACTGCTATACGATTCATACACCGGTACGTCCACGAAGATGATTAACGAACAAGCAGGTGTAATGAGCAATGCACTCAATATTACATATCCTATTTTTTTCAAACCGTGTAGTTGCGGTTGTCCTTTTACTGTATTCACTACTGGCCACCAAAGACAAATAGCAGAGAAGAACAGTGTGATAGTGAACAGCGTGTGTAAAGGCAAACTCAACTTCACTTGATCCAGAATGAGTGGATAGTGATACATCGAAAACATAAATGTAAACAGTAATAAACTAACGAGCGGTTTAGTTAATAGCATGAATACTTTCTTGAACATCGTGAATGATAAAAGTTTTTCCCATACCCAGTTCGGTATGCCAATTATGAAGAACGGTGCTACAATCAAAAGCAATATAGCCATTTGAGCCATATGGACAGAAAATAAAATATGACCGATTAAATCCATGGGTGAGCCCTTGACAATATACAGTAACAGCATGGAAGCTAAAAAATACACGGCCTGTCGTTTCGTTAACGGCTGTGACCCCTCAAATCGATCTCGCCATTTAACCGTTATGAGATAATATAGAACAATTCCAAGTGCTATGGCTATTAAGAAATAAGGACTCCACAAAGCCCTAAAACCAAAAATACTTAACGGCAAAACAATCACTCTCCTTTAATAATTAACCCACTAAATCTATTCTGTGTGTAATACAGAGTTATTTACAATTGATATTCGATCACAGCACGAAGTCGACAAAGTTCTTACCTATGCCTATTATACGAGCATATAGCTCATAACTCAATGTACGAACTTTGACAATTTCATCTAAAAGTGAATAGAAAAAGAGCTTATGGAAGAATCCATAAGCCCTTTCTATTGCTTACCACCAAACGATTGTTACAAATGTTAGTGGGATTAAGAATCCTAACATTGCACCTGTAAACATAAACATTTGTGGTACGCCATGTCCTTTTTCATTCATATGCATGAAGTAGTATAGTTGAAGACCAACTTGTACAGCTGCAAAGAGGAATAATGTTGGAATAACAAAAAATTTCGAGAAACCAGCAACGTCATTTAGATGAGCAAACACCATAGAAAATGATACAAGTGTTAAGAAAATCATCAGCGCAAACATCGCAATTTGGCTGCGCATTGATTCTTTTGCTCGACGTTGAGACAGTGACTGTTCTGCAGGAGATCTTTTAATCATTTGAACTTCTGACATCAACCGACCACTCCCATCAAGTAGACTACAGTAAAGATGAATACCCAAACTACGTCAATGAAGTGCCAATAAAGTGAAAATGTATAATATTTAGTTGCGTTATACAAATTCAATCCACGCTTTGAGTTACGGAAGATCAACAAAGTGACCCATACTAAACCAATTGCTACGTGGAACCCGTGTGTTCCTACCAATGTGTAAAACGCGGAACTGAACGCACTATTACTGAAAGTAAATCCTTCTTGAACGTAATGAGAGAACTCATATACTTCTAACATCAAGAATCCAAGTCCTAATAATGCTGTTAGACCTAACCATAGTTGCATTTTTTTGAAGTTGAAACTCTTCAAGTGATACATTGCGTAGACACTTGTAAGTGACGATGTTAAAAGAAGCATAGTCATCACAAATACTAACGGCAATGTGTATAGTTCTTGCGTTGTGAAACCAAAGCCACTCGGGCCTTTGTTTTTTAAAGCCATATACGTTGCGAACAACGTAGCGAAGAGAATTGTCTCTCCGCCAAGGAATAGCCAGAAGCCAACGAATTTATTCTTTGCTTCCAAGGTAGCTCTCTCTGGATGAGTGGGCCACGTTTCAGGGGTGAATTTTGTATTCAAATCCATTAGTTACGCCCCCTTTTAAAATTTTCTTGATCTTGCAAGATTTGTTCTTTTGTAACATAGTAACCAAGGTCATCTTTCACTGAACGAGTTGCCATTGTTACGAACGTGAAAGCAAGACCAAAGATCAATACTCCTAATCCCCATGAAGTTTCCTGGTGGAACATTGCACCGAATCCAGCGATGAATAATCCAAGACTCATCAACATTGGGATAATTGAACCGTGTGGCATATGAATGTCCGTAATAGGTTCAGCTGGTGTAATCATTTCCTTACTACCTTCCATCTTCTCAACCCACAATGTATCCAATCCACGGATTAATGGAGTTGCAGGGAAGTTATAGAAAGGTGGTGGTGATGGAATCGCCCACTCAAGTGTACGTCCGTCTCCCCAAGGGTCATTTCCAACACGCTCATTTTTAACAGTTGTCATAATGATGTTGATTACCATGACTGTAAATCCAATTGCCATTAAAAGCGCACCGATTGTACTGATAAAGTTTGCAAGGTTCCAACCTTGTCCATCCATGAACGTCCAAACACGACGTGGCATTCCCCAGAAACCTAACCAGTGTTGAATTAGGAATGTCAGGTGGAAACCGATAAAGAAGAATACGAAAGTGATTTTACCTAAAAACTCATTCAAAATCGTACCGAACATTTTTGGCCACCAGTAGTGAAGGCCTGCAAAAATGGCAAGTACTACCCCACCTACAATTACGTAGTGGAAGTGAGCTACGATGAAATAAGAATCGTGTAACTGATAATCAAGTGGTGCTGCCCCTTGCATTACACCTGTTACTCCACCCATTACGAATGAAGGAATAAAACCTAAAGCATAGAGCATTGGAGTCGTAACTTTAATACTACCGCCCCAAATTGTAAGCAACCAGTTAAAGATTTTAACACCTGTCGGTACAGCAATTGCCATTGTCGCTACCGCGAAGATTGCGTTTGCTGTCGGCCCAAGACCAACTGTAAACATATGGTGAGCCCATACCATGAAGCCTAGGAAACCAATTAACACTGTAGCGAATACCATCGCTGTGTAACCGAAAAGACGTTTCCGTGAAAATACAGAGAATATCTCAGAGAAAATACCGAATGCTGGCAAAATCAAGATATATACTTCAGGGTGACCGAAAATCCAGAAAATATGCTCCCAGATAATCGTGTTTCCGCCCATCGTATGATCAAAGAAGTTACCACTAAACATACGGTCAAACGTTAGGAAGAACAATCCAACAGTCAACGGAGGGAATGCGAATAAAATCATTGCAGACGCAACAAACGTAGTCCATGTAAACAAAGGCATACGCATATACGTCATCCCTGGTGCACGCATGTTAATGATTGTTACAAGGAAGTTAATCCCTGCCATCAACGTACCACCACCCGCGATTTGTAAACCGATTGCATAGAAATCAACACCATGTCCTGGTGAGTGAAGTGATAACGATGCATAAGATGTCCAACCAGCATCTGGAACTTCACCGAATAACCAAGAGATGTTAAGGAATAAACCACCAAATGCGAACATCCAAAAACCTAATGAGTTAATGAATGGGAACGCTACGTCACGTGCTCCGATTTGAAGCGGCATGATCGCGTTCATAAAGCCAAAGAGAATCGGCATTGCTGCCAAGAAAATCATGGTCGTTCCGTGCATTGTAATTAAGTCATTAAAAAGCCCTGCGCTTACGAGATCGTTGTTTGGTGTTATCAACTGAAGACGAATGATCATCGCTTCAATACCACCTAGAACGAAGAAGAATAATCCCCCGAGGAGATACAGAATTCCGATCTTCTTATGGTCGACTGTTGTCAGCCAATCCCATAGTGTTGCGCCAAAGCCACTTTTTTGAGCAACTGAACTCACTGTGTTACCTCCTATTCAATTTCCGTTTGAAAATTATTTTGCAACTTTTAAGCCCATTAAGTATTCAGCTAATGCATCTAAGTCTTCATCAGAAATTTGATCTTTACTGAATGAAGGCATCGTGTTGCCTGGTTTATGTTTCTGTGTATCACGAATCCAATCTTTCAAGTTCTCTTCATCGTGTTCAAGGAAGCCTGCTACACGATTACGATCACCGAATGAAGCCAAGTTTGGTCCTTGTGCACCAGATTCACCTACACCTGAAACTGCGTGACAACCGATACAGCTTTGAGAGAAGACTTTTTCGCCGTCAGCATTTGCAACAACAGGTTCTTCTGCAGTTTTTTGCATAGCTGTAACCCAGCTGTCAAATTGATCTCTCGGTAATGTTTTTACTTTAAAGTCCATCAATGCGTGGGAAGGCCCACATAGCTCAGCACATTTTCCGTAGAAGACGCCATCTTTCAAACCATCGGATTCTTTCTCAAATGACAGATAGAATTTATTTACGTTCTCCACGTTCGTATCTAGCTTACCGCCAACTGACGGAATCCAGAATGAGTGCTTTACGTCCGCTGCGATCAAGTTGAAGTAAACTTTTTCATCAGTAGGTACTACTAGTTCCTGAGCCGTAACAATACCTAGATCAGGATACTCGAACTCCCACCAATATAACTTCGCAGTAACATCTACTACTAGATTCTCAGCGTTGCCTTCTTCATCAACTGCTCCCATTGCTTTCACATCACCTAATTTATACGTGTAGTGAACGGTAGGAATAGCAAGAATCAAAAGTAATACGATTGGAATGAATGTCCAAATCAGCTCAAGTGTGTGACTTCCTTCCACTTGCTCTGGTATATGATCTTCACCCAACTTGGAACGTCTGAAGCGGAATAATGCAACAGTGTAAATAATTACTACTACAACGATAACCAGTAACATGATTCCTGATGCTAATAGCAACAACTTGAACTGGTCATTAGCGACTTGTCCAGCTGGTTGGAAGGTTGAAATTTCTTCATTACCACAACCTGCCATGAACACAGCGAAAAGCGCTAGTAAAGAAAAGAGACGCCACTTTTTGAGTCCTTTAATCATCGCTAACTAATACCTCTCTTTCTAAAAAAATGTTTTTCTACTCTGGAGGACTGAGTGCCCCTTTATGATGAATTCCTGTTTTAAAGAAAGAATTCCGATGCGTTAGATGAATATAGAGAAAATAATCATGGATACAAACAAGATTGTCATATAGTTTAAAGAATATACGAACATTCCCGTCGCCCATTTCAAATCTTCCTTGGCCTTAAATCCTTTAATAGATAAATAAAGCCATCCTACATTCAACAGTGTTGCAAATACTATAAAGCCGGTACCGAGCTGTGGTAATAAGAAAGGCAGTGGAAATAGTAGCAATACCCACATAAGCATCGACTTCTTCGTCCGCTCAAACCCCTTAACTACTGGTAACATCGGAATGTTAGCCGCCCGATACTCTTCTGTTCTACGCATAGCCAACGCATAGAAATGCGGTGGTTGCCATATGAACATAATTAAAAACAACGCCCACGCTCCCATTGGCAGTGTAGGATCAACAGCTGCCCATCCGATTAGGGGTGGAATTGCTCCTGAAAGACTTCCTACTACGGTATTGCTTACGTGCTTACGTTTAGACCACATGGAATACAAAACAACATAAGCGAATACACCCAAGATGCCAAGCCAACCTGCCATAGGTGATGCAGAGAATAGTAATACTTCTCCAGCCAGCAGGAATGTAACAGCTAGCGTCATCACAGCGGGAGCTTTAAATCTACCTGTTACTGTCGGTCTCGACTTCGTTCTCGACATGACGGGATCAATATCGCGATCAATCAAGTTATTCATAGCGCCCGAAGATGCGATGATTAATCCAGTACCTAGAATTGCAAATACCAGTAGATCCAAGTTATGGAGAAAACTTTTACCAGTGAATTGAAATGCCAAAAAAAGACCGGTGAACGTAGTGATCAAGTTCGAGTTGACAATACCTATTTTGATCAGCGCCAAAAAGTCTTTCCACAAGGTAATGGTTTCTACTTTTGGATCTGCAACTGTCGAAAGCGTTCGACCGTTTGACATAATAACCCTCCTTTCAAAGTTTTCAGCAAAGACCCTATCCCTACTATATCTAAAATCGTCCGGAATTTCCAGACCATTTCTCAATTTATAGCGGTTTATGCAACCTTTGTGTCTTTATCATTCACCTTCTATATAGTAATGCATTTCTGGCACTCATTTGTGAAGTTAAAGAGACTATTTTATGAACAATTTGTGAAAAGCCTTATACATCAGTGGTTTATTAGCTTCTTGCATTGTGTTTCTGTTATTTTTTCGTTATCATAAAGCTTGCAATAGATGCTTCAATTCCGCGGAAACCATCGAGATTTAGCTATACATCTCCATATAATCATTTTTGGAATTCAGGCAATTTTTTACGTAAATCGACCTTTTGATGGTCAATTCAATAGAAGAAGGTGTTTCGTACTTGCGATATAACAGATTTTTAAAATGGTTTGGGGTAGCTTCTACGATTGGAATGCTCGCAATCTTACTCGGCGGAGCGCTAGTTACCAAAACCGACAGCGGTATGGGGTGTGGAAGACATTGGCCAGGTTGTAATGGACAACTTATTCCTGACGACATCACAGCGGAAGTTTTAATTGAATTCTCACACCGGATAGTTACAGGTTCAGTAGGTATTTTCATCGTCATACTGGCTATATGGTCGTGGAGGGCACTTGGTCATGTTCGCGAAACAAAGTTTTTAGCTTTCATGGCAGTATTTTTCTTGATTCTACAGGCATTGATCGGTGCAGCTCAAGTATTATGGGGACAAGGTGATTTTATCTTGGCCTTGCACTTTGGGATTTCGCTCATTTCCTTTGCGTCCGTCTTCCTATTGACTTTATTGGTGTTTGAAGTAGACCAGAAATTTGATACAGATAAAATACGCATAGACAAAACATTACGTTTCCACACAATTGGCGTAACTATTTATTCTTACTTTGTTATATACACGGGTGCGCTTGTTCGTCATACTAGTTCGGGCCTTATATGTTCTGACTGGCCTTTATGCCGGAATAACGAATTTAGCTTACCGAACAATATGTATGAGTGGATACAGATGGGTCACCGTTTAGCCGCAGCATTGATTGTCGTATGGATTGGGTTCATCGCAGTTAAAGCCATTAAACATTATAGTGATCAACGTGTTATTTACTGGGGTTGGATTACCGCATTTGGCCTAGTACTCGCACAAGCGACCACAGGGATGATTGTCGTACTGACTAAATTAAATCTCTATTTCGCATTGCTACATTCCTTGTTCATCACTTTATTATTTGGCTTATTAACGTATCTAGTTCTTCTAGTCTCTCGCAGCCGGCAGAAGAAGTAAGTGAGGGGCGTGTAACAACTGTTTTAAAGGTTGTTACACGCTTTTTGTATAAGTATATAGAAAAACAGCTTCCACAGTCTTAACGACATGTGGAAGCTGTTTTTAATGGTCTAATTCTATCAACAAGTCTCCTGATGAGATGGAATCCCCAGGACCTGCATATATAGCCTTGACTACTCCCGCAAATGGAGCTTGAATCGTAGTTTCCATTTTCATAGCCTCTGTAATTAACAAGTGCTCGCCGCGTTTTACTTTCGCGCCAATTGAAACTGCAACTTGTAAAACAGTTCCTGGCATAGTAGCTGCAATGTGCGTTTCATTTGTCGGATCGGCTTTTTGCTTTGTATCATCTCTTGTTTCCACTTGGAAATCTTGGATAATGATCTCACGTGACTGTCCGTTCAGTTCGAAATACAGCGTGCGTGTTCCGTCAGGATTGGGTTCACCGATCGACACCAATTTGACGATAAGTGTTTTACCGAACTCAATCTCAATCTCGATTTCTTCACCTAAACGTAAACCATACAAGAATTCTGGTGTATTGATAACAGAAACATCATCGAACTGCTTTCTCACTTCGATATATTCTTCAAAGACTTTCGGATACAAAACGTAAGCGAGCGCATCATGCATTGTAGCGGGCTTCTCCATTTTTTCCGTCAACCTTTTTAGAACGTCTTGGAAGTTTACTGGTTCTAGTAACTCACCCGGGCGTACAGTGATCGCTTTGCGCCCTTTCAATATTACTTCCTGTAACTCTTTCGGGAAACCACCATATGGCTGACCAATTGAGCCTTCGAAAAACTCAATAACGGATTCTGGGAAATCAATAGTTTGTCCTTTCGCAATGACCGTATGCTCGTCCAATTCATTTTGCACCATGAACAACGCCATATCCCCTACTACTTTCGATGATGGTGTCACTTTGACAATATCGCCAAAGAGGAAGTTCACGCGGGAATACATTTTTTTCACTTCTTCCCAGCGCTCTCCAAGACCTACTGCTTTTGACTGCTGTTGTAAATTCGAATATTGGCCACCAGGCATCTCATGTACATAAATTTCTGAGTGTGGACTGTTCATGCCACTTTCAAAAGGTTTATAGTATTTTCGCACATCTTCCCAGTAATGCGAAAGTTTCTCTAACGACTCTGTATTTGCACGTACATGACGTTCACTGTTTTGCATTGCATACGCAAGTGAATTGGCCGAAGGTTGTGAAGTCATTCCCGCCATTGAACCAATAGCTGTATCGACAATGTCCACTCCCGCTTCTATCGCTTTGGCGTACATATAAATACCATTGCCGCTCGTATCGTGTGTATGCAAATGAATTGGCAGACTTGTTGACGCTTTCAATTCTGATACTAAACGATAAGCTGCTTCAGGCTTCAGCAATCCTGCCATATCTTTGATCGCCAATATATGAGCACCAACTGATTCGAGTTCTTTTGCCATTTCTTTGTAGTAGTTGACTGTATATTTAGCACGATTGTCGTCTAGAATATCACCTGTATAACAAATTGTCGCTTCTGCAATCTTTCCTGTTGACCGTGTTTCGTCAATTGCAACTTCCATACCTTTGATCCAGTTCAAGCTATCGAAAATACGGAATACATCTATACCTGATGCAGCCGATTCTTTTATGAATTCGCGAATGACGTTATCTGGGTAGTTTGTATAACCAACTGCATTGGCTCCTCTGAAGAGCATCTGGAATAAGACATTAGGTACTTGCTTACGTAATTTCTCGAGTCGATCCCACGGACTCTCTTTCAAGAAGCGGTATGCTACATCAAATGTCGCGCCTCCCCACATCTCAAATGAGAAAAGATCAGGTAATAAATGAGCACTTTCAGTTGCAATCTGCGTTAATTCTTTTGTTCTCATACGCGTAGCCAATAAAGACTGATGTGCATCCCGGAAAGTAGTATCTGTCAGCAGTACATCGTCTTGCTTTAACACCCACTCGACTAACCCATCTGCTCCTTGCTCGTCCAAAATTTGTTTTGTTCCCTTTTGTATCGGCATACTATCATCAATTTTGGGTATACGTACCGGATGCAACACAGGACGTGTTGAGTCATCGATACCAGGGAATCCATTAATGGTAACGTTTCCAAGATACGATAAAACTTTCGTGCCTCTATCATGTTTCTTAGCAAACGCAAATAATTCTGGAGTTTCATCGATAAAGCTCGTATTGTAATTGCCTGATAAAAAGTTTTCATGACATACGACATTTTCAAGGAAAGGTATATTCGTTTTAATTCCACGTATTCTGAACTCTTTCAAATTTCTGTGCATTTTACTTGCAGCATCCCCAAAGGTCGAACCCCAAGTTGAAACCTTTACTAATAAAGAATCATAGTACGGGCTAATCACAGAACCTTGATACGCATTGCCTGTATCCAAACGAACTCCAAATCCGCCACTTGAACGATAGACCATTACTTTTCCTGTATCAGGCATAAAGTCATTCAACGGATCTTCCGTTGTAACACGTGATTGAATAGCATAACCAAATAACGGAATATTTTGTTGCGCTGGTATGTTCACTCGTTCGGAATGAAGGGATTCTCCTGCAGCGATAAGCACTTGTGACTGCACAATATCAATTCCTGTAATCATTTCAGTGATTGTGTGTTCCACTTGAATACGCGGATTGACTTCAATGAAATAGAAAGAATCATCAGCTACTAAAAACTCCACAGTACCCGCATTGATATAGGATACATTTTTTGATAGTTTAACAGCAGCATTACAAATCTCATGGCGTAGTTCTTCAGTCAATGAAATAGAAGGAGCAATCTCTACTACCTTTTGGTGGCGACGTTGAATAGAACAATCGCGTTCGTACAAATGGACTATCTCCCCATATGTATCACCTAGTATTTGTACTTCAATATGTTTTGGGTTCGTAATGTATTTCTCTACATACACTTCATCAGAGCCAAACGCTGATTTCGCTTCGGATTTCGCTCGGTTATAAGCCTCCTGCACTTCTTCCGGTGATTCGACGATTCGCATACCACGACCACCGCCACCTAACGAAGCTTTAATAATAATCGGATAGCTATGCTGTTCGCCAAATGCCGCAACCTCCTCTACGGAAGTAACCGGTCCATCGCTTCCTGGTATGACTGGGATATCAGCTAATATTGCTTGCTCTCTAGCTTTTACTTTATCACCGAACATTTCTAAATGATTAGACGTCGGCCCAATAAAGATAATTCCTTCTTCTTCTAGACGTGCTGCAAACTGAGCATTCTCCGCTAAGAATCCGTAACCCGGATGAATTGCATCGACATTTGCTTTTTTTGCGATGTCGATTATCCCTTCAATATCCAAGTATGCATCAATTGGCTTCTTACCTTCACCCACAATAAACGATTGATCAGCTTTGTAACGATGTAGTGAAGCACGATCTTCAGCTGAATAAATTCCAACTGTCGCGATCCCTAATTCTGTACACGCTCGAAAAACACGAATTGCAATTTCGCCGCGATTTGCGACAAGTACTTTCTTAATCTCTCTTTTCTCCACTAACAAATCAATCCCCTCTACTCTGATCTCTCATATTTTACAAACATTGAAACGTTCATCAAAATACCTAGCGCAATCGACAAGAACACAACAGATGTACCGCCATAACTAATAAACGGCAATGTAACGCCTGTTAACGGAATTAATCCTGTCAATCCACCTAAGTTTACCAGTGTTTGAATAGCAATCAAACTACCTACACCAGCTGCGAGCATTCTTGCATGTGCGTCTTTTGTACGCAGTGCAACCGTAAACGCTCTCATCACGATGAAAAAGAGACCTCCAAGAACAAGCGTCGTTCCAAGCAGTCCAGTTTCTTCAGAGATTACTGCCATGATAACATCAGTATGTGGCTCAGGTAAATAGCCAAGTTTCTGAATACTGTTTCCGAGGCCTACACCTTTGAGCCCTCCAGCACCAATTGCAATGTATCCATTGACAATTTGCAGGCCTGAACCTTGTATGTATTCAAAGGGATCTGTAAAAGCAAGAAAGCGTCCCATACGCGAAACAGTCATGACCGTATCCCACTTAATCCACAGAACAATCCCGATTAACACGCCTAGCAAAGCGAAAAAACGACTGATGATTAGATAGTTCTTCACTTGCATTCCGCTTGCCATGATGACAGAAATAGCAACAAGGAATAAAATCATGGTGGCTCCAAAATCCGGTTCCAATAGTACTAATAAAAGAGAAGCTGTTAAAACAGAAAATGTCGGGAAAATAGTAGTTTTGATTTCATCCAATGTACCTGCATAATATTTATTCGCAAATACACCTGAGAAATATACGATAAATGCAATTTTTGCTACTTCTGTCGGCTGTAAGTTCCCTATTCCAAACGGTAATGAAAGCCAACTCTTCGCCCCTACAGCATCACCAAATCCGATGAACTTTACAATGACCAGTAAAGTAAACATGACGATTAGCGTACTATACAAGAACTTCTTATTTCTATAATGCCGGTAAGGAATAATGGACACCAACAGAAACGCTGGTATGGCAATGGCTAAGTTCGTTACTTGTTTCCTAAAGAAATGGGATGGTTCAAAGTTATAAATATTCATAGCCCACACCATACTTGCACTGTAAATCATAATCAGCCCAAATAAAGAGAGCAGTAAATAGACAAAAAATAATGGATAGTCAAAATTGCGTAAAATTCGATTCATATAAGTCTTCATTTTCATTGTACCTCGTCGTCTTAAATAAAAAACTCAAACTGTTGGAGTAGTTTGAGTCTTCCATTTATTTATTTGTATACAGTTCGTGTAAAATATTTAACTCTTTTTCGAGAACAGAGATTATTTCACGGCCTTTATCTTGTTCGACTAGTCCGAGCTTCACAGCAAAATCAATCTCACGGGATAATCCGTACATTTGCGTATCGAGTACTTCCTCATATAGTGGACATTGCGGCATCGTTAAATTATCCATTTGAACTTTGATTAGCTTTGCAATTTTCTCTGCATCGATTTGCAGTTGTTTCATGGCCTGTTCTTTGTACGTATCTTGAACTTCTATTTCCATGGAGACGCCCCCATTATTCATTATTCCCGCAAGGTGTTAATGTCTAAATTGTATCTTTTGCTCTTACAAAATGCAAGCGTTACCCAATGAAAAAAACGAACTGAAATGAAATCCTTTTCACTTCTTCTATGAAAAGGTATACTAAAACTAGTGACTATCGATTGAGGGGGATATATTTTGGAACTTATTATACCAATTACCGGAAACGTGAAACATGCAATTACATTAGATCCTACTGTTTGGATATTTGATGATCGCCGTATTGATCTGGATGAATTCTTCTCAGAGGATTTTATTGAAAAAGATGAAATGGAAGAGTATAAAGAAAGAATGGGTAAACACTGGTCTAGAGAAATCATGGAAGGTGCCACGTACCCACCTACTTTAAAAAGTGAAAAAAGATATGAAAAAGATAAAATGTTGTCAAACAGCTTCGGTATTGTATTGAAACCATTCATACACAATGCTGTTCCATCTGCAAATGCAACAACATTTACACTCATTACAAAAGACGAAAAATACACGTATCCACTTGAGGAAGCAAACAACGTCATTTTCAAATTCAGTCATAATGGCAAACCTCTTCGAGAAGACGGTCCTGTACATGTACTGTTTAAAGACGGATCGAATCAAGATTCACCGATTCGTTATGTCCAGGCTATCCAAGTGGATTGAAGGAGAAATTCCAATGCGCGTTAAATGTGTCATATGTGACCAAAACGATCAATTAGAGGATGATAATCCGCTTGCCAAGAAATTACGAAACCGGCCTATTCATACGTATATGTGCCCTACTTGTAGAGAGCGGATCAGTAATTTAACAGAGAAGCGTATTGCAACTGGCAACTTTGTTTTCCACCGCAGCTCAGATCCGACTGAAAAAGATTTTTAATCGAATAAAAAAGACTCCGTTACTCAGTAACGGAGTCTTTTTTGTGTTCATTCATTCGTCGAACACGATAGATAATAAGAATAGCAGCAGCCACAAACAGTCCTTCTACGATTGGAAGAAAGAAAGCTAAGAATGTTAGTATGATACATCCAATAAATAGGAACGTATAAATGATAACGTTTCGACCAAAGCCAATCTTCCTTGCAAATCCAAGCTTATACACAATAGCAGACATGATGAAAACGAGCGCAAACAGAATATAGCCGGCTGTCGTGAAATTTGGCGCATATTCATAAATAATGCGAGCGGTTCCCGACAACCGATTGTAGACCATTTCTGAATCTTCTACTCTCATTCCATACATTCCCTTCTATCTTTATTATTCGCCAAGTTTTTTCTTTTTATTTATACGTTCGCGTTCATTTTTGTCTAGAACTTTTTTACGTATACGAATAGATTCTGGTGTAACTTCACAGTACTCGTCATCAGCAATATATTGCAGTGCTTCTTCAAGCGACATAAGACGTGGCTTTTTCGTTGTAACAGTTTGGTCTTTCGAAGCTGAACGGACGTTAGTAGCATGTTTGATTTTCGTTAAGTTAATCGTCAAATCGCTATCACGGTTACTTTCTCCTACTACTTGACCAGCATAGATTTCTGCACCTGACTCCACAAACATGGTTCCACGGTCTTCAAGTTGCATAACACTATAACCAGTTACTGTTCCATTCTCCATAGACACAAGAACTCCGTGACGTCTGCCACCGATTTTACCAGTAGTAACTGGTTTATAGCTGTCAAACGTATGGTTTAAGATTCCGTATCCACGAGTCAATGTAAGGAAGTCTGTTGTATAACCGATCAATCCGCGAGCGGGTACCAAGAAAATTAAACGCACTTGGCCGTTACCGTTATTGATCATATCCAACATTTCACCTTTACGTTCACCAATAGATTCGATGATTGATCCAGTATGTTCTTCCGGTACATCAATTTGAACGCGTTCAAAAGGCTCGCTACGCTTGCCATCGATTTCGCGAATGATAACTTGTGGCTTAGAAACTTGAAGTTCGAAACCTTCACGACGCATATTTTCGATAAGTATAGACAAGTGAAGTTCTCCTCGTCCAGATACGATCCATTCGTCCGGAGAATCTGTTTGTTCCACTCGTAATGAAACATCCGTCTCAAGCTGTTGATCTAAACGCTCTTGAATTTTACGTGAAGTGATCCATTTCCCTTCGCGTCCAGCGAACGGACTGTTATTAACTAAGAAACGCATTTGAAGCGTCGGCTCATCGATGTGGAGTGCAGGAAGCGCTTCTTGATGATCAGTTGGACAAACTGTCTCACCGACATCAATGTCACCCATTCCCGAAACGGCTACGAGGTCACCTGCGTACGCTTCTTCAACTTCGACTCTTTTCAAGCCTAGGAAACCGTATAGTTTTGTTACCCGTAATGTTTTTACAGATCCATCACGCTTAAGAACTGCGACTTGCTCTCCAACTTTCATCGTTCCACGGAAGATACGTCCGATTCCGATACGACCAACGTAATCATTGTAGTCCAGTAGAGATACTTGGAACTGAAGTGGTTCGTTGCGATTGTCGATTGGTGATGGAATGTTTTCCAAAATGGATTCATAAAGAACACGTAATGTGTCTTCTTGTGTTTCAGGATCTGGAGAAAGACTCGCAGTACCATTGAATCCTGAAGCATAAACAACCGGGAATTCTAATTGTTCATCATTCGCATCAAGTTCGATGAATAATTCAAGTACTTCGTCTACTACTTCTTCCGGTCTTGCGAAATCACGGTCAATTTTATTTACAACAACAATTGGCTTTAGGTTTGTTTCCAGAGCTTTTTTCAGTACGAAGCGAGTTTGTGGCATACAACCTTCGAATGCATCAACAACTAAAATTACGCCGTCTACCATACGCAAGATTCTTTCTACTTCGCCACCAAAGTCAGCGTGACCTGGTGTATCCAAGATGTTGATTTTTGTGTCATTATATTCAATAGCAGTGTTTTTAGCTAGGATCGTAATTCCTCGTTCACGCTCTAGTTCGTTTGAGTCCATTGCGCGGTCATCTACATGTTCATTCGACCGGAAAATACCGGATTGTTTTAGTAATTGGTCGACCAATGTCGTTTTACCATGGTCTACGTGGGCAATAATTGCAATATTTCTAAGATCAGTACGTTCGTTTGTCATTTTTTCACTCCGTTTATCTTTATTTCAGATGTTCAACTGTGTTATTATAGCACAAGATAGTCTAATTAAATAATATTTTAATTTATATGGAGGGATTTTTTTGAAAGACATTAAGTGGATTTTCGTAATTTATTCACTCGGTGCCGTACTTTCCATGTCCGCAATTGGTATTGGAGTAGGTATGCGTAGTCTATTCGTTGTTGTCCTTGCCATTGTCGCCCTTATTTTAATAATGGGTTACGGATTTAAAACGAAAGCACGTATGCGTAGAGAAGGCACGCTATAAATAACTCAAAGGGACTGTATATTAAACCGTTTTGGTTTAACAAACAGCCCCTTTTTTATTTTAGTCGGATATATTTCGATAAAATCTCTTCATGTAATCCCGGACGTGTGACAATAAATGTGTCAGATCCGAGTAGATGTGGTCTCACACCTTCTAAGTTCGTTGCTACAGCTCCTACTTCTTGCGCAATGACGATTCCCCCAGCTATATCCCAAGGCGCCAGCCGCATAGAAATATACGCGTCGATTCTTCCCGACGAAACATATGCTAGCTCAATCGCAGCCGAACCATATGATCGTGTCCCACGGCAACGTGTGACGAGCTCAATAATTTTTTCATTTTCCACTCGATGATTTGGCGCAACCCAGCTAGCATTGATGCCGATGATCGCTTCTTCAAGTGGTGTGATTTCCAGCTGGGGTAGACGCTCATCATTGAAATAAGCACCTTCACCTTTCGCTGCATGGTATAACTCATCCCGCATTACATCATATATGTAGCCCAGCATCCCCACGCCGTCTACATAAATCCCCAAGGAAATCGCAAAGTTCCTTCTCTGATGGATAAAATTCATCGTTCCGTCAATTGGATCAAGGAACCAAATTATTCCGTCAAGCGAAGATATCTTATCTCCAAATCCCTCTTCCGAAACCATTTTATGCTCAGGAAAGTCTTGTTTTACCCGTTCTACAAAAAAGCTTTCCACTTCTTTATCGATATTGGTAACTAAATCATTAGCGTCTGCCTTTGAATCGATGTCAATTGTACTAAAAAAAGACACTCGTATTTTGTGGCCAGCCTCTTTGATTAACGATTTCGCATATCGATCTATCGCATTAAGATTCATTCTGCCACCTCTTCCCATTCCGACTATCGCTAGTATAACACAGAGGCAACGGAACAAAAGAGATAACAGTGATAGGATATTAAGTAAAAAGACACCCCGTCACATTTCCTTCAATTTCTGAAGTGAATGGGGATGTCTTTTATTAAACCATGCTTACATCGAAAAAACATTAAGTGTCTCCATTTCATTGTGAATTTCCGTCAATCGTAGTTTGCTTTTATCAACTTGAACTGTGTCTTGGTCTTGCAGTGCGTCGTATAGAGTAGCTAATTCATAATCCAATTCCAATTGTAAAGTTCTCACATATTCTCTCTCAACATCTTCTTTTCGGATAAAATGAACGACCTGTTTCATAAGTAGCACCCCTTTTAAGTTAATATTTGACTCCAACCGTCTTATTAGTAAGATATGCGAAAATTCCGACTTTTAGTGGTTAGAAGCCTTGTTATTTTAAATTATTCCCCAATTACTGATAAGATAAACGTAGTCACTACAAACTGGAGGAGATTTTCTTGTTTCAGTCTTATTGGTCATCAAATGATTTTGACGTTTTTACCATTGATGGCTTGGATAATCGCATGAAAGCTTTGCAGGAAAAGGTACAACCGAAATTCATAGAATTAGGAAATCATTTTGCACACCGCCTTTCCGCCCACGGTACGGGTGAGTTTTTTCCACATGTTGCAAAACACGCGAGGCGAACTGTCAATCCGCCACGGGATAGCTGGGTAGCATTCGCTCCCGCTAAGAGAGGCTATAAAGCGTTACCTCACTTTCAGATTGGCTTGTGGAGCACTCATTTATTCATTGTACTGGCAATTATTTATGAAAATCCCGATAAAAAAGGGATTGCTACACGTTTAGAAAAAGACTTGGAAGTTATGACTTCCCTACCAAAAGATTTTATAGTTTCCGGAGACCATATGAAGCCAGAAGCCGAGCATATTAGTGAAGCAGGTGTAGAAGGTCTCGAAAAATTGTTGGATCGTCTACAAACGGTGAAAAAAGCGGAGTTTTTAGTTGGTCGTCACCTTTTAAGAGATGAAGCATCCAAAATGAGTGAAGAGCAATTTTATGAGTATGCAGAGGATACGTTCACGAAGTTATTGCCTGTTTATGACGTAGTTATTCATTCTTTAGATTGAAATAAAAATTGCATGTGGGAACACACCATGGATCGACATACTAGGCGGATGCTTCCACGTTCGATCAACAGTGCGTTTTGTAAAAGGCCTATTAGGAAGTGAAATCAAAGCAAAAGACACCTTTTAAAATGGGTGTCTTTTGCTTTGATTATTTTTCACCTTTAGCAGTTCGCCTGGTTGGCTCTCTTTTGCCGCTTTCACTACGCGAAATGCAACATAGTCACTGCTTTCCTCAAATTCCTTGCATAGCGTTTTTTCTTCGGCCATGGATGGAACAACACTTTTGAAAGCTCGATAATATCTCATGAATTCGTCTCGTTCGATACTCGATTCATAGGCTTGCTCTACTTTTGTGAAAAAATCAATCACCTTCACGATCTCTTCTGTTGACCAATCCGCACGTAGTGGATATTGATAACCTGCCATTTACTTCTCTCCTTATCCGACACTCCATTTTTTTCGAATAGTTATTGCTTCTTTTTTCATTCGTTCAAACAATTCATCAACGCTTGGAACATCTTCAATCATACCCGCTACTTGGCCACCCCAACCAAAGCCTTGATCATTCATACCATCGTGAATGAATTTACAATTTGCTTCCCCGCTAATAAATGCTTTCAGTCCTTCGTAACCAACATCTTCCGCTTCCAACTTCAGAATCTTCTCTGTCCAGTCATTCGTCAATGCACGAGCAGGTGCACCAATCGTGCGTTTGATAATCGTTGTATCTTGTTCACTGCTCGCTAAAAGAGTTTCAAGATAAGCAGGTGATGCATCCACACATTCCTTTGTCGCTATGAAACGAGTACCCATCTCGATTCCTTCTGCCCCTAGTGCTTGTGCTGCCATCCAGCCCCGTCCATCACCAATACCACCTGAACCAATGACCGGTATACTAACAGAATCTACAATCCTCGGAATTAAGACCATCGTACCTATATCGTCACGGCCTAAATGCCCTCCACCTTCTTGTCCAACCGCTATGACAGCATCCGCACCAATCTCTTCGGCTTTTTGCGCTTGTCTTCTAGCAGCCACCAACACCATCTTCTTGACGTTAGTACCGGTTAACATGTCAAAAAGCGGCGCGGGATTTCCCCCGGTAACCGATATAATATCGATCTTTTCTTCTAATGCAGCTTCCACCATCGCTTCGTAGGATCTACCATGATTACCAATTGCAAAATTTATACTGAATGGTTTATCTGTCTTTTCGCGAACTTTGCGAATCTCTTCTTTCAATGCGTCAGGTGAAGTCAAGCTCATCGCTGTAATTTGGCCAAGTCCACCCGCCTCCGAAACGGCAGCAGCAAGGTCTGAATAAGCCAGATACGCAAGTCCCCCTTGCACTATTGGATATTCAATTCCAAACAGTTTTGTCACTCTAGTTTCCCACATGAAAATCCCCCATTTTTCATAATGTAAAAAGACCCATGAGAAAAAATCCCATGGGCTGTTCAATTCTAGCTGTTTTATTTCATCATCATGTGAATCGGCTTACCAAGAGCTACTTCTGCTGCTTCCATAGAAATCTCACCGAGTGTAGGGTGAGCATGAATAGTCATAGAAATATCTTCAAGAGTCATACCCGCTTCAATCGCTAGACCAAGCTCTGCAATCATGTCAGAAGCATTTTCCCCAACGATTTGAGCGCCTAGTAATAAACCGTCTTCTTTGCGACCGACAAGCTTCACGAAACCTTCTGTAGCATCCAATGAAAGGGCACGGCCGTTAGCTGCAAACGGGAATTTACCGCTTACTACGTCATAACCTTCATCTTTTGCTTGTTGTTCGTTTAAGCCTACAGTTGCCAATTCCGGATCGGTGAAGCATACAGCTGGAATAGCCATATAATCCACTTCAGATTTTTCTCCAGAAATAGCTTCCGCTGCAATTTTCGCCTCGTAAGACGCTTTGTGCGCAAGCTGAGGTCCCGCTACGATATCACCGATTGCATATACATTCGGTAGATTTGTACGGCATTGCTTGTCCACTTCGATCAAACCGCGGTCAGTCATGTTCAAGCCAAGACCTTCCAAGCCGATTTCATCTGTATTCGGACGACGGCCCACTGTTACCAGAACGTAGTCCGCTTCAATTTTTACTTCTTCACCTTTAGCTTCGTATGTTACTACGACGCCGTCTTTCGTTTCTTCAACGCCTTTAGCAGATGCTTTCACAACTACTTCAACGCCTTTTTTCTTCAAGCCTTTTTTAACGATTTGCGTCATTTGTTTTTCGAAACCAGCAAGGATATCATCCGCGCCTTCAAGAATAGTTACTTCAGATCCTAGATTAGCATAAGCAGATCCAAGTTCTGTACCAATATAGCCGCCACCAACAACGACAAGCTTTTTCGGTAATTCTTTCAAACTTAAAGCGCCTGTAGAATTGATTACACGGTCTGTAAATTTGAATGAAGGGATTTCAACTGGGCGTGCACCCGTTGCGATAATAACGTTGTTGAATTTATATGTTTGAGCAGAGTTGTCTGTCATGACACGTACAGTGTTCGCATCTACGAAATACGCTTCACCTGCAACTGTTTCTACTTTATTCCCTTTAAGCAAACCTGATACGCCGCCAGTTAACTTAGAAACAACACTTTCCTTAAATTTCATAGCTTTAGAAAAGTCTAGTTCGACAGATTTCGCAGTGATTCCCATACCATCTGCATTCTGAGCATCCACAAAGCGATGTCCAACAGAAATCATCGCTTTAGAAGGAATACATCCAACGTTTAAACAAACACCGCCGATTGTATCTTTTTCTACGATGGTAACTTTTTGACCAAGTTGAGCTGCGCGTATTGCCGCTACATATCCCCCTGGGCCTGAACCTACTACAAGTGTGTCAACTTCAATTGGAAAATCTCCTACTACCATTGCTTTACGCCTCCATTAATAAAAGTGATGGATTACTTATTAATTCCTTAAGATAGTTTAACGCTAATTGCCCCGTTACGCCATCAATCACTCTGTGATCAAATACTAATGATAATGCTAACATAGGTGCAGCTACAATTTCACCATTTTTTACAATTGGTTTTTCAGAAATTCTTCCGATACCTAAAATAGCTACTTCTGGATGGTTAATAATCGGTGTAAACCACTGTCCACCTGCGGAACCAATGTTCGTGATCGTACATGATGCACCCTTCATTTCCGCCGCTTGAAGTTTTCCATCGCGCGCTTTTCCAGCTAGCTCATTCACTTCATTCGAAATGGCAAACATGGACTTGCGATCAGCATTCTTAACAACTGGTACCATTAGACCGCGATCTGTATCTGCTGCAATTCCGATATTGTAGTAGTGTTTTTGAATTAATTCCTCTGTCGCATCGTCTAGTGACGTATTCAGTTGAGGGAACTCACGCAATGTGGCTACGAGCGCTTTTACTACATACGGAAGATATGTTAACTTCACATCTTTCTCTGCTGCAATCGCTTTAAATTCTTTCCGATGTGCAACAAGTGCTGTAACATCTACTTCATCTAACAGTGTAACATGTGCTGCTGTGTGTTTTGAATTTGACATTGCTTTTGAGATTGCTTTTCGCATAGGAGACAGTTTCTCACGAGTCTCTGGGAATTCACCTTCAAAAACAGGAGCTTTCTTCTCTGAAGTGCTAGGTGTTTCCTCGGTCGGCTGCGATTGGGTCGTTTCTTCAACCGATTGTTGTTGATCTCCCGCTTTAAATGAATCTATGTCTTCCTTTAATACACGGCCGTTTTTTCCACTCCCAGCCACTTGCGCTATCGTTACATCTTGTTCACGTGCATATTTACGAACGGATGGCATCGCGATTACTCGGCGATTTTCATCTACCTCACTAGTAGTTGTCTCGATGTTTTGTTCTTTTTGCGGTTCTGTCGATTGCTGCTCTTCAGATGCCTGTTCAGGTTTCTTGGAATCTACACTACCAAGTGCTTCCCCTACCTGTTCATGAGATTTTTCTGCACTTGCTTCTTCAGAAGAGTCCGCACTTTCTTCATCGTCTTCATGATCTGGAATACCGTGATCTGGTGCATCAAAACGCACTAATTTATCTCCAACAACTGCTACCGTACCTTCAGTAACATAAATTTCTTCCACTGTACCTGATACAGGTGATGGAATTTCAACTACGGATTTATCATTTTGTACTTCTAATAATGTATCATCTTCTTGGATTTCATCGCCCGGTTTTACGAACCACTTAACGATCTCCCCTTCGTGTATACCTTCACCAATATCTGGTAATCGAAATTCATAAGTCACGTAATTCACCCTTCCTGGATTGTCCAACAGTTATTTAGAATGTTAGAACTTCTCTTGCTTTCGCTGCAATGTCTTTGGCATTAGGCAACCATGTGTTTTCGCCCGCTGCAAAAGGATATACCGTGTCTGGTGCAGTCACACGCATCACTGGAGCTTCTAGACTCAAAATAGCGCGTTCAGTAATTTCAGCTACTACGTTAGCAGCAATTCCCGCTTGTCGCTGCGCTTCTTGTACGACGATTGCGCGGTTTGTTTTTTCAACAGATTGTATAATTGTTTCTATATCGAGTGGCTGAATCGTACGTAAATCGATTACTTCCACTGAGTAATTCTCTTTTTCAAGCGCTTCAGCAGCTTTTAAGCTTTCCTGCACCATTGCACCGTACGTGACAATGGTCAAATCTTTACCTTCACGCTTCACATCAGCTTTGCCTAAAGGAATAGAATATTCTTCTTCAGGAACTTCTTGTCTGAATGAACGGTAGAGTTTCATATGTTCCAAGAAAATTACAGGGTCATCACTTTTGATTGCAGAGATAAGCAATCCTTTTGCATCATACGGAGTCGACGGGATAACGACTGTTAAACCAGGTTGTGATGCTACTAAACCTTCTAGGCTGTCCGCGTGCATTTCAGGAGTGGCTACACCTCCACCAAATGGCGCACGGATCGTAATCGGCGCATTAAAATGGCCGCCTGTTCTAAAGTTCATTCTCGCAATTTGTCCACTCACTGAATCCATTACTTCAAATAGAAAACCAAAGAATTGAATTTCCATAATGGGACGAAAGCCAGTAAGTGCTAGTCCAATTGCCAATCCACCAATACCAGATTCGGCTAGCGGCGTATCAAAAACCCGCTCCTCGCCGAATTCTTTGTGGAGGCCTTCCGTCGCACGGAAGACACCTCCGTTTGCGCCTACGTCTTCACCGAATAGCAATACGTTTTCATCTGTCTTTAGCTCAGTACGAAGCGCATCTGTAATCGCTTGAATCATTGTTAATTCTGCCATGGATTAGTTCGACTCCTTTCCAGCATACGCATCCAATTGTTCTTGTAAGTTAAATGGCATATCGCCTTTATACATAATTTTCATAAAGTCTGTCGCCTTTTGTTTAGGCTGTGCATCCGCTTTTTTAATAGCTTCTTTAATTTCTTCTTTCGCTCGTTCAATTACTTTTTCCTCTTGTTCTTTAGACCAAATACCTTTGGCTTCTAAATACGTTCTAAAGCGCACAATCGGGTCACGTTTTTCCCATTCATTATCCACATCAGATGTACGATAGCGTGTTGGGTCATCACCAGCCATCGTATGAGGTCCGTAACGGTAACACATTGTTTCGATCAACGTTGGTCCATCTCCATTAACTGCACGTTCTCTTGCGTCACGTGTTGCAACGTATACCGCCAATGGATCCATTCCGTCTACTAATACACTTGGCACGCCTGCCGCTACACCTTTTTGAGCGAGGGTCTTTGCAGCAGTCTGTACATCACGATGTGTAGAGATTGCATATTGGTTATTCTGAATGACGAAGATAGCAGGCACTTTATATGCCCCTGCAAAGTTCAATCCTTCGTAGAAATCACCTTGCGAAGTTCCGCCATCACCTGTGTATGTAATGACGACTGATTTTTGACCTTTTTTCTTAAAGCCTAGACCTACACCAGCTGCCTGGACATATTGTGCACCAATAATGATTTGCGGTGGGAAAATATTAAGTCCATCAGGAATCACGCTTCCTGCATAATGTCCTCTCGACCATAGGAATGCCATATACAATGGCCAGCCATGGAATAATAATTGAGGAACGTCACGATATCCAGGGAGAATGAAATCATCTTTTTCCAACACATATTGAGAAGCTAACTGGGAAGCTTCTTGCCCTGCAGTAGGAGCGTAAAATCCTAGACGCCCTTGTCTATTTAAAGAAATAGATCGTTGATCAAGGATACGTGTATAGACCATGCGATTCATCAATTCCACTAATTCCTCATCGGGAAGTTTCGGATCTAAGTCCTTATCGACGATCTTTCCTTCCTCATTCAATATTTGCACCATATCAAATTGGCTTTCAATCAGTTGAAGCGCTTTCACCGGGTCATACTGATTACCTTTTTTAGCTACCATATCTTGATCTCTCCTTCGTATCTGTATTATATCTTTTTTAAATAAAATTGATACAACTTCTTATAATTACTAGTATACGCAATACTGAGCGCTTGGTCAACCATTGTAATCAAAGACTTTTAATCATTTTTATATTTTTCTAAAAACATACTGTACTAACACAATATCGTTTCTGTATTGGTACAGAGCTGTTTTTATTGGGTCATACTGGCCAATCTATATCTATGAAAGTCATCAATGAACATTCATATAACAACTGAAATGATGAACCTTTATCAAATACCTATCGCGTACTAGTTGTCGCTTTTAATCCTACCTACTCACTACTTTATATTTCCTTTTTATTGTTTTCTAAACTTTTCAAAGCGCGGGCCACTAACCTGTTTACTTCCCTAGTTGCTTCATTGAATTCTATAAGTGATTGTTGGCTAGAAGTGATTAAATCATTTACATCACGAACATGCTTTTGAAGTTCATGCTCGCGGATGGATGGATCTTCAATTTGCGTATATAATTGCGTCTGACTATCTATAAGTTTTTTATACTGCATGATGAACGTCTCTTGTATTTCAGAACGTTCATACAATACTTCAACTACTTCATCTAGTGAATCATGTAATTCCATACGCTCTACCCACTCAGACATCCGGTCTATCGCTTTCTTCGACTCGTGTAAAGCACTTTCCTCTTTTTCTAACAGTTGAGCCCGTTCATGTGCAGACTTTTTCATCGCAACCACTCGTTGTTTCACTTCTTGATATTGCTGTTGAGTCAGTTCCATTGTCTCAATAAACAAGACTTGTTCATTCTGCTCCTTCTCGTGTAACTTCTTTCCAAAGTTGTTCCCTTGTTTTTCTTTTTCATTCAGAACCACGAGTAAATCTGTAAGTTGTTGAGTTACTTCAGTCTCTTTGGAACAACTAGTTAGTAGAAGGAAGATGAACAATACGCAAATTACTTTCTTCATTAATAACCCTCCAGACACTTTATATACTTTTTTCTTTCACCATTTTTCTCATTCGTCTATACTGTATAAGAGGAAATTGGTTTTTACGATTATATACCCTTCATGCACAATAGTTACTATTTTATCGTAGATTGTACTATACCTAATATATCCGAGAGGAAGAGTAGAAATGATTTTAATGAATGATATTATCCGGGAGGGTCACCCAACGTTGCGATTAAAAGCAAAAGAGGTGAGTTTTCCTTTAAGTAATGAAGACCGTCAATTATGCGATGATCTGTTGGAATATGTCGTCAACAGCCAAAATGATGAGTTGAGTAAAAAATACGGCTTACGATCCGGCATCGGTTTGGCCGCTCCACAAGTCAATGCATCTAAAAGAATCTTCGCTCTGCATATCCCGGACGGCGAAGTTCTATTGGAAAACTTTATAGCTATTAACCCGAAAATCATTAGCCATTCCGTTGAAAAGACCTATATAGAAACCGGTGAAGGTTGTTTATCAGTAGATCGTGAAGTGCCTGGTTATGTTCCCCGGTATGCAAGAATCACCGTAAAAGCTTTTGATAAAGAAGGAAACGTAATCAAAAAACGTCTAAAGGGATTACCCGCCATTGCATTCCAGCATGAACTCGATCATTTGAACGGTATTATGTTTTATGATCATATTGATGCGAATGCCCCTTACAAGGAAGTCCCCGGCGCAACAGCATTCGACAGAGAGTAAAGCTCTTACACTTGACAGGATGAAGTTTTTCTGTTACAGTCTTGTCAAGGAGTGATGATGCCATGTACAAACGTCTAAAACGCAAACTGCTAAGACGACTTAATGGCCTGCTCGGTAAAAAGACAATTGCTTAGACATTTACGCCCGCCAACTAAATTGGTGGGCTTTTCTTTATTTTAGGGAAATTGCATGCTATTATTGATGATATGTATTATTAGGAACGTAAAAAGGAGAGTTAAACATGATTTTTAAAGTATATTACCATTTAAACGTACATGAAGTTCCAGTCCGCGAGAACACACTCAGCTTGTATGTAGAAGCTGAATCAGAAAAAGAAGTCCGCGATCAACTTAAAGATCGCGATCTTATGATTGAATACGTACAAAAGCTGGAGGGCGAGCATTTAGCATATGAACAAGCCTCCCCAGACTTTCACGTTGAGCAGGTCTAATCAATGAAATCTATTAAAAACAATGAAACAGCCGTTTTTGCCCTAGGCGGACTAGGTGAAATCGGTAAAAATACGTATTGTGTACAATTCCAAGATGAAATCATCATTATTGATGCCGGAATTAAGTTTCCTGAAGATGAATTGCTTGGTATTGACTATGTAATTCCAGATTACACTTATCTCGAACGCAATATTGATAAGATTAAAGGCCTTTTCATCACACATGGTCACGAAGACCATATCGGTGGAATTCCTTATCTATTACGCAAAGTGAACGTTCCCGTCTACGGTGGTAAATTAGCAATTGGTTTACTTCGCAATAAGTTGGAAGAACACGGTTTGTTGCGCACAACGGAAATTCATGAAATTGAAGAAGATGATTTTATCAAATTCCGTAAAACTGCCGTATCATTCTTCAGAACAACGCACAGTATTCCTGATGCATTCGGAGTAGTGGTTAAAACTCCTTCCGGAAACATCGTTCATACAGGTGACTTTAAGTTCGACTTTACGCCTGTCGGTGAACCTGCTAACTTGCATAAGATGGCCAAAATTGGTAGTGAAGGTGTACTTTGTTTGTTATCAGATAGTACAAATGCAGAAGTACCGAACTTCACGATGTCTGAACGTAAAGTTGGAGAAAGCCTAAATGATATTTTCCGCACTGTAGACGGTCGGATTATTTTCGCTACATTCGCTTCAAATATCCATAGATTACAACAAGTGATCGAATCAGCGCAGATTTTTGGTCGTAAAATCGCTGTCTTCGGGCGTAGTATGGATAATGCCATCACGATCGGTCGCGAACTTGGTTATATTGATGCTCCGAAAGATTTATTCGTAGATGCTCAATCACTCAACCGACTTCCGGCTAATAAAGTGATGATTTTATGTACAGGTAGCCAAGGTGAACCGATGGCTGCACTATCACGTATCGCAAACGGTACGCATAGACAAGTCCAAATCCAACCTGGTGATACCGTTATCTTCTCATCTTCACCCATTCCAGGTAATACTCTAAGTGTGAACAAAGCGATTAATTCATTGTTCCGTGCAGGTGCAGAAGTTATTCATGGTCCATTAAACAACATCCACACATCCGGTCACGGGTCACAGGAAGAGCAAAAGCTGATGTTGCGTTTAATCAAACCTAAATACTTCATGCCAATCCACGGTGAATACCGCATGATGAATATGCACTCCCAACTTGCTATAGACTGTGATGTTGAACCTGATAACATTTTCATTATGGGCAATGGTGATGTACTCGCACTCACTGACTCGACAGCAAGACTTGCCGGACGTGTACCTTCAGGCGATGTATACATCGATGGAAGCGGTATTGGGGATATTGGTAACGTTGTACTACGCGACAGACGAATTCTTTCTGAAGATGGTCTAGTCATCGTTGTAGCAACCATCGACACCAAAAAGAACCGTTTAGTATCTGGTCCTGACCTGATCTCACGCGGTTTCGTCTATATGCGTGAATCAGGCGCTATGATCAATGAAGCACAATATATGCTTTCGAAAACATTACAACGCAAACTGGCTGCTAAACCTGATTCCGTCAACAACCTAAAAGGCGATATCATCGATACACTCGTTCCGTATTTATACGAGAAAACGAAACGTAAGCCGATGATCCTTCCTGTCATTATGGAACTCTAAAAAGCATACAAAAAAGCAAGCGCACATTAGCACTTGCTCTAGACTGAAGGCAACTCCTATAAATTAGGGGTTGCCTTCATTTTTTTATTTGGATATTTTATACGATCTTTTAACCATTTACTAGATGTTCCAAGTTGAAAAACAACACTAGTTGTTCCTAAGTGAAAGGCGGCGACTGATGGATCAGCTCGACAGGTGAGACAACCAAAGGGAGCTTGCGACCTGGTTGGCTCACCGCGAGTCCATAGGAAAGGGTACGCCTGGAACGTCGATCAACGGCGCTCTCCCCTTCTCGCACTTTCTATTCATTAATGCAATGCCTTCCGTTCAAACCGATGTATATCCAGATCAGAACCGATCACAATCAACACATCGTTCACTTCTATTTGCTCAATCGCCTGAGGAGAGACTAGTATATGTGTTCCACGCTTGATCGCTACAATATTCACACCGTACTTGGCACGGATATCCAAATCTATTAGCGAAGAGCCTGCGATGTGATTATTAGCTTGAATCTCCACGATAGAGTATTCATCGGATAATTCTAGATAATCCAGAATATTATTCGAAACCAAGTTATTCGCAATGCGCTTTCCCATATCTCGCTCAGGGTGAACAACTTGATCCGCTCCGATTTTCCGCAACACTTTTTCATGGTAGTCATTTTGGGCTTTCACTGTAATTCGCTGTACGCCGATTTCCTTCAAAATCAACGTAGTCAAAATGCTCGCCTGAATGTTCTCCCCGATTGCGATTACCACATGTTCGAAATTTCGTATGCCTAACGACCGCAATGCTGCTTCATCCGTCGTATCGACAGCCACAGCTTGTGTAGCAATATTCGCAAATTCCTCTACGCGTTCTTGTGACTTATCAATCGCCATAACATCGGCTTCTAATTCAATAAGTTCTTTAACGATACTACCACCAAAACGACCTAAGCCAATTACTACAAATTCCTTTTTCATCTCATTACTCCTCGCCATTGAGAATAGTCACATGTCTTATCGCAATCCCATTTTAAATTTCAGGAATAACTCATTATACACTCCAAGTGTTTCTAAACCTAAATTTTCATACACTTCCAGGTTCTTTCTTGCCTCTTCATCAGGATAAAATCGTTCATCACCCGTAATGTCATCATCCATAAATGACAAAGCCGCCTTATTTGGTGTAGAATACCCCACGTATTCTGCGTTTTGCGCTGCCACTTCAGGATCAAGCATGAAATTAATAAATTTATATGCGCCTTCCACATTCGTAGAAGTTTTCGGAATGACAATATTATCAAACCATAAGTTTGAACCTTCGTTCGGCACGATATAATTTATGTCGTCGTTCTCAGAAATCATATCTGCCGCCTGACCAGACCACGTCAACGCCACGGACGCTTCGTTATTGATCATGAGTTGCGTGACTTCATCGCCTATAACCGCTTTAACGTTCGGACCCATCGTTTCTAGCTTGTCTGTTGCCTCTTTTAGTTCCTGCAAACTAGTTGAATTCAATGAGTAGCCAAGTGAATTCAATGATATTCCGATCACTTCTCGCGCACTATCGACCAAAATGAGCTTCTGCCGCAGTGAAGCATCCCATAAACTCTCCCAACTCTCAAACGTCTGACCTTCCAATAAGGATGCATTATATGCGATACCCACTGTTCCCCAGAAATATGGAATTGAATATTGATTGTTTGGATCAAACGGCAAATTCATGAAGTATGGATCGATATGTTGAACGTTCGGAATTTTCGAGAAATCGAGTGGCAGTAAAAGATTTTTCTCTTTCATCATCTGCACCGCATATTCGGACGGAACTGTTACATCGTAAGCAGTTCCCCCTTGTTCAATTTTCCCCATCATACCTTCATTCGAATCAAACGTTTCATAGATTACTTTGATGCCTTCTTTTTCTTCAAATTGCTTCAGAAGATCTGGGTCAATATACTCTCCCCAGTTGTATACTGTAATCGTGTCTTTACCTGCTCGCCCCGCCTTATGCTCGAGCTGATAATTAGCGAACAACAAGATACCCGAAACGAGTAGGATCACAAACGCACTACTCATTAATCCTTTCATTTTTTCACCCCCTGAGGTGATTTTGCTTTATTTCCGATTATATAATAACCAAGCACTAGAATGATTGTTATTAAGAAGATCAATCCGGATAGCGCATTGATTGTCAACGTGATTCCCGTGCGTGCCATTGAATAAATTTCTACGGACAAGGTAGAAAATCCATTTCCTGTCACGAAAAAAGTAACAGCAAAATCATCCAATGAATAGGTTAACGCAAGAAAGAACCCTGCGAAAATCCCCGGCTTAATATAAGGCAATATGACACGCGTCAATATATCTTTACGTGAAGCGCCTAAGTCCCGTGCTGCATCTATTAACGTCGTACTCATTTCTAATAACTTCGGCAGTACCATAATGACGACGATCGGTATACTAAAAGCGATATGAGAAATTAGCACCGAAGCAAAGCCCAATTTCACACCAACCAACGTGAATAATATTAAGAAAGATGCACCGATAATTACATCTGGACTGACAATCAATATATTATTTAGCGACAATACCGCTTGACGTGCAGATTTATTTTTCATGAAGTAAATGGTGAGCGCACCAATCACACCGATTGTAGTAGACAGTAGGGCCGATAATAATGCGATAATGACTGTATTTAAGACAATAATTAGAAGTCGCGTATCTTGAAATACCGCTTGATAGTGATCCAAAGTGAATGATTCGAAATGCGACATCCCATCTCCCGAATTGAAGGAGTAGTATATGAGATAAAAAATAGGAGCATATAAAATTACAAAGACTGCTGCCAAATAAATTCTCGGCAAAATCCCCAGTTTCTTCATTTAATGATGCCTCCCTTTTTACCAGAAGTCAGTACCATGATTAAGAACATGAAGATGATGAGAAAGACAGCAATCGTAGAGCCCATTCCCCAGTTTTGTGTAACGAGGAATTGTTGCTCGATCGCGGTACCAAGTGTAATCACTTTATTACCAGCAATTAAACGGGTAATCATAAATAGGGAGAGTGCCGGTATGAACACAACTTGTATACCTGATTTCACGCCATCCGTAGTCATTGGCCAAATCACCCGTTTGAATGTCACCCATGCATTCGCTCCTAAATCTTTCGATGCATCCAATAAAGTAGGATTGATTTTATCCAAAGCATTAAAAATAGGCAATATCATAAATGGAATAAATATATACACGGAAACAAACACGAAACTGAAATCAGTGAATAATATTTGCTGACTGCCTATTCCGACAGTCTCCAAAAGGGCATTAATAGGCCCATAAACCCCCATTAATCCGATAAATGCATAAGTCTTTAACAACAGATTAATCCATGAAGGTATAATAATGAGTAACAACCACAACTGCTTATGCCTCGTCTTCGTTAAAAAGTAGGCTGTCGGATAGGATATCAATAAAGCAAAAAAAGTTATGAGAAATGCGTACCAAAACGAACTTATCGTTAATTTGAAATAGATCGATGTAAAGAAGTTTCGATAGTTAGCCAAGGTTAAATGGCCCGACAAATCAAAAAATGAGTAATACACAATAACGGCAATCGGTGCTAGCACAAATAATAATAACCAGGCTGCATACGGTGTGGCATATATAAAACGTAACGGATTTTTACTCCTCATCTTCCGCCACTCCAAACGATTCCAGACGTGCATCAAAATCCGCTTCAGATTCATTCAAACGCATAACATGAATGTCTGCTGGTTCAAAATCTAAACCGATTAACGTTCCTACATCCGCTGGTTTCGTTGAATGGACTAGCCACTCATTACCATCAGAATCGTACGTTGACAGTTCATAGTGTACTCCTCGGAATAATTGCGTATCTACAGTGACACTTAATTTCCCTTTTTCAACAGTCGTCATTTCCAAATCTTCAGGACGAATGACAATATCCACTTTTTCATTAGGATAGAATCCGCCATCTACACACGGAAATTGTTTACCGGTAAATTCCACTAGATAATCTTTAATGATTCTTCCAGTTACTATATTCGATTCACCAATAAAGTCTGCCACAAAGCGATTGATGGGCTCATCATAAATATCAATTGGTGTTCCCGACTGTTGAATTTCTCCATTATTCATGACGAAAATTTCATCGGACATCGCAAGTGCTTCTTCCTGGTCATGCGTAACAAAAACAAATGTCTTGCCTAGACGCTGCTGGAGCTCTCGCAATTCATATTGCATTTCAGAACGTAATTTCAAATCTAGCGCCGACAATGGCTCGTCCAGTAAAATCACTTCAGGGTCATTGATGATCGCTCTAGCAATGGCCACGCGTTGACGCTGCCCACCTGACATTTCGGTAATTTCACGGGTTTCATAACCATCTAGATTCACGAACTTCAACGCTTCTTTTACCCGGCGATCCACTTCATTCTTATTCACTTTTTTTATACGTAAACCGAATGCAACATTTTCATACACATTCAAATGAGGAAACAATGCGTAATCTTGAAATACCGTGTTCACTTGGCGTTCATTTGCGGGTACGGAGTTGATCTTCTTTCCATTAAAGAAGATTCCCCCATCTGTCGCTTCCGTAAATCCGGCAATTAAACGTAAAATAGTCGTTTTTCCACAGCCTGAAGGTCCAAGTAATGTATAAAACTTACCGCGTTCCATTTCGAATGAAACACGATCGAGGACAGTTGTAGATTCATTATAGCGTTTTGTAACATTCTCAAAACGAATAATCGGGTTAGTAGTCAATACGTCTCCTCCTTGCCTAAACATATTATTTCTTGTAATGAATGAACAGTTGTAAACTCACTCATTATACACAAAATGTTGGTGAAATCAACTATCTATTATAAGTAGAATCAGAAAACAGCCTACAGGAAAATAGTCATGATTATTGTTTTTTCGCAGATGACATAGTAGAATGAAACCATATATTGAGGAGGGATTCAGTTGGAAGACCATTTATTTTTTTATTTGGACTCTGATGCCAAGCGGAATCGAAAAAACGAATCCGCAACAAGAGAAAATCATCTAGAAGGAATTTTTCTAGTAAATAATAAAAAAATCCGAACATGGAAAGAGATGGCCTCTCATTGCGTAGAGTGCATGGAGCCATTACATTATAGCGATGAATTTGACGCACGTTACTGTAAAGATTGCAATGAATGGCGAGAAATGATTTGTGATCCTAATTGCAAAACATGTCAAACACGACCAGTAAAACCTTCTGACTGTAAACAAGACTTTGAGTAATCAGATGCTCAAATCCTAAATATATGAAGTGTATCGCTCTTTATAATAATTATTATTATCTTCGAGTCATTCTAATTGAATTTCACATGAAACTTTGTTATTCTAATTATACTTGTGCAACACAGTCATGTTGTTGTACAAAAGACTAATTGGAGGTTTTATATAATGGCTGAGCGTATGGTAGGTAAACAAGCTCCAGATTTCACAATGGAAGCAGTACTAGCTGACAAATCTTTTGGTAAAGTTAGTTTACAAGAAAACATGAAGAACGACAAATGGACAGTTCTTTTCTTCTATCCAATGGACTTCACTTTTGTATGTCCAACAGAAATCACTGCAATGTCGGATCGTTACGATGAGTTCGAAGACTTGGATGCAGAAGTAATCGGTGTTTCTACTGATACTATCCACACTCACCTCGCTTGGATCAACACTGATCGTAAAGACAATGGTCTTGAACAACTAAAATACCCACTAGCAGCAGATACTAACCACTCTGTTTCACGCGACTATGGTGTATTGATCGAAGAAGAAGGTATTGCATTACGCGGCCTTTACATCATCAATCCTGAAGGCGAACTTCAGTATCAGACAGTATTCCATAACAACATCGGTCGTGACGTGGACGAGACTCTTCGTGTACTACAGGCACTACAAACTGGCGGTCTTTGCCCAGCAAACTGGCGTCCAGGTCAAAAAACTCTTTAATTTTTGGACAACCATCCCCACGCGTTACACTATTCGTGGGGATTTTTTTATCACATACTATATACACCCACTTAGCTAGGAGGAATTCTTGATGAAATTACGTGAGCAAATGCCTGAACTTCAAGGTGCTACTACTTGGTTGAATGGTGAAACTTCTAAATCGGAACTTGTTGGAGAAAAACCGACATTGATCCACTTCTGGTCTGTAAGTTGTCACATGTGCAAAGAAGCGATGCCGGATGTAAACAATTTCAGAGATCGATACAAAGAAGAACTAAATGTGGTAGCCATACACATGCCTCGTTCAGAAGACGATGTCGATTTGGAACAAATCAAGGAAGTAGCAGCTGAGCATGATATTACACAACCTATTTTCGTTGATAGCGAATTGAAGTTAAACGATGCATTTGAAAACCAATATGTCCCTGCCTACTATGTCTTTGACAAAGATGGTCAATTACGCCATTTCCAAGCTGGCGGTAGTGGAATGAAAATGCTAGAAAAACGTGTTAATCGTGTGCTAGATGAAATGAAAAAAGAAGATTAATTGTATCATCGACTCTTTTCTAAAAGGAGTCGTTTTTTTCTGCCTTCTCCTCATAATACCCTATAGCAAGCATGAGACAGACATTGCCAATTTATTTATGATACGATTAGTAAAAAGTTTTTAGAAAGCGAGCTGCCGAATGAACAAAATACCTACAAAAATCGCACTTTATATTTTAATGTTCAACATGTTCATCGCAATGGCTGGTGTCGGCCTGATCATCCCCATTATGCCTGAATTCTTAGGTACTTTCGGAGTCGCAGGACGCGCACTCGGCCTATTGATTGCCATGTTCTCTTTTGCCCAATTTATCTTCTCTCCGATCGCAGGAAATCTTTCAGACAAATACGGCAGAAAAAGCATTATTATTTTCGGCTTAATTATCTATGGACTTTCTCAATTAGCTTTTAGTTTATCAACTGAACTATGGATGCTCTATCTCGCACGATTCTTTTCCGGCTTAGGTGCCGCCTTTATTATTCCGCCTACTATGGCATTTGTAGCGGATATTACATCCACTCAAACCCGCGGTCGCGGAATGGGATTACTTGGCGCTTCAATGTCTTTAGGTTTTATGATTGGTCCTGGAATTGGCGGTTTTTTATCTAAAATCAGCTTATATTTCCCATTTTATTTCGCTGCATCCGCGTCTATTCTAGCGGCGATCGTGTCCTTATTGCTTTTACCTAACCCTAAGCCTGTACTGCAAGGAAGCACAATGAACGAAAACATCTTCCAACAAATGCGTAGATCTACACAAACTTCTTATTTCATTATGCTGATTGTCATGTTTGTATTTTCATTCGGATTAGCTAATTTCCAATCCACCATCTCGTTGTATGTGGATCATAAGTATAACTATACGCCTGCTCAAATCGCTGTCATTATTACAGTTGGCGGATTTGTAGGTGTCATCATCCAGACATTTGTCATCGATCGTTTGTTCAAACGTTTTGGCGAAATGCGTATTATTTTAGTCAATTTAGTCTTAGCTGCTTTCGCAATGTTAGGCATTTTATTCGTGAATACATTCTTCACTATTCTCTTGGTGTCAACGATCTTCTCAACCGCCACTTCATTATTGCGACCAGCAGTCAACACCTTAGTTTCGAAACTAGCCGGTAAAGAACAAGGTTACGCAGCCGGTATGATGAATGCTTATATGAGTCTAGGAAACATGATTGGACCCGCTACAGCTGGATACATATTCGACTGGAATATGGAGTCTCCCTATATAGTCGGCACAATCATTCTCTTACTCTGCTTTATCCTCGCTTTATACTGGGCTAGAAACAACAAGCCACTTATTGAATCTGCGAGAACTCCATAATACAGGTCATGTTAGCCGCAGTAATTAGAAACGTTTTATCGTAGAAAAAAAGAAGACAAACTCTAGAACGCCTAGAGTTTGTCTTCTTTTAAGGAGGCTGGGACATAACTTAAAAAACGGTCCGTTCCCCTACGCTACACTGTTGATTACTAACTAATTAAACTTTACAAATAAGTTTCAGTGAATTAAAAAAGATATGAAGGTGTCTTCTCCTTCATACCTCTTGAGGTTTTGTCCCCGCCTCTTTTTATTTACCTTTTCTTAATAACTCTGCATATTCCTGCACGATATCTACAAATGCCTTCACTTGCTTCAATTCAAAAGTAGAACTATAGCCAATCAGCCATGTATCACGTGTCAGCTCAAACTCTTCTTCGCTATTGAGCAACGGGATCAGATTGACTTTTTCATCGCCTGACAATGTGATAGAAGGCAATATAGCATAACCTATACCTTTCAACGCGAGTTGCTTACACATTTCAATTTGATCCACTACGATTTGACGGCTTGGATTTTGATTGAAGTGCTTATTCCACCAGCGCTGGATTTCCATGTAATAGTTTGAATCACTTTTATACTGAATGAAGTGACGGTTGGTGTCTTTTAATTCATCAATTGTAGAGATTTCAGAATCTACTAGATAGAGCTGATCACGAAATAAATAGACGCGATTACTTTTCCAGTCTGTTTGCCCTCTAACAATACCAATATGCGCTTCCCCTTCATACAATGCTTTGGAAATTTCTGAACTCCATCCTGTCATCAATGAAATTTTAGCGTCGGGGTAAAGTGCTACATAGTCTTTCAATACTTGGGGCAACCAAGTTTGACCGATTATAGAGGCACAAGCAATCTTCAATGTTCCATGTACTTTATCTTCGAGTGAGGCAATCAATTCCATCGTCTCATCTTTCTTCGCCAATGCTTCCTTCGCATAGCTGATGACGTGTTCGCCTGCTGGTGTCGGTTCCAAGCCTTTTTGCGAACGTATGAACAACTGCATGCCCCATTCTTTTTCAATCGTCTGGAGGCGCTGTGACAAAGCAGGCTGAGACAAATGAAGGCGCTCTGACGCTTTGCGCATATTACCTTCTTCAGCCAAAGCTTTGATGATATCCAACTCAATTGTTGACATGATCTTGCACCTTCCCTCGTGGAATTCGTAAAATCAACAATAAGCTGATGACTGCAAATACGGCAATCGCAATATACACCCCGTGCAACGAACTATCCAAACCATTTTGTAAACTGATTAGCTCTTGTGATGCAATCATCGAACGACCATCTTTGGTTAACAATGTATTTACATTATCAATCGTGTAGGGCAATTTTTCTTTGGCAAAATAGGTAATGAGTGTAGCGTTCAAAATGGCACCAAACACAGCAGCACCAATCGTATTGCCAAAATTCTTCATGAACATATTAGCTGCGGTAGCCGAACCTCTTTGTGCGCGCGGCACAGCTCCTTGAATCGTCACAATAAAGGATGTATTGGTCAGCCCCATTCCGACACCTATGAAGAAACTTGAACACCCCGCCCATACCGGCCCTAGCGTCGCGTTCATGAAGACAAACATCATGGTGCCAATCACAAGGGACACACCACCTGCAAACGATACGAGAAATGGACCGAATCGTATGAGTAAGTGCCCTGCCAACGAGGAAGCTAAAGGCCAACCAATTGACATGGCAGTTAATGTGAAACCTGCTATGATTGCTGGTTGTTCCATGACTCCAGATACGTAGGTAGGTAAATAAGAAGAAACCCCTATTAAAATAACTCCAGTAGTCAACGAGACGAGATTCGCATATAAAATAACGGGGTTTTTCCATATACCAAAAGAAATAAGTGGATCTTTCGCCAACTTTTCTTGTCTAAAAAATAACCAAAATGAAATCCCTGAAACTACGATCAATGCTATACCGAAAGCTGAAAGACGTCCAAATCCTTGACCTCCCTCTACTAGCCAGATTAAGATGGTCGCCAAAGCAGATGTTAGAAAAAAAGCACCTTTGTAATCTACAGAAGCTTTTTGTGTTTCTTTTGGTTCATATAAAAAGAAATAAATGACACCCATTGAAAGTAGTCCGAGCGGTACGTTCACCCAAAATATATATTGCCAGCTTACGTACTGTACAAGCAATCCGCCAATGACAGGGCCCGAAACTGCAGAAACGCCCCACACACTCGACAAATACCCCTGTATTTTCGCACGTTCTTCCGTTGAATAAATATCGCCAATAATTGTAGTCGCAATTGGCATAACAGCTCCTGCTCCCAAACCTTGTATGAGACGATAGACAATTAATTGCTCCATTGTGGTAGCAAATCCACAAAGTATGGAACCAATTAAAAAAATGGTTAAGCCCATAAAAAAAATCGGTTTTCGACCAAATAAATCGGCTAACTTTCCATAAATCAAGACCGTCACGGTACTCATTAATAAATAAGATGAGAATATCCAACTATATCGTGAAAATCCACCTAATTCGGAAGCGATCGTCGGCATGGCAGTGGTAACAATAGTCGCTTCAACTGCTCCCACAAACATAGCGAGCATAACAGCAGCAAGTACAAAGGGCCGATTAGTTTCTTTACGCACAGCTATTTCAACTCCATCTATTAGAAAAAGACCCCTTTATCGGAGCCCTTTTATATTTTACCGATATATTCGCTTCACTGTTTTATCCACATCCATACATTATACATTGTAAATATATTTTTTAAACTCTTTCATAATCACACGTCGTGTAATAATACCTGCAAATGTTCCATCCTCTTCTGTAACACAGAGAAATGGATGATCAATCAATAGATCGACAGCACGTTGAAAACGGTCATTGACACGAATCGTTGGTAGATTTGTATCCATAATTTCATCTACTTTTATATCTTCTAATCTCTCATATTCAATACGTTCCATGCCCAAAATGGAATCTGTAATCATCCCAATCCCAAGGAGCCCTTTCAAATGATACTGATTATCCAGTACAGGGATCGCGGAATAGCCAGTCTTCGTCAAAACAAGTAGCGCATGCTCTGCGTTATTGCCAATTTGCACGTGAGCAACTTTTTCCGAAGAAATAATTTGGTCTACGATGGGTGCGGTAAGAAAATCTTTATTGTTTATAGAAACCATAGGTGATCGCTCCTTCTGTTCTTCATCTACATACATTTACCTAAAAGTCCGTTCACTGCTTCCCATCCATCATACCACAAAAATCCATCTCTCACCTCAAAAGAAAGCGGATTCACAAAACAAAAAACCTCTTTCTTTAATAGAAAGAGGCCCAGTAATAAAAAATGATGATAAAGATAAAAACTGAAGCGACAATGATAATCCACAGTAAGGGATTCATTGTAAATGGATGCTTCGCTACAACATTCGGTATACGATCCTTTTCATTTAACTGGAATGCACGACTCATTTTTCCTACCCCAGCTATTCCGATCCCTAGCATAATGACGGTTACAAACACCATAGGCCACAACCAAATATCCCACATCATAACTCCCTCCTTTTCGCACATACTATATGAATGAGCATGTGCAATAAGTGAGTAAGTATGCATACTTAACATTCAATAAATCATTCGCAATTTGTTCGTTTGGATTCTTAAGACGACATATATAAAGAAGCTCCTATGATTTGCTTATATTTCACTCTATATACTTTTTAATCAAAACTTGTGTTCCTTTTTCCCCATAACCTTTTGCGAGTAATTCCGTATACATATCGCGAGCTAGCTGCAATCCCGGCAATTTCAGGTTCAGTCTTTCTGTTTCCTGTAAGGCAATATTTAAATCCTTTACAAAATGTTTTACATAAAATCCTGGTTCATAATTCTCGTTAATAATTCGGGGACCCAGATCCGATAAACTAAAGGAATTCGCTGCACCCGAAGTGACGGATTGTAACATGGTGTCCGGATCAAGACCTGACTTCATAGCGTATGCAATCGCTTCGCATGCTCCTATCATATTTCCAGCGACAGTAATTTGATTACACATTTTGGCGTGTTGCCCAGCTCCCGCTTGTCCCTGATAGACAATTTGTTTGCCGAAAACAGACATAACTGGTAACAGCTTTTCAAATAAATCTTTTTGACCCCCACACATGATAGAAAGTGTGCCATTTCGAGCGCCTATATCTCCACCAGATACAGGTGCATCAAGTGCATTTATTTGTAGTGATGCAGCCTTTTCTGCAATGGCAACGGCTAGCTCTGGACTTGAAGTTGTCATATCCACTACAGTCTGAGAAGGGCGACTGTTTGCAAATATACCTTGACGGGAAAAATACACGTCCTCCACGTCGGCTGGCATGCCAATCATCGTGAAAATAATGTCCACATCTTTAATAGCTTCAGCCACGTGATCAGCCCATTTAGCTCCTAAAGCCATCAATGGTTCGGCCTTTGTTTTCGTTCTAGTGTATACGGTTACTTCATAAGATGCGTTAAGCAAATGCTTAATAATGCTAGAACCCATCACACCTGTACCAATAAATGAAATTTTTTCTTTTTGCATATTCCCACTCCTCATGATATATGTTTATGTCCATCGTACAGAAGTTCAAATATTTTTACAATTGGGCAGACATAAAAAAGAGGACCAATACAAGATTGGTCCACAAAAGGGGGAAATGAGAATGTTGCTGTGTTCATTTATATTGTTCCCACTTTTATTTTAAGTTAAACATTCAATTTGGTATTAATTCAAGGTGATTGTGTTTCTTTTTTCTCGTTGAATTCATTAATCAATACATCTAATTTACGACTAAGTTCAATGGTGTTCTCAGCGTTCATACCATATTTTTCTGCGACTTGGATTAGTTGTTTTCTCACACGTTCAATTTCTACATTGCATTTATGCACTAGTTGCACACCTTCCATTTATAATTACTCTATTATTTAATATACCAACAACTTAATTTTATTAAACCGAAAGATTGTCGACATTTTGTGACAATAGTTATATATGTATATTTGCCTGATTTTTTAAAATAAGACTTTACGTTTTAAAGATTATAGGGCAAACTATAAAGGAATTCCCAATAGTATGATTCATTGTTTCGCTTAAAGTACATGATGATTGAAGAAAGGATGGTTAGAATGACGATTGCAGAAATAGGTGATATTATAGAATTCAAGGAAGGCTTACAAGGAATTGTGGAAAAAGTGAACGAAAACTCTGTAATTGTAGACTTAACGTATATGAAAGACTTCGATGAATCGGTCATGCAGGAGAAAACAGTCATCAATCATAAACGTTATATCATTTTGAGTAGTAGTTCGCAAGAAGGAAACATTCCTCGCTGTGATCCGTCCAATAGAATAGAATAGTATAAGAAGGAGTGGTACCATATGAACAACAAATGGCGTATTATTTTCACTTCACTGACGGCCACTATCATGCTTGCTGCATGCGGAACATCTGATGCAGATCCGGAAAAGGATACAACAGGTAATGCTATCGAAGAACCTGCTGCTCCCGTAACGGATGTGGAAGATAGCACTTCTTCCGAGAATGAAGCAGAAAATGAAACAGACACTGAAGTAGGAACAGACGACAATGCAATGAAAAATGCTGTGGAAACAACAAGCGATGAACAAGATTACTCGATGAAGGTACTCCCTGGATATAAACTTACAAGTGAAGAACCAGGCAGAGATAGTCTATATCTGGAAGAAGACGGCGAAATATTCATGCGAATCGAAACTATGCCTAAAGATGAGGAATCCTATACTTTTGATGAACTCTATGAAAATATGGAAGAATTGTTGACGGCTTCAAGTAACAGTGGAACACCTGTTGAGATAACAGAGCAAACAGATCTTCCACAAGCTGATGATATCCTGTCTGTTAAAGGAGCAGTAGTTGATTCTCCTGAAGGTTATTTTACAGGCTATGTCATCGAACGTGAAGACAAGTTAATTCGTGTAAGCATTTACGCTCAAGAAGACAACGAACATGTAACAGACTTTAAGAATATGGCAGCTACAATCAAGTGATATACCCATATAGAAAAGGCCTATCCTTATAGGATTGGCCTCTTTTATATGGACTTTCAATCATTCTGATCACGATACGAAAATTTGTGGAAATGATAAATGGAAAACCGTGCCTTTGCCGATCTCACTAGTAACGGATATAGATCCACCATACTCTTGAACGGTTTTCTTAACAAATGGAAGTCCTAAACCGGTTCCTCCCGGTTTGTTTGTAATAAATGGCAAGAATAAATTTTCAAGCATCTCTTTTTCCATTCCACTCCCTGTGTCGGATATAAAGATATCTACATTCTGCTGATCACCTTCGCTTATCAAGACAGACAACGTATCATTTGTACTCATCGCTTCCATTGCATTTTTAAGAAGATTAATGAATACTTGTTTAATACGGTTAGGATTGGCCTTAATTAATAATGACCCGGTAGCATTAAATTCATTTACTAAATGAATTTGATCCAACAATGCTTTAGGGCGAAGCAATATAAGTACGTCTTCTATTAAAACGGATAATGAAAATACAGTGATTTCGTCAACAGTTGGTTTTGATAGTGCGAGCATTTCGTTCAATATTTCGTTCATACGTTTGACTTCATCTTGAATTACGTTTACATACATTTGTGCATTTCCAGTTACTTCGTGTTCCAGTAGTTGAAGAAACCCTTGTAATGTTGTCATCGGATTGCGTACTTCATGTGCAATGCTTGCAGCAATTTCTCCAGTTGTGCTTAATTGATCGGAGTGCGCTAGTTGCTCAAATAGACGTTCTTGTTCAGTAATATCTACAATTCGTAAAATGAACATTTGTGTTTTACAATCCAGTTTCAAACTAACGTCTTGGTAACGCTGTATTTCCTTAAATGTGTAAGACATTTTCACTGTCGAAGATCCTTGTGTTAGAGCTTTTAAAATATATTCTTCAAAAGAAAAAGAAGAGGTTGGAACCATTAAATTAAAAAGATCTTGTAGATGTAACAGTTCACTAGAATTTTGATCTGGGAATATTTCTGAAAATAAATCATTGGTTGAAACGATATACCCCGATTCATTCACTAGCGCCATTGGTATAGTCGCCGTTAAATAGGCACTTTCATAAAGTTGATGCAATTTATGATTTTGTTCACCTATTTTTATTGTTAAAAGCGCCCTACCGTTATATTGTTGGTATATAATATAACAGGGTTCACGATTGTTATTCGGCATAATTAGATGACCAGTCAATACAGTTTGATCGGCTGTCGTTTCTGTTTTCAACAGAAACAAACGCTTCTCTATTTGTTCCAACAAACTATGATCAAATATTTCAGATATATGGTGTGGTATGAAATCTTTAGGCATGAGTAATTTAACAGCTTCCGTCATATTAAGTATATCGCCCTCTTCATCTAAGACGATTTTAAAAAGTGAACTTTCTAGATAACGATTGATATCTAGTGTTTTTGACACTGTAGCAGTCCCCCCCATAAAATAGCAACTATCAATTACTTACTTGTAATGTTTTTTCTCGTTTGGAAGTAAATTCTGATTGATTCTTATTATGCCATATTGACGTACTTGTTCACATAGGCTTATAGTCTATTTTGTTATTTTCAACTACTTATATTATTTTGAGATTAGGAGTTTTGTCATGAGCATCATTTTATCTACATTAAACGCTAAATATATACATACCAATATTGCAATTCGCTATTTGAAAGCTTATGCAGCACCTGAATTTCATTGTGAACTGGCCGAATTTACTATACATGATCCTACGCTCTCTATCGTTTCGGAGCTATATCAACATTCTCCAGACGTCGTAGGTTTTAGCGTATATATTTGGAATATAGAAGAAACTATAAAAGTAATTCGTATGCTGAAACTGACAAGTCCTAAAACCGTTATAGTTTGTGGTGGACCTGAAGTAACGTATGACTATGATCAGTGGTTAAAAAGAGTACCGGAAATTGATATTATTGCGATAGGAGAAGGCGAAAAGACGTTTAAGGATATACTTCGAGCAGTCGATGGACAAACTGATCTCTCTTCTGTACAGGGTATTGCCTATCGTACAGAAGGAAAATTAAAGATTACAGCTCCAGGTCCTAAATTGAATCTTCGGGAACTGCCCTCCCCTTTTCGTTTTCCGGAGGATATTCCACATCTCACAAATCGTGTAATGTATATCGAAACAAGTCGCGGCTGTCCATTCTCTTGTCAATTCTGCCTTTCTTCAATCGAAGTGGGTGTTCGATACTTTAATCGAGAGGCCATAAAAGAAGACATTCGCTACTTGATGCAACATGGCGCAAAAACGATTAAATTTGTCGACCGTACATTCAATATTAGTAGAAGTTATGCAATGGAAATGTTCCAGTTTCTTATAGATGAACATTTGCCTGGAACCGTCTTTCAATTCGAGATCACCGGTGATATCATGCGACCAGAAGTGATTCAGTTTTTAAATGACAATGCACCCAAAGGCCTGTTTAGATTTGAAATTGGTGTCCAATCTACCAATGACCTAACCAATGAATTGGTTAAAAGAAGACAAAATTTCACTAAGTTATCGCGAACGGTCACTATGGTAAAAGAAGGCGGAAAAATTGCTCAGCACCTTGATTTGATTGCTGGACTGCCTGAAGAAGATTATGCATCTTTCCGTGATACGTTCAACGAAGTGTTTGCTTTACGACCTGAAGAATTACAGTTAGGCTTTTTGAAGCTACTACGCGGAACCGGTTTACGTATCCAGGCAGAGCAATATGGTTATCGTTACATCGACACCGCCCCTTATGAAATTGTATCAAATAATGTCCTGTCCTTTGATGATATGCTGAAGATTAAGCAAACAGAAGACATTCTCGAGAAATATTGGAATTCAGGTCGATTCATACACTCTATGGAGTATATTGTCACAGAATTGGTCGATACACCATTTGACTTCTTCCAATTATTCGGAGCATTTTGGGAGAAGCAAGGTTGGTCACGAATCGGTCATCAGTTCGAAGACTTATTCACTCGCTTGGAACGCTTCCTAAAAGAAGTATTGAAAATCGATACTTCTATAGCAGAAAGTCTATTGAAGATGGACTATTTACTTCATCAAAAGTTTTTGCCAAGAAAGATCTGGTGGAATTCTGGTGTGCCTGAAGAAGAGTTAAAAGAGGTCTATCAATTACTCTTACGTTCCCCACATTTGCTTGGTGATACGTTTGAGTCAATGGATTACACTGAAAGAACGATTCGAAAGCAAGTTTTCATCACAAAGACCTCTGCTAAATTAAAAGAAGATCTATCCGTAATAAAAGATCCCGGTTATCTGATTGTCCAATACACACCAGGTAAAGAAGCACAGCACTACCATCTGTCTGAACAAGCACTAGACACCGTTTATCTATAATAAAACCGCAGCATGCGAAAATTCGCTTGCTGCGGTTTTATATTTCCTATTAACCAATAATTACACGCTCTTTTGGGTAATGATAAGGCGTTTTATTCGATTTGCCACCTATCGTATAGATGAACGATATCAAACCTACTCGACCGATAAACATTAGCACCATAATAATCACTTTACCGAACACTGATAAATCACTTGTAATACCAAGTGACATGCCACACGTTCCGAAAGCGGATGTGATTTCAAATAACAACGGGATTACAGGTATTCCAGGCTCCGTAAGTAATAGCAACAATAATGCCGCCAACACCATAAAGCACGCTACGAGGATGACTGCATACGATCGGAATACGTCAATTAGTTTAATTTGGCGTTTAAAAACGTGTATAACGTCATTCCCCTTCGCAAAGTTAATGAGAAATAATAGCGCAATAGCAAAGGTCGTCGTGCGGATACCGCCACCTACTGAACTGGGCGAAGCACCAATGAACATGAGCGCACTGACAAAAATATCTGTTGCTTCACTAAATTGCGTTACGTCATACGTCACAAGACCCGCCGATCGTGCAGAAACTGAATGGAATAACGCCGTGAAAAATTGCTGATGCCAGCTCATTCCTTTAAATGAATTCAATGATTCCAACACCCAAATAGTGAATGTACCTGCGAGTAACAGAATACCGAATGTCGCGGTCGTAATCTTAGTGAAAAGGGAGAAGCGAAAATGCGGCACTTTTTTCGAAAAGAAGCTCTTCACTTCAATCAGAACCGGAAAGCCAATAGCACCTAAAATAATTAATATCATTAGTATAAGTTGCACGAAGTAATCATCATGATACGGTATCATCGATGAACCCGTAATGTCAAAACCCGCATTCGTAGTTGCAGACACCGCCATGAACATGCCATTCAACAACGCTTCACTAAATGAATTGTAAGAACGATAAATATATAATGTTAAAATACCACCGCCAATAATCTCAATGGCTACGATAATTTGGATGATTTGACGTATTAATTGAACGACACCTTGTAATGTGTACTGATTCGTGTCCACCATAATCAGTTGCCGCTCTCTCATGCCAATTCTTTTCTTTACAAGTAGCCAGAAAAATGTTCCTAATGACATGATGCCAATACCACCGAGCTGAAGGACGAGCATGATCATGCAAATACCAAATACAGAGTACGTTTCTCCGATACTAATAGAAGACAAGCCCGTTACGCTCACGGCGCTCACAGCCGTAAATAAACTATCTATAAAGGCCACCTTCACGCCCGGTTTATAGACACCCGGCAAGTTTAACAAGACAAAAGAAGATGCAATTGCCAAAAAGTAGTAGAAGGCGATAATCTGTGCTGGCGTAAACTTATGAAAAACTTCCCTGGAAAGCCTCATCTTTTTCAAATTCCTTTCATAACGGAAACTTCATTTTCCTACTTTATCAAATCCCTTAATGAAAAGATAGCTATATATAGAACATTACACTCTTTATACACTTCTAAACTGAGGCAACAAAAAAGCAGTCTCTTCCGTTCAACGGAAGAGACTGCTTTCGTATTATCTGTTAGCTTTCACTTTTGATTTGGCAACGGCCAGTAGATATCCGCCGATAGCTAAGATTAATAACACAACCCAGAATGTTGTTTTCCACATTGTAGAGTGTGGGAATGCTTCTGGAATGATGAGAAGCGCAGGGTGTGCCAGCGTTAATACAACTAGCTTTACACCTACCCATCCGACAATTAAGAATGCTGCAGTTTCCAAGGTTGGATACTTTTCAAGCATTACCACAAATTGTTTCGCTGCAAATCGAATCATGACTAAACCAATCATACCACCTAGCAACATCACAGCGAACTGCCCACCATTAATGCCACCGATATGGAAGTCACCTAACTCAGGCAATGTTACGGCAAGCGCAACAGCCGCAAGCATAGAGTCCAAAGCGAACGCAATATCTGCCAGTTCCACTTTCAACACAGTCATCCAGAAACCGGATTGTTTTTTAGGTTTCTTATTCGGATGCCCTTCTGGCTTATGGGTCACTTTATCGTATATATTTTTACCGGATATAAACAATAAGTAAATGGCACCGATTGCTTGTATCTCCCAGAACTTCACTAAAAACGTAATCATAAATAGTGCAGTGAATCTAAAGACGAATGCCCCTAGCAAACCATAAAATAATGCTTTCTTTTGTTGGAGTTTCGGTAAGTGTTTTACCATTACTGCCATTACTACCGCGTTGTCTGTTGCTAATAGGCCTTCAAGTACAATTAATACTAGGAGTACCCATGCATATTCTAATAAAATCGGATCCAACATAATGCCTCCTTATTTTCTACAAAATAAAAAAGACCCTCACCTAATAATTAGGCAAAGGTCTCGCTAAGTTGGAATTTTACGTTCAAAATCCAGCTATCATAACCGATGACCATTGTGGCGGTCACGTATTGACGATTATGAAATAGGTTTCCCTATAGCTACTCCCCCTTGACATTGCGTCAAAAGTTATTAAGTTATCGGATACTTTTAAAGTATTATAACATGATAACTTTGATTTGCAAATGATTTAGGCGATGCCTGTAGAGCTATTCAATTTAGTATGCATAACTATTTTGATGTACATGTAAGCGTATCGCGTGGGTACTGTCCATTGTATAGTTTACTCCTACCACTATACTTTTCCTTGACATGATTTATTCAATATAATAAAAAAAGCCGACAAACGAAAAGTTCCATTTGCCGGCAGTATGCATTATTTGGTTTCTCTAACCGTTACAGTTTCCGTTACTGTCACGGTTACAGTTTCCGTTATCTTAACAGGCTGATCTTCCGTTACAGCGTGTTCTCTCTTCGGCGTATTCCTACCTCGACGCGTCTCCCGGTCCAACAAACTGTAAATGATGGGAACAATATACAATGTCAAGAACGTGGAACTGATCAATCCGCCAATTACTGCAATCCCCATCGGTTGGTTCAACTCCGAACCTTCACCGAGGCCTAGCGCTAACGGTAGTAAGCCCAATATAGTTGTGAGGGCTGTCATGAGGATTGGACGCACACGGTCACGTACAGACGACATGATGGCATCATACGAACTAAGTCCTGCCTCTTTACGCTGATTGATGTAATCAACTAACACAATTCCGTTGTTGACCACAATCCCAACCAATATGAGAAGACCTATGACTGCTGTTACACTAACTGGTGTATTCGTGAAGAATAACGCTAAGGCTACACCGATTAACATAAGAGGTACAGAGAACATGATAACGAATGGATATTTAAACGATTCGAACTGTGCAGCCATTACGATATATACCAATATCACTGCCAGTATAATCGCCAATAACATATCGTTAATCGCATTTTCAAATAACTCGCGATCTCCCCCGTATGAAAGTTCTACTTCACTTGGTAGATCGAGGTCCTCTACAATATCATTCACCTTTTTCGTCATATCTCCCAATGATTCATTGGATAGATATTTCACAGTAAATGCGACTGAATGTGCTTGATCTACACGTACAATCGTTGCAGGACCTTCTGCGATTTCCACATCCGCTATGTCCTTCAATTTAACAAACGTATCCAGCGGTGTTTTTAATTCCAATTCCTTTAACTTATCTACACTATTGCGGAAACGTTCATCATAGCTAACGTTCACTCCAACTACTTCGCCTGTTTTCTCAAAGACGATTTGTGAAGCAAAGACACCTCGCGTAACGTCACTAACCGTTTGCGCTATTTGATATGGAGCCAATCCGACATCTGAAGCTTTGTCACGATCCACTTCAATTTTTATTTCCTCTACCGTATCTACCAAATCATTTTTGACGTCAGTTACAGTATCCATTTCACTCAATTTCTCATCAAGCTTTGATACCGCTTTTCCTAACCGTTCCTCATTCGTATCATGTAAGGAGAATGATAAGGTGTTTGGACTCGAGCCAGCAGCAGTCTGCATGTTGAAACTGATTTCTGCGTCATCGCCGATTTCATCTTCTACGACTGGTTGTACTTTGTCTACAAATTCAAAGACAGAGCGGTCACGGTCTTCTAGTGGGATCAGTTTTACATACACTTCTGCCATATTGCTTTCTGATCCACCTTGGGCCATACTTTGCTGAGTTCCGCCGACTAAACTGACATACACTTCCACGTCGTCTTGTTTCTTCATTTCTTCTTCAATTCGTTTTACTACATCGTTTGTCGCATCGAGTGAAGCACCATTTGGTAACTTTACATTGACGCTGAAAGATCCTTCGTCCGTAGCAGGCAGGAATTCCGTTCCTACTTTTAGAATTCCGAATACGCTTCCTACTAGTAAAGCGGTTGTGAGTAGTAACACGAGTAGACGATGGCCTAAAGCCCACTCGACGGACTTTTCGAATCTCTGATTTTTCTTCACACGATTCTTTTTCTCGAGTGTTTCTTCATCAGGTGTTTTCAACAAACGGCTCGCAAGCATAGGCACGACAGTCAGTGCAACAACTAACGACGCAAATAAACTAAATGAAATCGTTAATGCGAACTCCGTGAAGATTTGACCAATGATTCCCGTAATGAAAATAATCGGTACAAAAACAGCTAGAGTAGTTAACGTAGACGCGGTTATCGCCCCGCCCACTTCTTTAGAACCATCTTTCGCTGCTTCTGTTGGTGTTTTCCCCATTGCTAAATGACGCTCAATATTTTCTATTACGACAATGGCATTATCAACTAACATCCCGATCCCTAGAGCAAGTGCACCGAGTGTCATGATATTTAACGAGAAGTCTGCGAAATACATGAGAACAAATGTTACAATAACCGAATATGGAATCGCTACTCCAATGATGATGGGACTCTTAATTCCACGTAAGAAAACAAATAATACGAGCATAGCGAACAAACCACCAAGAATTAATGACTGACCAATATTGCCAATGGCAATCTGTACATAGTCCCCTTGGTCAAACATCACATCAGATTCAATATCCTTGTATGCGTCTTTCTCCAATAACTTATCCAATGATTTTTTAAACTCTTTAGATACAGTTGCAGTATTTGCTCCTGATTCTTGAAGTACAGACAATAATACAGCTTGCTCATCATTGGCTCGTGTTTCTGTCTGTACTTCCGGCTCCAACAAAGCAACATCCGCCACGTCAGAGACTTTGATTTTGTCACCTGTCTGAGGATTAGCGCCTATTTGGATACCTCGTACATCCGAGATATTTTGTACAGTACTTAAGATTCTTGTAGTTAACTTTCTACCATCACTCGTGTCAATCGGATCTCCTGGCATAGATACATTACTAGCTTGTATTGCTTGCACGACATCGGATTGCGTTAAACTAAATTCTTTTAATTTATCAGGATCTAAAATAACCTGAACGTCTTCAATGATTTTACCTGACACGTTGACACTGGCTACACCTTCAATACGGCGTAATTCTTTCTCTAGCTCTTCTGCAATCTTCCGTATATTCGTATCTTGATCGACGGATCGCAAAGATAATTGGATGACCGGGAATTGAGAGGGATCAAACTTCATGAAACGTGGTTTATTAGCACCATCAGGCATTTCTACTTGATCAATCCGTTGGAGGATATCCATTTGGACGTCATCAATCGAAGAATCCCAGTCAAATTGTAAGAATACTAAGTTGGCTCCTTCTCGAGAAGAAGACTGCATCGACTTTAAGCCAGGAGCTGTCGATAAACTTTCTTCCAACGGTTTAGTGATTTTCTCACTTACTTCCGTTGGTGAAGCACCCGGATAATTCGTAACCACTACCGCTACCGGCGGATTTAGATCAGGAATTAAGGTAACGGGAATTTTAAAGAAGGATACTGCACCTAAAATAATGACAAGAAACATAGTGACTAACGTAAAAACGGGTCGTTTGACCGAAAAACTACTAATCTTCATTGATCTATTCCTCTCTTTTTCAGCGCTCCAGCTGGAGAAACCTTTTCATCTTTCCACCATATCACCTGAATAGCGTATTATCACCGTAATTTGCTCGAATAATAGCGAATACACACAAAAAATATTCACATTTTTAACAAATAACCCGGACGGATTATAATGAATCCGTCCGGGCCATATATTTTACAATTTATAATTGGTTATACAGTTTGATATCCGGGTATTTATCTTGGAACCAACGCATCGCAAAACTGTTTTCAAACAAGAAAACTTTGTGATCATATCGATCTTTTACGAGTAATGCACGCTGTCCTGCCATGGTCTCTTTTACATCTTCTTCGTTTTCAATCCAGCGCGCTACTTTGGATCCCATTGTCTCCATCTGGACTTCCACATGGTATTCCGCTCTCATACGATGTTCGAAAACTTCGAATTGAAGCTGCCCCACTGCACCGAGAATGACTTCTTCCGTATGCAATGTTTTGTAATACTGAATAGCTCCTTCCTGCACAAGCTGTAAGATTCCTTTGTGGAACTGTTTGGATTTCATGACGTTTTTAGCATTTACTCTAACAAAAAGCTCGGGAGTAAATTGTGGAAGCGCCTCAAATTGAAAGTTTGCTTTACCACTGATGACCGTGTCACCAATTTGGTAGTTACCTGTGTCATATAACCCAATAATATCGCCTGCTACTGCCTGATTGACAGTTTCGCGGTCATCTGCAAGGAATTGAGTCGTTTGCGTTAACTTGAAGTTTTTAGAAAGACGCGGAACCGTTACCGTCATGCCACGCTCAAATTCACCAGAAACGATTCGAACAAATGCAATCCGATCCCGATGTGCAGGATTCATGTTAGCCTGAATTTTGAAGATAAATCCTGAAAAAACTTCAGACTCAGGGTCTACGTATTCAGCATCTTTCGTTAACCTAGGTTGAGGCTCAGGTGCGAATTGTAAAAATGTTTCTAAAAATGTCTGAACACCAAAATTAGTCAACGCACTACCGAAGAATACAGGTGTCAAATCGCCTTTAGCGATACGTTCTTCATCAAAGTCGTTCCCAGCTTCATTCAATAGCATGACATCTTCTAGTGCTTGCTTATAGTAAGAAGTCTCTTTCATGGAGTGTTCTACTGCAAGCTCGCCGTCTTCGTCGATTGGAAGGAAACGTTCCTCGTCTGCATTCGGACGCGCTAGCTCTATACGTTCATTGAAACGATCGTAAATGCCTAGGAACTCTTTCCCCATACCAATGGGCCAATTCATTGCGTAAGATTGGATTTCCAACACTTCTTCTAGTTCTTCCATTAGCTCCAAAGGCTCTTTACCTTGGCGATCCATTTTATTAATGAATGTGAAGATAGGAATTCCGCGCATTTTACATACTTTAAATAATTTAATGGTCTGTGGCTCGATTCCTTTTGCTGAATCAACCATCATGACGGCAGCATCCACTGCCATTAATGTTCTATACGTATCTTCACTGAAGTCTTCGTGTCCGGGTGTATCCAAAATATTGACACGTTTGCCTGCATAGTCAAATTGTAAAACGGAAGAAGTGACAGATATTCCACGTTGTTTTTCAATTTCCATCCAGTCAGACGTAGCGAATTTTCCTGATTTCTTTCCTTTAACTGTACCAGCATCACGAATCGCTCCGCCAAAATATAGTAACTTTTCAGTAATTGTCGTTTTACCGGCATCGGGGTGAGAAATAATCGCAAACGTTCGCCGCGATGTGATTTCATCATGTCTATTTTTTTGCATCCATTGTACTCTCCTTTTGCTTACGTTTTCTATCATAGAGAGAATAGGAATGCATTTCAATGGTTTTCATTGAATTGACTAAAAAACTATAAACTCTCAAATTCAAACTGCACTTCACTTATTGATGGGTGTGTCACCGAACTTTTTGGTTGCTTCTTCAAGTGCAATGTTTGCATCCGAATGCGCATATTTCGTATTGCCGATAATTTGAAAGTCTTCGTGACCTTTTCCAGCAAATATAATGATGTCTCCCGCATTTGCTTGCTCAATAGTATGACGCACTGCTTCTTCTCTATCCCCTATACATGCGTACTGGTTATGCGGCATAGTGGCACTAAGTTCCGATAAGATCGACTCATATGGCTCGTCTCGTGGATCATCTGTCGTAAAGACAACATAATCTGCTGCTGCCGCTTTTTCTCCCATGATTGGGCGCTTAAGACGATCTCGATTACCTCCCGTTCCTATTAAGAATAATAGACGGTTGCCTTCCTTTTTTAAGGGTTGCACTGTAGCGATCGCTTTTTCAATCGCATCCGGCGAATGTGCATAATCGATGAAAATGGTCAGTGGTAAAGATGTTTCCACTTTTTCAAGACGGCCTTTCACTGTCGATACATTCGCCAGTAGCGGTAAAATGTCTTCTGTGGCCATTCCTTTCGCATATAACGCTGCAATTGCGGCCAACGAATTATAGACGTTAAACTCTCCAATCAACGGCATCGTAACGGGGAACGTTCCATCTGGCGCATGCAATTGGAATTTCGTAAAGTTCGACTGCATTTCAATCGCTGTTGCTTGGAATGAAGACTTCACATGAATACCGTATGTGTAAATTGGGAATGATGTCATTTCGATCATCTTACTGCTCCATGGATCATCAGCATTGATGATTGCATACTTTTGTTGATCAAGTTGCTGACCCAATTGTGCAAACAGTAAACCTTTCGCTGCACTGTAATTCTCCATCGTTTTGTGATAATCCAAATGATCATGCGTTAAGTTAGTGAAGATCGCGATATCAAATTCCGTTCCTGCCAATCGTCCTTCAACTAATCCGTGTGAAGACACTTCCATGATCATCGATTCGCAACCTTCATTTGCTGCTTGCGCAATCATCTGCTGAGTAGTCAAAACATCAGTCGTTGTATTTTCCGTTTCATAGAGGATGTCATTTAATTTAAAACCAATCGTACCAGAAACAGCTGTCCTTTCTTCAGCCTGTCGCAGCATGTCATGAATGATGTTGCCGACACTCGTTTTTCCATTGGTTCCCGTAACACCGATCATTTTCATACGTTTCGAAGGATACTGATAGTACTTAGAGGCCAATAGTTCAATCGCTTTTGATGTGTTTTCGACATAGACGACCGCTGTACGGTCTTCATCTATTATGATAGGCTCTGATGCGATAATAACACGTGCGCCACTTAACAATGCACTCTTGACGAATTGATGACCATTCACTGTATAACCTTTTAGACAAACAAATACCCCTCCATCTTGAACAGCTCTTGAGTCGACCGCTACGTCTGTTATATTTTCAGGTAATGTCCCTTTAATTGTTTTTACAGGTAGTACAGATAGTAAATCTTTCGTGTTCATTTGGCTTCCTCCAATACGTTGGTGAATAACTCGTGTAAGTATAACAAAAAGGCGAATAGTAATTCAAAAAGGCTTTTTATTCTGGAAAATGAAGTGTTATAGAATGTATCTATCATTCCTATTATACGCATCTTTTCTTTTCACATCCAGCATGGAATATAGCATGAAGTTTCTATATCATGCCGAAATATTTACTCCTATTGTCCGTTACTTAAATGATGTTGATCTGTAACAAGATCATCGATGATCACAAAGGCACTTTGCTGGTCAAAAGACAGCAAAGTGCATCTCAATAGTTTGAATTTCCTTACAGTTAGCGAATGAAACGCTTTACTACTGACAATTTCCCTCTATATGGAGGAAATGCTATAGGCACCGATACTGCGGTACTCTTTTTCATCATGGATTTCGAATGGGAGAATGTTTCAAAACTTGCTTTTCCATGGTATTGATTCATTCCAGAAGGTCCTACTCCGCCAAACGGTAAATGAATGTTGGCCACATGTGAAATGGTGTCATTGATGCAACCACCGCCAAAAGGCAATACTTCGATGAAATGATTGGCTGCCTCATCGTTTTCAGTGAAAAGGTATGCAGCAAGCGGCTTAGGTAACATGCTAATTTGCTGCATGGCCACACCTAAATTATCATACGGAAGAACAGGCAAGATCGGCCCAAATAACTCCTCTTGCATACTTGCGCTATTCCAGTCCGAAAGCGCTAAAATTGTCGGCTCGATGTATTTATCCGCAGCATCTGTCTTGCCGCCTTCTACGATATATGCTTGATCTTGCTCTAATATTTTCGCCAGCCGATCGAAATGACGATCCGCAATTATGCGACCGTAGTCAGCACTCTTCTGTGCATTTTTCCCGTAATAACGTTGGATGGCGCTCTTCATTTCAGTTAACAACTCATCGTAAATCGAAACGTCAGCTAATACATAGTCTGGTGCTACACATGTTTGACCTGCATTCATATACTTACCCCAAACAATCTTCTCTGCCGCTTTTTTGATATCTGCGGTATGATCGACAACGGCTGGACTTTTTCCGCCCAATTCTAGTGTCAACGGAGTCAATCTCTCCGCACAAGCTTTCATGACGATTTTTCCTACTTTTGCACTTCCGGTAAAGAATACATAATCAAATGGTGCGCCAAGTAACAGTTGTGTTTCTTCTTTGTGACCATGCACAACGGTTACATACTCCGACGGAAATATACTTGAAATGATTTTGTCCACGACAGCAGCTGTATGCAACGCATCTTCCGAAGGTTTCAACACTGTACAATTCCCCGTTGCGATCGAGCCTATTAACGGATCAATCAACAGTTGGAACGGATAGTTAAAGGGTCCGATAATCAATACAGTGCCATATGGTTCCTTCACGATAAAGCTCGTTGCCGGTTGTAAATGGAGTGGTGTCTTAACTTTTTCAGGCGCTGCCCATTCTTCCATGTGATCCATCATATGTGTAATACTGGATAACACAAAGCCTATCTCTGCTACATAGGCTTCGAGCGGAGGTTTGTGTAGATCTTCATGCAATGCCTCCGAAATTTCTTTCTCGTGCTTTTGAATCGCTTTATATAGCTTTTCCAACATCATTTTTCGAAATGAAATACTACGCGTTACTCCTGATACATAATATTGCTTCTGTTTGTTCATAATCATTTCAAGTTCCAGACTGGTCATTGCCAAATTATCCACACTCCTCATGATTGTTGTTGTTATCAGTCTACCATTTTATTCAATAGAAAAAACTTCAGACGATTGATTCGACTGAAGTTTCTACGTATTTTATATTTTACTTTTCATGAGTCGTAATGAATTTAATACGACAATGACCGTCGCACCCATATCTGCCATGACCGCCATCCATAATGTCAGCCAACCTGGAATAATGAGAAGTAGTGCAAGCACTTTCAAACCAAGAGCGATCGAGATATTTTGTACAATGATTTGTTTCGTGCGCGAGCTTAATTTGATCGTATAGGGAAGTTTCTCCAAGTCATCTGCCATCAATGCAATATCTGCCGTTTCAAGTGCAGTATCTGTTCCCGCACCTCCCATTGCAATACCGACATTTGCCGTAGCTAATGCTGGCGCGTCATTCACTCCGTCACCCACCATTGCCACTTTACCATATTGACCTAATGATTTAATCATCTCGACTTTTTGATCGGGTAATAATTCTGCTTTGACTTCCGATAACCCAAGTTGCCCTCCAATTGCTAGAGCGGTCGATTGATTATCACCCGTTAGCATCACCGTCTTCTTACCCATCTCATGAAGCTTCTGGATAACCTTCACACTACTTTTACGCACTTGATCAGCTACTGCTATTATTCCTTCTAAACCCGCTTCAGACCAGACGAGCATAACGGTTTTACCTTGTTTCTGAAACGCTAAAATCTGCTGTTCAATGGATTTTGCCACTGTGTTCATTTCCCGGAATAAATTAGGACTGCCCACATGCACTACACGCTCTCCAATCATAGCTTTTGCGCCTTTACCTGTAATGGATTGGAATTGATGTACCGACAGTAATCCAAGCGGTAATTTCTCCGCTGCCCGCATAATCGATGAGGCTAATGGATGTTGGGAAAACTTCTCGATAGAAGCTGCTTGTTGCACTATTTGATCTTCTGTTAATGAAGAAACCGACACGACATCTGTTACTTCCGGACGTCCTTCAGTCAGCGTACCTGTTTTATCAAATGCTACCACGTTGATTTGTCCCGTTTCTTCTAAATGAATGCCACCTTTAATCAATACACCATTGCGTGCAGCGTTCCCAATCGCGGTAACGATCGCAATAGGCGTGGAGATGACTAATGCGCAAGGGCAGCCAACTACTAATACGACAAGACCTTTATAGAACCATTCACCCCATACTCCACCGATTAAAAGTGGCGGTATGATCATAATCAGTAAAGAAATAACTAAAATAGCTGGCGTATAGTATCTCGCAAAGCGATCGACAAATTGTTGTGTCGGTGCTTTTTCCGCCTGTGCTTCCTCTACTAAGTGAATGATTTTGGCAATCGTAGTATCTTCAGCTAGTTTCGTCACGCGGACTTGCATTGCACCTTCCTCATTCAAGGTACCTGCAAACACTTCGTCTCCAAGTACTTTGTGTACGGGCACAGACTCACCTGTAATGGCGGCTTGGTTAACGGATGAGTCACCTTGGATCACTTCACCATCCATCGCAATCTTTTGTCCCGGTTTAATCAAAATCACATCATTAATTCGTAAATCCTCTACATCTACTTCAAATTCATTATTTCCGCGAAGTACAATTGCAGTTGTAGGGGCGATCTCTATTAATGACGTAATGGAGTTTCTCGCTTTATCAATCGAGTAACTTTCTAATGCTTCACTGACAGAGAAGAGGAACACTACGACCGCACCTTCTGCCCAGTCACCAATGAGTGCAGCCCCAATGACTGCGATTGTCATCAATGTAGACATATCAAATTCAAGTTTAAAAAGATTCGTTAATCCTTCCTTCATCAAACTGAATCCACCGATTATAATGGCAGAGAGAAACAGAGCGATCGACAGCCAGTTATGATCACCATTTGCGGTAGATACTGCATACCCTGCTAGTAGCAAAACTAACGAAGCAATAGTCGTTTGATTTTCACGTTTTTTCCAAAAAGGCGTATGTTGTTTACTGATCCGCTGTTTTTCTGGGAACACTTTAATACCGTCAAATGCACCTGCCTCTTCTAATTGTAAAATAGAAGCCTCTCCCGCAACGGTTAATTTGGATGCACCAAAGTTCAACTGCACATCTTTCACAGAATCAATCTGCCGGACATTTTTCTCGAATTTTGCAGCACAACTCGTGCACGATAAATTTTGTAGGCGATAGACATTTTTCTCAGAAGCCATGTGACCAGTCCTCTCAAAAATTCGTTCATTTTACCTTTTCATCATTCAACCGTCCGTTTGATTGATTAATTTTAGTATATGCAATTCAAGATATTTTGTCAATTTAGCCATTCAACTATACATTTGAATGAAATCACATAAAAAAGCAGTTCCTTGGATATCCTAAGGAACTGCAAAATGAACCATTATTTATTTTGAGCGCGTAATGAAGATTTGCGGTACTTCCGCTTCAAATCGAACTAATTCCCCTGTACGTGGATGTATAAATGACAAAGCTGTGGCATGAAGTCCCACTCTACGCAAAGGGTTGCCTGTAGCACCATACTTTTTGTCACCCATCACTGGATGACCCAATTCTTCCATATGCACACGTATTTGATTTTTTCGGCCGGTTTCCAGAAGAACTTCCAACAATGAGCAACTTTTATTCGCTTGTACTCTTCTATAATGTGTAATGGCATGTTGTCCTCCATTGTCAGTTGGGCTTGAATATACTCTGAATGCACTATTTTCCGTTAACCAAGACGAAATAGTTCCTGATTGTGTACGTACTTTCCCTTCGACAAGCGCAGTATACAAACGTTCCTTTACCAATTCATTCCATGTACTTTGCAACGCTTGCTGGGTTTCTTCGTTTTTAGCAAACATCATCACACCCGATGTATCTCTATCCAGACGGTGCACAACAAAAATTCGGTTTTCAGGATGACTCCTCTTCACATACTTTGTGATTTCTCTATAGGCAGTCTGATCTTTTTCTTTTTCAGAAGCTACAGAAAGAATGCCTGCATCTTTATTGATCACGATAATATCGTCATCTTCATGGAGAATAGATACACCGACTAATTTCGAGACATTTATAGCCGTTTTATTGCTTTGTATTTCCACCTTTTGTCCAGGCGCTAATAGCTGATTATGCTTTGTTGTCATCTGACCATCCACCATAACTTGGCCACGTGTAAGAATGGATTTCACCGAATTTCTACTGCTTTTTGACATAACCTTCAATAAATACGGCAAGAGCTCTATCTGTTCTTCCACTGTATATTTTTGTACATTAGATGTAATCTGTTTTCTTTTCATTGTATGTTAGCCCTCCTGCTTATTTAAATAGGTGCTCGTATTATCACTATACACCGCATGACGGATGGTGCGCTTGAATATCATTTGACAGTACATGTGAAAAAATCTAGACATAAAAAAACAGCCCCTAGACATTCGGTCTAATAGGACTGTTTATTGTTATAAACCGTGTTCCTACGGTAAATAACTTAGGTTTGGCACCTATGACTCCGACTGGGCTCGAACCAGCGACCTCCACCCTGTCAAGGTGGCGCTCTCCCAGCTGAGCTACGGAATCGATCATACTAGGATGTGCATGTTGAAATGAGTTAGTTAGGCTCTCAAGCACAAATACTATAATAACATTATCTTTCCTTGTTGTAAACAAAGAAATTAAAATCGATAATTTTTCTATACCATTAGAAAAATTATCGACTTTTATGGACGTTTATTAGACTATTTAGAGACGCTCCTCCATTTCCTTACTGCATAGGGTTTAATTGTTCTTCTGTTGATTCATTCTCAAAATATAAAAACTCTTCATGATCCAGCTCACTCATACGTTCTTTGTTGAAACCATGTGCCAAGTGCCCTTCAAAAACGTTTTCCCACCATGTTTCTTGTGTACTCATAGTATTTTCTCTCCTTTTTGATTTGATTGGTTTCTGTACCGATCTATATAGTTTATTCGTTATGACTGATTCGCTTATATGTAGTATATACATAACTCGTGTTGGTAAAACTGCGTAATTAGTCCAAAATAATTTGACTGATTTTTGGTCCTTCGGCTTCTTGACTTTAATTTTATCATGTGTTTTAAAATTCAAGTTTCGACGGGAATCCTTATATATATTAGACCCGTCCTCTAGTAAAAATTCTATTTAGTCTAGTTCTTTTCACCCAACTAGATTTGTAGAGATGTAAGAGCGCCTGTAACTTTCTGAAAATTCTTATCTTTCATCAGTAAAATAAAAGACTTGCAAGCTCCATTTCGAGCTGGCAAGTCTTTTTAGAAATTAGTTAATTTGAAGCCAATGTTGGCGAATTATTTTTCTTATTACCCATCCACTGAGACACCAGCAAGACGATGAATAATACTAAACCGATAATATCTGTGATAGTTTCTGGGTAGATCAACAACATGCCTGTACATATCGTGATAATTCGCAGAATCCAGTTCAGTTTACTATACCAGAAGCCAATGATCCCCGCCCCGATTGCGACCATACCAATAATGGCGGTCACAGTCACCCAAACAATCTCTAGTATACTCGAGTCGAGCATCAGCATCGCCGGATTAAAGACGAACATGTACGGGATGATGAATGCAGCAATTGCTAGTTTTGCGGAAGTGACACCAGTCTTGATCGGATCCCCACCTGAAATACCAGAAGCTGCAAAGGCAGCGAGTGCAACAGGCGGTGTGATATCCGCAATGATACCAAAGTAAAATACGAATAAGTGTGCAGATACCGCCACTACAATCGGCACAGCTGCACCTGTAGGCTCATCTAGCATCAATAATGTAATGATAGCAGGGGCCGCGATTGTAGATGTAATAACATAGTTTGCCGTCGTTGGAGAGCCCATCCCCAAAATGATTGCCGCGAACATCGTGAAAATTAATGTGAGCAAGATGTTACCGCCAGCTGCCGAGATCAAGCCGGTTGCCAAGCTAAGCCCAAGACCCGTCTTGACGACAACACCGACAATAATACCCGCACAAGCTGTTGCAGCTGCTACAGCCAATGCTGTACGGGCACCATCTACTAACGCCTCAATCATATCTTTAAAGCCAATTCTCGTTTCTTTACTAATTGCACTTACTGCAATGGTTAATACGATACCGAGTAAAGCCGCTTTCATCGTCGGAATACCTATTAATAGGAAGACAATAATACCTATAATTGGTAGTAATAAATAAATCTTTTTTAGCGTTTCTTTACGATTAGGAATTTGCGAGGCATCCATCCCTTGCAAACCAACACGCTTTGCTTCGAAATGGGTCATGATCCAAATTCCGGTGAAGTACAGCAACGCAGGGATAGCTGCTGCTTTGGCAATTTCCCAATACGTAACGCCGCCGATAAATTCAACCATCAGGAATGCAGCGGCCCCCATGATGGGTGGCATAATCTGCCCACCTGTAGACGCAGCTGCCTCTACTCCGCCTGCAAATTCTTTTCGGTACCCTAGCTTCTTCATCATCGGGATCGTGTACGAACCAGATCCCACGACATTTGCTACAGAACTACCTGAAATTGTACCTTGCAAAGCACTTGAGAAAATAGCGACTTTTGCCGGTCCGCCAGTCAAACGTCCTGCCAATACTACCGCCAAGTCATTAAAGTAGTTACCAACACCAGTCTTTACTAAGAACGCTCCAAACAACAGGAAGACGAAGATGAAAGTGGCGGATACACTAATGGGCGTACCGAGAATCCCGTCCGTTGTAAAGAACATGAGTTGAACGAGATTTTCCACACTTTGCCCTCTATGTGCAAGGAACCCTGGGAAATAAGGTCCAAAGAACGCATAAACCAGAAACACTACGGAGATGATTGTGATCGGCATTCCTACCGCACGTCTCGCTGCCTCTAGTGTGAGGAGAACCGCTAAAATACCGATAATTAAATCGACATCGGATACACGCCCCACACGAAATACTAGTTCGTCGATAAATAGTGGCCAGTATAAACCAACTGCTATCGCCAATAAGGATAAAATAATATCATAAAACGGAACTTTGTCATGACGCACACCGATCTTTTTCCTAGCAGGGAACAATAGGAAAATAAGTGATAGAGCAAATCCTAAGTGAATCGATCGCTGGATTTGAGCTGTAAATGGTTTTCCAATCGCTGTATACAGCTGGAAAATTGAAAATGCTAACAAACCGAAAAATACAATCTTCCCGATAAGACCTTTCAGATCTCTCGTATTGGATTCAGGGTCGTACTTTTGAAGAATTTCGAGTTGTTCTTGTTCAGAAAGTGTACCCATTTCTTCATCAGAGATAGCGGGAATATCTTTTTCCCGATCTTTATTATTTTTCATTTAATCTGACTCCTTTTAACATCTTATAATTTGAAACCTTCGCCACATGAAATTCATAAGAATGCCCCTTTTGAAGAAATTCTTTTAGATGATAATCTTGTTGCTCATATCGCAAAGACAGATCTGTATTCACCCTCCCTACGTAGAGAACAAACGAGTCTATTACGTGGTTTTCGAATGTAAGCGTATAAACACCATCTTCTACTTGCAGGGTTTCGCCTTCCTCTGCATAACCCGGCAAACCGATGGCTACATCTTCATACTGCATAAATTCGAAACGGAGCTTTCCATTGTCGGTAATGCGATACTGCTCTTTCACATTGGATAAATGGATTGAATGAATATATTGAATTTGAAAATTTCTATTCTCGTGTAATGGAAGATAATACGCTTTTGGTTGTTCGCTCCGAACCTCTTCAAGTATGATCATTTGTCTATACGGATAAAACCAGATGATCAGCATTACAATTCCGATAAGAAACGTCAGCAGAAGAACGATTTTTCTTGATTTCATCCGCTAAATCCTTTCTGTTTCATTACATACAAACGGCTAAATAGTTTATGTATTCCGCTAATTATATTTGAAAAAGTAAGAATGGGACGGACAAAGCTCTCGCTTGACCGTCCCCCATGATTCTATCAGATAACTTACTCAGTTTATTTGTTCACTTCGTCAAAGTACTTCTGTGCACCTGGGTGTACAGGAATACCAATTCCATTCAAACCGTTTTCCGCTTTAATCAAAGCACCTTTAGCATGTTGGATTTTCGAAGCATTTTCATAAATTGCCTTTGTAATCTGGTAACCAAGTTCTTCAGAGATATCGTTCTGCATCACAAGCATTGCACCTACTGATACTGCAGGTGTCTCTTCTTTGGAACCATACGTTCCAGCAGGGATTATTTCTTTAGTGTAATATGGATATTTCTCGATTAATTCGTCCGCTTTGTCTTCTTCCACTGGAATAACGAAAACTTCTGAAGTAGCGTTTAGACCTTCAACAGCACCTGTTGGAGTTCCAGCTGTAATGAATGCAGCGTCAATTTGTCCAGCTTGTAGACTTTCTTGTGACTCACCGAAGTCCAAGTTTTGTGCTTTGATATCGCTTAAAGCTAAACCATGGATTTCAAGCAATTGCTCAGCGTTAGCAGCTGTTCCTGAACCTGGCGCTCCTATTGAAATACTTTTGCCTTTTAAGTCTTCAAATGTCTTGATATTGTTTTTCTTCAACGTAACCAATTGAACTGTTTCCGGATAAAGTGCACCAATAGCGGATACGTCGTCAATTACATCCCCATCAAACATCATTTCACCTTTAGAAGCGTAGTATGCGATGTCAGTTTGTACGAATGCAATGTTTGCATCTCCATCTTTAAGTGCTGTCATGTTCGCAGCAGATGCTTGAGATACTTCAGCAGTCGTCTTGATTCCTGTCTCTTCAGTAATGAATTCAGCAAAAGATCCACCTAATGGATAATAAGTGCCTTGTGTTCCCCCAGTAAGTAAGCTCAAGAACTTGTAGTCTTGCTCTGTCTTACCTTCATCTTTGTTTCCGTCTGCATCTTTGTTCCCGTCGGCTTTTTCATCGTTACCGCAAGCTGCGAGCACAAGAAGCGCAAGCATGGAAACTAACGCCAGTAGGCGAAGTGAATTTTTCTTCATGTGACCATCTCCCCTTTACATTTTGTAGTCATAGACACTACCATTCTACCATGAAAGCGCTTTAACTTGTCAATATAATAATAATTTATATATTATTTCCTGTTCCTTTTATGCTCTTGACCCCCGTAAATATATAGCCTTTATCAGGTGTTGCCCAACACCTATTCCAGCGAAGGCGACTGCCGTGGTTGAGGTAGTGGTTCTAATGGACTCTCCACTCTCACCGCTTACCACATCCTCATAACAGAACCGTAATCCTAGACGCACTGACTAATTTCATCTACAACAAAAAAACTGCTGCTAGAAATGATGATCTAGAGCAGTTCGTTTTAATTATGAGCTCTTGCCATTTTGTACATCTTCAAACGTAAGGCCTGCTTCTTTCAAATCGCGCGTTCTATGCGCAATTCTAGATGCCGCACAAGCCGCCACACTTGCCACTAAATCATCTAAGAACGTATGGATACCAATTCCTTTTTTTGTATCCAATTCGTTGATGATGCCGACTTTGTTCTTATCTAAGTGACCGAATGTAGTAACGGCGATTGATCCATACGTGTATACCGCACCCAATGCAATCGTTTCATCCACTCCAAATAACCCCTCGTCTGATTCAACGATTTGCTGAAGCGGTCCCGATAATTGACCTCTTTCAGCAATTTCATCCAATTCAACTCCTACCAATATGGCATGTTGCAATTCACGTTTACGAAGAACGCTTTCTACTGAGTCGATACACTGTTCGAGTGACAAACCTTTGTTATAAGGCACTTGCAGTTCATACACAATTTTTGCAATATCTTCAATCTTAACCCCACGACGGATCAACGCGTCTTTTGTTGCCGCAGTCACAACGTCCGAATGAACAATGTTTTTACCTTCATCCATATTATTTCCCCTCTCTCTCTTCATGCGCAATAGTTTTCACTAGCTTTACACTGTTATTTATCGGTATGATATTTAGTAAGTGTACATTAATTATGGAGGTCCTACAAAATGAATCCAGGAAAAATTGAAGAAATTCGTTTTTACAGTAATGAATTACAAGAAGAAATGGAACTATTGATATATTTGCCATCACGCTACTCCCCTTTATACAAACATAATGTCATGCTCGTATCTGATGGCAAAGATTATTTTCAACTCGGACGGATTGGTCGAATTGCCGATGAATTAATGGAAGAAGAAATCATTGAACCGGTCATCATCGTAGGAATCCCATACAAAACGGTGCAAGAACGCAGACGTATGTATCATCCAGAAGGTGATCGACACAAAGCATATATCCGCTTTTTAGCGCACGAGTTAATTCAGTATATTGATGAAACCTACCCAACATACCAAATGGGCTCTTCAAGAATATTGATGGGCGATTCACTGGCAGCATCGATTTCCTTATTGACCGCTTTAAAATATCCAAACTGCTTTGGAAATGTAGTATTGCATTCACCATTCGTTAATGAACACGTACTCGAAGCAGTTAAAGCCAATCAAACCCCTGCAAACCTTTCTATTTACCATGTGATCGGTGATAAAGAAACTGATGTACCCACAACTGCTGACGGCAGATTGGATTTTCTAACACCTAACCGCGAGCTGCATAAAATCATTAAAGAAAAAAGATTTCCTCACTATTATGAAGAGCTGGATGGAGATCATACATGGAAATCATGGCAACCTGATATTCGCCGTGCGCTGATTGAAATAAATAGCCTTTAGTAATAGAAAGAGACATGTTGGACTATTTTCTGATATACTAAAATAGATGTACCTAAAATTCAGTCAATTCACAAGGAGGCAAACTTAAATGAAATACGGTATTGTTGCATTCCCTTCAAAAAAACTTCAAGATTTAGCAAACGGCTATCGGATGAGATATGATCCGCATTATTCGCTGATCACACCTCATATGACGCTGAAAGATCCATTCGAAGCGAATGACAAGGAAATTGAAGAAGTAGCAAATGCGTTAAAAGAAATTACCATTAAAAACAGCCCTTTTGAGTTGAAAGTTACAAAAGTTGGCTCGTTCGCACCAACGACGAACACGATTTACTTTAAAGTTGTACCGAACGATGAAATTCTCGCGTTGCATAAGGATTTAAATGTAAACTTCTATCACGATGAAAACAATTATGCTTTTGTTCCGCATGTTACAATTGCGCAAAACCTGACTTCTGGTGAACACGATGATGTGATTAACCAAATGAAGATGGTAGGTGTAGACCACACGGAAGTCATCGATCGGATTCATTTACTTTATCAACTAGAAGACGGATCGTGGACAGTCTATGAAACGTTCCGTCTTGATCGTGAGTCTTGATTTGCAGATTACAGTAAAAATCGTCTCAGATGAAAAAGGTCGGCAGAATGCGTATTCCGTCCGCAAGAAAGTTTTTGTGGAAGAACAGGGAGTCCCGCTGATCCTTGAGTTGGACGAACACGATCAAGAAGCTATCCACTTCGTTGTCTACGATGAAGTAGATCAACCAATCGGTGCCGGCCGCATGAGAGGTCTGGTAAATGCACACGGTAAAATAGAGAGAATCTGTATTTTACCTGAACATCGCGGTAAACATCTTGGAAAATTAATTATGAATACATTAGAAGAACATGCACGAAAGAATTCTATGAAAAAACTTATTCTGAATGCGCAATCCTATGCTGTGCCTTTTTACGAAAAGCTAGGCTACGTCGTAACATCGCCCGAATTCATGGACGCTGATATTCCTCATCGCGCCATGGAGAAAAGTTTGTTAAACGACTGATTGCACAGAAAAAAATACCCCTTGCCACTCTAGTGGTAAGGGGTATTTCCTTGCGTCAGACATATGCGTTAATCGATTGGCCCTTTCCTACAACTTCTGCAATTTCAGGTGAGAATTGGGCTGGATTTGGCGCAATAAATCCATTTTTAACTAAAGGTTGAGGTGCACGATTTTTTCGTTGTTTCATCTGCTCTTCACGACGTCTTTCCTCATCTGCCAGAACATCTTCCCAATAGCTTGATTCCTCATTTTCCAGACGCACAGGATTTACGCGTCCGATATAAGCAAAATTATGACGTTCGTTATTCATACGTTCTGCATACTGTTGCGCTTGGTAATTTGGTATTGGTAGGATATAACCCATGATGTGCACCCCCTATTAAATATAGTTTCATTAGTAGTTTACCCAGTTAGCTAGAAGTATAAACATGTTTTAGTAAGTTTATTTTACTTACCACCTAGCATTTGTGATATGTCGTTTAAATTCAATCCTTTTCCACTTGTCAGGATGGAGTTAACCAGTTCATCTTCTACTGATTGTGGCACGTCTTTTTTAGCTACTTGACTAACTTTTCGAATGATTTTTCTTACTTGTTTTTCATCTTTAAAATCGGCATATTGGATGGCATTCGCTAATGCGAAGACTTCTTCCATCGGCACACCCGTTTTAGATTCTATTTTTTTAAAGAATGAATCGTTCATATGCAGTTCTCCTCCTTAGAAATAGCTTCTGCCTACAATAATCAATAATATAAACAGAACTACAATCAAGACGAATGAAGAACCGCCATATCGTTCGCCACATCCTCCGCCGTATCCGTAACCACCTTGAGATGGATAACATCCGTACATGAAAAACCCCTCCTTTCTTTCTTCTCTACTATATGCAGAGGAGAATGAATTGGAGAGGGCGTTTTGGTAGTTTAAATATTTCCTTTTGAAGTAAAGAGCAATGCACCAATTAGTCCGAAAATAATTGCCGCACTGATTCCCGAACTTGTCACTTCAAACATTCCCGTTACTACACCGACAAAGCCGTGTTTCTCGGCTTCCGCCATCGCGCCATGTGTCAATGCGTTCCCGAATGAAGTAATGGGAATCGTAGCGCCAGCACCAGCAAAATCAATAAACGGTTCATACCAGCCGAAACCATCCAGCACCGATCCTGCTACAACCAGTGAACATAATGTGTGAGCAGGCGTTAACTTTGCGACATCCATCAGCAGTTGCCCGATGACACAAATCAAGCCACCCACTATAAATGATGTAATGTATATAGATATCATGGTGCCGTCACCTCTTCCATTGTGAGTTCAATAGCATGAGCAATACACGGAATTGTATCCCCTTGTTGAAATGACAAAGGGGATAGTAAGGCACCAGTCGCTAGTAATAAAACCCGCTTGTACTCTCCGGTCAGCAATTTTTGATACACATCGGAAAAAAACACCGCTGCTGAACAACCAGATCCACTTGCTCCCGCTTTAAAGGACGGATCATTACCATAAAATTCTTCTCCGGCATCCCGAAAGTTTTTCGTATGCGGTAAACCATTTTCATTTGCCAACGCTTTAAAGATTTTGAAACCATTACTTCCTAAATCCCCCGTGATGATCGTGTCATAATCATCGACCGTTTTACCATGTCCTGTTAAGTGATTCATCAATGTATCACTGGCTGCTGGAGCCATTGCAGATCCCATATTCAACGGATCCGTCATCCCCATATCTATCACTTTTCCTACAGTGGCACAGTCAATCACTGGGGTGCCTTGTTTATGTTGTCCAATCAATACAGCACCAGCCGCTGTGACCGTCCACTGTGCAGTTGCTCCTTTTTGTGAACCATACTCCACCGGATATCGAAACTGCCGTTCAATTGCATTATGTTGACTAGAAGAACCCGCCACGATCCAGTTTGCATGCTTCGCATCCGCGAGCAATGCCGCTGTAATCATAGATGAAACAGAAGTAGCGCAAGCGGAAAACAGACCAATATACGGAATAGCTAATGCGTGGGCTGTGAAATTAGAAGGCGTCATTTGATTGACTAAGTCACCAGTTAATAAGAAATCAATTTTCTCCGGCTGTTTCTTCGCCTTACTCAGTGCAATCAATACAGCATCATACATTAGCTGCTTATGTCCGTCTTCGTTCGTCGGCAAATCACAACGCTCATCTTCGTACGATTTGTCGAATTGCTGCGCAAACACACTTTTCTTTTTTTCCAATGGACCTGCCGTTACACCTGTTGCATAAATACTTGGCTTGGAATGAAAGGTTAACACGCCCCGTTTTACCATGAGACCACACCAAATTTCACTAAGATAGTCTTGATCAGCGCTACAACGAAGGCAGAAAAGACACCAAATAAAATAACTGAACCAGCTAGTTTAAACATATTCCCGCCAACACCTAGTACATATCCTTCCGATTTATGTTCAATAGCAGCCGAGACGACGGCATTGCCGAATCCTGTAATCGGTACCGCCGCACCTGCCCCGCCAAATTGGGAAATCTTTTTATATAGTCCAAAACCCGTTAACAACATGGCGATGAAAATCATTGTGGCAACAGTTGGATTACTCGCTGTGCGTTCCGTAAAGTCAAAGTACGTAATATAAAAAAGTGCAATAAATTGGCCAATTAGACATATCAAACCACCAATCAAGAAAGCTTTAATGACATTTTTCATAATGGGTGGTTTAGGTGATAACTCTTTCTCTATTTGGGCATACTTTTCCTGTTGCATTAGGTTTGCTCCTTTTCGATTGATTTGATTTTATCAATTTTCTTTCGATAATTTTTCTCACTTTTTTTATTGATCAGCTTCTCCGTTTCCAATAAGATTTTACTGTCTGCCGACACTGTGACTTTTAAGTCAGGATACTCACGTTCCAATTTTTTTTGAATTTTGTTGGCAATAGCTTTCTTTTGAAATCGGGAAAACGTATTGACACGAATCCCTGCTAGCAACTCATCTTCATATAGCAGTACCTTTGCTAGTTTGACATGTTCATTACTCATCAAAACATTCTCTAACGAATGTTCATCATATGGAGTAGTATTTTTAATATACGTTCCTTTCTCACTACAACCAGTGAGTAGACCAAGAATAAGTAATACTATACTTAGTTTCTTCAAATGCGACGCCTCCCTTCTGTCTAGCATGTATCTTTTATGTCGGATTTATGCATATTGAGGAAAGCGCCCTGTCATGTCGATTACCCATGCATAAAGTATAGAGAACGACAAACAGGAGGTGGACAGTAGTGGGATGTGAAAAAAAAGACAGCAAACATGATGGCTGTCATAAGTCGAATTGTATTTGTGAAGTAGTGCGCTTTATCCAACGCGTCCAGAATACGTGTCCGGAAGTGGATTGTGTAGAGTGTGATACAGATTGTTTCATGGCACCGCTTGGCAGTTTGGTCAGCCCGGTTAGAGGCCGCGTCAACACACGCGTGTTCAGTTTGCTAACGGGTAACGGGGACTATTTCAAGGCCGTATTTAGAGGTGGTAAACGGAAGCATTATCCTAAAATGACAGCAGAAGAGACACTAGCTAATCATAAATCGACACATCATAAGCATACGAGCTGTGTTTCCGTATTTTTCCGTGTACAGACCGTGTTTGATTCTTGCTGTGCTACCATTCAAGTATTGCAGCCTTTGTATAACGGACACCCGTTTGATATTACGACGGACGGAAAAATCTGTTATGAAAAAATTTGTAAGGTGAATGGTTTTGGACCTACGAATACATGCTTGACGGTTGATTTGAGCTGCTTCTGCGGCATTCAGTGTATCGATGATGTGTTTATCGATTTCTGCGATGAAGATTGATTTGTTTCTTGCAATGCTAAATGGCGAACCCTGCAGTAATAGGGTTCGTCTTTTTTGATGTAGCAAAAGAAATGTATGGAATGCAGGGGCGTCGTTGAACTACCTTTCAGGTGAACGCTTTCTACATCAACGAAAAAACAAGAGGCTTGGACAAAACTTAAAAAACAGTCCGTTCCCCTACGCTACAAAAGGCGCGCTTTCCGCGGGGCGCGCTTGAGCCTCCTCGTCGCTAAGTGCAAATACATGCTCTTAACGCTCCGCTTTTAATCGCAAAAGCCGTCCTTCGTAACGGCTCTCGCTACCTGCGGGGTCTCAACATTCGCGCTGAATCCCGCAGGAGTCGGCCTTTTTCCGCTTCGGTACACTCTTGATTACTAACTAATTAAACTTTTTAAATAATTTTCAGTGAATTAAAAAAGGTATGAAGGTGTCTTTTCCTTCATACCTTTTGAGGTTTTGTACCAGCCTCTTGTTAATAGTAAGAATTAAATAGTGAATGATTGCTGTTTCCAGAGGATATCTAAAATTTCTTCCATACGGACTGAGGTTATTTCTTTGTTCGAGTTGATCCAGACAACTTCATTTTCTATACCATGCAACTTTCCTTTGATACTGCCTTTTTCCGTGATGATTTCTAATGGAGCATATAATTCTTTACGGAATGGGTGGTGCAAGTACTCTAAGCTTTGGCGGATCAGTTGAGTAGCTACTAATTCGTTTTCAATCTCTGGCGACTCTTGCACCGACACATTTTCCGTAACAGGTAAGACTACGGGGCCCTCTGATCCTCTTGAGTGTTCCGGCTCGAAAACGGATGTGCTTTCTTCTTCAACTATAGGTATATACCGATATTTTCTAATAATCGGGCTGGAGATGAACAGCAACGGCTTTTCATTACGCATTTTCATCACTTCCTTTTATGTAGCATATGTAAGTAAAGCGCCTAACGTTCCGAATTGAACTACTCCCACTTTCACTGCGTTTAGAAGGGGGAGATTCCTAAGAATACCAGCGTAACCACTAGTTATGGATTAGGCGATCCCCGCAGTCCCTGCGGTTCGAAGTCTTATGGCTTCGTTTTTAAGGTTTATACTCGCGTTCAGATCCCGGTCATGATGGCATCCGCAATTCGGACAGTCCCATTCACGCAAGGCAAGATGCTTCACTTCTTGATTTCTAGCCCCACATCCCGAACAAAGCTGGCTGGAAGGAAATGTTTTTCCAACGACTACCACGTGTTTGCCATACCATTTCGCCTTATATTCCAGCATGGAACGAAACTGTGCCCAGCTCACGTCGCTTATTGCTTTCGCCAATTGGGGATTTTTGAGCAGTTTGGCTACCTGCAAATCCTCGATTCCGATGACATCGTGGTTTTTGATGATTTCGGTTGATCGTTTATGCAAGTAATCTTTTCTTTTATTGGCGATCGTTTCGTGGATGCGTGCGACTACGATCCGTTGTTTCTGATAATTTTTCGCGTCGCTCAATGGACATTTCCTTTTACGAGCCGATTCCTTCCGTCTTGAAAGAATCCGTTCTGCTTTCGCTAACTTTTTCTCCATCGATCGAAAGAACTTTAAGTTTTCGTATACCGTTCCGTCTGACAAGATAGCGAAATCCTTCAGCCCGACATCCATCCCTACGGAAGAGTTGGTCTTAGGCAGTTCGGACACTGTCGTTTCCACTAGG